>QHBT01000069.1 GCA_003244185.1 Candidatus Dormiibacter spiritus | reverse complement strand
CACCACGTGCCCGGACACTAACCACGCCAGCTGCTGGCTTCCCAGTTGGCGAGGCCCGCGTCGAGTACGAAGGCGAGGGCTACGCGGCGATCATGGGTTGGGTCCAAATCATTACGAGCAGTGCAGCTCCCGATGACGCCCGCGGTGACTACCTGTCGACCAGCCGCCTATGTTCTCTGGCTCAGGCATTCCTTTCGCCTACTTTGGGCCCCGACCAGCTTTCTTCGATGCGCCGTCCATGTCGTCGAGAGACGGTCACGTCCAGTGGCAGGCTGACTGCTTCCTTTGCTTTTGTCCAGGTGCCGTGATCCGCCCCATTGTTGCCGCGGTGCTCGGCTTTGGCTGGGGGTTTGAACTGCACGATGGCGGGATACGGCTTCGTGACCCGGCCCAGCTTGGACCATCGGCCTGGGATCAACATCTAGAGCTGCTCCGACGGGATTGTCCGGCCTGGACGGTGCTGGAAGGCTTCCAGGTCGACGAGCCGCCGAACACAACATGTTGATATGGCGTCTGTTGCAGCGGGACTCAGACTCAACGGTCGGCTTCGAGATGGCCCTGCCCTGCACGGATCAGGAAGTCTCAAGATACGAGCCAGCAGGCAACCCTCCCCGACTTGGCGATGTCAGGTCGAAAGGCCGGGTTCATCCCGGCCGGTACACGACGTGCGGCACCGAAGCCATACGCCGGGTTCACCAGGACCAGTCGGCTCTGCCTCCCTGGAGGTTCAGCAGAAACCTGGTGGGGATCTGGAAGGGGAGGCCCGCCTCCCCTTGCCCGTTAGAGCGGGATGTTGCCGTGGCGGCGAGGTGAGCGGGGGCGCTCCTTCCGCAGCGCCAGGCGCAGCGCCCGGATCAGCTCGGGGCGCGTCTGGCGGGGCTCGATGACTGCATCGACGTAGCCGCGCTCGGCAGCGACGTAGGGGTTGGCGAACTGCTCTGAGTAATCGCTGACCAGCTGCGCCCGGCGGGCCGCCGGATCAGCCGCCGACTCCAACTGGCGGCGGAAGATGACGTTCACAGCTCCCTCCGGTCCCATCACCGCCACCTCGGCGGTGGGCCAGGCGACATTGTAGTCGGCCCTGATGTGCTTGGAGCACATGACGCAGTAGGCGCCGCCGTACGCCTTGCGCGTGATCACCGTGAGCTTGGGGACCGTCGCCTCGCTGAAGGCATAGAGCAGCTTGGCGCCGTGGCGGATGATGCCGCCGTGTTCCTGGCGCACGCCGGGCAGAAAGCCCGGCACGTCTTCGAAGACGACCAGCGGCAGGTTGAAGGCGTCGCAGAAGCGGACAAAGCGCGCCGCCTTGACCGAGCCGTCGATGTCCAGCGCCCCGGCCATGACCTTCGACTGGTTGGCCACGACGCCGACCGGATAGCCGTCCAGGCGGCCGAAGCCGACAACCATGTTCATGGCGTGGAAGGGCTGCACCTCGAGAAAGTCGCCCTGGTCCACGACCCGGGTGATCACCTCCTTGCAGTCGTAGGCCTCTTTCGGGTTGTCAGGGATAAGGGTTCGCAGGGCGGGATCAGCACGGTCCCAGGGATCGTCAGCCGCCGCCCGGGGCGGCGCCTCGTCGCAGTTCTGGGGCAGGAAGGAGAGCAGCCGGCGCACCTGGCTCAGGCACTCGTCCTCGCTCTGGGCCAGGAAGTGCGCCACGCCTGAGATGGCGTTGTGGACCTCGGCACCGCCCAGCTCGTCGAAGTCGACCACCTCGCCGGTCGTGACCCGGATCACCTCTGGCCCGGTGATGAACATGTAGCCGACGCCGTGGACCATGAAGTTGAAGTCGGTCATGGCTGGCGAGTACACGGCGCCGCCGGTGCAGGGCCCGAGGATCAGGCTCAGCTGCGGGATGACGCCGCTCGATTGCACGTTGCGCCAGAAGATCTCGGCGTAGCCGGCGAGCGAGACGACGCCCTCCTGGATGCGCGCGCCGCCCGAGTCGTTGATACCGATGATCGGCACCCGGTTCCGGTAGGCGAGGTCCATCACCTTGCAGACCTTCTCGGCGAACACCTCGCCCAGCGAACCGCCGAACACAGCCGCATCGTGGCTGAAGAGCAGCACCTCACGGCCGCCGACGCTGGCGAGCCCGGTGACGACACCGTCGCCCGGCGGTCGCCGCTCGCCCAGACCCAGGCTCTGCGAGCGGTGACGAGCAAAGAGATCGAGTTCCTCGAACGAGTTCCGATCGACCAGGCGCTGAATGCGCTCGCGGGCTGTCAGCTTGCCCTTGGCGTGCTGCCGCCGAAAGGCGTCGGCGTCCCCGTGCCCTGCCTCGTACTTTCGCTGCCGGAGGAGGTTGATGCGATCAACCGGCGGTTTGGACTCCCGGGCCATCAGCTGACGTCCGGCGGCTGGTACTCGCCGAAGACGTGGCGGAGGCGGTCGCAGCACTCGCCGACGGTGGCGTAAACGGCCAGCGCCTCCTTCAGCGGATAGAGGAGATTCTCGCTGCCCCTGGCGGCCGCTTCCAAGCGGGCCAAGCAGCGCTCCACCTGCGCCGAGTCGCGTTCAGAGCGAACGCAGCGGAGCGATTCGATCTGGTCGGCCTGGTGCTGCGGGCCTATCTTCGTGATCTCCGTCGCGTCCAGCTCGTCGCCGCTCTTGGCAAACCGATTGACTCCCACCACAACGCGTTCACCGCTCTCGATGCGCTGTTGGAAGCGGTAGGCGGATTCGGCGATCCGGCGCTGTACCCAGCCGCTCTCGATTGCCGCCACCGAGCCCCCCCTCTCATCGATGTCGGCCAGCAGCGAATGCGCCTCGGCCTCGATCTGGTCGGTCAGTGACTCCACGTAGTAGGAGCCGCCCAACGGATCCACCACCTTCGGCACGCCCGTCTCGTGGGCGATCACCTGCTGAGTGCGCAGCGCCAGCTCGGCGGCGGCCTGAGAGGGCAGCCCCAGGGCCTCGTCGTAGCTGTTGGTGTGCAGCGACTGGGTCCCCCCCAACACGGCGCTCAGCGCCTCGAGCGAAGTCCGAACGACATTGTTGAGAGGCTGCTGGGCGGTCAGCGTGACACCGCCCGTCTGAGTGTGAAAGCGCAGCGCCCAGGAGCGCGGATCCCGGGCCCCGAAGCGATCCTTCATGATCCGGGCCCACATGCGGCGGGCCGCCCTGAACTTGGCTGCCTCCTCGAAGAAGTCCATGTGGCAGGCGAAGAAGAACGACAGCCGAGGGGCGAAGCTGTCCACGTCAAGTCCAGCCGCGACGGCTGCCTCGGCATAGGCGATGCCATCCGCCAGCGTGAAGGCCACCTCCTCGGCGGCTGTCGCCCCCGCTTCCCGCATGTGATAGCCCGAGATCGAGATGGTGTTCCAGTTGGGCAGCTCCCGCCGGCAGTAGGCGAAGAGGTCGGTGGTCAGCCGCATCGATGCCTGCGGTGGATAGATGTAGGTGCCGCGGGCGGCGTACTCCTTCAGGATGTCGTTTTGCACTGTGCCGGTGATCCGCTCCGGCGGGCAGCCCTGGCTCTCCGCCACCAGCTGATAGAGCAGCAGCAGCAGGGCGGCGGTGGCGTTGATGGTCATGGAGGTGGAGATCCGCTCCAGCGGCAGTCCCTCCAGCAGCACCTCCATGTCGCGCAGGCTGTCGATGGCGACTCCGACCTTGCCCACCTCGCCGTGCGCCATGACGTGGTCGGAGTCGTAGCCGATCTGCGTGGGTAGATCAAAGGCGACCGAAAGGCCTGTCTGGCCCTGCTCGAGCAGGAAGCGGTAGCGCCGGTTCGATTCAGCTGCCGAGCCGAAGCCGGCGTATTGACGCATCGTCCAATGGCGGCCGCGATACATGTCTTGCCGGATGCCGCGGGTGAACGGATAGTCGCCTGGCGGCGGCAGCTGTGCTGTCCAGTCGCTGGCGTCGTACACGGGCTGGAGCGGCAGCCCGCTATCGTTCAGCAGCTGTCGCTGGTCTGAATCAGCCGGCATCCTGCTCGAGCTCCGTCAGCACGCCATGCGTGCTGCGGGGGTGGAGAAAGCCGATCTTCGTCTTGCCATCACCACCTCGGCGCGGTCCCTGGTCGATGGTTTCCAGGCCGTTGGCCCTGGCCTCCCTCAACGCCTTATCGACATCCGCGACCTTGTAGGCGATGTGATGCATGCCCTCACCATGCTTGTCGATGAACCTGGCCACCGGGGAATCTTCGCCCAGCGGCTGCATCAGCTCGATCTCCACCTCGCCGATCTTGAATGCGGCAGCTTCCATCCTGTCCTGCTCCGCCACCCAGCGGTGGGTCACCTTGACTCCGAAGACCTGCTCGTAGAGCTGGATGGCCTCGTCCAGGTCCCTGACCGCCAGCCCGAGATGAGAGATCGACTTGATCATCGCTTTACCTTGCTTGGATAGGAGTACCAGCCTTGATTGGTCTTGCGGCCCAGCTCGCCCGCCGCGACCTTGGCGGCCAGCTGCTCAGAGGGCTTGTAGCGGGGATCGCCAGTTGTCTCGTACATGTGCTGGCGCGCGCAGTAGGTGACGTCGAGGCCTGTCAGATCGCCCAGCCGGAAGGGCCCGAGCGGCCACCTCAAGCCCATCTCGACGGCTGTGTCGATGTCCTCAACGCTGGCCACGCCCAGGTCCAGCAGGCGGTAGGCCTCCTGGGTCGCCATGTGCAGGATGCGGTTCACCACGAAGCCGGCGATCTCCCTTCTGACCAGCACCGGCGTGCGGCCGATGTCGCGCACGAACCGCGTGGCGCGCTGAATGGTTTCGTCCGAGGTTTGCGGCCCCTTGACCACCTCGACCAGGTCCATGACCAACGGCGGATAGAAGAAATGCAGGTTGCAGCAGCGCTCGGGCCGGCAGGCCGGCGAGATCAGCTGGGAGATGCCCATGGTGGATGAGTTGCTGGCCAGGATGGCCTCAGGTTTGCTGAAGGCGGCCAGCCGGCCGAAGATCTCCCGCTTGGCCCCCAGCTTCTCGGTCACAGCCTCCAGCACGATGTCAGCCCCTGATGCAGCCTGAGCCAGGTCAGTGGTTGTGCTGACGCGCTCCCAGGCAGCCGCCATGGCGGCCGGGTCCAGCCGGCCCTTGGCCACCCGCCGCTCGAGGAGCTGACGGTTGGAGCGCCGGGCGCGCTCGAGCTGGTCCTCTGAGATGTCCTGCAGGGCGACCGAAAGCCCGAAAAGTGCCGCCTGCTGCGCGATCTGCGCGCCCATCGAGCCCGCCCCGACGACGGCGAGGCGCGGCCCCCCTCGCTGGCTCATTGTGGGCGGCTCAGCTGCCGTCCGGCCACACGACGTCGACTCGGGTGGTGGCCTCGGTCAGCTGTTGGGAAGCCTTCGTGTAACGAACGATGGTGGCCAGATCCCCCTTTAGCTTGATCTTGCCCGAGAGCATGCCGCGCGTGGCGTCGAGCTTCTTCTGGGCGACTTCCTTCCAGCGCGAATAGCTGGAGGTGAGGACGAAGTCGCAGGCGCGAGCGTCGTCAGCGGTCCCGATCCGGACCTCCCGCGCCTCACCGTCAAAGAGGTCCATGACTATGCCGCGAGCCTCGGGAAAGTTCTTCTGTGGCTCCGCCTCGACCACCAGTCCGACAGTCCACTTCCAACCTTTGGCCGCCTTTCGGTAGCCCTCGCTGCCGTTCACCTCGGCCTTGAATTGAGCCGCCCAGTCGGGCGAGAAAACCTCCACCGCCATCTAAACGCTGCCTCCTTCTTGGATTCGTGAATCCGACCTTAGCCTCTCAGCGGCAGCGTAACGCCGTACCGGCGTCTGCAAGTGTCCCTGGAACCAGCCGGTGATGCGGCGCAACCGCTCAACTCTGCGATCCGGCCGACCGGCACGGGAGAGGTCATGCGACTCCCCCGGGAATCGGACCAGCTCCACCCGCTTGCCCAGCAAGCGCAGGGCGCCGAACATCTCGTCAGCCTGGGAGATTGGGCAGCGCAGGTCCATCTCGCCGTGCAGCAGGAGCAGCGGCGTTTGAATGTCATTCACGCTCCGGATGGGCGAGCGCTGCCAGAGCGGTTCCGGATCCGGCCAGGGCGGAGACCCCACCTCCTGTTGGTGCCAAGCGACAATCTCACTCTGAGCGTAGTCACTGACCAGATTGCAGATGGACCGCATGGCGACGGCCGCCCCAAAACGGGGCGTCTGGCCGATCAGCCAGTTGGTCATGTAGCCCCCGTACGAGCCGCCCGCGACCCCCAGCCGATTGCTATCCAAGTCCGGCTCGGATTCCAGCGCTAGGTCCACGGCCGCCATGAGATCCAGCGCGTCGCGGCCGGCCCAGTCCCCGACCACCGCCCGCTTGAAAGCCTCGCCGTAGCCGTCCGAGCCGCGCGGGTTGAGGTAAAGAACCGCCAGCCCGGCTCCGGCCAGGACTTGGAACTCTTGGAAGAACGACCAGCCGTACTGGGCGTGCGGTCCGCCGTGGATCTGGAGAACGAGCGGACAGGGCTGAGCGGTACCTTCCGGTGGCTGAAGCAGCCAACCCTCGAGGTCCCAGCCGTCCTGGGCTTCGAAGGCCAGCTGCTTCGGCTCGGCGAGCCAGCGTTCCCTGAGCCACGGGTTGCAATCGGTCAAGCGCCGCTCCGCGCCGCCTCTGGCCAGGCTCAGCTCGCCAGGTGACAGGGGATCCATGGCGCACAGCGCTAGCAGGTCTTCGCCGCTGCTGTCGAACTCGTAAACCGCTCGCTCGGAGCCGGCGGCCTCCCGCTGCACCTGGCCGTTCAGATCGACCGACCAGATCTCTGCGCAGCCGGGGCCGCTGGCAATGAAGCGCAGCCGGTCGGCCGCCAAAGACCAGATCAGGCGCGCGTCGTGGCCGGCGCGCATGTCGCTCAGCACGCCGCCGTCGCAGGCCCTGTCGAACTCGGCGGTGAGACAGCGCGGCTCGCCCCCCTCTGCCGGCGCCACCCAGACCCTCTCATGGCGGCCGGCGCCCTCGCCGAGCGGGGCGAGAAAGGCGATCAGGGCGCCGTCAGGCGACCAGGCGCAGGTGGAGGCCTTCATGCCTCCCACCAGCTGTCGCCGGCTGCCGTCGAGCCCCACCCGATAGAGGTGCGCCTCCCGCCCCAGATCGGCCTCCGGCTCAGCGTTGCCCGTGCAGGCCAGAGCCCGTCCGTCCGGCGACCAGTCGAAGCTCTCCACCGACCAGTGGCCGCCGGTCAGCTGTTCCGGCGCGGCCTCCGGCTTCGCCGCGATGACGAAGAGATGGACGTAGCGGCCGTCGTTGAACCCGTGGCCGTCGTGCTTGTCGTCCAGCCTCCGGATCACCCTGGCCACCGGCGGCCGCGGCTCCTCCGGCGCTGGCCGCGAGTCGGGCACCACAGCGCCGGGATCCTCAAGGACAGGCGCCAGAAACGCCAGCCGGCTGCCGTCGGGTGACCAGCGTGCCTGCCGCACACCAAAGGGAAGATCCGTCAGCCGCTGCGAAGGGCCGCCGGTCAGGTCCGCGAGATAGAGCTGGTCAAGCCTGTCGCGCCGGCCCGAAAAGCACAGCCGGGAGCCGTCAGGACTCCACTCGGGAAAGCGGTCGCGCCCGCCGGAGCCGGCGAGTGTCAGCTCCGAGCCGCTGTCAAGATTGCGAACGAGTACGGAGCCTTGATAGTCCTGCTGGTCCGCGTCCGCCCAGCTGAGCTGATAGGCGACCCGGCTGCCCACAGCGTCCAGGCGGGGATGATCGATCCAGCGAAAGTGATAGAGGTCTTCGGGCCAGAGAGGTTCTGCAGGCATGTAGCCACTAGCGTGCGGTAAACGGGGGCAGGGCCGTTCTTTTCGTCGACCGTCGGAGGGGCCAGCCGACCTGCGGCTGGGCGGTTGCGGCGCTGGTCGCCTAGATTCTTGCTCCATGAGGTCCGGCCGGACAATTGTCTTCTGGCGAGGCGCCGCGGCCGGCGCGCTGGCCGGTCTGGCGGCCGTGGCCCTGATGGAGCTGCTCGCCTTGGGCGTGGGCCTGAAGACGGTGCCGGACCTCCTCCAAGGCCCGCTGCTGGGCCTGCTGCCCGGCGCTGTATTCGGTTTTCTCATCGACACCCTGCAGCACCTGGGCAAGGTGCTGGAAGAGGCCGGGCTGCTTGTGGCGATGGTGCTGGCGCTGGCGGCGCTGGGGGCGGCGGCTGCGTCAGCGGAGGCGCACCTACCGCGGTGGCGGCCGGGTCTTGTGGCGGCGGCGGCAGGCTGGCTGGCGCTCACCGCGCTCAGTTTGGCCGACGCGAACGGCGGCGGTTTGACTGTCTTGGCGGCCATCAACTCGGCCGCCTGGGCGCTGGTCATGGCAGCTTGGTACTGGCTCTGGCACCGGCTGCTGCAGCCCCGTGAAGGCCTCGACGAAGTGGACCTGGGGCGACGCCGAGTGGCCCTGCTTTTCCCCGCCGGATTGGCAGTGCTCAGTCTCGCCGTGATCTGCGGCCTGCGAGTGCCCGAGTGGCTGCACGCGCTTGCCGGGGGCGACGCTCCGCCGGGGCCGGTTCCCGCCCTCACCCCTGTAACTGACTTCTACCGGGTCTCGAAGAATCTGCGGGACCCGGTTGTCGTCGAGTCAGGCTGGTCTCTGCGCCTGTTCGGCCAGGTCGGTCGGGAGCTGAAGCTTGATCTGGCCCACCTGAGAGCCGTGCCGCAGAGCCCAGAGGTGGTGACCATGGAGTGCGTCAGCAACCTGGTGGGCGGCAACCTGATGAGCACCGGCCGCTTCACAGGCATCCCGCTGCGCGACCTGCTGACCATGGCCGAACCCAAGGCAGGCGCCCGCTCTGTCACCTACCGAGCTGAGGACGGCTTCAGCGAGAGTCTGCCGCTCAACCTGGTGCTGGCCGACCCCAGGATTCTGATCGCCCTGCAGCTCAACGACCAGCCTCTGCCGGTCGAGCACGGCTTTCCGGCCCGGGTCCTGATCCCCGGCCGCTACGGCATGAAGGGGCCCAAATGGCTCAAGGAGATCGAGCTCACCAGCACGCCCCAGGGCGGCTACTGGGAGGAGCAGGGCTGGGACCGCGAGGCCATAGTCAAGACCACCGCCCGCTTCGACGTGCCCCTGCTCGGCTCCTCCCTGCTCAGCCCTGTGCAGCTGGCTGGAGTCGCCTTCGCCGGGGTGCGGGGCGTGCACGCGGTGGAGTGGAGTGCGGATGGGGGCCGCAGCTGGCATCCGGCCGAGCTGGAAGCGCCGCTCTCCGAGCTGACCTGGACCCGCTGGCGGGCCACCTGGCGGCCGGCCCAAGAAGGGGCCTACACGCTGGTGGTGCGGGCGCGGGACGGTTCCGGAGAGGTGCAGACCAGCCAGGAGGCTCCCAGCTTCCCCAATGGCGCCTCCGGCTACCACCGCCTCCAGGTGCGCGCCCGCCCAGTCGGCTGAGGTCGGTTACCTTAGCGGCGGAAGGGCCGGTAGAGGGTGAGGCCCGCCTTCACGCTGTCGCGGATCAGGCGCAGGCCCCCCTCTTTGCGGACCATCTTGCTGATGCGGCGCTGCTTCTCCCACTTGGAGACGCCGTCGACCCGGAAGAACTCATCCAGCGCACTGTCCATGATGCCTGGGTACCTGCCGAGCAGACGCGGGTTGTGCTCGAGCAAAGGCACCGCCTTGTCGTACTTGCGCATGTCGGCCATGATCCAGCTCTGGTCGAGCTTGCCCTTGTACTCGCGCAGCGAGGACGCGCTGAACTCGCCCTTCTCCTTGGCGTGAATGATTGTCTCGCCGGCCAGCCGGCCTGACTCCATCGCCAGGTTCGAGCCCTCTCGGTGCACTGGATTTGAGAGCATGGCGGCATCCCCGCAGACGACGTAACCGTCACCGTAGAGCTTGGGAATGGCGCGATGGCCGCCCTCCGGGATCATTTTGGCCAGGAACTCGACAGTCTCGCCTCCGGCCAGGAGAGGTCGGATCGCCGGGTGCGACTTGAAGTGCTCCAGGACCGCATTTGGCGCGCGCTCGGCCAGTTCCGCCCGGCTCAGCCGGGTGTCGCTCATCTCGCTCAGGAGGGCTCCCCCGCCGACGCTCAGGGTGTCCCGGTTGGTGTAGATGAACATGAAGCCGGAGAGGCCGCGGGTGGCGTCGCCGTAGCACTCGATGGAAGCTCCTTCGCCGGGTTCGCAGTTGAAGCGCGATTCGATCAACCCGGGATCGAGGCTGATCACCTCCTTCACAGCCATGGCCACCTGATTCGCCCGCAGCGGCTTCTTCAGGCCGGCGCGCTCCAGCAGCTTGCTGCCCAGCCCGACGCCCTCGCAAACCACTGTCACGTCGGCCCGCAGCTCCTCCGTCGCGGTCTTCACCCCGACCACGCGGCCGTTCTCGACCACCAGCTGTTCAACCACCGTCTCGGGCAACAGGAAAGCGCCGGCCTCCTCCGCCTGGGCGGCGAACCAGGCGTCGAAGCGGGCCCTCAAGACCGAGAAGGAGTGCGGGTGGGCGCGGTTGCGAAGGTTCTTGTAGCCGACCAGTCGGATGGCGGCCTCCTCGGTCATCAGCCAGCGCTGCTCTTCGATGATGGGCCGCTCCAGCGGTGCTTGTTGCCACCTCTCGCCGACCACTGCCTCCAGGAAGTGCGTGTAGAGAATGCCGCCCATGACGTTCTTAGAACCCGGTTTGGCGCCCTTCTCGATCAGAGCCACCTGGAGACCGGCTTTGGCCATGGTGATCGCTGCCGCGATACCGGCGGGGCCGGCGCCCACCACTATGGCGTCAAGCTTCTCCTCCTCACTCATCGAGCCACATCGTAGGGAACCGATCACCACTCACAGTTGCCCAGGGCGGGCTAGAGTCGCGGTGGCATGAAGCTGGTGGGACTGACCGGCGGAATCGGCACGGGCAAGAGCGCAGCCGCCGAGCTGCTGGTTCGTCGGGGTCTGCCCGTCATCGACGCCGATGAGGCCGCCCGCGCCGTCCAGGCAGCCGGCAGCGAGGGGTTGGCGGAGCTCGTCAAAGAGTTCGGCAGCGAGATCTTGACAGAGACTGGAGACTTGGACCGCCAGCGGCTGGCTGCCTTGGCTTTTGGCGATCCCGACCGGCTGGCGCGGCTCAATGCCATAGTCCACCCTCGGGTCCGGGCCTGGATGGCTGAGCGGCAGCGCGAGCTGGCCGACCGTGGCGAGCCGATGGTTGTGCAGTCCATCCCCTTGCTCTACGAGGCGCGAGGAGCCGAGGGGTTCAGCGCCGTCATGGTGGTCTACGCGCCGCGTGCCGCTCAACTCCAGCGCCTGGTCGAGCAGCGCGGCATGGCTCCGGCCGACGCTGAGGCGCGCATAGCTGCCCAGCTGCCGATCGAGGAGAAGCGACGGTTGACGCCCTACGTCATCGACAACTCGGGCCCGCTGGACCGGCTGCCGGCCGAGGTCGACAGGGTCTGGTCGCAGGTCGCTGCCGGCCTGGCCTAGCCGAGCCCAGGGCCCCCGACACCGCCTGTCGCGCCGCTGCCGAGCCCTACCTCTGCCAGCACCTCAGCGGTGTGCTCCCCCAATCGGGGCGCCGGCCGCCGAGGCGACCGGGCAGGCCACTGGACGCCTGACCTGACTTGAGACAGCTCCAGCACCGGCTCGCAGCAGACGTCCTCACCGGCCAGCCGTTGGGCCCACTCATCGCGTCCTCTGGCTCCGAAGATGGCCTGCAGCTCCTGCCGCAGTGCCGCCTGGTCGGGCTGGAACTGCCGCCGTGTCAAATCAGGGCGGCCGAGCGCCCGGCAGAGGTTGGCCCAGAACTTCGGCTCCAGCGCCGCCAGGGAGAGAAAGCCACCGTCGCGGCAGGCGTAGACGTCATAACAGGCATAGCGGCCGCTCAGCTGAGGCGCCAGCTCGCTGGGCGCCGCGGCCTGCTCGGCCGCCGTCAGCTCCAGCCAGCGGTGCGCCGTCCGGGCCAGGCTCACGTCCAGGTGCCTACCGGCGCCGCCCCGGGCAACGTCGTAGAGGGCGACCGCGATGTGGAAGGCGGCCATCTGCGCGCCGCCCAGATCCGCCACCTGCACACTGAGCGGATGAGGTTCTCCGCCCCGCGGCCGGTTCAGGGCCAGGACCCCGGCCAGGGCCACGTAGTTGAGGTCGTGCCCGGCCCGGGCCGCCAACTTGCCGGTTTGCCCGTAACCCGTGAGCGAGCATAGGATCAGCCGAGGATTGGCTGCCCTCAGTACCGGCCAGCCCAACCCCAGGCGCTCGAGGGTTCCTGGCCGGTTCCCCTCCAGCAACACGTCGCTGTGAGCGGCCAGACGCAGCAGGGCCTCGCGCCCGGCTTCCGCTTTCAGGTCCAGCACGGCGCTGCGCTTGCCGGCAGAGATCGCGTCGAAGAGCACGCTCTGGCCGTCGACGACCGGCGGATAGCGGCGGAGAGGGTCACCTTCTGGGGCCTCCAGCTTCGTCACCTCGGCGCCCTGCTCAGCGAGGAGCAGGCTGCAGAAGCCGCCGGGCAGGAGGCGGGTCAGATCCAGCACGCGCACCCCGGCCAGGCTCACAGCGACATTGTCAGCCTCCTGTGTACTTGGCAGCTTCACGCCATTCATGCATTAATCAGCCATGGCCACCCACTTTCCGTTGCCTTCGCTGACGCTGCGGGTGCCGGCGCCGTTCTCGGGCGTCGAGGAGTTGGGCTTCTCCGCCCGCTATCCCGAGCAGGGACTGTTCTCTCCGCTGCGGGATGTCCCGCTCTGGATCGAAGGGCCTGCCCGGCCCATGGCGAGGTTGATGCACAGACTGCACATGCTGGCGGCGACATCGGCGGCGGATCATGGCTGGCGGGACCCGGTCGCCCTCAGCGACGAGGTGGTGATCATCGCCTTCCACGGGAGCGCCCCTGCCGCCGAGGACGGAGCGCTGGTCAGGCCGGAGCCAGACTACCTGCTCAACCTGGTGCGGCCTGTGGTCTTCCCCTTCCTCCGGGACTGCGCGGAGGTGGCCCACCTGCGCCTCAGCGAGTCGATCGAGGTTGGCGTGCTCCACTCCGACGCCACGCTCGCGGAGCTCACGCTGCGGCTGGCAGACATCACCAGCAGCAACGGTGAGGACCTCCTGGTGGCCTGAAACGACGCTGCAGTGGATCCCAAGAGCTCGCGAGCTGCCTAGTCCGGAGCCGCCGGACCGTTCAATAGGCTGACCGCGGCCTGCCACCACCTGTCATCGCCGTCCTCTTTTCGCAGCAGCCAGTGTTCGGCACCCCAGAGCACCACTGTCTCAAATCGCAGCTGCGCCAAGCGGCGGGCCAAGACAGGCAGGCGCCCCGGGTCGTGGCCGGCCTCACCCCAGGGCTCGGCCTGCGCCTCGATCACCCACGCCCGGCGGCCGGCCCGCTGGACGCGCCGCCGAAGCCAGGCCGCCTCCCAGGGCCAGGTGGGTCGGGCCCGGCTGCCCGGCATATCTGTGTAAACGTCGAGCCCCAGCACGTCACCAGGCAGCAGCAGCGGCAGCAGCTGCGCTTGGGCACTCCGCCAGCGTGATGGCCGGGACGCCCACTCGCTGCGCAGAGTGAAGTGGCGAAAGCAGTTCAGCACGACCGGCCGGGAGTCTAGCTCGCGCACGATCGCCAGCTCAGCTCTGAGCAGCCCGAGCTCGACCAGGGCGTTCTCCGGCCCTGAGCGGTTGCGCGGCTCGTTCTCGACCTGCCACGCCGCCACCGCCGGATGAGTGCGATGACGGCGCACCGACTGCGCCACGAATTCGAGCACCGCTTCCTGCTCGCGCCCGTCTGGGACATAGAACTCGGGCCAGCGCATGCCCTTCATGCCGACCGTGAGCAGCACCCGGGCCCCGGCGGCGGCTGCCGCATCCAGGTACACCTCCAGCTCTGAGCGGCCGCCTGCCACCTCATCCCAGAAGCAGCTCAGTCGGAAGCCACGAAAGCCTGCTGTCAGGAGGGCTTGGAAAGCGGCCGGCGCGTCAAGCCCCACGTGGGCGGCGTGGCGCGGGCTGAAGTTGACGCCCCACTGCGGTAACAGCCCGGCGTCGGGCGGCCGGCCGCTCAGCGGGGCGAATCCTGGCTGCTGGGCGGCTCATCCGCGACGGCGTCAGCTGCGGGAGCGTTCAGGCCCCGGTGGCGCGCCAGCTCGGCCGCCGCTTCGAACTCCGCCGAACTCAGTTGAAGCTCGCGCAGGAACGGGTCCTCGGCGCCGATCCGGCCTCCGGGCGAGCGGCCTGCGAGGAGCCTCTCCAGACCGTCGGCATGCGTCTGGACCGCCGCCAGCTCAGCTCGAGCTCTCACCAGTTCCACCTGCACGGCTCCTTCGTCCCCGGCCAGGGCTGCGCCTGCCTGTCCCGCCCGAGCCCGCGCCTGGGCCGAGCCGAGCCGAGCGCGGAGTAGGTGCAGGTCGGTCCGGAATCGATCGATCTCAGCATCGAGGCGCCGGCCGGCCTGGCGGAGGCGCTCTTCGTCGTCCGCCAGCTGTCCAGCTTCGGCCCGCACGCGAGCAGCCTGCTGAGCGATGGTCACTCGCCGCGAGGCGGCCTCTCCCAAGTGGTCGGCATCCGGGTCGGCAACGAGGTGGGAGCGGGGCCGCGTCCCCTCCCGGGCCACCTCGGCGTCCAGGTGGCGGCCGTGCATCTCGAGTCGAGTCCGGGCAGCGACCACCTCGGCCACCGCCTGGCGGATCTGCTGGCGCAGCTCCAGCTGCGCCTCGCAGATACTGTCGAGCGCTGCCAGCGGATCGGGCGCCTTGCCTTCAGGCTCGCCGGCGAAGAGGGAGCGGAGGAAGCCGCCGGCCATCAGTTGAACCTCAACCAGTGTCGCGGGACACTAACGGCGGGGCGGCTCTTCGGGTGGCGGTTGGACACCCTGGCCGTTGCTCGGCGACGATTCGCCGCCAGGTTCAGACCTGCCCCCGCTGAGCAGGTTGCGCGCCAGCTTCAGGCCGGTGGCGCCCTGGCTCAACGCCTGCGCCAGCGTGTCTGAGATGCCCTGCGCGCCGTTCAGCACGATCAGCTGGTCGATGTCCCCGAACGGCTTCGCCGCCGCTTCCACGATGGCAGGCCATTTCTCGGCCAGCTGCTGGCCGATGACCGCATCCTGGTTGCTGGCCAGAGCGTCCGCCCGGGCCTTGATCGCGTCGGCCTCAGCCATGCCTCGGGCCTTGATCGCATCGCCTTCGGCCAAGCCCTTGGCCCGCGTCGCATCCGCCTCGGCGATGCCCAGCATCCGGGTCTGCTCCGAATTGGCACCCGCCTGCAGCTTCACCCGCTCAGCCTCCGCGCCTGCCTGGAGCTTGACCTTGCTGGCATCGGCCGCGGCCTGCAGCTCCACTTCGCGGGCTCGGCCCTGGGCCTGGGCGATGTGCGACTCTCGTTCCGCTCCCGCCAGCGTCACCTGCTCGTAGGCCCTGGCGTCGGCCGGCTTGCGTACCTGCACCTGGAGCTGCTGCTCGACCCGCTGCGCCTCCAGCTCGGCGACCTTCGTCTCCTCGACCACCACCTTCTGCCGGGCAGTCGCATCGGAGAGCGGGCCCGCCTGACGGGCCTGGGCGGAAACCTGGTCCACCTCGGCCTGGTAGCCTGCCTGCTTCATCTGTGCGTCGCGCCGAGCCTGGGCTTTGATCGCCTCCGCCTCCTGCTCCTTTTCGGTCGCGTCTCGGTCGGCCTGGGCTTTGGCGATGCGAGCTTCTCGGGCCACCGCCCACGCGTGCGGCTGGGCAAGGTTCTCGATGTAGCCGGTGGGGTCGATGATCTCCTGCACCTGCGTCGAATCGACAATCAGACCCAGCTTTTCCATCTCCGTCCCGACATGCTCGCGGGCGAGGCCGGTCAGCTTCTCCCGGTCCCGGATCATGTCTTCGACTGTCATGTTGCCCACGATCGCGCGCAGGTGGCCGGCGAACAGGTTGTGAACCTTCTGGTCCATCTGGTTCTGCTGGTCCAGGAAGCGCCGCGCCGCGTTCGCGATTGAAACCATGTCGTCGCCGACCTTGTAGATGACCACACCGCGGATCTTGAGCGGGATGCCCTGGTGCGTCACACAGTCGATCTGCAGCTCGGTCTCATGCAGATCGAGCGAGAGCCGGCGCACTGCCTGCACGCCCGGCACCACCAGCGTGCCCTTGCCCGTGACTATCTTGAAACCAAGGTTCTGTTCCGATCCGCCTCCGTGGCGGAGACCTGAGATGATCAGTGCCTCATTCGGCTCGGCCACCCGCCACATGAGCCGGAACAGGATGAAGAGCAGGATCAGGGCCACTACTACTGCGCCGACGACGAGACCGACGACCGAACCGATGAAAAACTGCACTAGCTTCCTCCTTGCCCCTCTAGACCGGGCTGACGATCACCGTGCGTGGGGGCAGATGCTCAACTATGACCACGCGGCTGCCCCGGGCGATGATCTGGTCCGGCTCAGCCGGGTACGCGTTGAACGCTTCGCTGCCACCGCGAACTTCGATCATGACCTCGCCCAGGCGGCCGGGCCCGACGGTGCCGGTCACCCGACCGACCTTCCCGATCACCCGCTGATCCGCCATTCTCGCCATCATCATCCTGTAAAGACAACGCCGGAGAAGGAGCTTCGGGTCTAGGGAGTTGGCGAGGCGCTGGGTCGAGCCGAGGCTGCCGGTGAGGCAGCCACCGGTGGCGAAGCCGAGGCCGTGACGCTTGGCGTGGGCGCCGGAGCCGAGCCGGCGCCTGATTGATTGCCGAAGTAGAGCGCCAGCGGCACCACTATGAGGCCGATCAGAACTGTCACCACAAAAGTGACAGCGCCCCATTCGCGAATGAGGAAAGAGCGGTTCAAAGCACGCCGACTCTAGGCAACCAGAGTCTGCGCCAGGCTAGTCGTCGTCGCGCGCTTCCTCTTCCTCGCGGCCCTTGCGCTGGTTCAGCAAGCGCAGGAAGTCCTGAGCTCGGGCCAGCGCCTTCCAGCGCTCGGGAAAGAAGTCCTGGGCCAGAACATTCCGCTCAGGGAGCTGATAGACAGAGACGCACCACTTGTTGAGCGTGCGCTCGACCTCCACTTCGAAATCCTTCTCAGCCGTCTCGAAGCGCACGGTCCGGTCGTCGTCGGGTCGTCTTCGTCCTGAAACTGCCATGTCATCGATCCAGCGAGCGGCCCCCACGGAGCCCGGGCGTAAGCCGGAGTATACGAGCGGCCCTCGCCGGCTAGGCTCGGACTTCGGCGCTGCTGACCAGCTCCCGGATGACTGCCAGCATCTCCTCGCGAAGGTCGTCGCGCTGGAGCGCCAGGGCGAGGTTGGACTTCAGATATCCGGCGATGGTCCCGGTGTCGTAGTACTCACCTTCAAACTCCACAGCGACGACGCGGCCGCCGGCGATTGTGCTCTTGATCGCGTCGGTGAGCTGAATCTCCCTGCCGGCGCCCGGATCGGTCGAGTCGAGCGCGGTCAGGACCTCAGGTGTCAGCACATAGCGGCCGAAAATCGCGAGGTCGCTCGGCGCCTCCTTCAGCGGCGGCTTCTCGACAGTGTCGAGCACCTCGTGGAGCCGGCCGTTCCTGGCGCCGGTGGCGACGATGCCATAGCGGCTGACTTCGTCAGGAGCGACCCGGCGGACCGCCAAAACCGTGGCGCCGGTCTCGACGTGCGCGTCGATGAGCTGCTTCAGAACTGGCACCGTGCCCAAGATGACGTCATCGGCCAAAAGCACAGCGCACGCCTCGCCCTCGACGAGGCGGCGAGCAGTCCACACGGCATGACCAAGGCCCAACGGCTGCCGCTGCTGCACGTAGTTGAGGTCCACCCGGTCGCTCAGCGCGTCGACCTCCGCCAGAATCTGGAGCAGATCAGCCCGGTCGCGCTCTCGCAAATAGAACTCGAGATCCAACGAGCGATCGAAGTGATCCACTATCGCCCGCTTGCCACCCCCGGTGACCATGATCACCTGCTCGATGCCTGACGCGATCGCCTCCTCCACGCCGTACTGGATGGTCGGTTTGTCGACCAGCGGCAGCATCTCCTTGGGCTGGGCTTTGGTGATGGGGAGGAAGCGGGTACCAAGCCCGGCGGCCGGGAAGATGGCGCGGCGAACACGTCTTTGCGGCATTCCTGACACGACTGTACGTGCCGGCAGGCTGCAGCCTGCCGGCTCAGCCGCTCTTTGCGGGGCCGCCCCGCCTGCGCTGAGCCAGTCGCAGAGCCTGCGCCTTGAGTCCGGGATTGTCGACCACCACCCGCGGACCGCGCAGCTTGCGCTCCCTGTTCGCCACCCGCGAGCTCTCTCGCTCGACGGCAGCCAGGCTGCGCTCTCGATCGTTCATGATCCCGATGCTAGTCCGCTCGGTAGAACCGGTCGCAGGCGGTCCAAGCGATTAGCTGCTGTTGGAGCGCACGAACTCCAGCGCTTCGCGCGTCAGGGCGTCCCAGTCCTGGCTCGAGGAGTCCCGCAGCGCCAACCACTCCTTCAGCGGCCGGCCGCCTCGAGGATCGAAGCGGTCGCCGTCCCCGGACGCGATCAACTCCTTCACCCGCCGCCCTGGGAGCTTGACCACGAACTGGCCGCTGGAGGAGAGCATCGCAAAGATCCTGCCACCCACCCTGAGTGAGGATGCACCGAAGCCTCTGCCCTCCTGGCTCACTCCAGGTTGAATCAGGTAGGCCTTGACCAGTTCTGCGTATCGCTCATCTGATGTCATGGCTGGCAGCCCCGATGTTAGCCGCCCGTCCCTAGCGCCTACCTAAGATTGGGGCGACATGGAAGTGGGCACGGAGGCTGGAATCCGGCCCGAGTTGGTCGAAGAAGCCGCCCGCTCCCTCAACCCGTACCTTCCAGCCACTCCCCTTCAGCAGTCGCGCGCGCTCACAGTGAAAGCCGGTTGTCAGGTCTTCCTCAAGATCGAGTCGATCCAACCAACCCGCTCCTTCAAGGTGAGGGGAGCCCTCAACAAGCTCATCCGGATGAGCGCCGCCGACCGGCGGGCCGGCGTCATCACGGCTTCCGCGGGCAACCACGGCCAGGGCGTCGCCTACGCCGCCGCCGCGTTCGGGATTGCTGCCACCGTCTTCGTACCCGAGAACGCGAATTTGCTCAAGGTCGAATCGATGAAGAGGCTCGGCGCTCGGGTCGTCCCGGCCGGCCGCAGCTACCAGGAGGCGTACCAGGAGGCGACAAGAGCTCAGGCGGCAAGCGGAGCCACTCTGGTGCACGCCTTCGACGACCCTCAAGTCATCGCTGGTCAGGGGACGGTCGGAGTGGAGATTGGGGAACAGCTGCCGGAGACAGACACAGTGCTGGTGCCGGTGGGTGGTGGTGGCCTGCTGGCCGGCATCGCGCTCTACCTGAAGGCCAGGCGGCCTGCGGTCCGCCTGATAGGTGTGGAACCTCAGGGCGCCGATGGCCTCACCCGCTCTCTGGCCGCGGGCCAGCAGGTGGTCCTGGACCGGGTGCAGACGATGGCCGACGGCCTGGCTGCCAGCGGGCCCGGGCGGCTCAACTTCGAACTCTTGAAGAACCGGGTGGACGAGATGATCCGGGTCGGTGAGGATGAGATGCTTCGCGCCATCCGGCTTCTGTTCGAGTGGGAGCACCTCCTGGCGGAGCCGTCGGGCGCCGCGTCTTTGGCAGCGCTGCTCTATCGCTACACGGCTGAGCCCGACGAGCGGGTGGTCCTGGTGCTCTCCGGCGGCAACGTCACCGAAGAGGTGATGATGCGGGCGCTGCGCAGCCGCTGATGCGCCGCACGCTATACGCTATCGGCTCAGGGTGGATGTGTCCGAATGGAGGTGGTTCAGGTGAAGGCGTATGTGCTGATCAACGCTTCGCCCGGGCGGGCGATAGACGTCGCTGAGCGGATCAAGGGCCAGGAAGGCGTGGTCGGCGCCGATGCGATCACCGGTGAATATGACGTCATAGCCGTCTGCGAGGCGCCTGACGTCAATCAGGTGGGCCGGGTCATAGTGGAGAAGATCCAGAAGGTCGAGGGCGTCTTCAAGACGATCACGTGCCTCGTGGTCAAGTAAGCCAGCCCGAGGACGCCTGAGCCTGGCCGACGGTTAGAACCGCAGCAGTTGCTGCCGTCAGATTGAAGGCTCTTGTCCTCGGCTCCAGCGCGGGCGCCACCAGCGACGGCGGGGCTTTCGCTCGCGGCGGCGGCCGAACCGCCCCAGGATGCCACCCCTCACCCGGTCCAGCACATCGCTCACCCGGCGGTTCAGGCTCCACCAGCGGGGCGGATCCGGCCAGATGGGCGGTCCGATCGAGACTGTCACGCGCCGAAAGGGCCGCAGCCTCTCCAGCCCGCTTACCGCCACCGGGCAGATCGGAACACCGGCCTGAAGAGAGAAGTGGGCGATGCCCGACTTGAGCGGCCTGAGATCGGACCCCCGCGAGTAGCCGCCCTCTGGGAACATGAGAACTGGACCGCGCCGATCCAGGATCTGATAGACGGTCTCCAGGCCTCGCTGATCGAGTTCGCCGTTCTGTGGCTGGATTGGGAAGACGCCGATCCGAGTCACTAACCAGCGCTTCCAGCCGCGGTTGAAGACGGTGTCGCGTCGGGCCATTGTGTAGACCATCGGCACCGGTCTCAGGCTGGCGATGATGAAGGCCGAGTCGTACCAAGCCTGGTGGTTGGCGGCGATCAGGTAGGGCGGCGCCGGCAGGTTCTTCAGCCCCTCCACGCGAAGCCGGAAGAAGAGGCGGATCACGAGCCTGACCAGCCAGAACAGCATCACATAGAACCGGGCGGGGCGCAGCGGGTCTGGATGCACTGAAGGGTCGAGCCAGAGCAGCGCCGCCGCCCGCGCCTGCGGTCCCCGATAGATCTCGGGGAGCCGGGCGTCAGCCACGCAAGAGTTCGATCAGCGCCTGGTTGAACTCCGCCGGCCGCTCTGCCTGCGGCGTGTGGCCGGCACCCACGATCACCCGCAAAGACGAGCCCGGAAGCAGGCTGTGCGCCCGCCTCGCCAACTGGACCGGGAAGAGCGGGTCGAGCTCACCCCAGAGCAGACCGACCGACACTGCCGACTTCGCCAGCCGCTCAGTCTGGTCGGTCCCCAGGAAGGCTTGGGGCCGGGCCAGAGAGCGGACGGTTGCCAAATACGCGCGGTGGTATCCCTGGGCGGCGTGCAGCTCCCGGAGGTCAGCGAAGTAATCCTCCTCGAATCGTTCTCCCTCCGCCGCCAGGGAGCGCCCCGCGTAGCGGCCGGAGAAGCTGCGCAGCGTGCCTGGAGGCAGCCGGTGCAGGCCCAGCCGGATGGCGCCCAGCACCGCCTCACCCAGCCGCGGCACAGCCACCAGCGGGTAGTACGGCTTGGGCGCCGCGCGGCCCACACCGAGTGCGTTGACCAGCACCAGGCGGCGGATTCGTTCAGGCTGCCGCAGCGCCAGCTCGATGGCGACGCGACCCCCCAAAGACGCGCCCACCAGATCCACCCGGCTAAGCCGCAGGGCGTCCAGGTAGGCCTCCAGCGCGTCGGCAAAGAGAGGCACTCCATAGACGATGTCCGGTTTGGCAGAACGGCCGAACCCAGGCAGGTCGGGCGCCAGGACGCGCCGTCGCCGGGCCAGTTCCGTCAGATTGTGACGCCACTCGATGTAACCGGCCGAGCCGAGGCCGTGAACGAGGACCAGGGGTGCGCCCGAACCAGCGCTGGTGTGGTGGAGCCGGTATTCCCCCGCCTCCACGAAGCCAGAGCGCAGGGGAGGCTGCGGCGGGCTCGTGGGTGCCTCGTCGGCGCCCGGGTTGGGCAATTCGTCTTGCGAGCGGCGGGCACGCGGCATCGGTTTGAGCTTAGGCGGTCAACATCGCGGCGAGGGCTGCTCGGGATCTGGCGGCGGCAGCCCGACGATCTCCTGACCGGCTGTGAAGCGCCGGCCGCGGAAGCTGACCTCGCCGGCGCCGAGCGCACGCCAGAGACCCGCGTGATGAACGGCGGCAGTCCGGCTGTCGAGCCGCAGCAGCTCCAGCTCTGACGCGCCACCCAGCACCTGCCAGCGGTGGCCGAACTGATCGTGGTGCGGAATGACGGCGAGCCCCCGCAGGAGACCGAGTGCCGGGATGGCTTTGCGCTCCAGGTGCCGCGGCCAGCGGGCCATCACCAGCGTGCTGGCGCCGAAGGCCATCGCGCCGGCTGAGGAGCCCGCCAGCCCCGCTCCCCCTCGCCAGGCCGTCAGGATCGCCGCCCAGACGGGCGAGCCGGCCAGCGCCTTGACGGCGTAGCCTGGGTCGCCCCCAAGCAGATAGATGGCGCCGGCGGCAGCGGCCATGGCGGCCAGCTCCGCGGATCTGGCGTCCGCCGGCCGCCGCACGGGCAGCTCCCTGGCCTCCGCGCCCAGGCCGGCAAACCAGCTTCGGCCCAGCGTCAGCAGGGCCGGCAGGTCCTGGCGCACGGCAGCTGTGGGCACCAGGAAGATAGGCCGACCGGCGGCCGCGGCGACCAGGCTGCGGTCCTGAGCTTCGTTGCCTGGCTGCAGCTCATCGCCGCCGTTGACGAGCAGCGGGCCACACATCAGCACTTACTATGGACGGGTGTCTGCGCCGCCCCTGCGGGTGCGGATCGCGCCCAGCCCCACCGGTTACGTCCACCTGGGTACCGCGCGCACCGCTCTCTTCAACCTCCTTTTCGCGCGTCAGCGCGGCGGTTCCCTCGTGCTGCGCCTGGATGACACCGACCTGGAGCGCAACCGGCCTGAGTACGAGGCGGCGGTCTATGAAGGTCTCCACTGGCTGAACCTCAGCTGGGACGAGGGACCGGACCTGGGCGGCGCCCGCGGGCCCTACCGGCAGAGCGAAAGGCTCGATACCTACAAGCAGGCTGCCGCTCAGCTGCTGGAGGCAAAGAGCGCCTACCGCTGCTACTGCACCCGTGAGGAGCTGCAGGCCGAGCGGAAGGTAGCGGAGCGGCAGAAGGTGCCCTATCGCTACTCCCGCCGCTGCCTCCAGGACCCGCCCGCCGACTACCGCAGCCGTGATTTCACAGTCCGGCTCCAGGTGCCGGACATCGGCTTCACCAGCTTCAGCGACCTGATCCGGGGCGAGGTGCAGTTCGAGAACGCTCTTCTGGGTGACCCGGTGATAGTCAAGTCGAACGGCTACCCGACCTACAACTTCGCCAGCCCTGTGGATGACGCGCTGATGGAGGTGACACACATCCTGCGCGGTGACGAGCATCTCTCCAACACCCCCATCCAGCTACTGGTTGCTGACGCCCTGGGCAGGCCCCGCCCGCAGGCGTTCGCGCACCTGCCCGTCATAACCGGCAAGGATCGCAAGAAGCTGAGCAAGCGCCTTCACCCGGAAACGCGGCTCAGCTATTTCCAGCAGCGCGGCTACCTGCCCGAGGCGATGCTGAACTACCTGGCACTGCTGGGCTGGAATCCCGGCACCGAGCAGGAGGTGTTCTCGCTGGCCGAGCTGACCGGGGTGTTCGACCTCAGCCGCGTTCAACATGCGGCCGCCATGTTCGACTGGGAGAAGCTGGACTGGCTGAACGGCCACTACATCCGCTCGCTCAGCGATGCGGAGCTCGCCCAACGGCTGCGCGCCTATCTGCCCAACCTGTCCGAGACAGTGGTCCGGCAGGCGGCGCCCGCGCTGAAGGATAGGCTGGCCCGGTTGGGGCAGGCCGAGGAGCTCCTCGGCTATCTGACTCAGCCCCCCGCTCGGACGGAGCTGACAGCTGACCAGGAGCGCATGGTCGCGAAGGCGGCATCGGCGCTGAGCGAGCTCAACGACTGGACGCCAGCGAGCATCGAGCTGGCCCTCGAGGCAGTGCGGCAGGCGCACGAGTGGAGCCGCGGCAGGTTCTTTTCACCCATCCGCTGGTGCGTCGCCGGCAAGGTTTCGCCGCCGCTTCACCACACGCTGGCGCTGCTGGGCAAGGAGGAGGCGCTGCGCCGCCTGCGGGGAGTGCCGGCATGACGCCGAGCGCCTACTTCGCCACGATTGTGATCGACCTCAACCCCAACGTGGCCCGCCTCGGGCCGCTGCTCATCACCTGGCACGGCGTGTTCAGCGTCATAGGCATCATCGCGGCGGCGCGCGTCGGCCAGTACCTGCTGGCCGGCGAAGGCATCAGCGGCGAGCAGGTCTACGACATGGCTGTCTGGATGGTCGTGGCCGGCATCATCGGCGCCCGCCTCCTCTACGTCTGGGAGAACTACCAGTTGTTCGTCGGCGCCTGGCAGAAGGTCGTCTTCCTGAACGAGGGCGGCATCAGCCAGTGGGGCGGCATCTTTGGCGGCCTCCTGGGCGGCCTGGCCTGGTCGCTCCGGCACGGAATCGACTACCGCCAGATCCTGGACGCTGTGGGTCCCGCCAACGCGCTCGGCTTTGCCATCGGCAGGATCGGCGACGTGATCAACGGCGAGCACCACGCCATCTCATCAAACCTGCCCTTCGCAGTCGAGTACGTAAACCCCGAGACACTCGGTCAGCCCGGCCGCTCGGTCCACCTGGAGGTCGGCTACGAGCTGCTTTGGAACCTGCTCGTATTCGCTGGCGCTCTCCTGACTTACCGGCGGCTCAAGCTGCGCCTGCCGACCGGGGTGGTCGGGCTGCTCTGGCTGGCCCTCTACTCGTTCGGCCGCTTCTGTCTGAGCTTCCTGCGCGAGGACTCTCTGCTCTACGGCCTGCGCCAGGCGCAGTGGGCGTCACTGGCGATGATCCTGGCGGCCGCAGTCCTGAGCGCTGTCTGGCTGGCCTGGGAGAAACGCAGTCGCTCGGACACCGAGCTGCCGACGGCGCCGACCGCCCCTCAGGGCTAGTGCACCACTAGCGCCTCCCGCCGGCGGCAGCCCGAGCCCGAGCCTGGCGGAGCACTGGCGGCGGCTTCAGGAAGCGACCGGCGAACCAGGCCCCGCCGCCCACCAGGGGTCGAACGGCCGCGGCAGCCAGCCGCGGCCGGCGCATGCCGTAGAGCTGCAGGGCGCCCTCCGGCAGGATCGAGATGGCCGCCTGGCCGGCGACCGCCCAGACGGGACGCAGAAAGACGGGCAGCGGCGGATGCAGCACCGTGTCCACGGCCTCGCGCGCCGGCCGGGTGACCTGCAGAAGGTGCGCGGAGGAGTCGAGGAAGGCCAGGTTGGCCGCTTCACTGGCAGGCACCGCACCGGCTTTCAGGCCCACCAGTTCCGCCTGTCTGACCATCTCAGCCACATAGCCATCGGCCTCGCCTGCTGACAGGGGGCGGACGAACCGCCGGTAGGCGGCCAGGAAGCTTGCCACCAGCGTCCCGTGAATCCAGAGCAGAAGCGTTGGGTCGTCCGCCGCGTAGGGCAGACCTGTCACCTTGTCCACACCGTGGATGGGCACGTGCACTGCCCGCACCCGGGCGCCCAACGCCTGGGCCTGTTTGGTGGTGCCAAAGATGGTGGTCATGACGTAGTTGCTGGTTCGGTCGTAGCGGCCCCAGACGTCCTTCCGGTAGTCACTGTGATCGGCCACGGCCGCTATCGCCAGCGGGTGCAGAGCCTGCCACATGAGTGCCGAGAGGCCGCCGACCAGCAGGGCCGGCTCAGAGTGCAGCCGCCAGGCTGCCGAGCCGGGGCCGAACAGACCCAGGTCGGGACCTGGGCTGGTGCGAGAGGGCGGCGGGTTGCTCATCTACTCCAGCATGAACCCGGCCCGCTCCGGACCCTCGGGATCGTGTTTGAAGTAAACGTGGACGACGCTGCCGCCGGCCGCCAGAG
Organism: Candidatus Dormiibacter spiritus; assembly: GCA_003244185.1. Classification (GTDB taxonomy): domain Bacteria; phylum Chloroflexota; class Dormibacteria; order Dormibacterales; family Dormibacteraceae; genus Dormiibacter; species Dormiibacter spiritus. The sequence continues at coordinate 47,504 of QHBT01000069.1, read as the reverse complement.
CCCGCAGCTCGCGTCGCCAGCGCTCCAGGGCGGGGCGCTCGTAGGAGCGCCGGAGACGGACATAGGCGAATTGCCCGGTCTCGGTCATCGGCGCCAGCGGCCACTCCTCGGCGTCAGTTCGGCAGAGGGCAGCACCGTGCCGCCGAAGGCAGTCGTAGACCGGCGCACAGAACCAGGACTCGTGCCGGAACTCCACAGCCGCCGGCCGGGCGAAGGCGGTAAGCAGTCGTTCCAGCAGCTGCTCGTCACGCTGGCGCCCCGGGGGCCACTGGACGAGCGTGGGGCCGAGCCTGTCGCCGAGTGCGCCCAACCGCTCGCCCAGCGTCGCCGCCAGTCCCGCCTTGTCGAAGGCTGCCGCCGAGTAGGTCAGGCCGCGGCTTGCCTTGCAGCAGAAGCGGAAGTCTTGATGCACCTGGCCCGCCCAGCCGGCCAGGGTGGTCACCGGGGGCAGCTGATAGAAGGTGCCGTTCAGCTCCACGCCGTTCAGCCGCTCGGCGTAGTAGGCGAGCATGCGCCGGGCGGCGAGCTTGGTCGGATAAAAACCGCCCTTCCAGCTCGGATACGCGAAGCCGGAGGTGCCGGCGTAGAGCGAGGTCAGACTTCCTTCGGCTGCAGCAGCTCACGCTCGACCCGGGCTCTGAGCTGGCCGCAGGCGGCGTCCCCCTCCCGCCCGCGCGTGTCGCGCAGCGTTACGTTCAGGCCCTGGGCGCGGATCTGAGCTGCGAACCGGCGGAGCGCCGGTGGCTCCGGCTCCTTGTAGGGCGTGTCGTCGACGGGGTTGAAGGGGATGAGGTTGACGTGCGCAAGGCGGCCCCGAAGCAGGTTGCCCAGCTCCAGCGCATCGCGCTCCGAGTCGTTCACGCCGGCCAGCACCACCCACTCGTAGCTCACGCGACGACCTGTTTTTTGACCGAAGCGGTCAGCCGCAGCCACGACAGCGGCCAGCGGGTACTTGCGGTTGATGGGTACCAGGTCATCGCGCAGGTCGTCGCGAGCCGCATGGAGCGAGATCGCCAGCGTCACGGGCAGCCCCTCGTCCGCCAAGCGCTCGATCCGCGGCACGAGCCCGGCGGTTGAGACTGTGATCCGGCGAGGGCTGATGCCGAGACCGCCCGGCTCGACCAGGCGGCGCACCGCGGCCAGCACAGCTTCATAGTTCGCCATGGGCTCTCCCATGCCCATGAAAACTATGTGGGAGAGTCGCCTGTCCTCTTCACGCAGGAGCCTGGCGGCGTCCACGCCCTGATCGACGATCTCATGGCTGCGCAGGTTGCGGCCGAAGGGACCCTGCCCGGTGGCGCAGAACGGACAGCCGATGGGACAGCCAACCTGCGAGGAGATGCAGAGGGTGCTCCGGCGCTCGTAGCGCATCACCACCGCCTCCACCGTGTACCCGTCCTCCAATCGATAGAGCAGCTTGGTGGTGGAGGCTTGATCGGCCTCAGTGCGCCGGATCTCCTCCAAGGAGTGGCTGCGGAAGTCCTCCGCCAGTTGCCGACGAAGCTCGCTCGGCAGCTCGCTCATGGCCTCGATCGCCACTCCGCGCCAAAGGTCCTGCCGGATCTGCCGAGCGCGATAGAACGGCTGGTCCCGGGCAGCCAGCCATTTGCTGAGCTCGTCGTCGGTCAGTCCGCTGAGAGCCGGCTTCGCCGCCAGTGAGATCACGCCGCTACGATACTGGCCGGTGCGCCGCCTCTTTCTGATCCTTGCGCCCCTGCTCCTGCTGGCCGCCGCCACGCCCGGCCAACGTCCCGCGGAGCGGCAGCCGCTGCCGGCGCCCAGCCCGGCCCCCGACGTGGACCACGGCGATGACATTCCCGAGTGGCTGCCCTATCTGGCAGCGCCGGCGAGTGGTCCGCGCCCCGCCTTCAACTGGCCTGTGCGGGGATCCATCTCGCAACCCTTTGGCTGCACTGGATTGGCTGCCGAGCGGGGCACTGCTGATTGCCCGACCGGCTTTCACCAGGGCATTGACATAGCGCAGCCTCAGGGCACGCCCGTCGCGGCCGCAGCCGACGGTATCGCCTACGCCTTCCCCAACCGGGGCCGGTACGGCATCCACATCATCATTCAGCACCCTGGCGGCTATGCCACCGCCTACGGCCACCTATCGCAGGCGGCCGTCGGCTGGGGAGCGCCGGTCCGGGCAGGCCAGCAGATCGGGCTGGTCGGCACCACCGGCAACTCGACTGGTCCCCACCTCCACTTCGAGATCCGCTTCGCGGGCAGAGCGTTGGACCCGGCGCCCCTCCTCGCCGGCCCCCAGCCGGACCCGGCGGTCCTACCTGCCGGCTGGCCGGGCGCCCCGGTCGACGACTGGCGCGGAATTCGCTGACCGCGCAGTTCCCGCTCGGGTCAGACCTGGACGTCGTTTTCGGCGGGTTTCGGCGGCTGATACCTGCGCGCCTGTTCGGGCCGGCCGCGCCAGCGCCATTCCTCCGGCAGCATGGCCTCGAGGAGGTCGTCATAGCTGACCACACCTAGGATGCCGCCCTGCTCATCGACCACCGGCAGTGAAGACAGGTTGTAGTCGGCCATCTGGACAGCCACCGAGGGCAGGTCGGCATCGGCGTAGACGGCAATCGGGTCGGAGGGAGAGAGATCGAGAAGAGTCGCTGACACTTCAGCGCAGAGCAGCTCCGCCAGACCAACAGCTCCTGACAAACGACCGTCGACCAGGGTGTAGAGCGTGGTCAGGGTGGCGGGCACGTCCTCCAACTCACGGAGCCGGCGGATGCTTTGCTCCACCGTCAGTGCAGAGGGCAGAGCAATGAATTCGTTGCTCATCAGGCCGCCCGCGGTTTCCGGGTTGTAGCCGAGCAGCTTGCGAACCTTGGCCTGCTGCTCGGGAGGCAGCAGCTCGAGCACAGGTCGGCGCTGCTCCTGGTCCAGCTCCATCAGCATGTCGGTCGCGGCGTCGGGGTCCATGTTGGCGAGGATGGTTGCCACCTCCTCCCGGCTCCGGCCCTTGATGAACTCCAGCTGATGCTCCTCGTCCAGCTCCTCGAAAACGTCAGCTTCGAGCTCGTGGTCGTGCTGGACCGCGTCCAGGATCTCCTCGCCCTCATCATGCGAGGCCTCTTCCACGATGTCAGCGATATCAGCCGGCCTGAGTTTGGCCAGGCGGGAGGAGGGGCCCACCTGAGCCGACGGCACGTGACTCACCAGCGGCTCCACGCGTGCCCAGTCGATCTCGCTCTGCTGGACCCTGCCCAGCCCGAACGCGGCCAGGAGTCGGGAGGGAGGTGAGGGCACTATGCCGACCACCCGCCAGGAACCCTGCTCACCTTCCAGCACAAGGTCCTTGACCCGCACCAGGCGAGCCGCATCGACATCGATGACCGAGTGACCCTGGACATCGCCCTCCAGCAGGACTTCTCCGGGCCGCCGTTCGAAGGGACGGCTGTCGACGCTCTCGGTGCGCAGCCTGCAGCCGTTGGCGGAGAGCTCGCTCAGATCCCGCGCGGAAACGAAGACGTCCTTGCCGTCCCGGTGGACGAGCACGCCAGTAACCGTGGGCAGGCCGCCATCGACCAGCTTCACCACACCGTCGACAATCTTGCCCACCTCGCTCCCTGACGCGGTCAGCAGGGGCTGATCGTTCAGCTTCGAGAAGTGCAGCCGGGCCAAAGTGATTTACCTCCTAGTGTCCCACTAGCCTAACTATGAGCGCCAGCCGCCAGCTGGATGCTTTTCACCACCAACAACAGCGCGGCGATGACCAGGTACGCACGCAGAGCGGACATGCCGAACCGCCGCATCGGCGACCAGGTCGGCCGATCCAGCAGCGCCAGGGGCGGCATGGTCCAGCCCTGCTGCCTCTGACGCCGAGCTGCGGTCCGGTCAGTCCTGGGTCCTCTGCCCCTCACCGCCAGGAAGGCGCCGAGGCTGAGCAATGCAGCCAGCACCAGTGCCGCCATCACCTCGGCCAGGCTCTTGACGTCAACCCCGGGGAACAGCGTGGTCACAGTCAGGATCCCAGACAGCGTCAGCAGCACTGTGATGATGACCGCCGCGATCGCGTTCAGCCAGGCCGGGTTCACCCACGGCCCGAGCACGGCCCGGTCGTTGCAGAGGAGGAGCAGAAAAACGCTGGCGCTCGGCAAGAGAAGCCCGGCCAGGGCCTGTACAGCCGTGGTGATCAGCCCGAGCGGCGCGTGGGGTATCAGCACGATGGCGGCGGCGCCAACGACAAGAGCCGCGAAGCTGGCGTAGAAGCCCCGCGCCTCTCGAAAATTCCAGTGCAGCGAGTGTCGCACGCCGAAGGTATCCCCGGCGGCGTAGGAGGTGGCCAGCGCCACAGCCGACGCACCGATCAGTGACGCGTTGAGGAGCACAATGGCAAACATTGCGCCCGCGGGTTTGCCCAAGACCCGGCTGAGACTGTGCCCGGTCTGACCGGCGTCAGTGAAGTGGCCGAAGTCACCTGAGCCCCCGAACGCTGCCGCGCAAGTCACGACGAGCGCTGCCGCACCGATGACCGTGATGACTGAGCCCAGGACTGTGTCCGCCCGCTCGTAGGAGATCCAGCGCGGTGTGATGCGCTTGTCGACAATGTTCGACTGCTGGAAGAACAGCTGCCAGGGGGCCACCGTCGTGCCGACAATGGCGATCACCAGCAGGACGGAGTCGCCGGTCAGTCCGCCCTGAATCCCCGGCACCACGAAGTCGTGCAGGACCGGACCGATCTGCGGGTGGCTGATCACTACCAGCGGGATCACCAGGAAATTGGCAGCGACGAAGACGAAGAGCACTCGCTCCCACCTGCGGAAGCTGCCGGATGCGGTCACGACGATGAGCGCCAGGCCGGCGAGTGGAACCGATATATAAGGGCTCAGGCCGAAGTGCTCCAGTGCCAGGCTGACACCTATGAACTCGGTTACCAGGGTCAGAAAGTTGAGCAGAAAGAGATCTCCGACTGCGAAAATCCCCCACCACCTGCCGAAGCGCTCAAAAATCATCTTGCCGTGACCCATTCCGGTCACGGCGCCCAGCCGCACCACCATCTCCTGGTTCACAATCAGGACCGGGATCAGCAGCAGCAGCTCCCACAAAAGGCTGGTGCCGTAGTTTTGGCCGGCCTGAGCGTAGGTGGCGACCCCCCCGGCGTCGTTGTCACCGACCATGACTATGATGCCGGGACCGATGACCGCCAGGAGGACGAGCAATCGCTGGCGCAGCGAGCGAGGCGGCCCTGAACCGAGCCTGATAGTCCCCAGCGCACCTGTGATGTCGCCGACGTGAGCCGGATCCAGGACGGCCCGCGAAGTACTTATCGGATCAATGCCGCCGCGGGGCTCGACCGAAGATCCGCGCTGGTTGCTCATCTAACACCTCCTTTTGGTTGAGTGCGTTTTCCTCTGCCCCGCACTCCGACCGGAGATGAGCTAGCTGCTGCGAGCGCTTCCCAGACGGGGCACAGGGACGTCTTTCAAGTTCCGTTGGTCGGGACTCATACGCCTCCTGTCAACGCCCCTCATTGCTGAACCTCCGAGCGGGATGGCGCCTTGGGCAGGCTCAGGGCGGCGAGGCCGCCGTATGCACCCCACTCGTTTTAGCTCTTGGCGCCGCACGGCTTAGATTCGTCAGCCCGGCCCCCCTTGGCCGGAGCACCTGGCCTGATCTGGCGCGTCCCTCGACGTTTTAGATCAGGTGCCTTTTTTCCGTGTGGTTGCCTCGCCTAACGAGGTGCAGCAAACTGCTGAATCAGGATATCACTGGCCCCGGGTTCACTCGGCGACCCTGTGCCTCAACCCGTCCGGCTGTAGAGGCCGTTGGCCTCGCTCGCCCGGCCTTCCTGGATCAGCTTCCGCAGGTGTGCCTGCAGCGTCATCTCGGCTGCCGGCCGCAGTGCTGAGCCGGCCTCCAGCTCGGCATAGACGCGGTCGGCCAGCCCGCCCAGATCGGTGGGACCGGCGGCCAGGGCGCTGAGCACCTGGAACTCGCGTTGCAGGCGATGCTGCCTGTATTCGGCGATCTTGGCGGCCGGATCCTCGATCGGATCCCAATGACCCGGAAAGATGAGGCGCGGTTTCAGCTCGGCGACCAGGTCCAGCGAGCGAAGGGACTGGGCGACGTCGCCTTCCGGATAGGTGACCATCGAGCTGCCGCGACCCAGGATGAGATCGCCGCTGAACAGCACTCTGTCCTCAGCCAGCCAGAAGGCGAGGTGGTCAGCGGCGTGGCCGGGCGTATGCAGCGCGATCACGCTCAGCCGACCGCTGCGCACCACCTCCCCGTGCTGCAGTTCGGGGAAGCGCAAGACGCGGGCATGGTGGGCCGCGGCGAGCCGCTCGGCACCCTCCAGGTGATCCGCGTGTGAGTGCGTCACCAGCACGGCTCCCAGCGCCTGCTGGCCCAGCGCCGCAACTATGCGCCGGCGGTGCGCAGATGAGTCCGGGCCGGGGTCTATCACCAGCTTGACGGGCTCGTCGCCCACCACCCAGGTGTTGGTGCCGGGACCGGTGTAGGGGCCGGCGTTGCCGGCCAGGACCCGGCGCACTGTGGTCATCAGGCGTGCCCGCGCAGGAAGAGCTCTAAGGCTGCGGTCGGCTGCGCGAGATGGCGACGACTATGAGGATCGCCAGCACGATGGCGAGGCCGAGCGGCAGGAGCGGCACGCCGATGGGCACTTTCTCATCCCCTCCGCTCGGCGCTGACGTCCTGGCGCAGCAGCGAGTAGATGACCATGTCATGCCAGCCGCCCGCTCGGAACTGGGCTCCGCGGAGAACGCCCTCCCGGCTGAAGCCGGCTTTATCCAGCGCTCGCTGCTCCGCGAGGTTTTCCACATCAGTCGACGCTTCGAGCCGATTCACCTGCGTGGTGGCCAAGAGCCGTCTGGCCAGCAGCTGCTGCGCCTCCACCCCGTAACCGTGGCCGCGCGCCTCCGGGACCAGGGCGATGCCGATGTTCCAGGCCCGGGATTCCGGATTGGGTCCATGGCTCACAGCGTGCCACGTCACGGTGCCCAGCGGCGCAGCGTCGGCACTTCGCTCGACGATGAGCAGGCCGCGCTCGTCGCTGATCAGCCCTTGTCTCGCCAGCACCCGGGAGAGCGAGGCCGCCGGCGCCGAACCGAAGTCGTTGAAGAAGCCGCGATAGAGCGGCGAGCTGTTCCAGCGATCGAGCAGAGGGCCGTCTCTCGAGGTCGCCTCGCGGAGCCGGACGCGGGTCGCGATCTCCCCGCTCAGCTCAGGCGGCCGGCAAGTAGATGCTCGCCAGATCGCCCTCCTCGGGATCGAACCAGCCGCCCAGCCGCGTCTCCACTAGGAGGCGGATCAAAGGCTCACCCAGCTCGGGGACAGGTAGAGGCACCCGTTCGCCGGCCGGTTCCAGGCGCAGTCGCCACCAGTCTCCTGAGGCCGTAGCGCTGAAGCAGGAGCCGGCGCCCCCAAGCCAGTCATACGCGCGGCTCAGCGCCTGCAGCAGCGATGGCTCGGAGGCAGTGACACGCGCCTGGGTGGGCACGCTGCGCTGCGCCCCCGGCGCCGCCAGGTTGAGGACGGCGCCCAGAACCACCGCGCGCTGCTCATCCCTCGGTTCGACCGCCAGCAGCTCCAGACCCTCAGCACGCCGGCCGACCTCGAGGGCCAGGTCATGAATGTCTTCGACGGAAACCGGGCGGCCGTAGGCCGACTGCCGGGTCAGCTCGCGCAGCGCAAGCAGCGAGGAACGCAGCTTGTGGCCGAGACGTTCGATGAGCCGGGTGCGGCTTTCGTCCGCCAGCTGTTGGGCCAGCAGTTCCGCCTGGCGGGCGGCTGCGCGGCCGTGTGCCGGATCACGCGCCCAGCCGCAGAGACGGCCGCCGATGCGCAACTCGGTCCAAGGGCCGCCCGGCGGCGGTTGGTTAGCGGGTCCGTGCCGGCGGCCGCCAGGTACCTCCTGTAGAACTCCGCCGATGCGAACCCACATCGGCGTGGAGTCGCTCCCTGGGCCGGTCAATCTGGCAGCCTCCGTCATCAGTGAGGAAGATAACCGCTTTCGACCCTTCCGCCAGCGCTGAGTGCTGCATCGGCACTCGCGCTCTTATACGATCCTCACAGAGTGCCGATACCCCGGAATCGACCCCGGCCCCCCCTGCCCCAAGGTCTGGACGTCTTCCGACCCGACGAGGTGATCGCCTCGACAGTGCTCGTCGTGGAGGACGAGGCTCCCATGCTTGCTCAGCTGGAGCTTGACCTCAAGCTGCTTGGTTACCAGCCCCGGACCGCCGCCGATGCCGAGACGGCGCGCCGCGTGCTGGGCGAGGAACGGATCGCCGGCATTCTCCTGGACCTCATCCTCGATGAGCGCGAGGAAACCGGGTTCGAGCTGCTCCGCTGGATCCGCCAGCACCATCCCGGACTGCCGGTGGTGGTACTCTCGGCAGCCAACGCGAGTTCCGCCTCCATCCGTCGAGCGTTCGAGCTCGGCGCAAGCAGCTATTTCGTCAAGGGAGCCGCCGGGCTGGGCCACATCTACTCCGACCTGGGCGCCCGCTTGGCCGAGGGTGGCGGCAGCCGCGGCGGCAGCTATATGTTTGGCCGGCTCGAATTCGACCCGGTCCGCCGCACGGTTAGCCTCGGCAGCAAGCAAATCCGGCTCACCTCACAGCAGACCTCGCTGCTCGTCCACCTCTCCCACGGGTCGAAGGCGGCCACGGCGGGCGACCTCATTGAGGCCGGGCTCTTCCGCCCTGACGCTGCGCGCTCAACCGTGCACTCGGCACTGCTGACCCTGCGCCGAAAGTTGGACGAGCTGGAGCCGGGACTGGGCGGCCGGTTTCTCTCCTCGACGGCCCGCGGCTATTCCCTCAGCAGCACTATCTAACATTCGTGACGCTGCGGGGGCGGACATCGGCGCGCTGCCGCGATCCAGAAGGCCACGGGTGGGCTTAGCAACCCCACCAGGACGGCCCCTGAACGGTCCGTAGTGAACACAGCGTCCACCCGTATAGTCGGCATGGTTTTGCTGCCTGCCCGCCGCCTGCCGCTGCTCTTGCTCCTACCGGTCCTCATCGCTGCGCTGCCAGCCACGGCCAGGAGCCTGGCAGTTGCTCGCCCGGCAGCCAATGAGCTACCCCGGCAGCTGCTCGGCGCCCAGGATCGGGTCCAGGCTGCCCGCGCCAAAGCCGACAGCCTGCGCGCCCAGCCGGCCGGCACCACACCCCTCGACCAGATGCGACACGACGCCCAAGTGGAGCGGAGTGAATACGACTATCGGCAGGCGCTGCGCGATGAGCAGGCGGCGATCTACCGCGTCGCCGGGACGCCGGGGGCCGAAGCCACGAACCTGGCCTCGCTGCCGGCCGAGCGCCGGCCTGCCGTCAGCGCCGCCGCCAGAGCGCTGCGGGGCGTTTGGCGTCTGGCCGGCTACCAGGACTTGAGCCAGGTTCAGCCTCGCCACAACCGTCACTTCCCGGATTCGGAGCCCGTCGCCACCCTGCTCAGCTACTACCAGGAGGCGCAGGCTCGCTACGGCGTGAATTGGAGCTACCTGGCCGCGATCAATTACGTGGAATCGGACTTCGGTCGCACCAACGGCCCCTCGAGCGCCGGCGCGCTGGGGCCCATGCAGTTCCTGCCTTCCACCTGGCAGGAGGTCGGCCAGGGTGGGGACATCATGAGCTCCCGCGACAGCATCGCAGCCGCCGCCCGCTATCTGCTGAGGGCCGGCGCACCGGCCAACATGGACCGCTCGGTCCTCGCCTACAACCACGACAACGATTACCTGGCAGCCATCAGCGGCTACGCCGAGGCGCTTCGCAGCGACCCGGCCTGGTTGGAAAAGCTGTACTACTGGAACACTTACGGATGATGCGTCAGCCCCGCCCGCTCGCTGCCATCCTCGCGCTGCTGGCGTTGGCCGCCTTCTTTGCCTCTGCCTGCGCGCCACCGGTGCCGCACCTGGTCAACCGCAGCGCTCGGGCGACTTCACCCAGCCCGTCCGGTTCCCGAAGCACCCCGCTCCCGTCTCTGGCGCCTCCGTCAGCCAGCTCGCAGGGCTCGGCTTTCGACGCGACTCACGCGGCAGCTGTGCTGGCCCCGGCGGTGGGCCTCGTCATAGTCAACCTGGCCGGCGGACACGTCGCCGAGGGCAGCGGTTTCGTGATCGATGTGAACGGCGGCCAGAGCTATCTGGCCACCAACAATCACGTGATCGACAAGGCGCAGAAGGTGCAGGTGCTGATGCCCGACGGCCGCCACTTCGTAGCGGCTCTGCAGGGCACCGATCCCCTGGAGGACGTGGCCGTGCTCAAGGTTCCTGACACACTTCCCAAGTCGGAGTTCGCGGACTCCACGCAGTTGAAGCCCGGCCAGCCGGTGGTTGCGATCGGCAGCGCGCTGGGTGGTCAGGGCTTCGGCTCGGTCACCGTCGGGGTGATCTCCGCTCTGCACCGGACGCTCACCAACGTCGGCACTTCGGGCCAGGCGAGCGAGAGCCTGCCTGACGTACTGCAAACCGACGCTCCCATCAATCCGGGCAACTCTGGTGGCCCGCTGGCCGACGGGGCGGGCCGGGTGGTGGGAATGAACACCGCCGGCGACACGAACGCCAACAGCGTCGGCTTCGCAATTCCCAGCCGGGTGGTGCAGCGGATCGCCGGCAACCTGATAGCAGGCAGGACCCCGGGGCACCCCTATGCAGGCGTCAGTTACCTGCCGGTCGAGGACGCTCTCGTCACCCAGGACGTGCAGGGCTACGGCGTGGTGGTGAGCTGTGTGGTGCCAGGCAGCCCGGCCGAGCAAGGCGGCGTCAAGGCCCACGACGTGATCGAGAACCTGGATGGGCGACCGCTCAACAACGGCATCACCTTCGCCGGCGTGCTGCAGCTGCACAACCCGGGCGACAGCGTGGCCATGAGCCTTGTCCGAGGTGGCCAGAAGGTCGACCTTCAAGTCACGCTGGGGGAGCGTCCTGCCACACCCGCCAGCTGCAGCGGCTGAACCGAACGCCGGCTGACCTCCCGGCCGCTCGGCGGGAGACGACCATTAGAGTATTCACTCGTGGAGTATCGGATCGAACAGTTGGGGCAGGTCGCGGGGGTGGCTGTCGACACGATCCGCTTCTACCAGGGCAAGGGACTGTTGGAACCTCCCCGCCGCGAGGGCAGGGTCACCTGGTACGGAGCCGAGCATGTGGAACGCCTGGGGCGGATCAAGGCTCTGCAGCAGCGGGGCTTCACGCTGGGCGTCATTCGGCGTTTCCTGGCGGGCGAATTGGAATCGTCAGACGAATCGCTGGTTCAGGCGGTGACCACCGAGGTGGCGCCGGAGACACTGACGCTGGACGAGATGGCCAATCGCAGCGGCGTACCCGCCGCGCTCTTGCGGAACCTCGAGCAAGCCGGGCTGCTGGTTGCCGTCGGGGAGGGCGATGAGGCCCGCTACCCGGCGCGAGACCTGGAGGCGGTTGGCGCCGGACTGAAGCTGGTCGAGGCGGGCGTCCCGCTGGGCCCGCTATTGGAGCTGGCGGCGGAGCACTCGGTCTCGATCGAGCGGACGGCGGCACGCGCAGTCGATCTCTTCGACCATAATGTCCGCGAGCGGATCCAGGCGGAGGGATTGCCGGCGGAGGAAGCTGAGCGGCGGCTGCTGCTGGTCTTCCAAGAACTCCTCGAAGCGAGCAGCGCACTTGTCCGCCGTCATTTCGAACGCGCTCTGCTCCGCGCCGCGCGAGAGCGCATCGAGCGCCCCCTCTGAGTAAGGCGCCGGTCGGGCCGCCTTTAGTCCGCGAGCTGGAGAGCAGCCCTGATCTGATCAGCCTCATGAGCGCAGCCCGAGACGCTGGCTTGGAGACCATGCTGCTGGAACGACCGCTGCCCGACGCCGTCTCAATTCTGGGCTTGGGCCGCAGCTACGACCTGGTCGCCACTGTCGAGGGCGTGGCGCTGGCGACGGCTGCTGGCACCCGGCTGGATGAGGAGCCGGGCCACCGCAGGCTGGCGGCGGCCGGCCGGCTCTGGCGCCGCTTCACCTCGGATCAGGCCGTCGAGGAGGAAGCGCTGCCGGGCACCGGCCGGGTGGCGCTGGGCGGCTTCGCCTTCGATCCCGACCGCGAGCCAGAGGCGCCCTGGCTGGGCTTCCCCTCCCTGCTCTTCCGGGTGCCTCAGCTCGCCGTGACCAGAGTGCGCGGCAGGACCTTCCTCTCCGGCGACGAGTCGCTCTTGGACTGCCGCCCCTTCGCCCAGGCGCCCGCAGCCCGCCGTCTCAGCGTCGAAAGCGAGCGCAGCCCCGAAAGCTGGTCAGCTGCTGTGGCCGAAGCCAGCCGGCGATTACGCGCGGGAGCGGCGGCGAAGGTGGTCCTGGCTCGGCAGGTCTTCGCCCATGCCGACGGGGTGCTGGCCGCAGGGGCGGTGCTTCGCTCGTTGCGGGCTTCCTATCCGGCCTGCTATATCTACTTGGTCAGCGGCGCCGACGGCACAGCGCTGGCCGGCGCCTCACCCGAGCTGCTGCTCCGCCGGGCGGGCTCCCGCGCAGTCTCCCAGCCCATGGCCGGCAGCATCGCGCGTGGCCGCAACGAAGCGGAGGACGAGCAGCTCGCCGAGGAACTGCGCGCGAGCGCGAAGGACTCCGAGGAGCACCGGATCACCGCCCGCCACGTGCGTCAGGCGTTGGCCCGCTTCGGCGCCGTGGTCGAGCAGCGCCCACCAGAGGTAGTGCGGCTGACCAACATCCAGCATCTCGCAACCGAGGTACGAGCGCGGCTGACGCCGCCGGTTCCCAACCTGCTGGAGGTGGCCGCCGAGCTCCATCCCACGCCGGCGGTCAACGGCTCTCCCGCCGCCAACGCCCGGGAGATGCTGGCCGAGCTGGAAGAGATGGAGCGCGGCTGGTATGCGGGGGCCGTGGGCTGGCTTGACTCCCGGGGCGACGGTGAGCTGGCTGTCGCCATCCGCTGCGGCCTGCTGGACGGCGACGGCGCGCGCCTCTACGCCGGCGTGGGGATCATGCCTGACTCCGACCCAGCCGCCGAGCTGGCGGAGACTGAGCTGAAGCTGAAAGCTCTGCTGGGCGCGATCTCCACCTAACAGGGTGTCGAGTCAGCCTGCGCGTGCGCATGTGTGCGGGGCCGACCCTAACCGGCCGTGACGAAACAGGGCCGGCCGGCCGCCGCTACGCGTGAGCTCTGCTGACGATCCGCCCGACCTGCTTCACGTGCGGCCGTTCATGGAGAGCCAGCCACTGCGCATAGGAGTGAACTGTCCGCTCGAGCACCGTGCCCGCTCCGGTCACCGTCGCCGACCGTGACCAGCCGTCCTGCGGCAACGGTTTCAGGACGGCCATCAGATCGGCACGCTGCGCGGCAAATGAGCCCAGCGAGGACTGGAAATCCAGTTCGAGATAGTCAGTCTTCCGGATCCAGGTGCGGGGATTGACAGCCCGCAGCGTCGGATGGTTCTCAGCGATCATCCTCGCAATGCAGCAGCCCCAGACGTCAGCACACGCACGGAGGTGGGCAAGCACATCGTTTGCCGACCACTCGCTGTGTTGGGGGGCCGCATGCAGTTGAGCTGTGGTCAGACCGGCTGTGAGCGCGGCGAGGCGCGGCGGTGTCTGCGCCAGCAGCGCCAGGACCTTGTCGATCGAGAGTGCGGTCCGGGCCAACCGCCGCCGGACGGTACCAGAAACCAGCAGGTGTCTTTCGAGTTTTCGCGCGCGCGCCCGCAGCGCATGCGCAAGCTGTAAACATCCGGCAGCCTGGCTAGGCGCGGACTTTAGCGTCTGTCAGCGGAGCGCCCCTGCCACCGCCGCCCAGCAGGCCTGGTGGCCGGCCAGGCTCTGCTCTCGTGAGAAGCGGGCGCAGACGAGCGTGGAACGGTCGGCAAGCAGCGCGCGCTCCAGCGCATAGGGCAGGTCCCCGGGATCGGTCACCGCGCAGAAGTAGAGGTCGTAGAGCAGCGCCACGTCCTCCAGGCGAAGACCCAGCGGCGTCGTGAACAGCTCCTCGAACACGTCTGGGTGCTGCGCCGCCGGAAGGTAGTCGAAGATGCCGCCGCCGTTGTTGTCGAGCACGACTATCACTGCTCGGATGCCGTGCCGCTTGGCCGCCCAGAGCCCATTCATGTCGTGGTAGAGGCTCAAATCGCCCAGGAGGAGAACCGTGGGGTTGCCGGCGTCGGCGGCGGCGGCCCCCAGCCCGGTGGACACGAGGCCATCGATGCCGCTGGCACCGCGGTTGGCGAGGAAGCGAACTCCCGGCGCCGACCCGGGCCAGAACACATCGACGTCCCGGATGGCCAGCGAAGAGCCGGCAAAGACAGTGGCCGGCTCGGGCAGCTCGGAAGCGAGGGCCCTGACCACGTGGCCTTCGTGCAATGGCGACTGATACAGCTTGCGGTCGAGCGCCGCCATGGCGGTCGCCGAGGCGTCCCGCCAGACGTGCTGCCAGATGCCATCGCCCTCCCGCAGCTTCCCCTCCAGCTGCTCCAGGAGCGGCAGCGGATCGCAGCGCACTATCTCGGCCGCCAGCAGGTCGGGATCACGCCAGCCGCCCGCCTCATCGATGAGGATGGTGCGGGGGTGATAGCGAAGAAGGAACTGGTTCAGCGCCTTGGAGGTTGGCGGTGCGCCCAGCCGGAGCACCAGGTCGGGAACGTGGGCTCGGGCCCAACTGGGGTCGCGCAGGAGAGCGTCGTAGGACTCCACCACTCCCAGACCGGCCCTCCGCCGCAGCTGCGAGGTGGGCTCCGCCAGAAGCGGCGCGTCCAATCGCGTCAGGAGCGCGTCGAGTGCGTGGCGCAGCCGAGCGCCATCCCGCATCTCCCCCGCCACCAGCAGCGGCCGGTCCGCCCGGGCCAGCGCAGTCGCGATCCTGTCCACCAGCTCCTCCGACGGCTGACTCGGGCCACGCCAGAGCCAGAGGGGATCGGCGTCGACCGGCACAGCTCTCGGCACGCGGCCCGGTTTGGGGCTGAGCGGCTCCCGAAACGGCAGGTTGAGGTGGACCGGCCCTGGCAGCTCCCCTCGAGTCTCGACCAGCGCTCGTGCGGCCAGCCGCCGCCAACGCCTGGGCGCGGCGGGGTCTTCGTCGGGCAGGCCGGGATCGAAGAACCAACGAGTGGCGCCGCCATAGAGGCGGCTCTGCTCGACTGCCTGGTTGGCCCCGACATCGCGGAGCTCAGGCGGACGGTCGGCGGTGAGCACGAGCAGGGGAGTTCGCGAGTAGGAAGCCTCCAGCACGGCGGGGTGGAACTCCGCGGCCGCCGTACCGGAGGTGCACAGCAGCGCCACCGGCCACTCCTGCGCCTTGGCCAGACCCAGGGCGAAGAAAGCTGCGCTGCGCTCGTCTATGTGAACCCAGACCTTGACGCTTGGGTGGCGGGCGAAAGCCATGGCCAGCGGCGCTGAGCGGGAGCCGGGTGCCACACAGGCATGGCGCAGCCCGCTCCGGGCCAGCTCATCGACGAAAGTCGCCGCGAAGGCCTGTGTAACCTCGCCTTCAGACATGGTGCTAGCCCTGCCCGGGTTCAGCCAGGGACCCGAGAGCTGGGCCGAGCAGGCTCGCCTGACTGGCAGCTCCCAGCCCTGGCTTTGCCCTGAGCTGGCTGCGACCACACTGTCGGCGGCCTCGGCCGAGCTGGAAGCGTCCTCCAGCGGAGCCGGGCCGCTGGATCTGATCGGCTACAGCCAGGGCGGCCGCCTGGCCCTCTACGCGGCGGCCAGGGGCGTGTTGAAGCTGCGCACGCTGACTGTCATCAGCGCGCAGGCAGGCTTTGAGGGCCAAACCCGAGCGGCCCGCCTGCGCGCCGACGAGGAACTGGCCGGCAAGATCGAGGTCGAGGGTAGCGAATGGTTCGCCGAGCACTGGGCGCTGCTGCAGCCATTTGCGGGCCTGCGCCAGCGTCGCCCGGACCTCGCCGAGGCGCTCGCGGCGGCGCGGCGCCGGCACGACCCGACGCATCTGGCCGCGCAGCTCCGCGGCATGGGCGCGGCCGCTGAGCCACCTTTCTGGTCGCGGCTCGCCGCCATCGAGGCGCCCACGCTGGTCATCGCGGGCGGCGAGGACGAGCGCTATGTCGCTTACGCCCGGCGACTGGCTCTGATACTGCCTCACTGTTCTCTTGAGATCGTGCCCGATGCGGGCCATGTGGTGCATTTGGAGCAGCCGGGTAGGGTGGCGCGTATTCTCGCGCGGCACCTTCACGGCCGGTAGCGCTCGAGCGCAGCTCGATCCAGTTCGACCCCCAGCCCAGAGCGGCTTGGCAGCAGAAGATGAGGGCCTTCCCAGTCGAGCCCAGCTGCCAGCTCCGATCCTCCCAGCCAATCCGTGGCCAGCCCGCAGGCCAGCGGCTCACGCTCCAAGGCGCAGGCGACATGCAGCGCCGCCGCGAGGCCGATCGAGGACTCGAAACTCGAACCTAGTGTGGCGCCGCACCGGGAGCCGGCGGCCAGTGCCAAGGCCCGCTGGGGTCCACCGACGGTGGCGAGCTTGACCGCCGGCAGCACTCCCAGCGACAGCAGGGCTGCCGCGAAGTCTGGATCGGCCAGCGACTCGTCGGCCGCCAGCGGCAGGTGAGACTGGGAGCGGAGGTGCGCCCAATCGGACGGCGGGGCGGCCGCCCCCAGCGGCTGCTCGATCAGCTCCAATTGGAAGCCGGCCAGCGCCCGCAACCGCTCGGACGCTTCCAGCCAACTCAGCGAACCGTTGAAGTCCAGGCGCAGACGGGCGCTTGCGCCGGCGGCGAAGCGAGCCGCGCCCAGTCTCTCCAAGTCGGTCTCCAGCGCCCGGCCGGCCGACTTCAGCTTGAAAGCTGCGAAGCCGAGAGAGGCCCAACTCTCCACCTCCGCCACCACCCTGTCAGGAGCTTCAGCAGTGACGAGCGCTGTGCACTCGACGCGATTTCGGCGGGGACCGCCCAGCAGCTCTGTGAGCGGGACGCCTCGACGCCGCGCCGCCAAGTCCAATTCCGCGGTCTGCAAGCCGCAGCGGGCGGCCGGCCCAGGAGTGCTCTCGCCTTCCAGCTCAGCCAGCAGCTCCGCCAGGGACCCGCTCCGGCCGGCCGTCACGGGCGCCTCCCCCAGGCCTTGGAGCCGGCCCTCAGAGCGGATCACCAGCACCGATTCCCGGAACGCTCCGGCCGCCGGCCTTCGGATCGGGATCAGCTCCAGGCCGCTCACAGGAGCAGGCCGGCAGCCCATAGCAGCGCCCACCAGACCTCGATGATGCCTGTGCGCTTCAGGGCGCTGATGAGGACGGCAGGCTCCCGCGAACCGGAATCTCGGATGACGCCGGCGACCATGGTGACTGTCAGCGCCGGCAGCGCCGCCAGCCGCGGCACCCAGCCGGCTACTGCCGCGAGGAAGGGGATCCCGAGCGAACCTGCCAGCAGCAGGGTGATCAGGGTACGGGTGGCACCCCGCCCTATTCGCACGGCCAGAGTTCGCTTGCCGGCGGCCGAGTCCGTCGCCAGGTCCCGCAGGTTGTTCAGCGCCAGGATCGCACAGGCCAGAAAGCCGGTTGCGCAGCCCGCCGCCCAGGCCGCAGCGGGGATGTGGTGCTCGTGCACGTAGACTGTGCCGGCGGTGGCGAAGAGGCCGAAGAAGATGAACACGAACAGTTCGCCCAGCCCGAGATAGCCATACGGTCGAGGACCGCCGGTGTAGAGCCAGCCGGCCACCACCGCCAGCGCACCAACAGCTATGAGCCGCCAGTCGCTGGCCAACGCAACAGCCAGCCCGGCGCCGGAGGCGAGGGCAAAGGCGGCCAGGGCGGCGTACTTCACCTGGCGCGGCGGAATCACTCCCGACGCTGCCGCCCGGATCGGGCCCACCCTGAGCGGGGTGTCGGTGCCTCGGGCGAAATCCGAGTAGTCGTTGGCGTAGTTGACTCCGATCTGCATCGCGATCGCCACCAGCAGGGCACCGAAGCCAGGGAGTGGACGGATCGAGTGGTCATGGGCGGCGATGGCAGTCCCCGCCAGAACGGGCGCCACGCTTGCCGCCAATGTCGCCGGCCGAGCGGCCAGCCACCAGATCAGCGGCTTGCTCAGCGGGGGGCGGACTTCCGGTCTCAGGACGCTATGGACGCTTGGGGAAGCGGGCGAAATCAGCCTTGCGCTTCTGGACGTAGGCGTCCCGGCCTTCCTGCGCCTCTTCGTTCATGTAGTAGAGCAGCGTCGCATCGCCGGCCAGCTGCTGGATGCCCGCCAGGCCGTCGTCGGCTGCGTTGAGGGAAGCCTTGAGCAGGCGCAGGGCGAGGGGGCTGTGCTCGAGCATTCTCTGGCAGACCTGCAAAGTCTCCGCTTCCAGATCGCGGAGCGGCACCACCCGGTTCACCAGGCCCATCTCCAGCGCCTGCTGGGCGTCGTACTGCTCGCAGAGAAACCAGATCTCCCGAGCCTTCTTCTGACCCACTATGCGGGCCAGCAGCCCTGAGCCATAGCCGCCATCGAAGCTGCCGACCCGGGGCCCTGTCTGCCCGAAGCGGGCATTGTCAGCGGCGATCGTGAGGTCGCAGACGACGTGGAGGACGTGACCGCCGCCCACCGCGAAGCCGGCCACCATGGCCACGACCGGCTTGGGGGTTCGACGGATCTGGATCTGGAGGTCGAGGACGTTCAGGCGGCCGATGCCCTGAGCGTCGCGGTAGCCGTCATCCCCGCGGATGCGCTGGTCGCCGCCGGAACAGAACGCCTCGGTTCCGGCGCCGGTCAGGATGATGACGCCGATGGTCGGATCGTCGCGGGCCACGTTGAAAGCGTTGCTGAGCTCGAACAGCGTGGTCGGCCGGAACGCATTGCGCACTTCAGGCCGGTTGATGGTGATCTTGGCGACCCCGCCCTGGGTGTCGTAGTGGATGTCCTCGTAGGCCCCGGATGGCTGCCAATTGTTCAAGTCAGCACTCATGGAGCAGATGCTCGCATGGTGTAATGGTAGTGAACTTCAACGAACCGATGGATCCCTTGCGACAACTGGCCGCCCGGCACGGTCCCCGCCGGGCCCTGAGTGACAGGGGCGCCGGTTATTGGGTGACGTGGTTCGATCTGGATCAGCTCGCTCACGCCTGGGCCGGCAGATTTGAGGCGGCAGGGCTGAGACCTAGCGAGCGGGTGGCCGTGCAGGAGCCTGCCGGCGTCCGCTTCTCGGCTCTGCTGCACGCGTCTCTGCGCTCTGGCGCAGCACTGGTCCCCATCCCGCTCCGGGCGCCGGCCGCCGAGGTGGAGCGGATTCTGGCGGATTCGCGGCCGCGCTTCCTCGTCCGGGAGGGGCTGCTGGAGCCGACGGCTTTGGAACCTGCAACAGGCGCTGCGGAGGACGTCTGCGTGCTCTACACCTCAGGTACCACGGGGCAGCCCAAGGGCGTGCGACTGACGTTGGCGAACCACGCGGCCTCAGCTCAGGGCTGCGCTTCGGCACTGAGCGCGGGCCCTGAGGATCGCTGGCTGCAAGTGCTGTCGCCTCATCACGCTGGCGGCCTGGCCATCCTTTTCCGCTCGGTCTTCTTGAACCAGCCGGTGGTTGCGCTGCCCGAGTTCGAGCCGGCGCTGGTGCTGGACGCCATGGAATCCGAACGGCCGACCCTGGCCGCCCTGGTGCCGACAATGCTGACCAGGCTGCTCGATGCAGGCGGCCTGGAGGGGCTGCGCAGGTTGCGCGCGATCCTGATCGGCGGCGCACCCGCTCCGGCGGATCAGGTGAGGGCCTGGGCAGATCTGGGGCTGAACGTCTGTCCCAGCTACGGCCTCACGGAGAGCGCCTCCCAGGTGGCGGTGGTGCCGCCCGGCCGAGCCAGGGAGCTGGCCGGGACCGCCGGACTCGTCGGCGCCCACGCACAGGTGGACCTGGAGGACGGACAGATCATCGTCAGCGGCGCCTGCCTCTCGCCCGGTTACGTCACCCCTGAGCTGAAGCCCTCGCGTGCGGGCGGCCGTTTTGCCACTGGTGATCTGGGGCTCCTGCGAGACGGCGTGCTGACGGTCCTGGGACGCAGCGACGACACCATCATCACGGGCGGCGAGAGCGTCAGGCCGGAGGAGGTGGAAGCTGTTCTGCGAGCGCACCCGGGCGTGCGGGACGCCGCCGTCGCCGGCCGCCCCGATCCGCTTTGGGGCCAGGTGGTGGGCGCCTGGCTGATCGGCGAAGCCTCGGTGGAGGACCTGGAGGGTTGGTGCCGGGCGCGACTGCCTTCCTTCAAGGTGCCTCGGCGCTGGCACCGAGTCAGTGAGCTGCCGCGCAACTCGGGCGGCAAGGTGGCCCGCCGCTCTCTGCCTGACTAAGCTCAGGCAGATTCAGTTGATGCGGCGCTGGCCGGGACCCCATTCCCGGTCGCGGAGCAGGAACTTCTGGATCTTGCCTGTCGACGTCTTCGGCAGCTCGCCGAAGTCGACTGCCTTGGGCACCTTGAACCCGGCCAACCGACCCCGGCAGTGAGCGATGATCTCCTCGGCGGTGGCCTGCCCGCCCGGTTTCAGGGTCACAAAGGCTTTGGGCACCTCACCCCACTTCTCGTCGGGGATGGCGATGACAGCCACCTCCATCACCGCGGGGTGACTGACCACCGCCTGCTCCACCTCGATGGTGGAGATGTTCTCACCGCCCGAGATGATGATGTCCTTCTTCCGATCGCGCAGCTCGATGCCCCCGTCGGGATGCATCACCCCGATGTCCCCCGAGTGAAACCAGCCGCCGGCAAAGGCCGCCTCGGTGGCCTCCTCGTTGGCGAAGTAGCCCTTCATCACGACGTTCCCACGCATCACCACCTCGCCCAGGGTCTCGCCATCGCGGGGGACGTCATTCAGCTCGGCATCGACGACCCGCACCTCACCGGCCAGCAGGTTCGGGTGGCCCTGCCTGGCGCGGCGGGTCGCCTGCTCGACCGGCGGCAGCTGCTCACTGCCGGGCGGTGGCACGTTGATCGTGTAGGGCCCGTAGGTTTCGGTCAAACCGTAGACGTGCTGGAGGTCGAAGTTGAGCTGCTGCATCTCGGAGATGATCGTGGGCGATGGCGGGGCGCCGGCGGTGAGGACCCGTACAGGCCCTGCCAGGCGCTCCGCCGCCTGGTCGTTGACGAGCATGATGAGCACAGTCGGAGCGCCGCAGAAAGCTGTCGCCTGGCCCGACTTGAGCAGCCGCCAGACAAGAGGCGGGTCGACCTTGGGAATGCACACGCTGGTGGCGCCCGCGGCGACTGTGGCCCAGGTGAAGCACCAGCCGTTGCAGTGGAACATGGGCAGCGTCCAGAGGTAGCGGGAATCGCAGTCGAGCCGGAGGTCCATCGCCATCGCCACTGCGTTCAGATAGGCCCCGCGATGGTGGTACATCACTCCCTTAGGCCGGCCTGTCGTGCCTGAGGTGTAGTCGATGGCGATCACCTCGTACTCGTCCTGCGGCACCGGTTCGCTGGGCTCTTCGGAGCCAGCGGCGACGAACTCCTCGAAGTGGGCGCCGAGCGAGACTTTGCGCACTCCCTTGGGCGCCTGGGCCAGCTGCTCCAAGAGGTCGGGTGAGTGGAAGACGAGCTGCGAACCCGAGTGCTCCAGGATGTAGCCGATCTCATCCGGGCTGAGCCGGGTGTTGATGGCGACGACTATCGCACCGACCATTGGCACCGCGAAGTGGGCCAGCTGGAGCGGCTCCGAGTTATAGGCCAGGAAGGCCACGCGGTCGCCCTTCCCCACCCCGGCGGCCGCCAGCGCGCCGGCGAAGCGGCGAGCTCGCACCAGCCATTCGGAGTAGGTGAAGCGCGATTCGCCGTCGATGACAGCTGTCCGGCTGGCGTGGACCGCGGCCGAGCGCTCGAGGAAGCTGAGCGGGGTCAGCTCCTGCCGGTAGACCGGCCGCGTGGCTGACTGCGAGGTCGTCTGCTCAGATACGGTCATTGGCGCCTCTCCTGACCATGGCTTCGCGGCACTCTACGCTGTCTATCATGCCGCTGATTGGCGCCCATGTCGACTCGACCGGCGGACTTCATCACGCCTATGAGCGCGCCGCGGCGATGGGCGCCGCCGCGATCCAGGTCCATCCCACACCGCCCGGATTCTGGGGCTCGCCCAAGCTGGATCCAGAGCGCATCGAGAAGTTCCGCGCCGCCGCCGACGCGGCCGGGCGACCTCCGTTCTACTTTCACGCCGTCTACCTGATCAACCTGGCAGGGCCTGATCCGAAGCTTCGGCAGCGCTCCGAGAGCACGCTGGCAGGCTACCTCCGGGCAGCTGACGAGCTGGGCATCGACGGCGTGATCTTCCACACGGGCAGCCACAAGGGCGCCGGCTTTGAAGCCGTGCTGCCCATCATCACCGAGCATCTGAAGAGCGTCATGGAGCGCGCCGATCCCCAGCGAGCTCGCCTGCTGATCGAGAACAATGCCGGCGCGGGAGGCTGCGTCGGAGCGCGCTTCGAGGAGCTGCGGGCGATGCTCGACGCTGTCGACGACAGCCGCGTCAACACCTGCTTCGACACCTGTCACGCGTTCGCCTCCGGCTACGAGATGCGGACACCCGAGGCGGTGGAGGAGACGCTGGCCGAGTGGCAGCGAGTGGTCGGCCTGGAGCGGCTGGAAGTTGTCCATTGCAACGACTCCCAGTTCGGCCTCGGCTCCAACCGGGACCGCCACGCCAATATTGGACTTGGCCTGATCGGCGAGGATTGCTTCCACGCCCTGCTTCACCAAACCTGCCTGGAAAAGATCCCGTTCATCTTGGAGGTGCCCGGTTTCGAACAGAATGGGCCCGACGCCGCCAACGTGGAGATCCTGCTCCGGCTGGCCGGTTAGTGTCCGTGTCTGCAGGTGCCGGAGCAGTGGACTCGGAGCTGGAGGGGCGGCGGCTCAACGAGCGGCTGATCGCCTCGCTGATCGACTCGGGCACTATCAGTCAGCCGGCGGTTGCAGCAGCCTTTCGGGCCACGCCGCGGCATCATTTCCTGCCGGGCCTGAGCCTGGCCGAGGCCTATGCCGACGAGGCAGTGCGCACGAAGACCGGCGACGACGGAGTCGCGCTCAGCTCGGCCTCCCAACCGGCGATGGTCGCCATCATGCTGCAGCAGCTGCAGGTGGAGCCGGGCAACAGCGCTCTCGAGGTCGGCACGGGCACGGGCTACAACGCCGCGCTTTTGGCCCATCTAGTGGGGCCGACGGGATACGTGGTCAGCCTGGACGTGGACGAGGACCTCTGCGCTCGGGCGCAGGAGAACCTGGCTCGAGCCGGCGTCAGCGGCGCGGAGGTGAGGCGGCAGGACGGAGCCCAGGGGTGGCCGGAGCGGGCTCCGTTCGATCGCATTGTGGTGACCGCGTCAGCTGCCGACCTCTCGCCTCAGTGGCTGTGGCAGCTCCACCAAGGAGGGCGGCTCGTGGTGCCGATGGCGCTCCTGGAGGGTGGTGAGCGCCCTTGCCCTCATCTCTGCGCGACCTTCGTCCGGGAAGCTGACCGGCTCCGGGGAGAGTTCCTGCAAGGCTGCGGATTTCTTCCCTTACGCGGAGAACTGGTACCGAAGTCGGGTCTGAGCGGCGAGGGGATGGAGGGCGAGGCGGATGAGAGCGTGCTGCGGACAATCTCGTCGTACGTGCTCGATGCGTCGCCGGCCGTGACTGAGGCTCTCGTCGGCTGCCGGATCTTCTGGCGCCGGCCGAACTTCAGCTTCTGCTTGCGCAGAGCGACCAGCCGCCACCCGAGGTGAGACAGCGCCTTCTTTTGCTCTCGCCGGACCGGCCGGCAATGGCTCAGGTCTCCACTCGACAACCCACCAGCCCTTTTTCCAGATGTCGAATGTCGCAGGCCTTGTTCGACGTCCTGGTTGGAGCTTGTCCGGCGCCCCTGAACCCGCCCGGAGACTTAGCTTCACTCAGTCCAGAAGGAGACATTGACCATGCGATTCATGCTGCTGCTCAAGGCAAACCAGGACACCGAGGCCGGGGTCGTGCCCGGTCCAGAGGTCTTTGCCGCGATGGCCAGATTCAACGAGGAGGTGGCCGAGGCTGGCGTGCTGCTGGCGGCCGAAGGGCTCCAGCCCAGCTCGAAAGGGGCCCGGATCAAGTTTTCGGGTGAGAACCGGACTGTCACCGACGGCCCCTTCACGGAGACCAAGGAGCTGATCGCCGGCTACTGGCTGCTCCAGGTGCGGTCAAAGGAAGAGGCGATCGAATGGGCCAAGCGCAGTCCTCTGCAGGAAGGTGAGGTCGAGGTCCGACAGGTTTTCGAAGCTTCGGACTTTCCACCCGAGGTCTTTCCGGCTGAAGAGGCGGAGCGCGAGCAGGCGCTGCGCGAGGAGCTGCAGCGGAAGGCCTCCAAGCAGTAGCGGCCGCGCGCTGGATCCTGTGCCGCCGACCTAGCGCTGATGAACCCTCATGACGGATCGCGAGACGCAGAGTGCCATCGAGGCGGTCTGGGGGATTGAGTCGGCGAGGCTGATCGCCAGTCTGACCCGGATCGTGGGCAGCCTCGATCTGGCGGAGGAGCTGGCCCAAGATGCGCTGGTCGCAGCGCTCGAACGGTGGCCGGAGTCGGGCGTACCGCGCAACGCGGGCGCCTGGCTCATGGCCATAGCGAAGCGTCGCGCGATCGACCACTGGCGCCGGAGGGAGCGGCTGGCGAACAAGCTGGATGAGCTCGGTCGCGATTTGGAGGTCGACTCTGGCAATATCTCGCCCGATCTCGACGCCGCGTTCGAGGGCGAAATTGGTGACGACCTCCTCCGCCTGGTGTTCGTTGCCTGCCATCCTGTCCTCTCCCCCGAGTCGCGGGTGGCGCTCACGCTGCGCGTGCTTGGTGGTCTCAAGACGGACGAGATAGCGCACGCTTTTCTGGTCTCGGCGGCGACCATCGGCCAGCGAATTGTCAGGGCGAAGCGAACTCTCGCCGAAGCTCAGGTTCCCTTCGAGGTGCCCCAGGGGCCCGAGCTCGCCGAGCGTCTGTCCTCGGTGCTGGAAGTCATTTACCTGATCTTCAATGAGGGCTACTCGGCAACCGCCGGTGACGACTGGACGCGACCTCAGCCGTGCCAGGAGGCGCTCCGCCTGGGCCGGATTCTCGCCGGGCTTCTGCCCCAGGAAGCCGAGGTTCACGGGCTCGTCGCGCTCCTAGAGATCCAGGCTTCGCGCCTGGCAGCACGGGTCGGCCCCGCTGGGGAGCCGGTTCTGCTGCTGGACCAGGACCGCGGGCGCTGGGATCACATCCTCATCCAGCGGGGGCTCGGGGCCCTGCAGCGGGCCGAGCGGTTGGGCGGGGGGCTTGGCCCCTACGGCCTCCAGGCAGCGATCGCCGCCTGCCACGCTCGCGCGCCCACGCCCGGTGAGACGGACTGGGCGCGGATAGTCGCGCTCTACGATGCGCTCGCCCAACTGGCGCCGTCGCCCGTCGTCGAGTTGAACCGGGCGGTCGCGGTGGCGATGGCCTTCGGCCCAGCGGCCGGTCTCGAGCTGGCGGATCAGCTGGTCGCTGAGGCTTCGCTGCAGGGGTACTACCTCTTGCCCAGCGTGCGGGGCGACCTCCTCGCCAAGCTCGGCCGTTTGGCGGAGGCCCAGGCGGAGTTCGAGCGCGCCGCCTCCCTGACGCGAAACGAAAGAGAGCGCGCCCTGCTGCTGCGACGCGCGGCAGTCTGCTCCTGAGTGTGTCCTGTCAATGATCGAGCTGCGGTTCCCGGTCTGCCGGCGGCCGCATATATCCACTACCGTGTCCGTCGCTGAGCAGTCGACCAGGGGCGTCTTGGTTGTGTTGCGCTTACTGGAAGTGTTTGGACACGACGCGGTCAGAGGTGATATACTACGAACATGGGTTCGGTTCCTGAGTCAGCAGACCGGGCGCCGCTGGTCGACCGTCTTCATGGCGTGATCAGCGACCTGGCGCAGAATGTCAGGGCGTATCCGTGCTCAGTCCAAACGGATGAGCTGACCCAGCTCAACCGGGCCATCAACCGCCTGCAGGCAGAATTTACCCGGCGGACCAGAATTCTTGATCAGAACCAAGGTTGGGTGGCGACAGGCGCCTTGAGCACTCAGGCCTGGCTTCGCCGCGAATGCCACCTTTCCGCCGCCGCAGCGGCAGATCGGGTCAGGCTGGGGCGCCGGTTGGAAGACCTGCCGAAAACCGCGTCAGCCTTTGGCGAGGGTGCGATCAGCCTGCAGCATGCCTCGTTGCTGTGCCGAACTTGCGAACAGGTGGGCGTCGAGCCGACGCGAGAGGCAGAACCCATCCTCGTCGGGGCTGCGCGTGAGCTGGATCCGCGGCAGCTCCGCATCGTCACCGAGCGTTTCCGCTACTGCACCGATCCTGACGGCGTCGCTCGCGAAGTCGACGCCACCTTTGAACGGCGATACTTCGACTTGAGTCAGACCTGGGACGGCATCTACTTCCTGAACGGCATGTTCGACGCCGAGAGCGGAGAGGTTCTCAAGACCGCGCTCAATGCGCTACTGCCGCCCCCCGCCGGCGACGATCACCGCTCGGCCGGCCAGCGACGGGCAGATGCCTTGCTGGAGCTCTGCCGGCAGAACCTCGATTCCGGCTCGCTTCCTCAGCGTGGCGGCCAGAAGCCGCACCTGCACCTGCTCGCCGGGCTAGGCGCCCTGCAAAAGCTGATGGGTGCCGCCGCGCCGGAGCTGAACGGCCAGCAGATGGTGCCGGCCGAGACGGCTCACCTCCTCGCCTGTGATGCCGGCCTCAGCACGGACACCAGCGGCCAGAACGGCGAGGGCTGCGCTGACGCCCTGAGCCACATGTCACGCGTCGTTTCGGGAGCGACGCGAAGGGCACTCTGGCAGCGGGACGGAGGCTGCCGGTTTCCCGGCTGTGACCGGCCTCCCGGGTGGACTGACGCCCATCACATCGTCCATTGGGCGGACGGCGGCGAGACGAAGCTCGGCAATTTGGTCCTGCTCTGCCGCCGCCATCATCGGCAAGTACACGAGCAAGGCTGGCGCCTGATGCGTGAAATGGGTGGATCCCTGCAGGCCCTGCCGCCCTAAGTGTTAGCTGCCGTGCCGGCAGCGGCGCCACCGAAGCGGACAGCTGTGATTTCCGCCAATATGGCGAGCGCGGTCTCCTCGGCGCCGCGGCCGCCCAGATCCAGTCCGATTGGTCCATGGATGCGCGCCAGCTGCTCCTCGTTGAAGCCCTCCGAGCGCAGCTGCTCCAAACGGTTCTGGCTCGTCTTGCGGGAGCCGATCGCGCCTATGTAACCGGCGGCGGTCTTGAGAACACTCCGCAGTGCCGGCAGGTCGAACTTGGGATCGTGGGTGAGGATGACCACAGCCGTGGAACGATCCACCTCCATGCCCTTCAGCGCATCGTCGGGCCAGGCGATGACAATCTCGTCAGCCTCAGGAAAGCGCTCTTCGGTGGCGAACTGCGAGCGAGCATCCACCACAGTGACGCGGTAACCGATGACGCGCGCCAGGCGGTGCAGAGGAATCGCAATGTGGATGGCGCCTACGATGATCAGGTGGGGCGGACGCCCGAAGGGCTCCTCGAAGCGGTCCCCGTCCCTTCGCGGCAGCTCTGAAGTCGGCGGACCCGGCAGCAGCTCCACCTCACCGCTCGTCAGATCGGTCAGGAGGGTGAAAGGCCGCTCGGCCGTCACCAGCTCAACGGCCCGGTCGTGCTGCTCGGTCGCTTTCTGGAGGAACAGCTGGATGTGCCCGCCGCAGGCCAGGCCCACCTCGAAGGCGAGGTCGTCGGCCACGCCGAAATCGACCAGGCGAGCCTCACCGTTCTTCAGCGTCTTCTGTAGCTCTTCGAACACCGCCCCTTCGATGCAGCCATTCGAGACAGAGCCGGCCATGCGCCCGGTACCGCTGACCAGCAAACGAGAGCCCAGTGGTCGCGGGCTGGAGCCCCAGGTGGACACAACTGTGGCCAGCGCCAGCCGCTCCCCCTCCTGCCGCCAGGCGCTGTACTCGGCGGCAATCTCACGCATGGGCTATCTCACCGTACGCCGGCGGCCCAGGCCCGCCAGCAGGGACCCCAGCTCGTCAAGCGCCTTCAGGTTGTGCGCGGCCAGGAAGTCGTCAGTGTGCGGCAGCGCAGCCGCCATCCCCCGCGTCACCGGCTCGTATCCGGCCGAGCCCAGCAACGGGTTGAGCCAGATCAGCCTGTGCGACATGCGCCGCAGCCGGCTCACCTCGCGCGCCAACAGTTCTGGGTCTCCCCGATCCCAGCCATCGCTGACCAGGACCACCACCGCCCCGTGCCCCAGCACTCGCCGGGCCCAGCGCCGGTTGAACTCCGCCAGCGCCTCTCCTATGCGCGTCCCACCGCTGAAGTCGTGCACCCGCTTGCTCACTTCTGACAGGGCTGGCTCAATCTCCCGCTTTCGCAAGAGGCGCGTGATCCGGGTCAGCCGGGTGGAGAAGACAAACGTCTCCAGCCGCTCCCGCCTTGCCGTCGCGTGGGCAAAGATCAGCAGCAGGCGTGAATAGCGCTCCATCGAGCCGCTGACATCACAGATCAGCACCAGCGGCCGCCGACGCAGCTGCGGCTGACGGTGCAGGAGCCGGATCAGCTCGCCGCTAGAGCTGATCGACTGCCGCGCTGTGCGGGCGAGGTCGACTTCGCCGCGGCGCGCTGGGCGAGAGCGGCGGGTCCGGCGCTCGGCGATGCGCCACGGCGATTGCTGGAGCAAGCGCTTCACCTGCTCCGTCTCCTCCCATGACATCTCGTCGAAGTCCTTGTGCCGCAGCAGCTCGTCGGCGGAGTAGCCGGAACTCTCGTTGACCACCTCCTGCAGGTCGCCAGGTCGCTGTGCGCCCTGGTTCAGACCCAGCGCCTGCATCCAGCTCCTGGCCCGATCCGGCGCCAGCGGCAGCGGACGCGACTTGCCGGGCAGGAAACCGGCTCTGACCCGGGGGTCGGGAGGCGCCCAGAAGATGTCGAAAGCGGCCTCAAAGACAGGCAGCTCCTCGCGGCGGCCCACGAAGCAGGCGCGCAGGGTATCCCGAAAGCCGGCTCGATCCCGCAGGTCGATGAAACCGAGCGCCTTGGTGGCTGTGGTCAGCCGGCCCGGACCGCCGTCCAACCCGGCGTCGTGCAAGAGGCGGGCGAACGCGGCCAGCCGGGGCAGGAGATCAGGGGCCTGGACTGCCATGACCTGCCGAACTTCGCGTCAGGCGGCCCGGCGCTCGCCCGCAGGCAGCGCTTGTCGGCCGGGCCAGCGCAGCCTACCCTGCGTGAGCGCCAGCCCCACCAGGACGACAGCCCCGCCGATCGGCTCCCACCAGCCGACCCGCTCGCCCAGGAACAGAAGCCCGGCGACGGTGGCGAAGACAGGCACCACATACGTCACAGTGCTGGCGGCGGTCGGCCCGGCAGCGCGCACGATGCCCATGTTCAGCATGTAGGCCAGGCCGGTGCCGAGGGCGCCCAGCCCGACCAGCGCCAGCACGGCTGGCAGCGGAAACTGGTGTGGCAGCGGCCCCAGGAACGGCGTGAGCACGGCTAGGAACAGCGTGCCTGTAAGCAGCTGAACCGCTGCCAGGGAAGCCGCAGAGGCAGGTAGGTCGCTGAGAAACCGCCGCGTGTAGACGAAGGCAACCGCGTAGAAGGCGGCCGCGAGCAGGCAGGCCAGGTTGCCGATCAGCTGCGCTCCGCCCAGCCCCTGCCAGGGGTGCAGGATCAGCAGCACGCCGACCAACCCCAGCACCAACCCGACCACACTTGGGCGCGTCGCCCGCTCGCCGGGCAGCAGAGCGAGTGCCACCACCAGCGTCAGGAGCGGAGTGGTCGCGTTCCAAATCCCGGCCAGCACCGAGGAGATGTGGGTCTCGGCAAAGGCGAACAGTGTGTAGGGCACCACATTGAAGAGGATCCCCGCCACCCCGAGCAGAAGCCAGGCCCTCGGGCTGCGCGGCAGCTTCTCGCGCCGAAAGAGGAGGAAGGGCACCAGGACGGCCGTGCCGATGGCGAGCCTGGCGAGCGTGACCTGAGCCGGTGAGAACGCGGCATCCGCAAGCTTGATGAAGAGGAAGCTGTGGCCCCAGATGGCGCCGAGGATGAGGAGCTGGACCTGCCAGTTGCCGAGTGGGCCTCCCTTTGCGCTGACCTTCACAAAACCCAAAACCAGCAGGGTGCCGGGTTTGTTGCAGTCAAGCGCCCCGCGCCTGCTCGACCAGTTCGGGCAGCTGCTCGCGCGCTCGCTCCAGGTCCTCCTGGTATTTCAGCGCAGCCCCCAGCGTGGCGTCCACCAGTGAGGTGTCGATGCGCGTGGCGCCGAGCTGGGCAAGGGCCCGCGCCCAATCCAGCGTCTCCGCCACGCCCGGCGCCTTGTACAGGTCCAGCTCGCGGAGGCCATGAACGAGGGCTGTCACGTCGTGTGCCAGCTGCTCGGCCGCCTCCGGCGCCCGGGCCCGCACGATGGCAAGCTCCTTCTCCACGCTCGGGTAGTCGATCCAGTGATAGAGGCAGCGCCGCTTCAGGGCGTCGTGTACCTCGCGGGTCCGGTTGGAAGTCACGACGACGAAGGGCGGCCGCCGGGCGTGGATCGTGCCCAGCTCGGGGATGGAGACCTGAAAGTCGCTGAGCAGTTCGAGCAGGAAGGCTTCGAACTCCTCATCGGAGCGGTCGATCTCGTCGATCAGCAGCACGGGGGGCACAGGGTCGTCGTTGTCGATAGCGTCCAGGAGCGGCCGCCGGAGCAGGAACTCCTTGGCGTAGATCTCCTGCTCGGCAGCCGCCCGATCCGCTGAGTCGTTGAGCAGGCGGATGTGCAGCAGCTGGCGCGGGTAGTTCCACTCGTAGAGCGCGTGGGCCACGTCGATCCCCTCGTAGCACTGCAGCCTGATCAGGCGCGCGCCCAGGACCTGGGCCATGACCTTGGCCGCCTCCGTCTTGCCCACGCCTGCCTCGCCTTCGATGAATAGCGGCCGGCCGAGCGCCAGCGCCAGGAAGATGGAGGTTGCCAACGGCCGGTCACCTATGTACCGCCGCTCCTCCAGCCCGGCCATGACCGCTTCGATACTGACCGGGGAGCTCATCGGCCTCTAAGCCTATGTCCCGAGGCGGTTGGAGTGACGCCGGGCAGGTCGCTATCCCGACCGGGGATCGATCGGGGTGGGCGAGGGCGCTCGGGCCTCGATGACCTCGGCCGCGTCCAGGCAGAGGTCCTCTCGGAATCGCTGACCTATGATCTGCACCCCCAGCGGGAGGGCGCCCGACTGGCCGGTGGGCACGGCCACTGCTGGCAGGCCGAGCACGTTGACAGCCACCAGCAGACGCTGCGCGCGGAGCGTCCTCGCCATGCCTGACGCCTCGCCGGTATCGAAGCCGACCGCAAAGGGTGGTTCGGTTGAAACCGGACCCAGCACGAGCGGATGCTCGGCGCTGAAGAGCGACCAGGCTCGCAAGTGCCCGGCGCGCTCGGCCAGGCCTCGGATATACCCCGCCAGATCCAGCTCCTGACGGTTGCCAAGCATGAAGCCGACGGCGCGGCGGATCCCGACATCTCCTTTGGCCTCGATGTCGGGCGCCGTCATCACCCGGGTATCCGCCATGACGAGGAGCTCCCATAGCTCAGCCACTCTGTCAACCGCCGGTGGTTCGATCTCCTCGACGGCGTAGCCGGCATCGGCCAGCCAGCCCGCAGCGCGGCGCACCGCATCGGCGACCCTGGGATCCACACCCAGCCCGGCCGGGTCTGCCGTCACGGCGACTCGGATGGGCCGGCGCGCCGGCGGACCCTCCAGCGGCGCCGGCACCCACCAGGGATCGCGCGGGTCGGACCTGACCATGGCGGCCAGGCCGGCTCGAACGTCGTGCACCCGCCGTGCGAGCGGGCCCTGCACTGACATGATCTGGCCGGTGATGGGCCGCTCAGCCGAAGCGCTCGGGTTGTAGGCGGGGACCCGGCCCAGACTGGGCCTGATGCCGACCAGACCGCAGCAGTAGGCGGGGTAGCGGATCGATCCGCCGTAGTCGTTGCCATGGGCCAGCGGCGTGATGCCGCAGGCGACCGAAGCGGCGGCACCGCCGCTGGACCCGCCAGGCGTATGGGCCGGGGACCACGGATTGCAGGTGCGACCGCGAAGCGCGTTGTCCGTGTCCCAGCGGAGGCTGAACGCCGGCGTGTTGGTCCGGCCGACGATGATCGCTCCGGCAGCCTTCCAGGCCGCCACCTGGGGGCTGTCGTCAGGCGCGATGAGGTCGGCGTAGGCCTCGATCCCGTTCGGAGTCGCCTGCCCGGCCACGTCGACGTTCTCCTTGATCGTCACCGGCACCCCGTGCAGCGATCCCAGCGCCTCTCCCCGAGCGACACCATTGTCAGCGCTGTCGGCCGCCGTCAGAGCTTCCTCGCCCAGGACCACGGTGACCGCGTTGAGCGCCGGGTTCACGGCTTCCAGGCGGCTCAGGCAGGATTCGACCACCTCCCGACTGGAGACGGCGCGCGTCCGTATCGCCTGGGCCACCCGGACGGCGTCCCAGCGCCACAGCTCCTCGGTCATGCGCCCTCTCCTGGCCGGATCAGGGCCTTCGCCAACAACGCGCTGAGCGGCTAGCCGGCTTGGGCCTGCTCCACCGCTCGCCGCACCAGGACAGTGGCCAGATGCTTTTTGTACTCGGGTGAGGCGCGCAGGTCGCCGCTGGGGGAAAGCCCTTCAGCAGCTCGTGCGGCCGCGTCAGCAACCGATGCCCCCTCACTCAATGCGCGTTCGACAGCCGTGCAGCGCACAGGTGTGGGCCCGCAGTTGGTGAGCCCCACCCGCCAGCCGCCATCCACCTGCTGGGCGGCAGCTCCCACGATGGCCCAGTCGAACAGGCGCCGGCGGAACTTGATGTAACGGTGCGACCCAGGAGCGACGGGAAAGCTCACCTCGCAGACGAGCTCATTGGCCTCGAGCGGTGTGGTGAACAGGTCCTGGAAGAACTCGCGCGCCGGTATTCGGCGCCGGTTGGTGACCACCTCCGCATCCAGCATCACGGCCAGCGTCGGGTAGTCGCCGGCCGAGTCGGCGTGGGCGAACACCCCGCCGATGGTGCCCATGTTCCGCACCTGGTTGTCGCCCACTTCGGACGCGATGTCGGCCAGCAGCGGGAGGTTTTGGCGCACCTCTGCTGAGTGCTGAATGGTCACGTGCCGGGTGAGTGCGCCGAGCCTGAGCCGGCCGCCCTCGACGTGGATGTAATCAAGTTCCTTCAAGCCGTTGATGTCGATCAGCGCGCTGGGTTGGGCCAAGCGCAGCCGCATGAGCGGAATCAAGCTGTGGCCGCCCGCGAGCACCTTGGCGTCCTCGCCGTGCTTCTGGAGCAGGCTGGCCGCCTCCTCGACCGAGCCCGCGCGGGCGTATTCGAATGCGGCGGGGATCATCGGTTGCCCTCCTGGTTGTTGCCCAACTGGGGACCTGCCTCATGGGGTGGCGGAACTTCACCGCCTGTCCCCCACAGACCGCCACCCTCACTCTCACTGCCGGGCAGGGCCGTCTCACTGGTGCCGCCGCGCTGCGGCTCCGCCACCGTGGAGCCACCGGCCGCGCCGGTCGAGAGCTGGCCGGACGTTGCCGGCGCGGGCGGCTGGGTCGCGCCTTCGCCGGAGCCAGCGCCCTTGCCCTGTCGCTCAGTGATCTGCTGCCAGAGGCGGTCCGGGCTGGCCGGCATGTCGATGTGTTTCAAGCCGAGTGGTGAGAGCGCGTCGCAGAGCGCGTTGATCACCGCCGCGCTGGAGGCGATGGTGCCGGCCTCGCCGATGCCCTTGACACCCAGCTCATTGGTGGGCGACGGCGTGACTGTGCTGTCAAGCGTGAGCTTCGGCATCTCCGCGATGGTGGGCAGGCTGTAGTCGAGCAGCGTGCCGGTCTTGAGCGTGCCCTCGCTGTCATAGACGACCTCTTCGAACAGCGCTTGAGCAATGCCCTGGGCGATGCCGCCGTGCAGCTGGCCCTCGACGATCATCGGATTGATGACCGTTCCGCAGTCGTCCACCGCCACGTACTTCAAGAGCTCCACGCTGCCGGTGGTCGGGTCGACCTCGACCGCGCAGATGTGCGCGCCGAACGGCCAGACGAAGTTGGGAGGGTCGAAGTAGGCGACGGCCTCCAGGCCCAGTTCCATGTCCTCAGGCAGGCCCATGCCGTAGGCGGCGAAAGCGACCTCGGCGAAGGTCTTCCGCTTGTCTGGCGAGCCCTTGACGGCGAAGTGCCCCTGGTCGAAGATGACGTCCTCGTCGGCCGCCTCCAGCATGTGAGCAGCGATCTTGCGCGCCTTCTCGCGAACTTTCTGGGCCGCTTTCACTATCGACATGCCGCCCACCGCGAGGGAGCGGCTGCCGTAGGTGCCGTAGCCGAACGCCGGCCCCTCGGCGGTATCGCCGTGATGGATGTCGATCGAGTCGTAGGGCACGCCCAACGTGTCTGCCACCAGCTGCGCGAACGTGGTCTCGTGGCCCTGACCGTGGGAGTGAGTGCCCGTGTAGACCGCCACCGAGCCGGTCGGAAAAACCCGCACGTGAGACGACTCGGTGAGCGCCAGACCGCCGGTGGCGGGCGCTGTGGCGGCGCTGGGTCCAAAGCCGCAGATCTCGATCCAGGTGGAGATGCCGATGCCCAGCAGCCGACCCTCCTTCCGGGCCCCCTCCTGCTCCTGCCGGAACTTTTCGTACCCGGCCAGCTCGAGGGCCCGGTTCAGAGTGCCCTCGTAGTTGCCGGAGTCATAGCTGAGGCCGAAGTTATTGGTGTAAGGAAACTCATCCGGCTGGACGAAGTTCTTGCGCCGCACCTCCGCCGGGTCCCTCTTGATCTCGGCCGCGAAGATGTCGACCATTCGCTCGCAGAGGTGGGTCGCCTCCGGCCGCCCGGCTCCCCGATAGGGATCGGTCGGCACCCGGTTGGTCAGTACTCCCACGGTGCGGGAGGCAATCTGCTGGAACTTGTAGCCCTGCCCGGGCAGCAGGCAGGCGCAGGCCTGGAAGGCGCCGAAGGTTCCCACGTAGGCCCCACAGTCGAGATACTGCGTGACGCGCATGCCGAGCATCGTGCCGTCGCGCAGTCCGGCCAGCTCGACGTCGAAAACCTGACCCCGGCCGTGAGTCGTGGCCTGGATGTTCTCGGTCCGGGTCTCTGTCCACTTGACGGGCTGGCCGAGCAGCTTGGCCGCGGCCGGCACCAGGTAGTCCTCGGGATAGGGGCTGATCTTGCTGCCAAAGCCGCCGCCCACGTCAGGTGAGATGACGCGGAAGCGGCTCTCCGGAATGCCCATGGCGCCGCCCACAAAGAGCCGGATGAAGTGCGGATTCTGGCTCGAGAGCCAGAGCGTCATGTTGCCGTCAGCCTCGCGCCATTCCGCCATGACCACGCGGGGTTCCATCGCCATCGGCACGAGACGCTGCTGCAGGATGCGCTGCTTGACCACCACCTCCGCTTCGCTGAAGGCCCGCTCGGTGTCATCGGCATAGGTCAGGTCCCAGGCAAAGTTGTCGGGCAGGTCAAGATGCGTCTTGGGGCTGCCCTCCTGGATCGCCGCCTCCAGGTCCATGACGGCCGGCAGCGGCTCGTAGTCGACCGAGACCAGCTGCGCCGCGTCAGCGGCCTGGTAGCGCGTCTCCGCCACCACCACCGCCACTGGCTCGCCCTGAAAGCTTGTCTCCTCACCGGCGATGGGTCGCCGGTCGGGCACTGTCTTCTTTTCCGCCACGAAGGCGGGGGCCACCGGCATGGCGCCGCTGATCACCTCCGCAAAGTCCTGGGCCGTATAGACGGCCAGAACGCCCGGGGCTTGGCGAGCCGCCTCGCTGTCGATGTGGGTGATGCGGGCGTGGGCGAAGGGGCTGCGCACAACCTGCAGGTAGGCGCAGTTGGTCAGGCTCAGATCGTCGACGTAGCGGCCGTGGCCGCTGACCAGACGCGGGTCCTCCCGCCTGTGGATCTTGGCTCCGATCATTGTGCTGATCGCCATCTCTCTAGCCTCCGCTGGCAGCGGGCTGGGCTTCGGCCGCCCCGCTCATGGTGCGGGATGCAGTCTGCACAGCCTTGATGATGTTGACGTAGCCGGTGCAGCGGCAGAGGTTGCCCTCCAGACCCTTCTTGATGTCGTCCTCACTGGGCTTGGGGTTCTGTTGCAGGAGATAGGCGGCGGCCATGATGAAGCCGGGGGTGCAGTAGCCGCACTGGAGGCCGTGTTCGTCCCAGAAAGCCTGCTGGATTGGGTGAAGCGCGCCGTCCGGGGCGGCAAGGCCCTCGATGGTCTTCAGCTCGTGACCCTGGGCCTGGACTGCGAAGAGCGTGCAGGACTTGACGGCCTTGCCGTCCAGGTGGATGGTGCAGGCTCCGCATTGGCTGGTGTCGCAGCCGATGTGAGTCCCGGTCAGCCCGAGGTTGTCGCGCAAGAAGTGTACGAGGAGCAATCTCGGCTCCACCTCGGCCTCGCGCTCCTTACCGTTGACGGTTACAGCTATCCGGTGCTTCATCCCACCGCCTCCTGAACAGTTCTGCGGGTCAGCGCCAGCGCCGTCACGGCGCCGCGTTGAGATCTCTTAGAGAGCAAAGCCTAGGCCCTCTAGGGCACACTGTGCAGTGGGAAGTCTCAAGTGCAGATCGAGAACGAGCTGAACATCGGCGCGCCGCCCGACGAGGTCTATGCGTTTCTTCTGGACGTCAACCGAGTCGCCGGCTGCATGCCAGGAGCCGAGTTGACCGAGGTCGTCGATCCCTCCACCTTCAGAGGCAAGGTGAAGATCAAGGTGGGACCCATCACCGTCTCCTACAACGGCACCGCCCGGCTCATCGAGCAGGACGAGGCCAGCCGCACTGCCAAGATCCAGGCCGAAGGCAAGGAGACGACCGGCTCCGGCTCTGCCCGTGCGACCGCCACCATGACTGTGCTCGAGGCGCCGGGCGGTTCGCTGGTCAAGCTGATGAGCGACTTCAACGTGGCGGGCCGGGTGGCGAACTTCGGCCGCGGCATCATGGAGGACGTCTCGCGCCGGCTGGTCGGGCAGATGGGCGACTGCATCAAGGCTCATCTGGAGGCCGCACCGGCGGCAGCCTCTGCCCCGCCAGCCACCGGGGAAACCGGCGCCGCCGGAACGGCCGGCCCCTCCACCCAGCCGGCCGCCGCCGGGGAGCCGGCGGTTGCCGCCGCCGAGGCCGGCGAGCCTCAGCGAGCAGGCTTCACCCCGCCGGCGGCAGACCAGGCCGAGATGGCGAAGGCCGGACCTTCGCCCGTCTCCAGCCAACCGGCCTCGGCGCCGGGCACGGCGGCCAAGCCAGTCAATGCCTTCGGCGTGCTCTTCTCAGTTCTCTGGGAGCGTGTGAAGGGAATCTTCCGCCGCCGCTAGTGCCGCAGCCCGCCTTGCGCCATCCTCTCGAGAGCTACCTGGCGATCCGCCGGTTCAGCTATCTGAGCTCCCTGGCGTTTTCGCCGGACGGCAGCCAGATCGCCTACGTCTGGGAGGCCGAAGGTCAGCTCAACCTCTGGACGCAGCCGGCGGCTGGCGGCGAAGGTGTCCAGCGCACCAGGTTCGTCGAGGAGTCGGCCCGGCACGTGAGCTGGCCCCGGGAGGATGAGATCCTGTTGGGCGTCGACCACCATGGCAACGAGCAATGGCAGCTGCATAGCCTTCATCTTCGCGCGGGCGAGCTGAGCGACCTGACCCGGCGGAAGGACGTCCAGTATCTGCCCGGCTTCACGGATCCGGACCGAAAGCGCCACGTCTTCAGCGGCAACGCCGAGCGTCCCCAGGACCGCAGCCTCTACCTGTTGGATCTGGATAGCGATAAGATCCAATCGCTCCTTCTTGAGCCCGGCTACTGGTTCCCCGGCCCGTGGACCGCCGACGGCAGCCAGCTGGTGGTCGGCCGCTTCCGCGCCAACTCGGATCAGGACCTCTTCCTCCTCGACTCCGGCGGTGGCACTCCCAGCCTGCTGACGGCGCACGAGGGCGAGGAGTACAACCAGTCGATCGGACTGGCCGCAGACGGCCGGCTGCTGCGGCTCACCGACCGCGGTCGCGAGCATCACTGGCTCGGCCTTCAGGATCTTGCAAGTGGCGAGCTGGAACCGGTCTGGCAGGGGGACTGGAGCGTCGAGCATGCCGACTTGAGCCGGGACGGCCGCCGCGCTGCCTTCACAGTGAACGAAGCCGGGCGGTCAGTTCTCCACGCCGTCGAGCTGGAGACGGGACGCGAGCTGCCGGTGCCTGCCATTCCGGCCGGCCACTGTCTGCTCTTCGCCTTCTCCGGCGATGGCCGGCGCGTGGCGGTGGTAGCCGGCACCGGCCGGCGGCCTCTGGACCTGTATGTAGCCGACCTCGAGCAGCGGCAGACGACAGCCCTCACCGAGAGCTTTCAGGGCAGCGTCCCGACAAGTGAGCTGGCCGAGGCGGAGCTGATCGGCTATCCCAGCTTCGATCGGGAGATCCCGGCCTGGCTCTATCGGCCGCGTGAGAACAATGGTGTCCAGCCGGCGGTCCTCTGGATCCACGGCGGACCGGAATCGCAGGAGCGGCCCGGGTACTCCAACTCTTGGGGCGCCTTCCAGTACCTGGTCAGCCGCGGAGTGGCTGTGCTGGCGCCCAACATCCGCGGCAGCACTGGCTACGGCAAGTCCTATCAGAGGCTGATCCACCGCGATTGGGGTGGCGGCGAGCTGCGCGACATCGAGGCAGCGGCGCGCTGGCTGCAGAAGCAGAGCTGGATCGATCCCCAGCGGATCGCCGTCATGGGCGGCTCCTTCGGTGGATTCGCAACCCTCTCGGCTCTGACTCGGCTACCGGAGTACTGGGCCTGCGCGGTGGACCTCTTCGGACCCAGCAATCTGATCTCCTTCGCCGCCTCTGTGCCTCCCTTCTGGAAGCGGTTCATGAAAGTGTGGGTCGGTGACCCGGAGTCCGACCGGGACCTCCTCGTCGAGCGCTCCCCCATCACCTACGTCGAGCAGGCCCGGGCGCCGCTGCTCGTCATTCAGGGCGCCACGGACCCCAGGGTGGTGAAGGCGGAGTCCGACCAGATGGTGCAGCGCCTGCGCGAGCTCGGCCGGCCTGTCGAGTACCTGGTCTTCGAGGACGAGGGTCACGGCTTCAGCAAGACCGCCAACCAGGTCCGCGCCTACGGCTCGGCCGCCCGCTTCCTGAGCGAGCATCTGCACTTCCTGTACTGAGGGGTGACCGCGGCTGAGGCCCGTGAGCGGGCGCGGGCGCAGACCCACCTGGGAGCCTTCATCTCGCTGACGGAGGAGGACGGTCCCGGTCCGGCGGTGGCGGTGAAGGATCTGGTCGACGTGGCCGGGACAGTCACGACCGCCGGCGGCATTCAGCTGCCTGCCCAGGCCGCCGGCCACGACGCCCAGGTGGTGAGGCGCCTGCGCGAAGCCGGCTGCGTCGTTATGGGCAAGGCCAACCTGCACGAGTTCGCCTTCGGCCTGACCAGCGAGAACCCCCACTATGGAGCCGTACGCAACCCGCATGACTCAGAGCGCGTGGCGGGGGGCTCGTCCGGCGGCTCGGCGGCGGCGGTGGCGGCTCGGCTCTGCGATTGGGCGCTGGGGACTGACACCGGCGGTTCGATCCGCGTCCCCGCCGCCTACTGCGGCGTGGTGGGGTTCAAACCAACTCTGGGGACCATTGCCACCGAAGGCGTCTTCCCCCTGAGCCACAGCCTCGATACCGTCGGCCCGCTGGCGCCCGACGTGCGAACGGCAGCGCTGGCGCTCGAAGCCATGAGCGAGCTGCGCGACCTTCTGCCGGAGCGGACGCCCTCCTTGACCGAGCTGCGCCTGGCGGTCCCGACCGGCTGGCTGGACGGCGTCGAGCCCGGGGTCACCGAGGTCTTCGCTGCCGCCACCCGGGGACTGCCCGAGATCGAGCTGCCCGACCGGCTCGCGCTGGGGCGGCCAGGGCTGACCATCCTGCTGGCCGAGGCCGGGAGCCTGCATCGTCGCTGGCTGGAGGACACGCCCGAGCGCTACGGGGCTGATGTGCGGGCGCTGCTCGAACAGGGGCTTCGCGTCAGCCGCAGCGATTACGCCCTGGCCCTGCTGGAGCAGTCACGCGCGCGCCTGGCGGCGGAGACCGCGATGGCTGACGTCGACGCCATCCTCGTGCCGGCCACTGGCATCATGCCGCCCCGCATCGGCGCGGAATACGACCGCGCGGCCGTCGCCGGCTGGACCCGGCCCTTCAACACCACCGGTCAGCCGGTCATCTGCCTACCCGCGCCAACCTCCGGCCTGCCGGTGGGCGTCCAGGTGGTGGGCCGATTCGGCCAGGAGGCTCGGCTGGTCGGGGTCGCGCTGGCGCTGGAAGCAGCCTGGGCGCAGGTGACCGGCTAGAACGGACCGGCCGTTCGGGCTAGGCTTGCCGGCATGAGCGAGGTCGACTTCACGCTGCCGCAGCTGGCCGAAACCCTGACCGAAGGTACTGTCACCCGCTGGCTCAAGCAGCCTGGCGATCAGGTGGCGGAGGGCGAGCCGCTGGTCGAGGTCGAGACCGACAAGGTGAACAACCAGCTGGAGTCACCGGTCGCCGGCACGCTGAGCGAGATCGTCGCGCCCGAGGGGGGCACGGTCCCGGTCGGCGCGCTGCTGGCCAGGCTCCGCACCGAAAAGCGCTAGCCGGACGGCCAGGCAGTGCTGGGCCTGCGGGCGCCAGCGGCGGTGACCGCTTCGTCGTACTCGACGTTGTGATCCTGAGTCTGCCGGTTCGGGATGAGCACCAGGGCAATGAGACTCACGACAGCGCAGCCAACTATGTAGAGCGCGATGGGCGCTGAGCTCTTGTAGGTGGCCAGGAGATAGGTGGCTATCAAGGGCGCCGGGCCGCCGGCCACCACCGAGGCCAGCTGATAGCCGATGGAGGCGCCTGTGTAGCGCAGCCGGCCCGTGAAGTTCTCGGCGATCAGCGACGCCTGGGGCCCGTACTGAAGATCGTGAGGGATGAGCGAGACGACTACGCCCAGCAGAACCAGGCCTACCGCGCGAGTGTCCAGGAGGGCAAAGTAGGGAAAGGCAAGAAGGCCTATCCCTGCAGCGCCGATGCCGTAGATGAGCTTGCGCCCGAATCGATCTGAGAGGTAACCGGCAAAGGGCACTGTGAACAGTGACAGAAAGCTGGCCACGAAGACTGTCGTCAGCATGAAGTTGTTGCTCAGCTTCAGCGTCTTGGTGCCGTAGAGAAGCACGAAGGAGGTGAAGATGTAGAACGGCGCCTGCTCCGAGACGCGCACCAGCGCGGCCAGTATCACCTCCCGCCAGTTCCGCTTCAGCACCTCGAGCAGCGGGATCTTGACCAGTCTGTTTTCGCTCACCAGGCGGGCGAAAGACGGCGTCTCCAGAATGCCGAGCCGAATGTAGAGGCCGATGGCGACGAGGATCAGGCTGGCCACAAAAGGTATTCGCCAACCCCAGTTGAGGAAATCCTTGCCAGTCAGGTTGCTGACCAGCAGCAGCGCGCCGTTGCCGAGGATCAGTCCGATCGGCACACCGATCTGGGGCCAGCTGGCGACCAGGCCCCGGCGGCGATTGCTGCCCCACTCCATGGAGAGCAGGACCGAGCCGCCCCACTCCCCGCCCACGCCGAGCCCCTGGAAGACGCGCAACACTATGAGCAGGATGGCGCCCCAGACGCCGATCGAGGTGTAGGAAGGCACGAGTCCGATCAGAGTGGTGGCCAGGCCCATCGTCAGCAGCGTCACTATCAGCGTCGCCTTGCGCCCGATCCGGTCGCCGAAGTGGCCGAAGATCGCCGCTCCGATCGGGCGGGCGGCAAAGCCGACGGCCTGAGTGCCGAAGGAAAGCAGCGCTCCCGCCAGCGGATCGCTCTTGGGGAAGAACAGCTTGGGGAAGACCAGCGCAGCCGCCGAGCCGTAGAGGAAGAAGTCGTACCACTCGATCGAGGTGCCGATGACGCTCGCGACCACAGCTTTCCGCAGCTGCGCGGGCCGATCCGCCGGTGCCTGCATTGAGTCCTCCTCTCAGTTGACGACAAGCGCGACTGCTGTCGCGACCGCTGTGAGGAGATCCTAGAACAGCAGGCTGCATTTGTGCTCGCCAGCGGCCTCGGGTTGGCGCCTGGGGCCCGGAAGTATGCTCAGCGCTTCATGGAACTGCGCCGCCGGCTGCGCTCAGGCCGTCCTCTCCTCGGCGCCTGGTGCGTCATCCCCGACAGCTTCACAGCGGAGCTGATCGGCCGCGCGGGCTACGACTGGGCCTGCCTCGACATGCAGCACGGGATGATCCGCGAGGAGCACCTGGGTACCATGCTGCAGGCTCTGCAGCTGACAGGTACACCGGCTCTGGTGCGAGTGCCCTGGAACGAACCGGGCCGCCTCATGAAGGCGCTGGACGCCGGCGCGGAGGGCGTGATAGTGCCGATGATCGACAGCCCCGACGACGCCGAGCGCGCCGTCCAGGCCTGCCGCTACCCGCCTGCCGGCAATCGCTCCTGGGGCCCGATCCGGGCGGCGCTGGGGGTCGCCGACTACTCGCCCGCAACCGCCAACGAGAGCGTCGTGGTGACCCTCATGATCGAAACTGTGGGAGCAGTTCAGACCCTTGACCAGATCCTGTCGGTGCCAGGCGTCGACGCGGTCTATGTGGGCCCGCAGGATCTCTCGCTGACGCACGGGCTGAGGCCGACGCCGACCGCCACCGAGCCCGAGCACATCGAGCTCATCCAGACGATCCTGGAAGCCTGCGGCCGGCATGAGGTGGTGCCAGGCCTTTTCTGCGGTGACCTGGAGTCAGCCACCGAGTGGCGCCGCCGCGGATTTCGGCTGACCAACATCCTGTCCGATTCCCAGCTGCTGCGGCAGGGTGCCGCTCACCAGGTCCAGTCGCTGGCACAGGTCGAACTCGGCCAGTTGAAGACCAGCACTGAGGAGATCCGAAGATGACCGACCTGCGCCGCCACAGCCGCACCCTCTACGACGGCGTCGACCGCGCGGGTGCGCGCTCGTTCCTGCTCAACATCGGCTTCAGCCGGGACGACCTGAAGCAGCCTGTGGTCGGAGTGGCTCATTCCTGGATCGGCACCATGCCCTGCAACTTCAACCACAGGACGCTGGCGGCCTGGGCGGCCGAGGGCTTGCGGGCGCAGGGACTCACCCCGATGGAGCTGAACACCATAGCCATCTCAGACGGAATCACGATGGGCACTGAGGGAATGAAGGCCTCACTGGTCTCGCGGGAGCTGATCGCAGACTCGATCGAGCTCGTCTCTCGGGGCCACTACTTCGACGCCCTCTGCTGCATCACCGGCTGTGACAAGACTGTGCCCGCCGCCGCGATGGCGATGGCCCGGCTCGACAGGCCGGCGGTGCTGGTCTATTCCGGCTCCATCCTGGAGGGCTCGTACCGCGGCCGCCAGGTCGCGGTGGGCGAGGCGTACGAGGCAATCGGCGCGGTCGCCGCCGGTCGCATGACCGAGAGCGACCTGGCGGAGCTGGAGGCTCACATCTGCCCAGGCCCGGGTGCCTGCGGCGGACAGTACACGGCCAACACCATGTCGATGGTGATGGAGGTGATAGGGCTCTCACCGGTTGGCTACAACGGCGTTCCGGCCGTCGACCCCGCCCGTGAGGAGCTGACCCGGCGGCTGGGTGACGTGGTCCGCAACGCGCTGGAGAACGACATCCGGCCCTCGCAGATCCTCACCCGGCCGGCCTTCGAGAACGCCGCCGCAGCGGTGGCTGCCTCGGGTGGTTCGACCAACGCCGTGCTCCACCTGCTTGCCTTGGCCCGAGAGGTTGGTGTGCCGCTGGAGATCGATGACCTGGAGGTCATCTTCAAGCGCACGCCGCTGCTCTGCGACCTGAAGCCGGGCGGCCGCTACGCAGCTCCCCAGCTGCACAGGGCGGGCGGCGTCGCCGTGATGACCAAGCGCTTGATCGATGGTGGCTTCGTCGACGGCTCCGCGTTGACGGTGACCGGGCGCACGCTGTCTCAAGAGTGCGGCCAGGTGGAGGAAACGCCTGGCCAGGACGTGATCCGGCCGCTGAGCAATCCCTTCAGCCCTGAGGGCGGCCTGGTCATCCTGAAGGGCAACCTGGCCCCGGAGGGCAGCGTCATCAAGATCGCCCATCACGCCCCCCATCACCATCGGGGGCCGGCTCGGCTCTTCAACCGGGAGGAGGACGCGCTGGCCGCCGTGCTCGGTAACCACATCGACCCCGGTGATGTGGTGGTGATCCGCTACGAAGGCCCCAAGGGCGGTCCGGGCATGCGGGAGATGCTGCAGGTGACGGGGGCGCTGGTCGGCCAGGGCCTGGGCGACAAGGTCTGCCTGATCACCGACGGCCGCTTCTCAGGCGCCACTCAGGGCCAGATGATCGGCCACGTGGCGCCCGAGGCGGCGGTCGGCGGCCCGCTCGCGGCGCTCCGCGACGGCGACACCATAGTCGTGGACATCACCGGCCGGCGCGTCGACGTGGAGGGCGTGGATTTGGCCGAGCGCCTGCGCGACTGGTCGCCGCCGGAGGCCCGCTACCGGAGCGGCGTCTTCGCCAAGTACATGGCCCAGGTGACCTCGGCCTCCGAGGGCGCCGTCACGCTGCCCTGAGCCTCGTTGCCTGACCAGGCGCACGACAGCCGCTGCCCAGACGGATCCGTGCCATAATCGCGGCCAGCAAACCGAGGTGAGG
Source organism: Candidatus Dormiibacter spiritus (assembly GCA_003244185.1). Taxonomy (GTDB): domain Bacteria; phylum Chloroflexota; class Dormibacteria; order Dormibacterales; family Dormibacteraceae; genus Dormiibacter; species Dormiibacter spiritus. Next base: position 3,040 of record QHBT01000069.1, on the reverse strand, counting down.
AGGTAGAGATGGCTGAGAGTTCGGCCCTGGAGCGGACGAGCACCGCGCGCAAGGCTGTGGGCATGGTGCGCTGGCTCATGGTCCTCCTGGCCTTCGTGGGGACCACCATCAACTACGTCGACCGCGCCAATCTCGGTGTGGCCAACACACTCATCCGAAAGGACCTTCACATCCCGCCCGGCCTGATGGGCATCGCCATCGGCTCCTTCTTCATCAGTTACGCGGTGTTCCAGCTACCCAATGGCTACCTGGTCGACAGGATCGGCGCCCGCATCATGTACACGTTCGCCGTCGCCTGGTGGTCGGTCTTCACGGCCGCCACCGCGCTGGCCCGCGGCTTCTTCTCCCTCTTCGTTCTGCGGCTGCTGCTGGGAGTGGGCGAATCCGGCGCCTACCCGAGCAACGCCAAGATAGTGGCTGAGTGGTTTCCACTCCGCGAGCGCGGCACCGCCACGAGCATCTACGACAGCGGTGCCCGCTTCGGCACCGTGGCCTCCCTGCCCATCGTGACCTGGCTGATCCTGAACATCGGCTGGCGAGGGTCCTTCCTGGCAACCGGGGCGCTCGGCCTGGTTTGGGCTGTCGCTTTCGTGCTGCTCTACCGGCGCCCCCGCCAGCATTTCTGGGTGAAGCAGGAGGAGCTGGCTTATATCGAGCAGGGCTCTCGCAGCCCCGATCTGGAGGCGGAGCGCGTGCCTGTGCGCTGGGTCGATCTGTTCCGCTACAGGACGATCTGGGGCATGATGATCGGCTTCTTCTGCCTGAACTTCGTCATCTACTTCTTCATCACCTGGTTTCCTGACTACCTGACCACCGCCCGCCACTTCAGCCTGCCCAAGCTGGGGACTGTCGGCACCATCCCGGCCCTCGCTGCCATCCCGGGGGGCTGGCTGGGCGGCATCGTCGCCGACACGCTGGTGCGCCGCGGTATGGACCTGACCAAGGCGCGCAAGCTGTGCCTGGTTGGCGGCATGGCCTGCGCTTCTGTCATCGCTCTGGTGGCGCTCGCGCCCTCGGCCGCCGTGGCAATCGCGCTCCTCTCAGTCGCCTACGCCAGTCTGACCTTCGCCGCCGCCAGCGTCTGGTGCCTGCCGGCCGACGTCGCCCCCTCGCCCAACCAGGTCGCGTCGATCGGCGGCATCCAGAACTTCGCCTCCAACATCTCAGGCGTCATCACCAGCATCTTCACAGGCGCGGTGCTGCAGATCACCGGCAACTATGTGATCTCGCTCTTCGCCATGGGCGGCTTTGCCCTGCTGGGCGCCATCTCCTACCTCTTCATAGTCGGCAAGATCGAGCCGCTGGAAGCGAAGGGCGGCGATCCCCGGCTCACCGCCACGGCGGCGGGCGGCGGCGCCTGACCCGAACACGGGAGGTGAGGTAGACCAACTCTCCCAGCCGAAGCGTTAGCCTCTTTGACAGGACATCCCGATCCTGGCGACGCTGGGCGGTCGGGCAAATTGACAAGGAGCAAAATATGGGACTTTTCGGTGAGGTCCGACGCGAATTCATCGCCCGGCCAGACGAGTTCAAGAGCCAGATTCTCTACAAGTGGCCGGACCAGAACATCCGCAAGCTAACTCAGCTCACCGTCCAGCAGGACGAGATGGCAGTCTTCTTCCGGGACGGGCGCGTGCAGGGCACCATCAACCCCGGCCGCGTCACCCTCGACAGCTCGGAGATACCGTTCCTCGGAATGCTTGTCGACTTTGCCACGGGCGGCAACATGTTCAAGACCGAGCTGTACTTCATCTCCACTCGCGAGTTCCCCAACCTCCCCTTCGGCGGCGTGGTCGACGACGTGGTGGATCCGGAGACCACCCTGGCAGTGGGCCTGCGCGTCTTTGGTGAGTACTCGCTCAAGGTGCTGGAGCCCCAGTCGCTCATCGTCAACCTCGTCGGAACGCAGAACGTCTCCAACAACGATCAGATCACCGACTGGATGCGCGAGCAGCTGCTGAAGGTCCTGCGCACTGACGTGACGAGCCAGATCGTCCAGACCAACTGGCCGATCCTCGGCATCGCCTCCCACACGGAGGAGATCGAGCGCGTCACGCTGGAGAAGGTTCAGCAGCACGTCGCCAGCTATGGCATTCAGATCGTCCGCCTCGGCAACTTCACCATCTCCATCAAGGAGGAGGACGAGGCCACCCTGAAGGGCTACCGCCGCGACGCGCAGTACACGCGGATGGCGGGCGGCTTCCAGCAGTACGCCCAGGGCCAGGCAATGCTCGGGGTCGGCGAGGGCGCCGCCAAGGGCGGGGGCGCCGTCGGGCCCGCCATGATGGGCGTCGGCTTCGGCATGGGCAACACCATGGGAGCCGGCGGCCAGCAGCAGCCGGCCCAGGTGCAGGTGCGCTGCCCCAAGTGCGGAACCGCCAATCCGGAGACCGCCAAGTTCTGCTCCAACTGCGCCACTCAACTGGGCGCTCCGAGTCAGCAGTCGCCGGCCGCCGGTGTCAGCTGCCCCAATTGCGGCGAGTCGAATATGGCCGGCGCCAAGTTCTGCTCCAGCTGCGGTGCGTCTTTGGCGCCGCAGATGACAACCTGTGCCAAGTGCGGGACTCAGAGCCCGATCAGCACCAAGTTCTGTCCCAACTGCGGCACCAGCCTGGTCCAAGCCGCTTCAGCTCAGCCCGGCGCGGCCCAGCGAACGACTGAGGGCGAGGCTCAGCCACCAGAGTCCGGGCCTGGACAACCGCCCCCGGCTCCCGGCCAGGCCTGAGCCGAAGCTTGCGACGAGTGAGAGCCCCGAGCGGCGCTTGCGCTCTCGGGGTTGACTGAACCTGTCTCGGGGTTGAGCGAGCCTGCCGGCGAGCGAGCCGTGAGCCGCAGGCGGCGCTTTAGGGCGGTGGCTCGCTGGCTGCTGCCCGTTCTGATCGTCGTGGCGAGCGAGGTCATCTTTCCCGAGTTGGCCTTCGCCCGCGGCGGCGGCGGCGGTCACTCGGGCGGCAGCGTCGGTCACTCAGGCGGCGGCAGCTCAGGCGGCGGCGGCGGTTTCACCGGCGGCAGTGGCGGTGGCTATTACGGCGGTGGCGGC
>QHBT01000033.1 GCA_003244185.1 Candidatus Dormiibacter spiritus | reverse complement strand
GCGTCTACTCGGGGAGAGGACAGACTAGGGCGCGACCGCTTCGGCCAAGCCCGAGGCGGAGTGGTAGCGCTGGGCGAACAGGTCTCGGCAGGTCACCGCGTTGGCCTCGAGGCTGACCCGCGTCGTCCTGGCCCGCCGCAGGTGCAACGGCAGCGCGTCGACGCCGATCGCTGCACCGGTGGCGGGGTCGATCAGCAGCCGGGCGTCGTCCCCGGCCGGCAGGCCGAGGTCGGCTCGCCGGGACCGCAGCCGGTCCAGGTCCGCCGATGCCGCCAACTCGCCGAGCACCATTCCAGCGAGATCCTCCGCCGCCGCACCTGCGGCCAGCAGCGGTCGGCACACCCGGTCGGTGCCGGCCAGCACCGCCTTGCGCAGGAAATCCGCTCTCAGCTGGCCCAGGTCGTCGACGGCCTCGCCGTCGAAGACCTGGGCGAACCCGGCCCGCGCGGCCACGCCGCCATTGATCTGGACCGAGGCGAAGTGGTCTTCGAGCACCACCTCCGTGCGCTCCACGCCGTCCACCGCCGACACCGCGTCATAGGCGTCGGCAACCATAAGAAAGGCGAAGTTCGGAGCGCAGAAATAGGTCGGCAATCTCAGCCGCACCTCAGCCACACCGTCGTCGGACATGGTGCAAGAGGCGACGAAGCCGAGCGCGGTGATCGGCTCGTCCAGCTCCGGGTCGCGGACGCTATCCAACGCAGCGAGGACGCGGGAGGCGTCCGTCACGCCCGCGCCTCTACCTCCGAGACGCCGACCGCGGCTTCCTGCCGTCCGGCTTGCTCCTGGAGCTGGTAGTCGATGGGGACCTCTAGGTCGTACAGCTTGGCCGCGTTCAGGCCGAGGATCTTCTTCTTGGTGGCGGTCGTGACCCTGGGGTAGTCGGAGAACTCGTCACCGGGGTAGTCCCAGTCGACGAAGCCCTCGATCTGCCACTTCGGCTCCCAGATGGCGTAGTCGCTGCCGAAGGTCATCTTGTCCTCACCGACCCAGAACAGCAGCTCGCCCATCACCTTGGCGAAAAACTTCGGCCGGGCGTGCATGAGGCCGCCGATGACCACCGACAGGCCGGCATACACATTGGGCTCCTGGGTGGCCATGAAGCAGAAGTCCTCGATGCGCGGCAGGCCGACGTGCTCGACTATGAAGTTCAGCCCGGGGAAAGAGGTCGCCGCCTGGTCCACGTCGGCCACGTCGAAGGCGTCCTTGTCGAGCGGCCAGATCGTCGGGCCCTTGTGGACGTGGACGTTCTTTATGCCCAGCTCCTGGCACTTATCCAGGTAACGGGATGCCTCCGGGTCCTTCAGCGTCCAGCCCCGGGAGCCGTCCCGCCACTCCGCGGTGTAGAGCTTGACGCCCTTGCTGCCGTAGCGAGCGACGTCCGCCTCCAGCTGCTTCAGCCCGGCCTCACCCTCGCGCGGATCCCAGCGGGTGTTGAGAATGAACTTGTCGGGGTACTTGTTGGCCAGGATCCCGTTACGGTCGGTGGTGTTGAAGCCCTCCGTGTACCACTCCGTGAGGTACGTCGGCTGGAAGATCGCCTTGTCGACGTAGCCGACTTCGAAGACATCCTTCATCAGGTCGGCCTCGGAGTACTTCTGGAACTTCTCGATCGGCCAGTGCGTCTCGGCGGGCCCCAGGCCCTGGTAGGCGTGGAAGCACTCGATCCAGCCCTTGGCGTACTGCTCGTGGCCGGCCACCCAGTTGTCGGGGGCCGCGTTCCAGTAGTGCATGTGGCTGTCAACCACGTAGTACTTCTCGCCGTCCTTCTCGTACACGCTCAAACCTCCAGAATCAATTGCCTAGGGGACGAGGATTCCGCGGCCGCGAATGCGACCGTTGTCGAGATCGTCGATCGCGTCGAGCGCCGCCTCCAGCGGGTAGGTCTTGGTGTGCAGGGTCACCTGGCCGGCCTGGGCCAGGACCATCAGCTCGGTCAGGTCGTTGTAGGTGCCGACCAGGTTGCCGACGACGTTCCGCTCGGTGGAGATAATGTCGATCGTCTCGATGTTCACGGTGCCGCCGTAACCGATTACGTAGTACGAGCCGGCCCGGCGGGTCATCTCCCACCCGTCGTTCTCAGCCCCCTGCTCGGCGACGAAGTCGATGACGACGTCGGCCCCGTTGCCGCCGGTGAGCTCTTTGACCGCGTTCACCTGGTTGCCGTCGGCAACAACCGTGTGGTGCGCCCCGAGCTGACTGGCGAGCTTGAGCGCGCCCGCGTTCTTGTCCACCACCACGATGGTGGTCGCGGTCAGCGCGGCCAGGCACTGGATGCCGACGTGGCCGAGCCCGCCGGCCCCGATGACCACGCAGGTAGTGCCGGGGTAAAGCAGCGGAACGGCCTTGCGCACGGCATGGTAGGCGGTGATGCCGGCGTCCGCCAGCGCCCCCACGTCCTTCGGCTGAGTCTGGGGAGCGAGCTTGACGCAGGCCCGGGCGGAGGTGAGCAGGTACTCCGCCATGCCGCCGTCGGTGCTGATCCCGGGAAATGAGCCGTTGGGGCAGTGCATGTCGTCGCCCGCCCGACAGGCGTGGCACAACCCACAGGTCGGGGTGGGGTGCAGGATGACAGTGTCGCCGCGGGCCACGTTGGTGACCCCGGAGCCGACTTCGTGTACCCAGCCAGCGTTCTCATGGCCGAGCGTGTACGGCAGCGCGACCCCGCTCCTGGACTCCCACTGGCCCTCGATGATGTGCAGGTCGGTCCGGCACAGACCGGCGCCCCCAATCTTCACAATCACGTCGAAGGGACTGGATAGCTTCGGTTCCCGAACCTCCTCGATCACCGGGCGTCGGTGGTACTGGTGCAGCCGTACAGCCTTCACCTTGTCTCTCTAGGTTCGACTCACACCGGGTTTGATGGCGGCAGGCCTTCCGCCAGGTTGCCGAAGCCGGGCACCCCCATCAAGTCAGTATGGCAGATGACCTCACGCGCAGACGGGCACCGTTAGCTGAGGGGCGAGCGGAGCAGTCGGCGTGGGCGTCGCCGGACCCCTGGGTGTGGTCGTCGGCTTAGGCGTCGGCGTGGGCTTGGGGGTGGGGGTCGGCTTGGGCTTGTAGCCGACCGCCGGATTGCCTGCGTTCTCGACGTTCACGTAGGTCAAATCAGGGCTGTTGAAGTCCACAGCCCCCGACCTGGCAAGAGTCTGCAGACTGGTCACCTTGCCGGGGAGCGCTGCCAGCTCCTCGGGTGTCAGCACGCGCCCGAATAGGGCTGTCCAGCCTTTCGCGCTCACCAGGTTCAAGTTGCCGCAGCCATCGAGTTCGAAGCGCTTGACCTGCTGGCCGGTCAACTCCGGCAGCTGCCGGTCGAGGTTTACAAGATCGGCGAGGAGCCTGGGTTCGAGCGGCCTGGCGCCCGGCTTCGGCTCCCGCCCTGGCGGCCCCTGAATCTCCACCATGCCCGTGACATCGGCACCAGCCGGTACTTGGCCCAGGGCTACCGACTGGCTGGAGAGGTACCACTGCGCAGCGCCGCCAGAGCGAAAGGTTGCCACGGGCTGCCATTCCTCCACCTGGATGGAGACATGCGCCGGGAGCGAAGCAGTCACCTGGGCGGTGCGGATCCAGGGCGATCTCTCCAACCGCTGCCTGGCGGCGACTTCGTCAAGTGAATAAACCGACACTGACGTGTCAAGGCCTGCCAGGTGAACCACTTCGGTCTGGCTCAGGTGCCGGGTGCCCGAAACGTGGACATCTGCCACTGCGAAGACAGGCGCCAGCAGCAGCCCCACCAGCGCCAGCGCGGAACCGCCGGCAAGGCCGAGGCCCAGCCAGCGCGACCGCCGGCGGGCGGGGTCAGCCGGCGGCCGGGGGCGGGGCCGGGACCCGCTCCGGGGCCGGTCAGCAGGTCGCTCCGGCAGGAGGCGCCCGAACCAGCTGCGCCAGTCGCGGCCCTGCCTTGATCGGCGGCGCCGAGGGTCTCCGTTCATACTCCGGGACCCACCTGCCGCCGCCGGCGCCCGACAGCATGGTTCAGCAGTCGCTGGCAGAGCTCCTCGAAGCTGACCCCCGCCGCCAGGGCTGCATCAGGCAGAAGCGAGACTTCGGTCAAACCGGGCACCGTATTGACTTCGAGCAGCCAGGGGACGCCTGCCCCGTCAACTATGAAGTCGACGCGCGCCATGCCCTCGCAGCCGAGCGCCCGAAAGGCGGTTACGGCGTCCGCCTCCGCCCGCTGAATCGCCTCGGCGCTGATCCGGGCAGGGATTATGTGGTGGCTGCGGCCGGCCGAGTACTTGGCGTCGTAGTCGTAGATCTCGTTCTCGTAGGTGATCTCCAACGATGGCAGCAGCTGCAGCTCGGGCGTGGCCAGCACGCCCAGGGTGATCTCGACGCCTGGCACAAAGCGCTGGGCCAGGACGCGGCGGTCATAGCGCGCGGCCAGGAGCAGGCCGCTCGCGGCCTCATCCACGTTTCGGGCGATGGTCAGCCCGAGAGTGGAACCCTCCCGTACAGGCTTGAGCACCAGCGGCAGGCCGAAGCGCGCCACCAATTCCTCGGCCCGCTCGGCCTCCACCTCGATGAATTCAGGGACCGCCAAGCCGGCCGCCGCCAGCAGCCGGTTGGTGCGCGTCTTGTCGATGCAGAGAGCGCTGGCCAGCACCCCCGAAGCTGTGTAGGGCAGGCCCAACAGCTCGAGCATCCCCTGCACTGTGCCGTCCTCACCCAGGCGACCGTGAAGAGCGACGAACACGGCTGCAAAGCGGCCATCCCGGAGCCGCTCCCAGACCTGCGCGTCGGCATCCACCAACTCCACCTCGTGATTGCAGCTCCGCAGAGCCGCGGCCACCTGGCCGCCTGAGCGGAGCGACACCTCGCGCTCGGCCGAGCGCCCACCGCAGAGAACCGCCACCCTCACGCCGGGGTCCCCGCCACAGCCTCGCGGCCGATTGTCTCCACCTCTGTCTCCAGGTCCAGCTCGAACCGCTCTCGCACGCGCCGGCGAGCCCGCTCGATGAGCGCCAGCACGTCGACCGCCGTGGCCCCGCCGTGGTTGATGATGAAGTTGGCGTGCTGCTCGGAAATCTGGGCCGCGCCCTCCCGCGCCCCGCGCAGTCCGGCGGCTTCGATCAGGCGGCCCGCCGAGTCTCCCGGCGGGTTCTTGAAGACGCTGCCACAGTTCTTGCTCTTGATCGGCTGGGTGCGGTTGCGCTCCACTGTCAGCCGGGCCATGTCACGCTTGGCGGCCGCCCCATCGCCGGGTGCCAGCCGGATGGTGGTGGCTTCGACCAGCGCCCCCCGCCAGCGGCCCTGGCGCAGTGCCGAGCTACGGTAACCCAGGCTCAGCTCGGCGGGCTGCCACCGCGTGGGCCCCTCACCGGGGAGGAGACAGGCGACGTCGAGCAGAACATCGCTGAGCTGACCGCCCCAGCAGCCGGCGTTCTGATAGACCGCGCCGCCAATTGTTCCCGGCACTCCTATCGCCCACTCGAAGCCGATCAGGTCATGCTCCGCGCAGATGCGAGCCAGCCGCATCATCTTGAGCCCGGCCTCAGCCACAACCTCGCGTCCCTGGACTGTCCAGCCGCGGTTGACGCAGCGGATCACAAGTCCCTCCACGCCGGCATCTGAGATGAGGAGGTTGGTCCCGGCGCCCAGCAGCCGGTACGGGATGCCACGCTCGTGGCAGGCCGCCACCAGCTCGGCCGGCGTCTCGCTTTCCAGGAAGTAGTCGGCGGGGCCGCCGATGTTGAACGACGTGTTCCTGGCCAGCGGCTGGTCCCGGCGCACACCCGGGAGGCCCCGCAGCCAGCGTTCGTTAGCGGGACTTCGCCAGCTCACTGCCCACCTTCCAGATGTCGCCGGCACCCATGAACACGATCACGTCGCCCGGCCTGGCCAGCTGCTGGATGAGGCGCCGCGCCTCGGCCAGGTCGGGAGCAAAGCGGGCGCCGGGCACCGCCGCCGCCAGATCCCGCGCGCTGAGACCCGGATTCGGCTCGCCCGCCGGATAGATCTCGGCCACCACCACCACATCGGCGCCCAGCAGGCTGCGGGCGAAATCATCGCGCAGCGCTTCGTAGCGCGTGTATCGCTGGGGCTGGAACACTATTACTAGGCGCCCAGGCCGCAGCTCGCGGACTGCCGCCAGTGTGCTGGTCACCTCGGCCGGGTGATGACCGTAGTCGTCCAGCAGGCGTGCCCCACGGTACTCGCCGAGCGGTTCCAGCCGCCGGTGGGCGCCAGGAAAGTCCGCCAGCGCGGCGGCCGCCACCTCCGGATCAACGCCGAGCTCCACCGCCATGGCGAGAGCGCCAGTGGCGTTCTGCACGTTGTGCCGGCCCGGGAAGGGCAGCTTCAGGCGGGCCAGCACGACCTCGCCCCGAAGGGCTTCGAAACTTCCGCTCTCGTCGCGGCGGCAGCGATAGTCAGCCGCCTGATGAAAGCCGTAGGTGAGGAGCCGGCCGGCCGACGTGAACTCCCGCGCCCGCTCGTCATCGGCGCCGACGACCGCCAGACCGGGGATCACTGCCACGAAATTGCGGAACAGGGTGGCGATCTCCTCCAGTCCGCTGAAGTGGTCGGGATGGTCAAAGTCGACATTCGTGAGTATCCCGTGGCTGGGCCGGTGCAGCACCAGAGTCCCGTCCGATTCGTCTGCTTCGGCGACCAGATAGCGGCTTTGACCAGCTCGGGAGTTGGCGCCATCCCCAACCAGCACCGTTGGGTCCCAGCCCGCTCGCTGCAGCACGTGGCCCAGCATGTAGGTGACCGTGGTCTTGCCATGTGAGCCGGCGATCGCGACTGACTCAAACTCCTGCATCAGCTCGGCCAGCAGCTCGGCCCGGCTGAGCACCCGGATCCCCGCCGCGCGGGCGGCCGCCAGCTCCGCCTGCCCCGCCGCCCTGACAGCGCCGCTGTACACGACCAGGTCCAACCGGGCATGCATATGTTCTGGGCTGTGGCCCACCTCGATACTGGCGCCCTCTGCCGCCAGCGCGCGCGTGGTTTCGCTCTCCCGCAGATCGCAGCCGGAGACCTCGTAGCCGCGGCTCAGCAGCGCCCGAGCCAGGGCCGAGACGCCGGCTCCCCCAATCCCAAGTAGGTGCGCTCGCCTCACGCCGCCCTACCTTTCTTCATGGA
>QHBT01000057.1 GCA_003244185.1 Candidatus Dormiibacter spiritus | reverse complement strand
TTCCCGGACTGGCTGCTAGAGCCACGGCGAGGTCGGCGACTTGTTGTCACCGGATAATGGGTTGACGCGTTTGTAGACCGTGGCCCGCTGGCACGAGTGTGGGGGTCAGCGCCCTGGGAAGTAGGTGACAGGGACGCAACACGTTCACATCTCCCTGAGCCGGCATGCTGCCCAGTTTCGCCCCGATAGGGCTCCGTCTGTCCGTGCGAGTCCTTCCCGTTATCCAACTCGTTGGACGATTTGCTCGCGAATCAGGGCACTCAGCGGAGAAGGCAGCGGCGGCCGCTACGCTGACCCGGCGTCCGGCGACGGCTGCTGCAGTTCAGCACATCGAACCTTACGGCAGCGGCCTTGACTCCGCCCGCCAGTTGGCACGCGCTTGCGATCGACCAGAAGTCCACGGCGGGGAAGCGAAACCGGACCGGGCACTCGTTGGCCCCGTGCCTTCAGGCACCCAGGCGCTCGGCCAGGCCACTGAAATCCAGCGCCACGACGTCCCAAGCTTCCTCTGCCACCAGGTCACTCGTCTGATTCGGGCCGTGCTCCAGCGGTCGAGCACGAAAGCGGTGGCCAGACCTGCGTTTCGAGCGGCTCGCAGGTCGCTGTTGTGCGCGGCGACCATCATGCATTCGGCCGGCGCTAGGCCGAGCGCCTCCGCGGTGCGTGTGTACGCCTCCCGCTGCGGTTTGTAGGAGCGGGAGACGTCGGCGCCAAAAATGGCGTCCCAGGGAAGGCGGGCCCGTTTGGCCATGTTGAGGAGCAGCGCCAGGTTGCCGTTGGATAGCGGTGCGATGATGAACCGCGCGCGCAGGCGCGTCAGGCCAACAAGACAGTCCGGCCAGGGGTCAAGGCGGTGCCAGGCACGGTTCAGGTCGTCCAGTGAATCGGCAGGCAGGCGGCCGGGGTCGGCCCCGAAGTCGCGAAGAACGGCGTCGAGGTTCTCCCGGTGGAGCAGATCGAGCCGGGTGAAGGGACGGCCGCCGGAGCGCACCTCCTCCATCGCCGGCTGGTAGCGGGCTCGCCAGGCGTCAGCGAACTCGTGCGGATCTGCCGCGATTCCGTGTCGGGCCAGAAACGGGCCCGCATCACGCGCGATTCCCGACCGCCAATCCACCACCGTCCCGAACGTGTCGAACAGCAGGGCCCGGACGTCAGCTGTTGACCGCGACAACGAGACAGCCGGCTCGTTCACTGGACTAATGGGTCAAGGTGTGAGGTCCGTTCCAAGCCCTGGAGGGCCTGGGGATCTCGGAAACGGGATGACCTGCCACGCTGTGGGGCGCAACTCGCTTTAAGTGATCCTACACGCGACATCTCGAATGGCTCGATGTCGCTGCGAGGCCAGGCCGCGTCAGCGGTACGCCACCAATAGGTTGACCTGCCCGACCGCTCTCCGCGCCTAGGAAGGCAGGCCTACCGCGCTAGCGGCCGGCTGCCACGCGGTGCGGTTACGATCCGGATCAGCGCCACGATGCCCCAGGCGATCAAGGCGTAGACCACGATGGCCACCAGCGATGACGGCTCGAACACGTAAGATCCCTGGCTGCTATCCCCGAAGATACCGCGGAAGGCGCCCACGAGAGGGGCGGTGATTCCGTAGATGAAGTCTACGAACGCCGACTGGGTGGAGGCGGCAAGCAATTTGAGCAGGAAGCGAAGTCCGATCAGGACGTCGATCACTCCGGCCAGGAACCAGACCACCGCCACCGCTCGAAAGTTGTAGCCCGCCCTGACGGGGACAACTGGCACGGCGGGCTCGGAGTAAACTGGCGGCGGTTGGGGGTCCATGGTGACTGCCCCTGAAGGCAGAAGCCATGATAGGGCATGAAATCTTACTTGTCGACTCACTCGCTGTTCGACGCTCTGCGAGACCGGCGGGGAGCCCCGTGGTGGCGATCCCCTGGTCCGCCTCAGTCGATCACTGGCCTACTGCCAGGCAGCCTGCTTCGTGTGCGGTAATTCGACGGCCGCGTGGCAGCACCGCGCCGATCCGTTCACGTGGCGAGGCCGGACGGAGCTATGGCATACCCGCTTGGCACTGACAGGTGGTGGGGCTGCCGTTGAGCTGTCGCGGGATGGTTCCGTCTCGCTGCGGGGCAATCTCGTCAGCCGACTACGACCCGAGGCACATCCCACCTCCGGGGTCGGCATGATCCCGACCTGGCCCGGACGGCGATGTCCGCCAATGACAGGCATCAAATAGGAAACGAGGGCAGCCGTTGGAGACCCCGACGTAGATACCGACACAGAGTGAAAGGAGGAGAGGCCAAATGGCTAGAGAGATCGCACGCTATGGCTGTTCGCCAGACCTTCCAGATCAGCGGGATCACCTCTACGCGGCGCCACCTCCGGTGCTCAGACAGCTACCGCCCGGCGCCGACCTGATCTCATCCTGCCCAACGACGGCCTGTCGCATGTGTTGAGCCCATGCGCTTTGCGGTCACGGATTTGAGTCCGCCGTCTGCGCTAAGACTCTGGCTGCCATTTTGGCTGTCAACTGACGCTTGAGCCTGCTAAGGTACCGGCTGAGGAAGTGAAGGGGAGCATGCCCTAACGCCTATATGTAGCGGCTCCGTCTCACTAGCGCTCCCAAATACAGTGGCGGGGATGGATGGGAATCGAACCCACCTGGGACGGCTCGCACCGCCCCACAAACGGTTTGTGAAGTTCGCTTGGGCAGCGTCTGAGGAAGTCCCGCGGAGGTCCGGCTGAACTTCGAAACCCTGTGCGCCGGTGTCTTTCCTGTCCGCCGAAATCAGCGATGTCCAGCTGCTTGGCTGTCCTCTTGGCTGTCATGTTGAATCCAGGTCGTAGACAAGCATCGGGCATCCGTCCGGAGAGTTCGAGTCCCGGTGCGGGCACGACGCAACCCAAGCTATGCGTACAGGCACCTGCGCGCTGATCATCGACCGCCCACTTGAGGTTGCCGTGCCCGAGTGCTAACGCTACAGCTTGAGGAGGAAGACGGGTGTAGCCGCCGCGACGCCGGCGCCCGCTTGCAACACGAGTACCAACAGCGCCTGCCTTGGGGTCCGCGGTAACCACTTGATCGCAAAGAATGCGACGACCGGCATTTGACCGGCCATCAATAGCTGCCAGAGATGGGCGGCGGCCCCCTCGTCCGCGTGGCGGCCCCCGCCGAACATTGCGATGTGACCAAGCACCAAGGCGAGGGCTGCCAACGACATCGCCAATGGGATCAACGCGCTAGGCCCTTTCAGGGTTGAGAAGTCCACGCGCGACCCTCCGGCAAAACCAAGTGCCGGTTGCAGCAACTCTGGATGGAGACGAGGCGTCGAGTGAAGACCTGGGCGGCCTGTCCTTGGTCTCCGCGGATTCGACTCTGCCAATGGCTACTGCTTAACCAGCCCGTGCGGGTTGAACACGAATTTCTTGGAAACCCCTTTGTCGAAGTCTTTGTAGCCCTGCGACGCGTCGTCGAGTGAAATGACCGTCGCGTTGACCGCCTTGGCAATCTGCACCCGGTCGTGCAGGATAGCGCTCATCAGCCCCCGGTGGTAGCGCATCACCGGGCATTGACCAGTAGTGAAGACGTGAGACTTAGCCCAGCCCAACCCGATCCGGATCTTCAGCGAGCCCACTTTTGCTTCCTCATCGATGCCGCCCGGGTCGCCGGTTACATAGAGTCCCGGGATTCCGATGTTGGCACCCGCTCGAGCGACCTCCATGACAGAGTTGAGGACGGTGGCGGGCGCCTCGTGACCTGAGTCTGCGCCGTGGCCCTTCGCCTCGAAGCCAACGCAGTCGACGGCGGCGTCGACCTCTGGTACCCGGAGGATCTGCTCGATCTGGTCAGAGACCTCACCCTTGGAGATGTCCACTGTCTCGCAGCCGAAGCGTCGCGCCTGCGCGAGGCGCTCGGGGATGAGATCGCCCACGATGACCACGGCCGCGCCCAGGAACTGGGCAGAGTGTGCACAGGCCAGCCCCACTGGCCCCCCGCCGGCGACGTAGACGGTAGAGCCGGGACCGACGCCCGCACTGTAAGCGCCGTGGAACCCGGTCGGAAAGATGTCGGAGAGCATGGTCAGGTCTAGGATCTTCTCCATCGCCTGCTCTTTGTCCGGGAACTTGAGCAGGTTCCAATCGGCGTATGGAACCATGACGTACTCTGCCTGCCCGCCGACCCAACCGCCCATGTCTACGTAGCCGTAGGCGGAACCAGGGCGCTCAGGGTTCACGTTGAGGCAGATGCCGGTCTTGCCCTCCTTGCAGTTCCGGCAGCGTCCGCAGGCGATGTTGAAGGGCACCGAGCAGAGGTCGCCCTTCTGGATGAATTCGACATCCCGACCGACCTCGATCACTTCACCCGTGATCTCGTGGCCAAGGATCAAGCCCTTCGGCGCTGTGGTCCGGCCCCGAACCATGTGCTGGTCGGAGCCGCAGATGTTGGTGGAGACGATCTTCAGGATGACGCCGTGCTCACACTTGCGGCCGACGTTCTTCGGGTTGACGCCTGGACCGTCTTTGAGAACCAGTTCAGGGTAGTCGATGGTCTGGACCTCGACCTCGCCTGGACCGATGTACGCGACTGCCTTGTTACCCGCCATGAGGCACCCCCTCTACCCAATACCCACGCATCCGCGCGTCGCCTACGCTCCCGGCTTCTGATACCCCGCTGCTACAGCCTTACCTTTGTCGAGCAAAGCCTGGCCCTCCTCTTTAGTGATCAGCTTGATCGTGCGCACGTCATGCAGTGCTCCGGAACTCGCCAACCCTACGCTGAAGGCACCCGCACTCACGTCGTCCGGAAAGTCTGCGATGAGAACATAGTCGTCCGCGCCGAAAGCCCAGTAGAAGGCTTCCATGCTACCGCCGGCATCCTGACACGATTTCCTGACAGCAGCCTCCCGATCGCCTGGGGTCTCCATCATTCGGGTCCAGGCCTCGGGACTATAGCCACCAAGCAAAAGGTACTTCGACATGGGCTCCCACCTCCTAGAATCCATGCTACGCCTCCGCCTTCTCGCACCGGCAGATTCTTTGGGAGCCGCCTGGACGGGGCTTTGAGGCTGCCTCTCGCGCGGCCCAACTGTTTGTGAAGATGGCGGGGACCTGGTCCAAGCTGATGACTCGGCCGCCGAGCGTGCTCGATCTTCGTCGACGATCCGGCAGCTGCTGCTCGAGGAGGAATGGCCGGGGCGGCCGACCACCAGTGAGCGGATGAAAACGGGAGCCGAGGCAGAGGGTAGCTTGACCCTGGGCGCTGTTGCCCTTGTTGAATTGCTCGCCCTGCTCGGCGGCCTCATCCAAGCGAAGCAGGAGCACGATCTGACCGTCAGAAGGGCAGAAGAGCTAGGTCAATTGCGGGACGCTCGGCACGCTGTCCTCCGCGAAGACGTCAAGATGCTCGTGCGTGCACTGTTTGAGATCGAGCACGCTCTCCGGTTGTTCATGGGCGGCAAGGTGCACTCCGCTGAAGAGCTGGAAGTGATAGACCGGTTGACCGAGCGCCCGCCAGGCAGCTCGTGCGGACTTCAGGCTAGATCCGGACGGTCAACGGTTGTACGAAGTGTTCAGTGCGCTGCTGGAGCTAGTAGATAAGGCCCACAACCAGGCCGCGTACACAGCCAAGGTGTTTGACGAGCGCGGTCATGGAGATGAGCTGATGCAACAGTTGGACACAATCCGCGTGTTGCATGACGCCGTCCAGCGAGAGATGAAGCGGACGATGGTGAGGCTCAACGAGTGCGGCAAGAAATCAGCAGGCCAGTAATGCCGTCGAAGTGACGGGGGCCGACTAACTACATCCGGCGACGGCGCCAGCCCTTAGACGCGGCCCCGTAGGTTTGAGAGGCGGGTGGATACGCTTGACGGCTTCGTGGCGGACGAGGGGGCAGATCTCGGAACACTCCCTTCGAGCCAGAGCGCCTCTCCCATTCACATCGCTGCAACGTTGGCTGTCACATTGGCTGTCATCGGCAGGTTGAAGATGGGCGAGTGCCCAGCTCAGTGAGAGAGGCATGCAAGCCCAAAAACCCCCATATGAGGTGGTCGTTCTTCTGAGACAAACTATAACTAGTGGCGGGGATGGATGGGAATCGAACCCACCTGGGACGGCTCGCACCGCCCCACAAACGGTTTTGAAGACCGCGGGGGGCACCAGCCCCCGTACATCCCCCGATCCTCAGACGGTTTCCGGCTGTTCGGACTCGAGCTCTTCCCGTACCTCTCGGATGAACACTGCGGCATCCTCCGTCGAAGCCAGTCGGCCGGCTGCGCAGCCAGCCAGGTAGGTCGCGAGCGGGGCGAAGCGTCGCTCCGAAGAGTGTGCCACCACGCGGGCAAGTTCCAGCAGTTCCCGCGCTTCGTCGGGCGTTAGCCGCGGCGCCGGCCGCCTGCCACCGTGCCGCTCGGCGGCCGCCGCCAGCCGATCGCTCAAATCGTCCAGCACGGGATTCACCGCCTCACCATAGCCATCCCCAAGGCGGGTGCGGCAGGAAAGGTCCGAGCTGGCAAGCCCGGCTCTCACATCGATCATAGGTCGGTCAGCAGCGGATGGCTCGCCGTCGTCCTACAGCGTCCGGCGGCGAAGGGAGAGCGGCAGCCACGAGGCTGCCGCTCTGCGGTTTCAACGAGAATCGGTTGTCAGCCGCCGATGAACGGCTTGACCGCAGCCAGGACATCCTCCTTGGTCTTGGCGGTCTCGGTGGCGCCCATGTAGATCCCACCCTCGGCCGGGAGCCCCGAGATCTTGCCCACCAGCGCCGCGTGGCGGCACTCCACACCAAAGATTCCTGCCGCCGCCTGGAGCAGCATTGGATCGGTCAAGCTACCCGCCTGTCCGAGGTACGCCCCCACGCCCGTCTCTTCAAAGGTCTTCGAGGTCTTGAGAAAGGCCTTGTAATCAGTGAAAGTTCCGTCCGGATACTTGACAGTCGGCTTGGCCGCCGGCTTGCCACCGAGCTTCGTGACGGTGTCCGATAGGGCCTGTACGTGCGCCTGCTCGTCAGACGCGATCAACTGGAAGAGATCCTTCGCATGCTGATCGGTGAAGAGTTTGGCACCCGCTTGGTTGCCCTGAGCATAGAAGTCGGCCTCGAGATATTCGAGCGTAAGTGCGAAGTTGAGGATGTCGAGGTCGCCCTGGGCGGCGGCGGCCCAGACTCGGGTCGTACTCAACAGTTGGATCGCAGCCTCACCGGAGATTACGACGCCAGCGCCAATCGTTGACCGGCCCAGGAAGGATCTTCGGGATAGGCAATTGTTCAACATCTGACTAGCTCCCCAAGAACGGCTTGACGGCGGCCACGACCTCGGCGGATGGTGCGTGAGCCTCGACGGGTGCGGGAACCTGCTTCTTATTTAGGATCTCGGCCAGAATTGCCGCGTGTCGCGACTCGACCCCCGCGATGCTGGCGGCAGCCGCGAGCACCTTCTTGTCCTTGATCCGCGTGACCTGGCCGTGATAGGCCTTGACGCCGGTTTCCTCGAACGTCGAGGCGGTGGTCAGGAACTTCATCTTGTCGGTGAATGTGCCGTCCGGGTACTTGGTGGTCGGCTTGGTGGCCGGCTTACCGCCGGCTCCGGTGATGGTCTGCGTCAGCGCCTGGACGTGGGCCGCCTCGTGCATCGCAATGGGCTGAATCAAGGGCAGGGAGTCGCCGAGCAGCGAGCTGCCGGCGGCGACGCCTTTGGCGTAGAAATCCGCCTCTAGGTACTCGAGGGTCAGCGCGTAGTTGAGGATGCCAAGATCACCCTGACCGAACTGGCTGGTGTCGTCACCCGCCGCACTGGGAGAGCCGGCGCCCGAGGGCGACGACGAGCTGCCGGAAGAGGTGCCGCTGTTTCCGCAGGCCACCAGGGTGGCGCCCACCCCAACCAGGGCTGCGTATTTGAGGAAGCTGCGTCGGCCCGCATCTGAATCG
The DNA here is from genome assembly GCA_003244185.1 of Candidatus Dormiibacter spiritus. GTDB lineage: Bacteria > Chloroflexota > Dormibacteria > Dormibacterales > Dormibacteraceae > Dormiibacter > Dormiibacter spiritus. Next base: position 34,346 of record QHBT01000057.1, on the reverse strand, counting down.
AATTCCAGTACGGCTTCGCCGCCAAATGGCTCGTCTGTGTTCATGAATGCTCCTATGTGCCTGTCCTCAGCCGCCTTGAACGGCTATGGCTCACTCTGGCGAGGGCGACCTTTGGAAAACCTTTGATTGAATACGTCCGGCGCTTATGCGACAAGTCGTGTCCGCACACGTACCAGTGAGGTGATGGTGCGATTGTTCGGGCCACTGGAGCTGGAAACACCAACTGGCGGCCGACTCGGTCCCGGTGATCTGGGAGGCGCCAAGCCCCGGCGATTGCTGGAGGTATTGCTGTCTGAGCGAGGAAGGCGCGTATCGAAAGGCGCCCTCGCGTCATCCATATGGGACGACCAGCGGCCGCGGAGCATGGAGGCAACCATCGAGACCTACGTGTCCATCCTCCGCAAAGCGTGCGGGGACTCCAAGGTGATCACTACGGTTGAGCGGGGCTACCGCGTGGACAGCCAGCGCCTTTCCTCCGACCTCGATGAGTTCGACCGCCTGGCCCTCTCGGGAACCCTCGACAGCCTGCAAGCAGCGCTGGCGCTGGCTGACAGGGGGGAGATTTTGCAGCACGATCCATTTACCCCCTGGGCCCTGTCGCTACAGGAGGAGTACAGGTCCGGCATCGGCCGGATCGCAGGTTTGGCCGGAGAGCGCGCCTTGGAGGCAGGACTGTTCAGCAGCGCTGCCAGCCATCTGGAGCAGGCTATTCAGCGGGACCCCGAGGGGGAGCAGCATTACCGGCGGCTGATGCTCGCGAGCTACTTGATGGGTGATCGAAGCCGTGCTCTGCGTACCTACGAGCGCCTGCGCCGGATAGCCAGCGGTATTGGTCTCGACCCTCTGCCCCAAACCCGGAACCTCCATCGCAGGATGCTTCGGGGCGAGGTCATTCGCATCCCGGCGGCCAATTCCAAGAGGGTCCTCGTCGTGGAATCTGATAGCAGGTACCGATGGCCGCTGGTGCAATGTGTTGCCGCGGCCGGCTGCCTGGCCGAACTGGCCTCCGACTTCTCCCCCAGCACCGGGCCCGCGCCCCATCTCACGTATGACGCGATAGTGGCCGGGATACCCGCGCCACGTGAGCATAAACTCCAGCACCCGTTTCTGCTGGTCAGCAAGCCTTTTTCGCCGCCGGCCGTCACTGACTGGATCCTGGAGAGGCTGAGTAGCGCCACCGACGCGATCTGAACGTCACAACGGGCTGGATCCGGCAGCCGTCCCTACAGTAGCGCTTCCAGCTTCTGCCTCAAGTCGCGCTTCAGGTCGGGACGGTAGCCCACCGTGCGCTCGGCCGGACGACCGTCCTTGAACATGATCAACGTCGGGATCGACATGATGCTGAGTGAGCTCGGCGTCCGCCGATTCTCGTCGACGTCCATCTTGAGTACCTTCACCTTGCCGGCCAGCTCCCGGGACAGTTCTTCGACGATGGGCCCGATCGCCCGGCAGGGACCGCACCACTCCGCCCAGAAGTCGACCAGGACCGGCTCAGCCGCCTTCAGCACCTGAGCCTCGAAGTCGGCGTCGGTGACGGCTTTCACTGTCATCTCATCGCTCCTTCTTGGCAGCGCCTGAGTCTTTTGTCTCGGTCTTCGTTGAAGGACTGGCGGCTTTCGTCTCCCCCTTGTCGGTGCTCTTGTCCGGCTTGCCCTCGGTCTTGGCCTCCGTCTTTGACTCCGGCTTGGCCTCCGCTTTCTCGTTGGCCTTGGCATCCGGCTTGCCGTTGCCGCCATCTCTGTAGTCAGTGGTGTAAAAGCCGCTGCCCTTGAACTGCACGCCCACCGGGTAGAGCAGCTTGCGCAGCCGGCCGCCGCACTCCGGGCACTCCCGCAGAGGATCCGCCGACATTCTTTGCAGAATCTCGAACTCGTGGGCGCAGGAATCGCAGTGATAACCGTAAATGGGCATTGCTAACCGTTCTCCACTATAGATTTCGCTCGGGGCTCGACTTCATCAGCAGCATGCCTGAGGGCGGCTTGGGAAAGAAGTAGGTGGCTTTCTGCGGCATCATCTCCGCCCGCCGGGCGAGACGCAGGATTGCCTGCACATCCGGCGTGTCGAGGAAGAAGGCTGCGACGCCCTCGCCCCCATCCACCCAGCGGACCGCCTCCTCCGCATCCCTCGTGTAGGCGAGGAAGTCTTCCGGGTTGCGCTTGCCCAAGACGTTGTCGATGACCTGGCGGTGCAGCTCGACCACAGCCACCTCCCCTTCCAGGGGTAGCAGCTGGAACTGGCCACTCCTGTACGTGCCGGCGGCCACCCGTCCCCTCAGCAGTTCCAGTGTTTGTTCGAGGTCAGCGACCGGCTCCCCGCCTATCACTGCCACGCCCGCTTTGAGCAGCCTGTGCGTGGGCAGCACGACGAGGCCCGGATCTTCGAGATCGCTGAGCAGCGCCAGGGTGAACCGGCTGGAGGCGTCCGGGTCGTCGCCCAACTCGCGCGAACGGAGAAGGGCTGTCTCATAGCGGTGATGGCCGTCTGCGATCAGCAGCTGCCGGCCGGCCAGGTAGCAGCTCGCCTCGGCCAGCCAGCTGGCCTTAGCTATTCGGCGGAGGATGTGATGCTCATCGGCGTAGTCGAACTCGGTCACTGCGCCCTCCGGCGCCGCCGCCAGCAACCGCATCAGGCCTTCAGTCAGGAACCAGAGCGGTTCCAAGCTGATCTCGGTGGCCTCGAAGAGCCGGAGGCGGTCCTCCTTCGGCCCGGCGTGCGTCAGTTCGTGGGGAAGCACCACGCCCGATTCAAAGGCCTCCAGGCGCAGCGCGCCAATCAGGTCGGTGCGCCGGCAGTCTCCAAAGTGAGTCTCGTGGATGTAGAGCGCCGGCTCGGCCTCAGACTGCAGCACACCCTCGGCGAGCCACTGCCGCAGGCGCCGGCCGGCTGCTTCGTAGTCACTCCCCGGCCGAGTGAGATGAGTGACGTTATGGGGCGAGCGCGCCTGCCACAGCCGCACCTGCTCTTCGTTGAGCACGTCATAAGGCGGAGCCACCACGTCCCCCAGCGGCTCACTGAAGCGCAGCGCTCGGAAAGGCCTGACGTCAGCCATCCAGGCTGCCCAACTCCACATAGCGAAGGTCTTCGATGCCGGAGACGTGGCGCAGCTGCTCCAGCACCGGCTCGCCGACTGGCTCGTCCACCTGGAGCAGCATCATCGCCTGACCGCGGGGCGCGTCCCTGCCCAGTTGAAGCGAGGCGATATTGATGTCGCTCTGACCCAGGATGGTGCCGATCCGACCCACCACGCCTGGCTGATCCTCGTGCCGGGAGACTAGGAAGCGGCCCTCGGGGATGAGGTCAACCCGAAATGCGCCCACTGCCACCACGCGCGGCTCCCCCATCAGCACCGTGCCTCGCAGCTCGTGACCGTCGACCCTGAGGCTGACGGCGTTGGGATAGCCCTCCCCGGTTTTCGGCTTTCGACGCTCGCTCAGCTCGAGACCGCGGTTCGCCGCGACCAGCCGGGCGTTGACTGGATTGATGCGGCCCTCAGTGAATGGCTGCAGAAGCCCTTTGATGGCGGCGGCCGTGATGAGGCCTGTCTCGCGCTCGGCCAGCTCACCCTGGCACTCGACCTCGAGCCGGGCTGTGCGGCCTCCCTGAAGCTGCAGGTGAAGGGCGGCCAGCCGCTCAGCCAGCTGGACGAAGGGCCGTAGGTAGGCCAGCTCCTCAGGTGGCAGGGCGGGCGCGTTGACTGCGTAACGGGGCAGCTCCCCGCGCAATACGGCCAGGACCTCCTCGGCCACATCGAAGGCGACTGACGTCTGCGCTTCGGAGGTGGAGGCGGCTATATGCGGGGTGACCACAAAGTTGTCGAGCTCCAGCAGTGGACTGTCGCCCAGCGGCTCATTGAGAAAGACGTCAGCCGCGGCTCCTGCCAGACGGCCCTCCTTCAAGGCGGCGTGGAGAGCCGTTTCGTCGACTATGCCGCCGCGGGCGGCGTTCACCAAGCGAGCGGTCGGCTTGGCCAGGCCCAGTGCGCGCTCATTGATGAGGTTGCGCGTGCCCTCGACCAGCGGCGCGTGAACCGTGATGAAATCGGCTCGGCGGAAGAGGTCGTCGAGGCTGACCAGCTCCACGTTGAACTGCTCCGCTCGCTCTTTGGGGACCGCCGGATCAAAGGCGAGGACGTCCATCTCCAGGCCCTGCGCCCGCTTGGCGACCTCGGAGCCGATGTTGCCAAGGCCCACGATGCCGAGCACCTTGCCCCGAATCTCGGTGCCTGTGTAGCGGGAGCGCTCCCACTCGCCCCGCCGCACAGAGGCGTCGGCTTGGGGGATGTTGCGAGCTGTTGCGAAGAGCAGGCCGATTGTGTGCTCGGCTGCTGCGACTATGTTGCCCCGGGGCGCGTTGACCACCATGATGCCCTGTCGAGTGGCCGCCTCGACGTCTATGTTGTCGACGCCTACGCCCGCCCGCCCGACGACCTTGAGCCTGCTGCCGGCCTCCAGGACGGGGCCGGTCACCTTGGTCTCACTGCGCACCACGAGGGCATCGAAGTCGCCGATGGCAGCCACCAGTTCGGCTTCCTGCAGCTTGAGGCGGACCTCCACCTCGACTGCCTGGCGCAGGCGGGCGAGGCCGTCCTCTGCCAGCTTGTCGCCGACGAGGACCCGGAGGCGCTCCAACTAAGCGCCTGCTGTCTTCACAACCAGCGTTGACAGGCCCTGCGGGCGACCGTATTCTTCGGAACCTACAACCCCCTTGGGTGGGGGGTTTGGGTGGACGGGCGTTTTCGATTGAAACCTCTTCTGGGGGGAGGTGCTTTCTGAGCTGGTGGTCGGCCGCTGGCAGTTCAGCCGCACGCCGCGGCTGGTCGGTCTCCTCCGACGGCGCGCATCAGCCAACGCCAGACACCCGGTCACCAAGTCTGGGCCTAGACCGCCGCGCCCGCCGGCTCGCCGGCCAGGTGGCGGGCGGCCGCCGCCAGCGCCCGGCCGTCGGCCGGCGCTATGTCGAGCTCCTCCAGTGCGTTCTCCATCGCCCAGAGACCCTGAACCACGTCTCCGTCGTTCACGAACCCCAGGTGGCCGACGCGCACCATCTTGCCTGTCATCTTGCCCTGCCCGCCGGCGATGACAAGGCCATACCTCTCCCGCAGCAGGGTCCGGAAGGCCGCCACATCGAGGCCGGCCATGGCCACCGCGCCGGTCACCGTGGCGGAGCGATAGCCCTCCGCCGCAAAGAGGCCGAAGCCCAGCTCGGCCAGCCCCGCCGCCGTGGCGGTGGCGAGCCGGCGGTGCCGCGCATACACGTTCGCCAGCCCCTCCTCCTCCAGCATGAGGATTCCCTCCTGGAGGCCGTAGATGACTGAGATGGCAGGCGTGAAGGGCGTCGAGCCGGCCGCAAGCTGCTTTACCGCCTCCGCCCAATCGAAGTAGTAGCGGGGCGATCGGGCCCGGGCCTGGAACTCCCAGGCCCGCTGACTGATGCTCACGAAAGCGACTCCAGGGGGCGCCATCCAGCCCTTCTGGCTCGCGCTCACAGCCACGTCGAGCCCCAGCGCGTCCACCTCGATGGGCATCGAAGCGATGGAGGAAACGCCATCCACCACTGAGAGGCGCCCGTGCTCGCGCACCACCCTGCTCAGCGCTGGCAGGTTGTTAGTGAGGGCTGTCGAGGTCTCGTTGTGGGTGATGAAGACCACCGCCGCGTCCGGGTTGGCCGAGAGGACGTGGGAGAGGTCGTCCGGGTCGATCGGCTGGCCCCACTCGGCCTCCAATCGCACGACTTGGCAGCCAAAGGCGTCGGCCAGGGCGGCAAACCGCTCGCCAAAGTTGCCGCAGACGCAGCAAACCACCTTGTCCCCAGGCGAGACGAGGTTGGCGACCGCCGATTCCAGACCGCCTGAGCCCGACGAGGTGAGCAGAACGAGATCGTTCTCCGTCTCGAAGACGCGCTTCAGACCCGCCGTCACGTCGGCCAGGAGCTGTGCAAACTCCGGTCCCCGGTGGTCGATCATCGGCTTGGCCGCGGCGCGGATGACGCGCTCCGGCAAGGGGGAGGGGCCGGGGATTCGCAGCTGCTGCTGGAAGGTCATTCAGAGCTCCTGGTGGCCGGTGAAACCGCGTTCAGCGCCCGCCGTCGGTGGTGAAAGGCAGCAGGGCGATCATCCGCGCCCGCTCCAGCGCCACCGTCAGCGGTCGCTGATGCTTGGCACAGGTGCCTGTCACTCGCCGGGGTAGGATCTTGCCTCGCTCGGACAGGAAGCGGCGCAGACGGCTCACCTCCTTGTAGTCGATGTAATCGATCCGCTCGGCGCAGAAGGCACAGACCTTGCGATGCGGCCGGCGGTGTCGCGTCTCTCTTCTCTCAGACATCAGAAGGGGATCTCTTCGGGGTCGACGTCGCGCACCCCGGGCTCTTGGGGCTGCTGCCCGGCCGCCGCGACTCCGGCGTCCGTGCCACCAGGGCCTCCTGGGCCGCCCCGGGTGTCGAGGAACTCGAAGTCCGTCACAACCACCTCGGTCGCCTTCCGCTTCTCGCCGGTCTGACTCTCCCAGGAACGCGTCTGCAGCCGGCCCTCCAGATAGACCAGCGAGCCCTTGCGCAGACGGTCACCAATGATCTCCGCCAGCTTCCGGTTGCCCTGGTTCCAGGCGACGCAGTTGTGGTAGTCGGTGAACTCACGCCGCTCGCCTTCGGTGGTTGCGTACCGATTGGTGGCGATGCTGAAGTTGGTGGCCTGCTGGCCGCTGGGCAGGAAGCGCACCTCGGGATCACGAGTTAGGCGCCCGATCAGCATCACTTTGTTGAGGCTTGGCACTTCGCTATGCCTCCGACGTGGTGGCGGTCGCTGGTGACAGCTCGGACTCGCTGGCCGCTTCGTCAACGCCGCCCGCTTCAGACTCGCCGGCCGCTTGGGACTCGCCGGCCGGTTCGTCCGCGCTCGGAACCGATTCGGCGACTTCCGCCGGCTCGGGGATCTGCGTCCCAGGCCTGCCTCCTTTCGTCTTGACGGCGTCAGGCTTGCGGACTATGAGGTGCCGGAAGACAGTGTCCGAAATCTTCAGGGTTGCCTCCATCTCGGGCACCCGCTGCGGGTCGAGCTGGAAGTCGGTCAGCACGTAGTGGCCCTCGCGGAGCCGATCTACCTCGTAAGCCAGTCGCCGGCGGCCCCACACATCAGTCTTCTGGCCTTGGCCGCCTACGCTCTGGATCAGCCGGTCCACAGAGCCGATGGCTGACTGGAGCTGTTCCTCGTCCAGCTCGGGCCTGACGATATAGAGGATTTCGTAGTCTCTAAGCACTTAGGGCACACCTTCCTATGGGAATTTTGATCCCCTCTCAAGCACGCGGGAGCGGCGGCGGGGACCAGAAAGGACAAGCTGTATTGTAGGGAACCGTCCTCCAGGACGCCCGGAAAAGACCACCTTTGTCCAAGCGCCAACACCCCACCTCCAGCACTCGCGGTCGCACGCCAACCCGAGGTCGCCCCCAGCGATCGACCTGGGCCAGGCTGCGCTCGTTCATCGTCAGCCAGCCGCTGCCTATCGCAGTCGCGATCATCTTCCTGGCCGTCTTCGCGAGCCTGGTGCTGCTGCTCCAGCGCGAGCAGCGCAACGCCCAGCCCGTGCTGGGCCAGCCGGTCGCCAACATCAAGTGCGACCAGGGCGAGCAGACCGCCGTCCACTATCACGCCCATCTTGACATCCTCTATCACGGCACGCCAGTGCCCATCCCGGCCCTGGTGGGCATACCCAACCAGGGGCAGTGCCTGTACTGGCTTCACACCCACGACACGACGGGCGTCATCCACGTGGAGGCGCCTAGCTCGTCAGCCAAGCGCACTTTCACGCTGGGCGAGTTCTTCCAGATCTGGCGGCAGCCGCTCAACTCAAAGCGGGTCGCCAGCCTCGATGTCGGCAAGGGCGAGCAGCTGAAGATTTGGGTTGACGGAAAGCCCTATAAGGGCGATCCCAACCAGATCCCTCTCAGATCCCACTCGCAGATAGTTCTCCAGATCGGCCCTGACTTCCAGGATCCGCCGCCGACTTTCACCTGGGGTGCCGACCTACCCAGGTAGCGGCGTTTTGAACGTGGCGATCGGGCGGCTCCGTTGCCTGTCAGAGGTAGTCCTCGGGGCGGAGTGAGTAGGGCAGGCTTGTGAAGTTCTCGAAACCAGCTTCGGTGACCATGCCGGTGTCCTCGACGCGGACCCCGCCCAGACCGGGGCGGTAGAGACCGGGCTCCACAGTCACGACGTCACCGGCCGCGAGTTCGTAGTCGAGGTTGCGCAGCTGTGGCTCCTCGTGGACTTCCAGGCCGACGCCGTGGCCAAGCGAGTGCGTCAGAACCGGGCCCTCCTGCCTTCCCTCAAAGTCGGGTGTGGTGGTGCCGTAGCCCCTGTCCACCAGCAGTCGACAGGCTTCCCGATGCAGATCCCTGCCGTTGGCGCCCGCCCGCAGTCCGGCGCAGGCTGCCCGCAGCGCCTCGACGCATGCTTCGTGCATCCGCTGAACGGTGGGCGCGATCTCGCCCGGCACCACAGTCCTGGTGAGATCACCGTGATAGCCGCTGGCGAGGCCGCGCGGAAATATGTCGATGATCACCGGGCCGCCGCTTTGAATGGGTCCCGAGCCGCGATGGTGCGGCACCGCGCACCCCGGAGCTCCCGCGACTATCATCTCGGGCGTGGCGTGGCCGCGCTCGTTCAGGGCGGCCTGGGCGACAGCCATCAGCCGCTCCGAGGTGACGGGCCGGCCGCTCAGTTCGAGTACGCCGCCGGCACCGGTGCTCGCCCGACCCAGGTGCCTGATCACCTCGACGCAGGCAATCTCGGCCGCCTCCTGAGCCGACCTGATCGCTACCGCTTCAGCCGGAGACTTGCGCCGGCGCTCGCGTTGGAAGAGCTGGGCTTCGATGCTGAGCTCGATGCCGGCCGCGCGAAGGCCTTCGTAACACGCCGCGGCGAGCCGGGGTGACACTCGCACGCTCGTCACGCCCTCTCGGCGCAGGAGGCGCAGTGCGGTGTCGGTCCAGCTGGCAAAGGCGTCCCTCTGCTCCGTCCAGCCCAGCTCGCCGCGCTCCAGGATGGCGGCGGCGCTCGCCTCCTGCCGCGCGCGCTCGAGTTCCAGCCGGGGAACCACGAGAAGATCGCCGCCGTTCTGGGGCCGGAGATAGACGGCCGTCTCGATAGCCATCCCGGTGGCGTAGCGGAAGTCGGGATCGTCGGGTTGGGCGGGGCCGAGGAGCAGCGCGGGTCGGACCGTGGTCATGGTCTTCATCTTGGCGGGTGTTGCAGCCACCCTGTCAGCGATGTCGCTCCAGCAGATGCGCGACCAGACTGGCCAGCGCGGCGGGCGCTTCCGCCTCCAGCTCTCGCTCGATCTGCTCCGCGAGACGTTCTGGGAGACGGCTGCGCACCAGCCGCAGCTGGCGGTCGTAAGCGCTGCCGAGACCGTTCGCGGCCTGCGCAGCACCGAGCGGTAGCAGCTCCTGGATCTGGTAACCATCGCTGAACCGGATAGGGTAGCCGTCCCGCCGCAGGCTGCTCAGATCGCGCCGCAGAGTACGTTCGGAGATCGACGCGATCTGAGCGAGCTCGGCTGGGTGAACCCCCGGCTGGCGGGTGACAGCCGCCACTATGCGCATCTGCCGCGCGAGCCTGGCCGCCCGGGTCATGGCTGAAGGCGGCTGCGGTTCCTGGTCTCTGGGACTGCTAGTCGTCCCAGCCGGGGCCGGTGCTCTCGAAGGGGTCCACCTCGACCTCTTCGGGAACTGCTCCCTTCTGCCGGAAGCGACTGGCGACTATCTGCACTGCCATTGACTTGGGGATGCCCAGCTTGCTAAGCGACCTGATGTCGTCAGCCATCACCTTCTCCCGGCCGGCTTCGATGGCGGCCAGCACCTCTTCCATGGTGGCCGTCCGCTTCGCCGTCGCCATTGGCGCGCAATGATACATCCGGCCCCGGCCGCGTCCCGCACCAGGCGGAGACGAGTTCAGAGAGCGCCGAACAGCGCCCCGTCATGCGCCGGCGAGCCGCTCGCTTCCAGCCCGGACATCTGACCGACAAACACCCAGTCGGGCTCAGCGGTTGCCACGCGTGCCGCGGGCAGCGCCGGCGGCCAGGCACAGACCAACGGGACGGCCGGAAGCGCTGCGGACAGCGTACGTGGAGGCTGCGGACGCCGACTGAATGAGAGCCGGGTCAGGAGAAGGCGCACAGCCGATCCTCCGTCCCAGTGAGCGGCGTTCGGAAGCGGGGGGCAGGGCCGCTGAATTTGCTGGCTGCCTTCACGTGAAGCCCAGTATATATCCACATGCTGTGCAATCGTTGTGGATAAGCCCCACATGTTGCGTCCCCCAGTTCTCTGAAAGATTTGAAGGACTATCTGCTGATCGGGCCGACCTGGGTCCAAGATCCATTCGTTACCAGCCGCTGGCTGAGTTGGAAGAGCCGTCAGGAATGATCCTAGAAACGCCGTGTGGGGCGGCCGGCGCCTGACCGCGCTGCCCGAGGCGTCTGGCCCGCAAGCCCGCTTGTATAGTGGCGGGCAGGTTTTGAGGATTTGATCGAGCAGACAGTTCTCGAGCAGCAACGTGCGCTTCTCTGGCACCGGCGGAGTCAGGAGCGCCAGAATCTCCGTCACCTGCTGCATGAGTCCGACGAGATACTTGCCTGGCTGGAGGAGTGTCTGCTCCATGACCTGCGTTTTGCGCCCGGCTGGGTGATGCCGCGGCTGGTGGCGATATTGAGCCACGCCGACTCCACGTTGCCGCGGCAGCTCGGCGGCGAGCGACGGCCTGACCGGTTGATGCAGTTCGTATACACAGCTCAGGAGCGACTCATGAACGAGTCGCTGCGCGCGCGAGAACCTGCGCGGATCATTCCCCTGTTCCGCTAATAGCAGCCTCCAGCCCCGGTCATCGCCTGCGGGTGGACCTGCACATGCACTCGTGCTGGTCGCCCGACAGCTCGACCACGTTGACACAACTCGCGACGACTGCTCGCCAGGTCGGCCTCCACCGAATCGCCCTGACCGACCACAACACCGCCGAGGGCGCTCTGGAACTGAAGGCTCTGGAACCGGAGCTGGCGATCGTCGGAGAGGAGGTGAAGACCAGCGAAGGCGAGATCATCGGTCTCTTCCTGACGCGCAGCTTGGCCAGAGGTGGAACCCCCGAGGAAGTCTGCGATGAGATCCGCTCGATGGGTGGCCTCACCTACGCCTGCCATCCCCTTGATCGCCGGCGAGCCAGCTTCTCATCAGAGCGGCTGCTCCAGCTGAGAGATCGGCTCGACATCATCGAGACCTACAACCCTTGGGCGGATCCGGCCGCCAACCGGGCCGCGGCCGAGCTCTGCCGGGAGCTGGGGCTGGTCGCCGCCTCTGGCAGCGACAGCCACGGTCTGCGGGAACTGGGAAAGAGTTGGATGGAGATCGAGCCCTACGCCGATCCGGCAAGCTTCCTGGCCAGCCTGCGACATGCGGGCCATGTGGTGTCGCCCGGCAGCGGCAGGGGAGGCCGCTACTGACGCTCCTGGTCACCGGCTCGATAGCGCTCGATTCCCTGCAGGGGGGTCTGGTGCGAGACGAGCTGGGCGGCTCGGCACTCTACTTCGCGCTGGCGGCTTCTCTTCTCCAGCCGGTCAGACTCGTGGCGCCGGTGGGGCGTGACGCCGAGGAGAGGGTCCTCCAGCGCCTTCGGCTTCGGCCGGGCATCGACGCCAGCGGCCTTGACGTGCTGGACGCGCCGACTTACCGCTGGTCAGCCCGAGAGGAGGGCGGGCGGAACATCGACCTGGGCAGCGCGGATGCCATCTACGACAGCTGGTCGCCTCGTCTGCCCAGGCGGTATCGGGGCTGGGCGTTCATCGGCTCGATGCGACCCGATCGTCAGAACCAGGCTGCCCGCGCTCTCAGCGGCGCGGCACTTCTCGCCGCAGACGCCATGCGCTCATACGTGGCATCGGATCCCTCCTCTGTCCGAGCCCTGCTCAGCCACTGCCACTGGTACTTCGCCAACGAGGAGGAGCTGGCCGCGTTGGGTGGCCGCGGACCCGAGCAGTTCCGCCGGGCGCATGAGTTGGGAGGACTCGTCGTCAAGCGGGGAGCCCTGGGAGCGACCGTCTACACCGAGCTGGGCCAGCACCATGAACCCGCTCGGTTCCAAACCCCCGTCGCGGATACGACAGGAGCCGGTGACGCCCTGGCCGGCGGGCTGCTGGCGCGCTGGCTGCAGTTGAGGGGCGATCCGCAGGGCCTGCCTGAGGCACTGCGTTACGGCGTGGCCGCGGCTACGCTCGCCAGCTCCGGTCTCGGTCAGCGCGGTCTGCTCAGCGCCCGCCGCTCTGACCTGGAGACGCTCGCAGCCGCTTGAGGTTGGGCAGGATGATCCGCGTCCGGACAGCTCCAGGACGTCCAGGATGGGCAGACCTGGGGCATGCCTTGACGGGCGCCAGCCCACCCTGCGCGCCAAGATGGGGTTGAATTGAGCCGGACGCCTGCATAGAATGGGGCGCGTTCATCCGGCCAGCTTGGCCGGCACGCAAACAATCAAGTCAAGAGAGGTACGCGCGAGTGGAAGGTTATTGCCTGAAGGACAAGAAGAAGGTCGAGATGAAGAACCCCGAGCCGATCACCATGAAGAACGGCAAGCCTGCCACGGTGGGCGTCTGCCCCGAGTGTGGCACCAAGATCTACAAGATCGGCAAGGCCAAGTAGAGCTCGGCCGAGACAGTCCCCACCGATCGGCCCGACGAAGGCGGTGTGGCCGCGCCCACGGGCGCGGCCTCCCTCTACTGGGAAGCTTTCGCAGTCGGGGGGCTCTCGGCGACAGGAGCCGGTTCCTGGGGCTCCAGCGCGTTGAGCAGGATCTCGGTCGCCGAGATCGCCATGTCAACGCCTAGCTTCTTGAAGATCTCGACGTTGGCTGGGTTGTTCACCCGAGCGATCGTCAGCGGGACGTTGAAGCGCTGCTTGGCAAGTTGCAGCGCCACCAGGTTGTCCTCGTCATCACCTGTGGCGGCCACCACTGCGTCAGCGCGCTCGACGCCCGTCTCGCTGAGAAACGCCATCTCGTCGCCGTCGCCGCGCATCACTATGCTGCCCAGCTGACTCTCCAGCCATTCGGCCCGAGCCGAGTCCTTCTCCACCAGGGTGACCTCGTCCCCCCTTTCCAGCAGGTCGCGGGAGAGGTAGTAGCCGACCCGGCCGCCCCCGATCACTATTGCATACATCAGCGGACCAGCGAACGAAGTGCGCTGTGCCGTCTGGTGGGCCCGCCGCTAGCGGTCGCGGTGATACTCCCCACTACCTGGAGTCCTCCGAGATCATCTGGCGCACGAGGTTGGCGCCTTCGATGGTGGGGCAGAAGGAGTCCAGGCCCATCTCGCGATAGGTTTCCTCGCGGATCGGATCGTAGATCCGGGCCACCACGCGCTTCACGCCGAAGACGTGCTTGGCGATCTGAGCTGCCATGATGTTCCGGTTGTCGCCTTCGGTGACTGCGATCAGGCAATCGGCCTCCTCGATCCCGGCTCGGCGCAGGAGCTCGGCGTCGGTGCCGTCACCCACCACGAAGCGAACCCCGGAATTCTCGCCGAACAACCCACGCTCCGCGAACTTGTTGAAGGAACTGGGCTCGCGGTCGACTATGGTCACCTCATTACTGACGCCGTCCAGCTCGCTGGCCAACCGTGAGCCGACCCGGCCGCAGCCCACTATCAGCACTCGCACGCTTCGATTCTAGGTGTCTCAGATGGTCGGATGCTCGGCGGGTCGGTGGCTCCGTGCTAGCGCGCTCCGGGGATCGGAGGTCGTTGAGATTACCGCTACGAACGCTGCGGGGTTCTCATGTCCTCCATGTGCAGCATGAGCTGCAGGGTGGTGTCTCCTGCCTAATCTCAGCTGCCCCGGCTGTTGTGGCCCTAGACGATAGGATCAGTTGCGGTGCGATTTCCTTTCTTCGCCATCGGCCTGATGTGTCTGGCGCTCGGCGTCTTCACCTTCCTGTTCTTCATCCTCCGCGGACCTGACGGGCCGGTCAGCGGCGGTATCGAGCTACCAATGGCCTTCGTGATGGTGGCCTTTGGCTCCTACGTCGTCTGGCAGCGATTCATGGCGCGGCGCAGCGGCGGCGGTCCAGATGGCGGCTAATCAGCCGCGTGGCATCCGGATCCTGGTCGCGGTGGCTGGGCACCGGGTGGATGAGGAAACTGTTAGGCTCGCCTGCCGCTTCGGCACTCGCAGTCGAAGCGAGGGTAGGGAGTCAGCCCTCCTCTACGCAGTCCATGTCATCGAGGTGAACCGCTCCCTGCCGCTCTCGGCCCCCGTCCACAACGCGGTTCAGCGAGGTGAGGAGGTGCTGGAGCAGGTCGAGCGCCTGGCGGCTGAGTGGCAGGTGGAGATCGAGACGGAGATGGTCCAGGCTCGGGAAACCGGGCCCGCAATCGTCGGTGAGGCGACCGAGTGGAACGCCGACCTTATAGTCTTGGGCCTGCCCTATAAGCGCCGGTTCGGGGAGTTCAATCTCGGGAAGACGGCACCCTACGTGCTGAAGAACGCTCGCTGCCGAGTCATCCTGTATCGGGAGAGGCTCGACGACGGCTAGGCCCAGGGGTGTCGCTCAAGGCTTGAGTTAGAGCCTTACTGTCGAGGCCCTGCGCGTGTCTCACGCCGGCGCCCGTAGAGGTAAAAGCCGACGAGCAGGGCTAATGCCAAGATCGCTAGCGGGACGACGAACGGGCGCAGATACTGCTCGACCAACTGATAGTGCTGGCCCAGCTTGAGACCGGCATAGGCTAGCGCAAGGTTCCAGGGCAGGGCACCCAGCACCGTCATCAGCGAGAAGGGACCCACGCCCATGCGGGAAAGGCCAGCCGGAAACGAGATGTAGGTTCGGACCACAGGCAGCAGCCGGCCCAGGAAGACGGCTGCCAGGCCGAAGCGGGCAAAGAACCGCTCGGCCACCTCGAGGTGGCCTTGGTGCAGACCCAGGCGGCGACCATAGCGCAGCACGGCGATCGTGCCATAGCGCCGGGTCAGCCCGAAAGCGACCAGCGAGCCGATGAGATTGCCCAAGGTGGCGGCGACCACCACCCCGGCGAACGAGAGCACGCCCTTGCCGGCCAGATAGCCGCCAAGCGGCACCACTATCTCGCTGGAAAGTGGAATGCCGCCGCTCTCAGCCGACATGGTGATGAGGATGGCCAGGAGGCCACCCTTGGAGATCAGCTGAGTTAGAAAGTCGGTCATGCGTCGGCTCCGGCGTGAAGCGAAGGACTGGGCGAACAGGTGCTGCTCATGGTTCGGTTCGCCCAGCGCAGCCGAGCCTGGCGCGCGGTGGCATGGGCAGACGAAAGGCGAGGGCGGAAGCCACTGACCGGCCTCACCTGGCCGAGGAGCAGTGTACCAATCGCGTCAGCCCTCGCCTTATCCGTCTCCTGTCCGTCCCCGAGGGGCAGACTGACAACATGCAAACCAAGGTCACTTCCCAGGCGTCGCCGGGCTCGGGAACCGACCTCGTGAGTCTGCTCAGCTGGGCACTTCGTCCGATCCGGCACGACCGCTGGCTGGTGGCCGCGCTACGTGACCGGAGGCTGCGGACGGTGGCCCAGTCGCAGCCCGACCCAGACAATCCTTACCGGCAGCTGCGAGAGCTGCAGCCGCCGGCCTGGCGCTGCCTGCTCTCGGCCCAGGCGACTTGCGTCACGAGGTGCGGTGTGTCAGCTGGGGCTTCGGCCGGTCCCCGGGAGTGGGAGCTCGACTCGCCGGCGATTCTCTACGCGCCGGTGGGGCTTCCCGGACAACGAGCCGAGGGTTTGCTGATCCTCGCCAATCTGCGGCCGCACACGTACGGCACCTGCGACGTCCGCTACGTGTCGTTGTTGGCGCATGGATTGCTCCGCTGGGTAGCCTCCGCCGCCGGCTCTCAATCGGCCTTGCACGAACTGCTCGCGGGGCGGGCGCCAAGTCGAGCAGCCACCCTCCTCGCCGACTGGCTTGAGGAGCCTCCCAGCCCTGACCTGCCAGATCGGCTCCGCCGCGTGGAGCTTTCCCACCGCGCACTTAGTCTGCGCCGACCTGTCGGCGGCGGGCGGATCGGCGCCGATACGACTGCCAGAGCGCTACAACCAGGGGGCGGCGGGCAAAACGGAGCCATGCTCGTAAGGGTGCCAGCTGCCGCTGATTGTCCAAGTTCAACCGGCTCTGCAATCCCCTGAGCCGCTCCAGATCTTGGGCCGCCGCCCGGCCGTGGGCCGCCAGAAGCTGCCAGCGGCGGCGCACTCGCAGGAGCCGCCGCAAGGTCAGCAGCCCGACCAGCAGCACAAGCCCGGCGGAGAGCAGGACCAGCGCCAGGCCAGCCTGTTCGAGCAATTGCAAATACCGATTCGCTAGTCGACCAGGTCCACACCGACTGGGGCCACCGCCGCTATCTGGTCGTCGGCTGCCATCCGCATGACTATCACGCCCTGCGTCTGCCGACCGATGAGCGAGATGCTGCCTGTTTTGGTTCGCAGCGCCATGCCCTGACTGGAGATGAGCAGTATCTCCTCCTCTGGATCGGCGGTGACGCGCAAGGTGGCCAGCCTGCCAACTCGCTCGGTCACCTTCAGCGTGAACACACCCTGACCGCCCCGGTGATGCACGGGATAGTCGGACACCGGCGTGCGCTTGCCGAAACCGCGCTCGGTCAGGACGAGCAAATCAGCTCCGGGACGCGCCACCGCCATGCCGGCGATGTTGTCGCCTTTGCCCAGCCGCATCCCTCTCACGCCCTGCGTGTCCCTGCCCATGCTGCGCACCTCGCTCTCCGGGAAACGGATCGCCTTGCCCAGCTGAGAGGCGAGGATGATGTCGTCCTCACCGCTGGTCGGAGCCACCCAGAGAAGCTCGTCGCCCGCCTGCAGATTCATGGCGATCAGGCCGTTGCGCCGCACGCTCGCATACTCCTGGGTCCTCGTCTTCTTGATCGCGCCTTTGCGTGTCACCATCAGCATGTAGCGAGCGGTCCCGTCGACGCTCTCCGGCCGCACGAAGACAGCAGTGATGCGCTCATCCTTGCTGATCTCGATCAGGTTGTTTATAGGGATCCCCCGGGCTGTGCGATCTCGCTCGGGCAGCTCGTGGACACGAAGCTGGAAAACCCGACCCCACTGGGTGAAGAAGAGCAGCGACGCATGGGTGTGCGTGCTGACCAGATGTTCGGCGTAGTCATCCTCCCGCACGCCACTCGGGGCGTCCTGGCCGGAGGTGGGCTTGGCTCCGCGCAGACCGACGCCGCCGCGCTGCTGAGCGCGAAAGGTGCGGGAGACCTGCCGCTTGGCATAGCCGCGGTGGGTCAGCGTCACCACCACCTCCTCCTTGGGGATCAGGTCCTCGGCGGAGAGCTCGGTGAACTCGTCAGGCGAGATTTCCGTGCGGCGCTCGTCGCCGTACTTCTTGCTCAGCTCGGCCATGTCCTGGGCGATGAGGCTGCGCACCTTCTGGTCGGAGGCGAGGATTGACTCCAGGTAGGCGATCGCCTTGATGGTCGCCTCGTACTCGTCGTCGATCCTCTGCCGCTCCAGCGCCGTGAGCCGGCGCAGCGTGAGCTCCAGGATTGCCTGCGCCTGCCGCTCGCTGAGGCCGAATCTCTCCTGCAGGCTGCTCCTGGCGCTGTCGGTGTCGGCCGCCGCGCGGATCGTCTGAATCACATCATCCAGTTGGTCCAGGCAGATCTTGAGCCCTTCCAGGATGTGGGCGCGATCCTGGGCTCTGGCCAGCTCAAAGCGGGTTCGGCGAAGGATGACCTCCCGCCGGTGCTCGATGAACACCTCCAGCGCCTGCTTCAGGCTCAGGACCACAGGCCGCTGGTCGACGATCGCCAGCATGATGGCGCCGAACGTCTGACGCAGCGCTGTGCGCTTGTAAAGATTGTTCAACACCGTATAGGGCCGCGCGTCGCGCTTCAGCTCGATCACTATCCGCATGCCCGAGCGGTCGGATTCATCGCGCAGGTCGGCGATGCCCTCCAGCTCCCGATCGCCCACCAGCTCGGCGATCTTGGCCACCAGGTTGGCCTTGTTCACGCCGTAGGGAAGCTCGTCGATGATGATGCGTTCGCGCCCGTTGGGCGCTTCTTCGAAGGTGTGCCGAGCCAGCACCACCAGCCGCCCCCTGCCCTTGCCGTAGGCCTCCTTGATGCCCGCGGTGCCCATGATCTTGCCGCCCGTCGGGAAGTCAGGGCCCTTGACGAACTGGAGCAGATCCTCGGTCGTCGCCTCCGGCTGCTCGAGCAGGTGCGAGACTGCAGCCGCCAGCTCGCGGAGGTTGTGCGGCGGGATGTTGGTGGTCATCCCGACAGCTATGCCGGAGGCGCCGTTCAGAAGCAGGTTGGGAATCCGCGAGGGCATGACGACAGGCTCCCGGCCCTCGTTGTTGTAGTTGGGGACGAAGTCGACTGTGTCCTTCTCGATGTCCGCCAGGAGCTCGGCGGCAATCGGGGCCAGCCGCGCCTCTGTGTAACGCATGGCGGCCGGTCGATCGCCGTCGATGGAGCCGAAGTTGCCCTGACCGTCAACCAGCGGATAGCGCAGCGAGAAGGGCTGGGCCATCCTGACCAAGGCGTCGTAGACCGCGACGTCCGAGTGCGGGTGATACTCCTTCAGCACCTCGCCGACGAAGGCGGCGCACTTCTTGTAGCGCGAGCCGGGCACGGCGCCCACGTCGTTCATGGCGTAGAGCGTCCGGCGATGCACTGGCTTCAGGCCGTCGCGGGCATCCGGCAGGGCGCGGCTGATGATGACCGACATGGCGTATTCCATGTAGGAGGTCTGCATCTCGTCGAGCAGCTGCTTGCCGACGATGGTTCCCGCCCCGTCACCACCACCACCGTCGCCGCCCCCAGCCGGCGTAACGCCGCCGCTGGTGCCAGTCGTGTCGTCAGTCATGCAGTCACTCCTCGTACCGCTTCAGCACCAGAGTGCAGTTCTGGCCGCCGAAACCGAAGCTGTTGGAAATAGCGATCCGGACGTCTGCGGACCGGGCCTGGTTGGGCACGTAGTCGAGATCACACTCAGGGTCGGGCTGGTGCAGGTTGATGGTGGGGTGGATGACCCCTTCGTTGATCGTCTTCAGGACGGCGATCGCCTCTACTGCGCCGGCGGCTCCCAGGAGGTGGCCGATCATGGACTTGGTGCTGGAGATGGGGACCTGCCGCGCATGGTCGCCCAGAGCCATCTTCAGAGCCCGCGTTTCGGCAGCGTCGTTGAGGGAAGTCGAGGTGCCATGTGCGTTCACATAGTCCACGTCTTCCAGCGCGATATCGGCGTCCGCCAAGGCGTTCTTGATGCAGTGGGCGGGGGCAGCTCCGCTTTCGTCAGGCGCCACCTGGTGAAAGGCGTCGTTGGTGACCCCGAAGCCGGCGACCTCGCCGTAAATCCGGGCGTCCCGGGCGCGAGCGTGCTCCCAGTCTTCGAGCACCAGTGCGCCTGCACCTTCGGCGGGCACGAAGCCGTCGCGATCGCGGTCGAACGGACGGCTCGCCCGCTCCGGATCGTCGTTGCGGGTGGAGAGCGCCCTGATCGCATTGAACGAGGCGATGCCCACCTCGCAGAGCGACGCTTCAGTGCCGCCCGCCACCATCACATCGGCGTCACCGCGCTGGATGATCCGGTAGGCATTGCCTAGCGCGTGGGTGGCGGCCGCGCACGCTGTCACGACTGTCGCATTGGGCCCGCGCAGCTTGAAGTGCATGGCCACCTGGGCGGCGGCGATGTTAGGGATCACCATCGTCGCGTAGAGCGGGTTCATGCGGCCTGTGCCGAGAAAGCGATGAGCGTCGGCAGTCATGACCTCGAAGCCGCCAATCCCGGTGCCCAACTCGACGCCTGTGCGGAAGGACTTCTCCTCCTCGGGCACCTGAAGCGCCGCATCTTCTAGGGCCTGGCCGGCGGCCACCAGAGCGAACTGCGTAAAGCGGGCGGTGCGCTGCGCGACTTTGCGGTCGAGCGCAGTTACAGGATCGAAGTCCTTGACTTGAGCCGCGAACTTGGTTGCCAGACGCGTGGTGTCGATGCCCTGCATGGGTGCCACGCCACTGCGGCCGGCGATCAATCCCGACCAGTACTCGGCGACGTTGTGACCCAGCGGGTTGATGGTGCCCAGACCCGTCACCACGACGCGTCTTTCGCCGTTCTTACTCACTTGCCCGCCTCCCCTTTTCAGGCGCGCCGACCGCGCTCTGAATCTGGCCTGTGAGATCCGTTTCGGCCGCCTGCTTGGCGACTCTTATCGCATTCTTGATGGCCAGCGCGTCAGATCGGCCATGGGCGACGACTGCTACGCCATTGATGCCGAGCAGCGGCGCCCCGCCGTATTCCCGCCAATCCAGGTCCCTACGGAGGCGCCGAACGCCGCCCCGGATCAGCAGGCCGCCCGCCTTGCCGGCGACACTGCGGGGAATCTCCTCGCGAAGGCTGCGGAAGATCAGCTCAGCTGTGGCCTCGGCGGTCTTGATGACCAGGCTGCCCGCAAAGCCGTCGGCGACAACCACGTCGACCCGACCCGCCAGCACTTCCTTGGGCTCAACGTTGCCGCAGAAGTTGAGCCCCGAGGCGGCCAGACGTGGCTGCGTTTCGCGCACCAGCTGATCGCCTTTGCCCGCCTCCTCACCATTGCTCAGGAGGCCGACGCGCGGCTCCGGCCGGCCGAGGATCTGCTTGACGTAGGCACAGCCCATGCGGGCGAACTGCACCAGGTACTCAGGCCGAGAATCCACATTCGCCCCCACATCGAGCAGAAACGCCGGCTGGCCGGCGGTCGGCAGGACTGTGCCCAGAGCCGGCCGCTCCACGCCTCGGATACGGCCCTGGCCGAAGAGCGCGGCGGCCATGATGCCGCCCGAGTTGCCCGCCGAGACCCAGCCGTCGACCTTGCCCTGCTTGGCCAGCCGGGCGCAGACGCTCATTGAGGAGTCGGGCTTGCGTCGGACGGCCTGGGCCGGATGCTCGTCCATCTCGATCACCTGGCTCGCCGGCACGAAGTGCAGCTCGGGATGGGTTTCCAACAGCGGCTGCACGCGCTCGGGCAGACCGACCAGGACTACCTCGACACCCAGATCCCGAGCGGCGTTCGCACCTCCCAGCACCGCCTCCTGCGGGGCCAGGTCGCCGCCCATGCCATCCAGCGCTATGCGCACTCCCGCTCCCGGCCTAGTTGGTGCAGCGCCGGACCGGCGAGCTGTGTGAGGGTCTGAGGGCCGTCGGGAGTGAGGGCAGCCGGCAGTTTCTACTGTCCACTAGATGTCCAGGTTGCGGACGCTGGCGGCGTGGGCCTGGATGAACTTCTTACGCGGTTCCACGTCGGAGCCCATCAACCGTTCGAAGATGTCGTTGACGGCGGCCGCATCCTCCACCTCGACCTTGAGCAGAGTCCGACTTTCAGGATTCATCGTCGTATCCCAGAGCTGATCGGCGTTCATCTCGCCCAACCCCTTGAAGCGGCTGACCTCGGGCTTCCCGCCCATCTTCTTCACAGTCTGATCGCGCTCCACATCGCTGTAGACCCAGACCGTCTGCTTACCCTTCGTGACCTTGTAAAGCGGCGGCTGGGCCATGTAGACGTGGCCGTTGGTGATCAGCTCGGGAAAGTAGCGGTAGAAGAAGGTGAGCAGCAGCGTGCGGATGTGGCTGCCGTCGACGTCGGCGTCGGTCATGGTGATGATGCGGTGGTAGCGCAGCTTGCCGTATTCGAACCGCTCACCGATTCCGGTGCCCAGCGCGGTGATCAGGTTCCGGATCTCCTCGCTGGTCAGCACCTTGTCCAAGCGTGCCTTCTCGACGTTGAGGATCTTGCCTCGCAGCGGCAGGATCGCCTGAGTGCGGCGGTCGCGGCCGGACTTGGCGGTGCCTCCGGCGCTGTCTCCCTCAACGATGTACAGCTCACACTTGGCGGGATCCCGTTCGGAGCAGTCCGCCAGCTTGCCCGGCAGGGTGGAGCTCTCCAGCAGCGATTTGCGCTGAACCAGGTCTCGCGCCTTCCGCGCGGCTTCTCGAGCGCGGGCAGCGGTCAGCGATTTCTCGATGATGCGGCGCCCCTCGGCCGGATTCTCATCGAGATACTGGCCCAGGCCGTCCATAAGCACCGTGGAGACCTGTCCCTGCACTTCGGCATTGCCGAGCTTGGTCTTGGTCTGACCCTCGAACTGCGGCTCCAGCAGCTTCACGCTGATGACTGCCGCCAGCCCCTCCCGCACGTCCTCGCCGCTCAGGTTCGGATCCGCGTCCTTCAGCCAGCCCGCCTTGCGAGCGTAGCGGTTGAGCACGTTGGTGAGCGCCGCCCTGAATCCCGTCACGTGGCTGCCACCCTCAGCCGTGTGGATGTTGTTGGCAAAGGGCAGCACTGTCTCCACGTAGGTCTGGTTGTACTGGAGGGCTATCTCGATCTGCGTCGAGTCCACCTCCCGGTCGACGTAGAAGGGAACCTGGTTGGCCAGCGCCTTGCCATGGTTCAGATGCCTGACGAAGGAGAGAATGCCGCCCTCGAAATAGAAGGTGTAGGGACTGCCAACCTTTTCGTCATCCAGGATCAGCATCAGCCGCTTGTTGAGGAACGCCATCTCACGTATGCGGTGCAGGATCGCCTCACGCTCGAAGCCGGTGTCGGGAAACACCTGCGGATCGGGCCAGAAGCGGATGGTCGTACCGCGGTTGGCGCTCTTACCGAGCTCCCTGACTGGCGCCAACGGCACACCGCGCTCGTACTCCTGGAAGTGCTCCCTGCCGTCGCGGCAGACCCAGACTTGGAGCTTGCTGGACAGCGCGTTCACCACCGACAGGCCCACCCCGTGCAGACCTCCCGAGACCTTGTAGCCGCCACCGCCAAACTTCCCGCCGGCGTGGAGCACTGTCAGGACGACTTCCAGCGTGGAGCGGCCCTGCTTGGGATGGAGGGCTGTGGGGATGCCGCGGCCGTTGTCGGTCACCGAACAGCTGCCGTCCTCGTGGAGAGTGACCAGCACCCTGTCGCAGTGCCCGGCCAGGGCCTCGTCGACCGAGTTGTCAATGATCTCCCAGACGAGGTGGTGAAGGCCCCTGACATCGGTTGATCCGATGTACATGCCCGGCCGTCGGCGGACGGGGTCCAACCCCTCCAGGACCTGAATCTGATCGGCGCCATAGGCGACGTCTGCGCCCAGCGGCTTGGCCGCTACTCTGCGTCCGGGGGCCGCTTCCGGGACCCCATTGTGTCCGTTGGCCTCGGTGGCGGGCGCGTTCGGCTCGACGCCCTGGGTCGCCGGCCGCGGCAAGCCGGAAGCGTCGAATACGGAGAGTTGTTCGCTCTCTTCGGGGGAGGGCGCTGAGCTGTTCTTTGACGGCTCGTCGGCGGCGCCCGAGGAACGGGTTTGGTTCATGCTTCGGCCTCCCAGCGCGATGCGACTAGTGCGAGACTACTGGGGCAGGTGATCAGCCAATTGTACCGGAGAGAGCAATCGGAAATTAGATCGCGCGCACGCGCGAGGAACCTTCGTTGAAGGCTCTTGACAGCGGACGCTTGGTTTGGATAACGCCTGGATAAGGCGTCAGCACCGAATTGGTCCCTGCCCTCGGGCGGCCGCAGCAGAGGTGGCCCAAACCCGGCCGACCGAGACTCATCGCTCACCCGCCGGCTCAGTTGGCTTGAGTCAGGCCGTCGGCACCGGCACCGCCGCGGGTTGGCGCGGGTCTCCCTGAGGCGACGAGCCGTCGGCGGGCGCCTTCTCGCCGCTGTCCAACGTCCGCGACCAGCGGAGGACTGGCTGCCGGGCGGCGGCAACTTCATCCAGGCGGCCGATCGGTAGAGATCTGGGCTCAGCCCTGAGCGCCGCCGGATCGCTGTTGGCCAGCTCCACGATCTCAACCAGCGCCTCGACGAAGGCGTCGAGGGTGGCCTTGCTCTCGGTCTCGGTGGGCTCGATCATCAGCGCTTCGGGCACGATGAGCGGGAAATAGACAGTCGGCGCGTGGATGCCTCGCTCGAGCAACCCCTTGGCAATGTCGAGAGCCCGGACGCGCCCGTCCGCCACCCGTCCAGCCGAGGCCACGAACTCGTGCATGCAGAAGCCCGCATAGGGCAGATGCAGAAGGTGCTCCACCCGCTTGCGGACGTAGTTCGCAGCCAGCACGGCGTCCTCGGAGGCCTGCGCCAGTCCGTCTGAGCCCATGGCGAGGATGTAGGCGTAGGCGCGGACCAGCATGCCGAAGTTGCCATAGAAGCTCCGCACCCGGCCGATGGACTGAGGGCGGTCAAAGTCAAAACGGTAGCAGCCACCCTCTGCCTCGACAGTGGGTCGGGGTAGAAACGGCGCGAGGTCGGCCTTGACGCCGACCGGGCCCGCGCCCGGGCCGCCGCCACCGTGGGGAGTCGTGAAGGTCTTGTGCAGGTTCAGATGCACAGCATCAAAGCCCATGTCGCCAGGACGGCAGATGCCCATCAGCGCATTCAGATTGGCACCGTCGTAGTAGAGCTTGGCGCCGACGGCATGCACTGCCGCCGCCATGGCCAGGATCTCCTTCTCGAACAGTCCGAGCGTATTGGGGTTGGTGAGCATCAGCGCCGCGGTCCTGGTCGAGAGCTTCGAGTGCAGGTCGGCCACGTCCACCCGGCCGTCAGCGCCGGAGCGCACCTGGACGACCTTGAACCCGCACATGGCTGCGCTGGCGGGATTGGTGCCGTGGGCGGAGTCGGGGACAATCACCTCCGGCCGCGACTCCCCGAGTGACTCAAAGAAGGCCTGGATCATGCGCAGCGCCGTCCACTCGCCGTGGGCGCCGGCCGCGGGCTGCAGCGTCACCCGGTCGACCCCCACTATGGCGCAGAGCGCCTGCTCCAGCCGCCACATGAGCTCCAGCGCTCCCTGGATCGACGCCTCCTCCTGGTATGGGTGCAGCTGCGCGAAGCCCGGGAGCCGGGCGGCCTCCTCATTGGCCACGGGGTTGTATTTCATGGTGCAGCTACCCAGCGGATAGAAGTGCTCGCTGATCGAGAAGTTGAGCGAGGCCAAGCGGCTGTAGTGCCGGAGGAGCTCCGGCTCGCTTAGCCTGGGGAGCTCCGGGGCCCGCTGCCGGCGGAGGTGGTCGGGGAGCGCGGCTGAGGAGGGCACTCCCGCTTTGGGGAGGCGGGGCGGTGCCAGCCCAGCGCGGCTCTTCTCGAAGCTGAGCGGCTCTGGGGCGTGCTTCATGCCGCCGCTGCCAGCGCCGTGATCAGCTGCTCGATTGCGTCAGGATCGTTCACTTCGGTGCAGCAGAAGGTGGCGGCGTCAGCCAGGTCGGGGCACCAGCGTCCCAGCTGCAGGCCGCCCAGGATGCCAGCCTGGGAGAGCCCCGCCAGCCGCCGCTCGAGCTGCGACATGCGCACTGGAAACTCGTTCAGGAAGGGCCGCTCAGGATAGGCCAGCCGGACTCCCGGCAGTTCACTTAGCCGCTGCGCCAGGAAGTGCGCTCGCTGGCAGCTGACCTCGGCCACCTGGCGAAGGCCGTCGGGTCCCAGATAGGTGAGGTAGACGCTGGCCGCCAGGGCGCAGAGCGCGTGGTTGGTGCAGATGTTGGAAGTCGCCTTCTCTCGTCGGATGTGCTGCTCGCGCGCGGTGAGAGTGAGCACGAAGCCGCGCCTGCCGCTGCCATCCTGCGCCTGCCCCACCAAACGCCCTGGCAACCGCCGGGTCAGCTGCTGGCGGCAGGCGATGAAGCCCAGATGGGGGCCGCCAAGGCTGGCTGCCAGGCCCAGCTGCTGGCCTTCGCCGACTGCGATGTCCGCCCCGTACTCCCCCGGTGGGGCCAGGAGTGCGAGGCTGATGGGGTCGACGCAGGCGATTGCGAGAGCGCCGTGCTGGTGAGCCAGCTTGGTCAGATCCGGCGCCTCCACCAGCAGGCCGAGGAAGTCAGGCTGCTGGAAGATGACTGCTGCCGTCGCGTCGCCGACGGCGTTCAGATCTTGAACGACTCTGAAACCTCGCCCACGCGCGTTGCAGCGCAGCACCTCGAGGTATTCCGGATGCAGGAAGGGCGCCACCACCACCTCGTGCCTGCCCGTCTGCACCACCGCCATCACCGCCGCCTCAGCTACTGCCGTGGCTCCGTCGTAGAGGGAGGCGTTGGCCACCGCCAGTCCCGTCAGCTCGGCGATCAGCGTCTGAAACTCGAAGGTGGCCTGTAGCGTGCCCTGGCTGGCCTCGGGCTGGTAGGGCGTGTAAGCCGTGTAGAACTCCGGCTTGGCGAGAACCGCAGCCACCGCCGCGGGGATGAAGCGCTGGTAGACGCCCCCGCCGCGAAAGCAGAGACGGTCGGAGAACACCTGGTTCTTGGCAGCGAGCCGGCGGATCTCCGCCATGGTGTCCAGCTCAGAGAGACCTGCTGGCAGCTCAAGTTCGGACAGTCGCAGCTCGGTCGGGACATCGGCCAGGAGCTCGGCCATCGAGTTAGCCCCCACGGCGGCCAGCATCTCCTGCCTCTCGGCCTCCGAGTGGACGAGGTAGGGCATCAGCGGGCCTGCTCGCTCACCGCTTTGTAGCCGGCCTCGTCCAGGAGACCCGAGCCCACATCGCCCTCGACCCGGACCCTCATCAGCCAGCCGGCGCCGTAAGGATCCTGGTTCACGCTTTCCGGAGAGTCTGTCAATGCCTCATTGACCTCGACCACAGTGCCGGCCACAGGAGCGTAAAGGTCGGACGCCGCCTTCACCGACTCCACCACGCCGAAGGCATCGCCCTTGGCCAGTGCCTTTCCGGTCGGCGGCAGCTCCAGGAAGACCACATCCCCGAGCTGAGCCTGGGCAAAGTCGGTGATGCCGATGGTCGCGATGTCACCCTCCAGGTCGATCCACTCATGCGTTTCGGTGTAGTAGCGCTGGGCCAAGCTGGTTCCTCCCTTACTTGCTTGTGGAGTCGCTCGTGACGGTCTCGGCCGCGCGGTTGCGGGGCGGTTTGCCCGCCGAGCCGCGATAGAAGGGCAGGGGGGTGACCTCTGCCGACGCCTCTGCGCCGCGGCTCTGGAAATTCAGCCGGCTGCCCGGCTGTGCGCAGTCGGGGCGGACGAGCCCGAGCCCGATGCCGGCGTCAAGCCAGAAGCTGTGGGTGCCACTCGTCACCTCGCCGATGGGTTCTTGGGCGCGGGTTAGTTGGGCGCCGTGGCGGGGGATCGTGCGGGGCCCAGCGCGGAGGCCGACAGTCCGCCGCTTGGGACCCCGCGTCTTCACCGCAGCCAGTGCCGAGCGCCCTATGAACTCGCCCTTCTCCAGCTTGACTGTCCAGCCCAAGCCCGCCTCGTAGGGGTTCACAGTGCGATCCATGTCGTTGCCGTAGAGGCGCAGGCCGGCTTCGAGCCGGCAGACGTCGCGACAGGCCAGGCCACAGGGCTGAGCACCACGCTCAAGAAGGGCATTCCAGACCTCTGCCACCGATTCCGCCGGCGCGAACAGCTCGAAGCCGTCCTCACCTGTGTAGCCGGTGCGAGAGATGAGCATCCTGATTCCTGCCACCATGCCCTCAGCCGAGCCGAAATAGGGGATGGCGTCCAGATCGACCCCTTCCGCCGGAAGCTTCTCCTGGGCCAGCGGACCCTGAAGTGCCAGCAGTGCCAGCTCCTCACTCCTGTCAACCAAGTGCACGGCTGCTGGCGCGCGCTCCTTCAACCAGTTGGCGTCCTGCTCTCGGTTGGAGGCGTTGACGACTACCAGCCAGCGCCGCTGCGTCCGGTAGACGACCAGGTCGTCCAGGATGCCGCCGTCCTCTTGGCAAAGCAGGTTGTACTGGCTTCGGTTCGGCTCGAGCCGACTCACATCGTTGGTGACGACTGTCTGCAGAAAACTCGCGGCGCCTTCTCCCGCCACCTCGAAGCGACCCATGTGGCTCACGTCGAAGAGACCGGCTCCCTCCCGCACCGCCCGCTGCTCAGCTTTGACGCTGGAGTACTGCTGCGGCATCTCCCAGCCGGCAAAGTCGACCAACCGGCCGCCGGCGGCGCCGTGCTGCTCGAAGAGCGCTGTCCGGCGTGGCGCCAAGCTCAGCTCAGCTCCAGGTCGGCAGCGGTTGCCCGACCCGGGCCGGCGTCGCCTTCGGGGTAGTCAACCTCCAAGAGCTCGACCATCTCCTCGTCGTGACGGCGCCGGGCTTCATGCACCATCTGCCTCATCTCGCCTGTGCGGTGCTCGGTCCACTCCAACTTGGCGGCCAGCTCTCGGTCCGTGGGCATGCGGCCCAGCTCGCGGGCCAAGAAAATCTCTGCTCGCTCGTACTGCTCAGCGGACTCGACCGCCTCCCGGGCCTCCTGACGAGCAGCGGCTTCAGCGTTCCGCGCCCGGTCGATGCTGGCGGCGATATGGAGGCGGCAGAAGGCTTCCAGCTCCTGGGCGGTACCCCCTGGAAAGGCGGCGATCGCCTCCACCAGACCGAGCAGGCCCTCCTGGTAGAGATCATCAGGAGCCAGGGTGTCCTCGGGCTGCTCGCCGACCGCGGCGCTGACCCAACTCAGGTGGGCGGTAACCAGCCGACTGCGTGCATTCGGATTGCCTTCGGCCGCCGCGGCGATGATCTCGGCTTGTTCGGTTGGGCTCAGCGACGCGAACGCGGGGGCGTTCGGAGAGTGTGGGGACTGCGAGACCGCCGAACTCTTGCCCGGTCCGCTGACCCTGGGCCGGCCGAACGCAACGACATTCAAAGTCGCGCGCGTCGACTCTTGGGGGCGTTCCATCTGACTGATTCTAGGCAGCTAAGCTCAGCTCCCCACTCTGCCAGGCCGTCCCTTGGGACGACGCTCAGCAGGTGTGGGAACTGGGGGAGCGGTCGGTCATGTCAGGGGTGTCGCCGCCGGCCGACGGCGATGAGCCATGTAAAACGTGGAACGCTGCCTACCCGCCGATGATCGCAGGCGAGACTGCGAAGGCGCCGTCTGCGCCGACCATCGCTCGGCAAAAAGCGAAGTTGAGCTCTTCGGACACAGTGTGGGGCGACAATGTATCGCCAGCCAGACCAAACAACCCCTGCGTGGACTCCACGGCCAGCAACCTTGTGTCAGCTCCACCGAGTCTTGGCAGCCGGCCACGCCGGCTCCGTCGTGGAAGCACAATTTCGCCGCCCCAGCTGCTTGGATGGCCGGTCGACGGCCGGGGCAGAGCTGACCGGCGAGCCGCCTGACGAAGGGGCCCAGGTGGACTGCACCACTCATCACGCTTGCCCGGCAGGGCCTTGCCCTACGCTTCCTGGCAAAGGCCCGCAGCGCGGGTCGGGCGTGTTGGAGGTTGTCCTTCGGTGACCTGGTTGTTCTCGGTCGGCACCGTTCTGTTTTCGCTCCTGCCTTTGCCGCTCATCATCCTGGCCAACTTCGCCGACAGGGCAGGCCAGTCGGCCTCTGCGTTGGCGCCTCAGACCGTTGCTTTGAGCGGCGCCCCCCCGGCGCAGGTGTCAGGCGCCGCTTGGCCCGTCGATGTAAAACGTGGAACAAGCCGCGGCGCGTGGCCCAGCGGCCTCACTAAGTCCGGTGAGGTGACCGGACTGCTTACCTGGCTGGCCCTGCTCCTGCTTGTCCTCGGCTTCACCCTCACCTCACTGGTGACGCTAGCTCTGGCGGCGCTTGCTGGCGGCTCTTCGGTTGCCCGTCACGTCGCTGGCGGCAGCGTAGCCCTCGGGACGGGCGCGGTCGCCGTGGCAGTCCTCTTTCCCGCTGTGCGACGGCTGATAGCCCGAGTGATACCGATCGATCCCGGCCGCGCAGTCCACCTCACGGCGTTGGTCTTGGTGCTGCTGCTGTTCGGGACCCAGTTGGCCGCCGGCGTAGCGGTGGACCTGGTGGCCCTGCAGGGGCAGAGCGGCACCGCCCTGCAGGCGGACGATCTCGTGGCCCAAGAAGTGCCCTTTGTGCTGGTTGCCCTGTGCGGCGTCGGGCTCTGGATCCGTCGGGGCGGCCGAGTGAGCCTTCTCCGGCTGGGGCTGGTCCGACCCCGGCTTTGGCACGTCCTCCTCGCGCTCGCAGTGGCGCTGCTGTTCTATGCCTTCGCTTCCGGTGTCGACGTGCTCAGCAACCTACTGACGCCGGACCTCAACAAGGAGGTCCAGAAGGCCAGCGAGCGCCTCTTCGGCCACCTGGCTGCCAGCCCTCTCGGCATCGCTGCCATTGCGGTGACAGCAGGTGTCTGCGAAGAGGTCTTCTTTCGGGGCGCCCTGCAACCAAGACTCGGCCTGCTGACGACTTCGGTTCTTTTCGCGTCGGTCCACAGCCAGTACGGCCTCTCGCTGACGGTCCTGGCCGTCTTGATACTCTCCCTAGGACTGGGGCTCCTCCGCCGTTACCTAAACACCACCAGCTCAGCCCTCTGCCACGTCGCGTATGACGGTCTGGCCAGCCTCTCGATCTCCGGTGCTGCTATCTGGCTGATCGGCGGTGGCGTTGAACTCCTCCTCCTGGGCGGCGCCTTAGGCGCCTGGTTCTTCACAAGCAGGGTTGGCGCGCGGCCCCTGGCGAGCTAGACTTTCCCTGTGATCACCGAGAGGCTGCAGGGGCCAGATGTGGCTGCCTTGGCACAGGTTAGGCCCAACATGTTGATATCCTCGCCTCGGGTGGTAGCCATCGTCAATCAGAAGGGTGGCGTTGGCAAGACGACGACTGCCATCAATCTGGGGGCTGCCATCGCGGAGCGAGGCAGTCCCGTCCTGGTGATCGACATCGATCCCCAGGCCAACTGCACGAGCGGCCTGGGGCTCGATCCCCGGCGCGCTCGCCGTACGGTTTACGACCTCCTGGCAGGCGAGGCTCGAGTGGATGAGGTGGCCATCTCGACCGCCTTCGGCAACCTCTGGCTCGTGCCCTCGACCAGCTCCCTGGCGGGAGCCGAGATCGAACTGGCCAGCCAGCCCAACCGGGAGGGGCGGCTGCGGCAGGCGTTGGGCGATCTGGCCGGCGGTTTCGGCTACGTGCTCATCGACTGCCCACCGTCCCTGGGTCTGCTCACCTTGAACGGCTTGGTCGCAGCGACCGAGATGCTGGTCCCCCTGCAGTGCGAGTTCTTTGCGCTGGAGGGGTTGGCCCACCTGCTCGAGACGCAGCAGCTGATACGCATGCAGCTGAATCAGCGGCTCGAGCTGGGCGGCATAGTGATGACTCAGTTCGATGCTCGCACCAGCCTGGCGTGGGAGGTCCTGGCAGACGTTCGCGGCACTTACGCCGACAAGCTGTACGGCACCCTGATTCCGCGGAATGTCAGGGTGAGCGAAGCGTCGAGTCACGGCCAGCCCGTGACTGTGTATGACCCCTTCTGTCGAGGTGCGCAGGCGTATCGGCAGCTCGCCGAGGAAGTGATGTCACTTTGAGCACGACGCGGCGCGCGCTGGGCCGTGGCCTGGAAGCGCTGATTCCCACCCAGCCTCTGGGTGCCGAGGGGGAAGCGGGCCAGCCGCAGCTGATCGCCCTGGATCAGGTGAGCTCCTCCCCCGAGCAGATGCGCAGGCACTTTGAGCTGCCCGGCCTGACCGAGCTCGCCCAATCCATCCGCGAGCATGGTCTGCTCCAGCCGGTCCTGGTTCGGCAGCTGCCAGACGGGTACCAGCTCATCGCAGGGGAGCGGCGCTGCCGCGCGGCTCGGCTGGCGGGGCTGGAACGCGTCCCTGCCATCGTCCGGCGCAGCGGCGACAGCGAGAGCAGCTTGCTGCTGGGGCTGATCGAGAACCTGCAGCGGGCTGATCTGGATCCGATCGAGGAGGCGCGGGGCATCCGGCGCTTGATCGAGCATTTCGGCCTCACCCATGAGGAGGCGGCACGCCGGCTGGGCAAGAACCGAGTTACCGTCAGTCAGGCCCTCCGACTGTTGTCGGCAGCGCCCGCTGTCGTCTCCGCCACTGCGGCCGGCGCGATCACCGCCGGACACGGCAGGGCGCTCGCGGGGCTTCCGGTGGAGCAGCAGGAACTGGGCCTGCGGGCTGTACTGGCGAAACGGCTGTCAGTGCGCCAAACCGAGCGCTGGGCGCAGGAGCACCAGCTGGCGCCCCGGAAGCCCCGGCCGGAGAGACGGCCGCTGTTGGTGGAGCCGGAGGTGGCTGAGGCGCTGACGCGACTGCGGGCACGCTGGCACGACCTGGTGGAAGTGCGGGGCGGTCTCACGGGCGGCGAGGTCGTCTTCACCTACCGCAGCCAGGATGGTCTTGAGGCGCTGGTCCAAGCCCTCTTGAGCTGAGCGCCGGGCGGCCCCGGCCGCAAGAGCGTTGCTCGGCCCGCGGAGGGCCGGGGCACGGCGCCAGCTGGTGAGTGGGCCAGTAGTCCGGCAGCGGTTCCACAGCCCGCGTCAACTGGTGCGCCCACTCGGCGGAGTACCGTTCCACGTTTTTACGTCCCAGCGCCACCAGTGGGTACCTTTTGTGAGTGAAGTTCAAGAGTCGCAGCCTGCTCACAGAGCTGCTTCAGGTGGGCCTGCTGGCCCTGGGTCTGTACCTGGTAATCCACTTCGTGGTTCAGCCGGTACACGTCCTCGGCTCCTCCATGTACCCCACACTGAAGGACCAGGACTACGTGATCGCGGTGACTGTCGGCTATCGCTTCCAGCCACCCCAGCGCGGTGACATTGTCATCATGCGGGATCCCTACGATCACTCCAAGGACTTCATCAAGCGGGTCGTGGGCCTGCCTGGTGACCGCATTCTCATGAAGGCAGGCAGGGTCTACATCAACGGCCAGGCGGTGAACGAGCCGTACGTCAACCAAGAACCGGAAACCCAGTTTCCCGATTACCCGGTGCCGCCCGACCGGGATCAGCAGGGCCGCCAGCTCGGTCCTGACGAGTTCTTCGTGCTGGGTGACAACCGCAATCGCTCCAACGACTCCCGCTACTTCGGACCCGTCAAGCGGGACCAGATAGAGGGCCGGGCCTGGCTGCGAGTCCTGCCCCTGCCTGGGTTCGGCCCGGTCGACGGCGCGAAGCCAACGTTCTCCCAGACCGATACATTGCCGCAAGCGGCTTGAATTGAAATAGAGGGGCCGCGATCCTGGATCGCCGACGCGAGTCAGGCGCCGATCGCGGCCAGGAAAGGTGTTTCGGACTTGAAAGGGCCGATGATGGCCATTCGGATGGGCTGGTCGAGAACGCGCTGAGCCACTCTGCGGATGTCCTCGGGAGTCACCGCATCAATCCGGCCGGTGACCTCCTCCACTGTCTTCACTTCGCCCATCAACAACTCCTGCTGGCACAGCCAACTCGCCAGCGAGTTGGTGCCCTCCAGGCCCAGCCGCAGCCGGCCCTTGGTGTACTCCTTGGCTTTGGTCAACTCTTCTGGCGGCACCGACTGCTCACTGATCTGACGGAGGACGCCCAACACTGAATCGACAGCCTCCTCCGCCTTTCTCGGGTCGACCCCCATATAGACAGCGAAGTAACCGGCGTCGCGGTGCTTGCTGGTGAAGCTGTGCACGTCGTAGGCAAGCCCCCGCTTCTCGCGGATCTCCAGGAAGAGTCGAGAGCTCATGCCTTCGCCCAGGATCGTGTTGAGGAGGTCCAGGGCGTAGCGATCTGGATCCAGATAGGAAGTGGCGCGGGTGCCCAGGCAGATATGTGCCTGCTCTGTCTTCTTGGCCTGCAGCAGCAATTGGGGTGAATCCAGTGGGGCCGGGACTGTGGAAGCCCGCTCGTCACCGCCGGCGGGCAACCGCAGGCGTGTTTCCAGCTCCCGCGCAGAGCGGTCCGGGTCGATCGAACCGGAGAGTCCAACCACCAGGTTGCGAAGGCTGTACTGAGCCTGGATGTATTCGAGCAGCTGCTCCCGACTGGTCCCGGCGACGGACTCGGTGGTGCCGATGATGTCCCGGCCCAACGAATGCCTGGGCCACATTATCTGTTCGAAGAGGCTGTGCACATAGTCCTGCGGCTGGTCCAGGTACATCTTCAGCTCTTCCAAGATCACCATCCGCTCGCGCTCCACGTCTGCCGGCGCCAGCTGCGAGTCAGTGACGATGTCACAGAGGACGTCGGTGGCCAGCTCCAGCCGTTCTGCTGGCACCCTGCACCAATAGACTGTCACCTCCTTGTCAGTCGACGCGTTCATCACGCCCCCCACGCCCTCGATCGTTTCCGCGATCGCCTTCGCAGTTGGCCGGCGGCGGGTGCCTTTGAAGAAGAGATGTTCGATGAAGTGGGAAGCGCCTCCGATCGGGTCCTCCTCGTAACGAGACCCGACCGAGAACATGAGGACCAAGCTGGCGGAAGATCTGTCGGGCAGCGCCGCCGTCAGGAGACGGGCCCCGCCGCTCAACTCGCGCCGGGTCTGATTCGGAGCCAAACCCATGGACGGCCCAGTATAGGCAGCGTCTCCGCGCTCACCCTTCGGCGCCTCGGCTGTGCCGATCCACCGCGGGAGCCTTTCAACCGCTTCCATCGACCTAGAGACTAGTTGCCTGTACCGGATGAAG
>QHBT01000034.1 GCA_003244185.1 Candidatus Dormiibacter spiritus | reverse complement strand
ACAAACGCATTAGGCTGCCACCTCCCGCAGCACGCGGACCACATCCCGGGCGGCCTCAGGCCTGCCCAGCTTGGCGGAGGCCTCGGCCATCCGGTTGAGCTGATCCGAGCTGAGACCCGCTAGCGCCTCCAGCAAGGTCGGCCCGCTGAGGAGTGCGTCGGCCAGCCGCACTGCGGCGCCGGCCGCGACCAGCAGCTCCGCGTTCTTCTCCTGATGGGCCCCGCCGAAGGTCCCCGGCACGAGTACAGCGGGCAGGCCGACGGCTGTCAGCTCGGCGCAGGTACCCACCCCCGCTCGGCAGACGACGAGGTCGGCCGCGGCGAGCAGAGCCGGCATATCGTCGCTGAAGGTCAGGGGTCTGTAGCCCGAGCGAGCGTGCCTAGCCGCCTCCGCCTCGCCCTGCCGGCCGGTCAGGTGGACCACCTCAGCGAACCGCTCCAGCAGGCCCGGCAGCGCGTACCAGACCGCCTGGTTCAGGCGTCGTGCGCCCTGACTGCCGCCGATCACCAGCAGCCTTCGGGGCGGCACCTGCGGCCGGCCGCGCCGGAAGCCGGGGCGGAGCGGCTGGCCCGTGAACACCGTGCGCGGGGTGGGAAAGCGCTCCACGTCGGCAGCGAAGGTTACGCACGCGGCCGCCGCACCCGGCCTGGCCAGCCGATTGGCCAGCCCGCCGGCTTCGGAAACCTGGAGCACATAGGGCACCCGGCGCAATCGCGCCGCTGCGATGCAGGGCATCATGACGTAACCGCCCACGCCCAGCACCACGTCAGGCCGAAACCTGTTCACTATGCGCAGGCCCCGAGCCAGCGCCGCCGGCAGCAGCGCCGGCAGCGCCAGGTTCGTCCAGACGGCGTCGCGATTCAGCCCGCGCACACGGATCGTCTCCAGCTGAAGGCCGAGGGCCGGCACCAGGTGCTCCTCCAGCCCGCCGCTCCTTCCGACCAGCAGGATCTCCGCTTCGGGCTCCTCAGCGCGGAACGCTTGAGCGACGGCGAGCGCCGGGGACAGGTGACCGCCTGTGCCGCCGCCCGAGATCAAGAGTCGCATCCAACCTCCTGCGCAAGTGGGGCTGGTCCTCACCCTGCCGGCTGATGTTGAGCAGCACGCCGATCGCCGCCATGCAGATGGCGAGTGCGGAGCCGCCGTAGCTGATGAAGGGCAGGGGCACGCCAGTGACCGGGATCGTGTCAGTGACAGTGCCCATATTGAGCAGGGCCTGAAAGACTATCCAGGTGGTGATGCCGGTCGCCAGCGCCATGCCGAAGCGGTCGGCGGCCCGCATCGCCACCCGGTAGCCGCGAATGCCGAGCAGCGTGAAGGCGCCCAGCAGCGCGGTGGTGCCGAGCAGTCCCGTTTCCTCGCCAACGATGGCGAAGATGAAGTCTGTGTGCGCGGCCGGCAGCCAGGAGTACTTCTGGATGGAGTGGCCCAGGCCGACGCCTGTGAGACCGCCGCTGCCGAGGGCCAGGAGCCCCTGGCTGGACTGGAAACCGACGCCGAGCGGGTCCTTGAAGGGGTCCAGGAACGCGCCCAGCCGCTGCGAGCGATAGCTCTCAAAAGTGATCAGCAGGAGGAAGGCTGCTAGGAGCAGGGCCACGAGCAGCAGCAGGTGGCCCTTGCGGCCACCGCCGGCGAAGTAGACGGCAATGAAGATGGAGCAGGTGATCATGGCGGTGCCGAGGTCCCGCTGCAGCATCAGCACCCCAAGCACGAACGCCAGCATGATGGCCAGCGGTAGGAAGCCGTCGGCCAGGCTCCGGAGCCGGTCCCCGCGCTTGGCAACCCAGTGAGCGATGTAGACGGCAAAGGCGAGCTTGCCCAACTCGGAGGGCTGGAAGGCGCTGAGCGGCCCCAGGCTGAACCAGCGCCGGGCGCCGTTCACGCTGATGCCCAGCCCCGGCACCAGCACGAGCAGCATCAGCAGCGCCGCCGCCGCCGCCAGAAGCGGCGCATGTTTGCGCAGGCGGTGGTAGTCGTAGCGGGCGAGGACCACCATCGCGATCAGCCCCAGACCCGCGAACAGCGCCTGACGCAGAAAGTAGTAGAGGGTGAAACCGTGTTGAACGTAGGCGAGCGCCTGGCTGGCGCTGAAGACCATGATCAGGCCGGAGCCGACCAGCGCGAAGGTGAGCAGCCAGAGCCAACGGTCCGCCGCCTGGCCGGTCCTGACGGAGCGTGCTGTGCTCGCGCGGGGCTCGCTCATACCCTCGCCTCCTCGCCGTGCAGGGCTTTGACCGCCGCCTTGAAGCGCCGCCCGCGGTCCTCGAAATCGCTGAACATGTCAAAGCTCTTGTAGGCGGGGCTGAAGAGCACTGAGCTGCCCGGCCCGGCCAGCTCGGCGGCAGCCTGAACGGCTTCCGCCAGCGAGTCCACGCGGCTTTGGGGATGGCCTGCCAGGCGCTCGGAGAGCTCCGCAGCGCTCGCTCCCAGCAGCACCACCGCCTGGGTCCGGGCTCGCACCGCGGCGAGCCAGCTGTCGAGCTCGAAGCCGCCGCCGTAGCCGCCCGCGACGAGCACCAGGGGCGTGCCCGGGAAGGCCTGCAGCGCGACCAGACCGGCGTCGGGGTTGGTCGCCTTGGAGTCGTTGTACCAGCGCACGCCGTGCCATTCCCCGACCAGCTCGAGTCTGTGCTCGACGCCCGGAAAGGCTCGCACGCCGGCTGCGATCTGGCTGTCTGTCAGCCCCGCCAGCCGGGCCGCGCACGCCGCCGCCAGCACATTCAGGCGGTTGTGCGCTCCCGGCAGTGAGCTGGGCGGCACAGGCTCATGCCGGTCGAACCAGTGGACCTGGGCGCGGGTGCGACCAGCGAGGTCGCGGCAGAGCGGGTCAAGTCCGTTCAAGGCTGCCGCATCAGCCTCGTCCTGAAAGCTGAGCAGTCGAGCCTTGGCCTCCACGTAGGCGGCCAGGCTGCCATGCCTGTCCAGGTGGTCAGGCGTGAGGTTCAGCACGACGCCGATCTTCGGCTTGGGCGCTGAGCACGACTCGAGCTGAAAGCTGGAGAGCTCGAGCACCACCCAATGGTCGGCGCTCAGCTGGTCCAGCTGCTCCAGCACTGTGCGGCCGATGTTGCCGCCGACCAGCACGGGTCTCTCCCCCTGGGCCAGGACTGCGCCCAGCAGGGCGGTCGTGGTGGTCTTTCCATTAGTCCCGGTGATGCCGATGATCGGTGCCGGCGAGAGCTGGAAGAACAGGTCGATGTCGCTGGAGACGATCAGGCCTCGCGCTCGGGCGGCCTCCAACAGCGCCGCCCGCCAGGGAACGCCGGGACTGGCGTAGACGGCCTCGCAGCCGTCCAGGACGCTTTCGTCGTAGCCGCCGAAGACCGTCTCCACCTCGGCCGGCAGGCTTCGCGCGAACTCTCCCAGCGCTTCAGCAGGACGGAGGTCGCAGACGCGCACCCGCATTCCGCGGCCGGTCAGAAATCGGGCCAGGGAGAGGCCGCTGCGGACCCCCCCGACGACCAGCGCCAGAGCGCCGGCTTGAGGCAGGGAGACGGCGGTCACCTGAGTGCGTGCGCTATCCAGCCAGAGGCCAGTGCCGCGACCGCTCCGACGCTCCAAAACGTCAGGGCAATGCGGTTTTCGGACCAACCCGCTAACTGGAACGTGAACTGAATCGGGGTCATCTTGAAGACGCGCCGGCCGCCTGTGGCCTTGAAGTACGTCACCTGAATGATGACAGAGAGAGTCACAAGAACGAAGACCAGCCCCAAGAGCAGCAGCAGCAGGACCCAACCCTGCTGCACTGCCAGCGCCGCCAGCGTGGCCCCCAAGCCCAGGGCACCCATGTCACCCATGAAGATCCGGGCCGGGTGCCGGTTGAAGACCAGGAAGGCCAAAAGGCCGCCCACCAGCGCCATCCCGACTGCGCGTTCCCCCGCCGGCGCTCCTGGCAGCAGCAGAACGCAGGCGGCCAGGGCGATGACAGTGAGTCCGCCGGCCAGGCCGTCCAGGCCGTCGGTCAAGTTGACTGCGTTGGCGGCTCCGGCCACCGCGAGCACTGTCAGCGGGAGTATCACCCAGTTGAGCTCGGTGGGTATGCCGACCTGGGGGCCGTAGGCCAGGACGGCGACCGGTATGGCCAGCAGCAGCTGGAGAGGGAACTTGAAGCGGGCGGGAATGCCTATCGCTCCCACCCGCAGCTTGCGCAGGTCGTCCAGCAGACCCAAGCCGCCGAACAAGACCAGGGCGACTATCGAGGGCAGGGCGCCCGGATGCGTTCGCAGAGAGAGCAGGCCGCCCGCCACTGCAACTGCCACGAAGAGGATGCCGCCGCCGGTCGGCGTGCCTGCCTTGCGCTGATGCTCCGGGGCAAGCTCGGCCTGGATCACCTGGCCCACGCCCACGCGCCGAAAGCGACGGATGAGCAGCGGATAGAGCGCCAGGCAGATGAAGAAGGCAGCTGCGACTGTGATCAGGTCGAAGGCCAGGCCGGTGGGCGCGGCGAGCAGAGCAAGGCTCACGCCAGCAGCTCCTCCACCACCCGGTCAAGGGCCACACCGTGCGAGGCCTTGATCAGGACCAGGTCGTCAGCCTGCGCGTTGGCTCTGACCCAAGCGGCGGCGGCGGCGTGGTCCTTCAGCAGCTCGGCGCCGGCAAACTGGGCCAGGAGCTGGCCGTAGCCCG
The DNA here is from genome assembly GCA_003244185.1 of Candidatus Dormiibacter spiritus. Taxonomy (GTDB): domain Bacteria; phylum Chloroflexota; class Dormibacteria; order Dormibacterales; family Dormibacteraceae; genus Dormiibacter; species Dormiibacter spiritus. Next base: position 36,545 of record QHBT01000034.1, on the reverse strand, counting down.
CGTCCACCACAGCAACCTGATCGAAGACCTCGGCGGCGCGCCGGCCGACCTCCTCATGGGCGGCCGGCGCCAGCTCGCCCAGCTCCCTCATCTCACCCAGAAGCGCCAGTAGGCGCCCTCGACGCGGCCGCTCGGCCAGCGTCTCGAAGGCGGCCAGCATGGACTCAGGGCTGGCGTTGTAAGCGTCGTCCAGGATCATGAAGCCGGCCGGAGCCCGGCGCGGCTGCAAGCGGTGTTCCACCTGCAGGCCAGCCAGCGCCCCCGCCGCCTGCTCGACGCCGATCCCAAAGAAGCTGCCCACCGCCAGTGCCGCCAGGGCGTTGCGGGCCTGGTGCCGGCCGCTCGGCCCGAGCCGAACCTGGACACCGTCGACCTGGATCAGCGAGCCCCCCTCGGGCAGCGGCCTGTAGGCCGCACCCCGGAGCTCGCCCCGGGCGAAACCGAAGCCGAGGACCGGAGCCCGGCTGAGCTCTGCCAGCGGCTGGTAGTAGGGATCGTCTGCGTTGAGGACCGCGAGCCCGTCTTCCGGCAGGGCTTGGAGCAGCTCTCCCTTCGCCCGGCAGACGCCGTCCTTGCCCTCCGGGAAGTACTCGGCGTGCACGCTTCCAATGCCGGTTATCACCCCCACCCGGGGGCCGGCCAGGCGAGCCAGCCGGGCGATCTCACCCGGTCCCTGCATCCCCATCTCGATCACCGCCACCTCATGCTTGGCTTCGAGGCGCAGGAGCGTCAGCGGCACGCCTGTTTCCGTGTTCAGGTTGGCAGCCGTCTGCAGCGTCTGATAGCGGCTGCCCAGGACGGCAGCCACCATCTCCCGAGTCGAGGTCTTGCCGTTACTGCCGGTGACTCCGATCACTGCTGGCGCCGTGCGGCGGAGAACGTGGGCGGCCAGATCGAAAAGCGCCTGCCAGGTGTCTTGCACCTGCACCGCCGGAGCCTCGACCGGAAGCGCCGCGGTGCGCTCGACCACCACCGCCGCCCCCCTCGCCGCCGCCGCCGGGACGTAGGCGTGCCCGTCCAGCTGAGCTCCCCGCAGGGCGAAGAAGAGACCGTCGGCTCTCGCTTGGCGGGAGTCTGTCGCAAAGGTGTTCACGCGGAAGCCGGGTGCAGCGTTCAGGACGCGGCCCCGCGTCGCCATCGCCACCTCCTCCAGTGTCAGGTCCACGTGGCTTTGTTTACCGGATCAAGCGGCCGCCGCCGGCTGGGCCCCGTGCTGGCGCTAATCCACTAGACCGGCTGCAGGTTCTCCGGGGCGATGCGCCACTGGAGGATCATCTGCTGAGCGATGGTCTTCCAGATCGGGGCGGAGACGTAGTAGCCCTCGTTGTGGTCGTCGCTGCCGTTGTTGGGGTGCTTGACCACCACGAGCATCGTGAAGCGCGGGTTGTCGGCCGGCAGGAAGCCCGCGTAGGAAGCCCAGACATCCTTGCTGTACTTGCCGTTCTCGGGGATGTTGGAGGTGCCTGTCTTGCCGCCCTCGTCCAGCTCGAAGCCGGGGATGCGAGCCAGATGGCCGGCGCCGTGCTGCACCACCGAGCGCATCATCATGCGCATGGTGGCGGCTGACTGGGCGCTGATCACCTGCCGAGGAGCGGCGATCGGCACGGGCCGCCCAGCCTCCGACTGCACGACATGGGGTTGGACGTAGACGCCGCCGTTGGAGACGGCGTTCAGCGCCGCGCACATCTGGACCATGTTGACGGCGACACCCTGGCCGTAGGAAGCGGTGGCCAGCTCTGCATCCCGCCACTGCTGGCGGAGCGGGCTGGCCGACTCACCCGCCACGTCGATGCCGCTCGGCTGGCCGAAACCGAAGGCCTTCAGGTTGCGTAGATAGGCGTCCTTGCCCATCGCCTCCTCCGCTCGCACAGCGCCCACGTTGAGTGAGCGCTCGAGGACGTTGGTCATCGTGATGGTGCCGTGGTTGGCCAGGTCGTAGTCATGGAGAGTGACGCCGCCAACGTTGATGTAGCCCGGATCGTTGATCGTCGTTTCGGGCGTGATGCTGCCGTTGTCGATGGCCCCGGCCAGCGTCACCACCTTCATGATCGAGCCCGGCTCATAGACCTGGGCTGCTATCGGGTCCCGCAGCCGGTTCGGGTCCTGGCTGGCGAACTGGTTGGCGTCGTAGCCGGGCGCGCTGGCCCAGGCGACTATGCCCCCCGTTTGCGTGTCCATGACTATGACGCTGCCAGCCTCGGCCTTGGCGTCCTGCACGCCCTGCGCGATGGCCTGTTCGGCGGCGTACTGGATGTTTGCGTCCACTGTCAGCACCAACGGCGCGCCGTTCTGGGCCGGCACCCGGCTGTCGGGACCCAGCACTATCTGGCGGCCGTACAGGTCGGTGTAGCTGGACTCGTGGCCAGGCCTCCCGGCCAGCTGCTTCTGATAGCCCTGCTCCACACCTCGCTGGCCCCTGCCGTTCCAGTCGACGAAGCCGAGCAGCTGAGAGGCCAAGGTGCTGTTGGGAACTCCGCCAGGCAGATACTGTCGCTGTTCGACAGCCTGCAGATCCACGCCCGGAAGCCGTGCGGCGCGAAGCTGGTCGACCTTCTCCTTCGGCTGCCGCCGCGCCACATAGGCGAACTGCTTGCCAGAGGCGAGCAGCGTCGTCATAGCCTGCGGGTCGACGCCCAGCACCAGCGACAGCACGCCGCCCACCCGATCCCTGTCAGCCACATCAATTTGGCTGGGCGCGATGGTCACGTCGTACACGGTCGAGTTGACCGCCAAGGGCCGCATCTCACGATCGAGCAGCAAACCCCGGCTGGCGGGCAGCGGGATCGAGTGCAGGTATTGGTCGCCCGCAAGTTGACCCAGGCCGTTGTGCTGCACCACCTGCCAGTAAGCAAGGCGACCCCAGATCGTCACCGCCAGGAGGATGGCCACCACCAGGAGCCAGAGCACGCGCAGGCGAGGGAGCTGTCCGCCTGGCTCCTGGCGCCTGCTGCCTGAGAGGCCCTGACGCGGCGGCGAGCTCAACCGGCGCTGGCCGGCCGGGAAATCACTCACTGCCACCGTCAGCCGTCCCGGCCGAAGAGGCGGCCCAGCAGGCGCTGCCAGCGAGGTAGGTCATCGGCCGGGTCGGGGCCGATCGGCTTCTGCAGGTCAACGCCTGCCTCAACCGCCAGCACCCTCTGGTCCGCGCGGCGCTGCATGCCGAGCTGCTGAGCCTCCTGCTCAACCCGAGCCGGGGCGTGCAGGGTGGCTGACTGGTAGCGAAGCTGGTTCTGTTCTGCCTGCAGCTGCTCGTTCTGCTGCTTCAACCGCGCCAGGTCATAGGAGGACTGAGTCGCCTGGGCAGCCACCACCAGGTAGGCGGCGGCCGCCAGCAGCAGTACAGCCAGCGCAGCGCAGAGGCGTGTGAAGCCGGCGGTCAAGCGCACGCGGCGGGCGGCGGCGCTCCCGGCCTGGTGGAGCAGCGGGCGCGCGCTGGCACGCCGCCTTCGCTGTCCGCTCGTTTGCGGCCAGCCCGGGTGAAGGCGTCGCTGTTGAAGTATTCGGGGTGTTACCAAGTGGTGCCTCGTTGCTGGAATGTGACTGCTGTGACGCCGTGCGGAATTGGTGCCTGGCGGGCGCTGCGGCGCGGGTTTCGGGGAAAGAGCCGCTGCCCGCCAGGACTTGGTGGTTAGAACTGGAGCCGGGTTGTGAAGGACTGGCTGTCGTCAACCGTTCACTAGAGGCGCTCGGCTGCTCGCAGGCGAGCGGAACGGCTCCGGGGGTTGTTCGTCACCTCCGCCTCGTCAGGGCGCAGAGGCTTGCGGGTGAGGATCCGAAGCGTGGCCCGGTGAGCGCAGGTACAGACTGGCTGCTGCGGGGGACAGAGGCAGTCCTTCGACTCGGCGATGAAGAAGCGTTTCACTTCAGCGTCTTCCAGGCTGTGGAAGGAAATCGCCGCCATACGCCCACCGGGATTGAGTATCTGAGTGGCTCCTGCCAGACCCCTGCGCAAGCTTCCCAGCTCGTCGTTGACGTGCATGCGGATCGCTTGGAAGGTTCGGGTCGCTGGGTGGGTACCCTTGGGCCAGGCGCCCCTGGGCATCGCCGCTTTTACTGCTTCAGCCAGATCGAGAGTGGTGGTCAGCGGACGCCTGGCCGCGATGAACTCGGCAATCCGCGCCGCCCATCTCTCCTCACCGAGAGATCGAATTAGATGCGCCAGCTCCCGGGCTGGCAGTTCATTCACCACTTGCGCTGCTGTCAGCTGCTGGGTGCGGTTCATGCGCATGTCCAGGGGGCCCTCGTGCAGGAAGCTGAAACCACGCTGCGGGTCCTCCAGCTGATCACTCGAGAAGCCCAGATCGAAGAGGATGCCAGCGACTGCTGTGAAGCCGTGCTCCCCCGCCAGTTGGACGAGATCAGCGAAGTTGCCATGAACCGCGGTGACCGCGCCGGGCCACTGTTCCGCCAGCTGACGCGCCGCCTGAACGGCGCGCTCGTCCTGGTCGAGCGCCAGCAGCCGGCCGCCCGGTTGGATCTGCTCCAGCAGCCGGCGGCTGTGGCCGCCGGCGCCGAAGGTGCAGTCGACGAAGACAGCACCCGGCAGGGGTTGCAGGAGTCGTATTGAGGCTTGTGAAAGAACTGCGATGTGCACGTCGGTGCGTTCGGCTAAACGCCTTGCTTGATCACCTGGTCAGCCAACTCGTCGAAGCGCGCCTCCACTTCGCCTGAATAGGTGTCCCAGCGGTCTTCGGCCCAGATCTCGACCCTGGCTCCGCTGCCGATCACCGCCACTGTCGAGCGGGGTTCGATGACAGCCAGGCGCCGCTGTTCCGGCGAGAGGCTAACGCGACCCTGCAAGTCGAACTCGCAGGGGACTGCCTTGGAGAAGAGCGTTCGCGCCAGGGCCCGCTGCTCCGGCCCCAAGAGGGGGTCCTGCAGACCGCTGGCCAGGCGTTCCCAGAGTCCGGGTGGGTAGATGGTGAGCACCTGATCCTGACCGATAGAGATGTAACTGCCTTCGGGGAGCTGGCGCCGGATTTGGGCCGGGACCGCCAACCTGCCCTTCTCGTCCACCCGGACCCGATGCGTACCCGAGAACATATGCCTAGGCTTGCTGGGCCGCTGTGAAGAAAACCGCGGCAGCGGGGAAGAGCAGCTGCGAGACGAAGCTGAAATTGTGGTGCGACGTTGGCTGGGATGTGTGCTGCTGCATTGCGTTGTTTACCACTCTTCCCCACATTTCACCGCGATCTACCACACACCCTAGCGTCAGTCCCGGGCTTTGTCAACGCCGCTAACGCCACATGTTGTGGGGCTCGATCACGGATCGCGCCTGTACGCACTACATCTAGGGTCGCCTTGCACAGGCGCCCCAACATCACGTAGTCCGCGCGACGTCCTACGAACAACAGTTTGGAGCGCGTCTGAGCTGGCTGACGGGCAAGGTGCGCGGCCCGGGCAGGCAGTTGCCGCGGCGTGAAAGAGCCGGGTGGAAGTCGCGGTCGCGGCACTCCCTTGACAGCAAGTCCAGCAACTGCTATTCTTCTAACTAGCTAATTAGCCAGCTGGAAAAGTACACATGAGCACTGATGAATTGAGCGTCACCTTCGCGGCCCTGGCTGATCCGACGCGGCGGGCGATCCTCGCCCGCCTCGGCGAAGGACAGGCGACGGTCACCGAGCTGGCCGCGCCCTTCAAGCTCAGTCTTCCCGGGGTCTCGAAGCATTTGAAGGTGCTCCAGCGAGCGGGCCTGATCACTCAGGGGCGACAAGCGCAGTGGCGCCCCTGTCAACTCGAGGTGCAGCGCCTGAAGGAGGTGGCCGACTGGCTGGAGCGCTATCGCGAGCTCTGGGAAGAGCGGTTCGACCGGCTCGACGACTACCTACGGCAGCTCAAGGACGAGGAGGAGGGACGTAACGATCGATAAGAGCTCCACCCATCAAACAATTCGACCCCTAACAGCGATGCGAAATGAAGGAGAAGTCACATGACAAGCACTGAATTCATTGTCCGGCCGGGCACGCAAGAGGTAGTGGTGACCCGGGTCTTCGATGCGCCGCGAGAGGTGGTGTTCAAAGCCATCACCGATCCCAATCTGATACCCAAGTGGTGGGGCCCGAGGAGCCAGACCACCATCGTCGACAAAATGGATTTGAGACCCGGCGGTGCCTGGCGGTTCATAGGCCGCGAGCCCGACGGCAGTGAGTACGCCTTCCACGGCGTGTATCACGCGATAGTTCCGCCGGAGCGCATTGTCAACACCTTTGAATTCGAAGGCATGCCGGGCCATGTGCTGATGGAGACTGTCACTCTGGAAGACGTCGACGGCAAGACCCGGATGACGACGAAATCCGTCTACCAGTCGATTGAGGACCGTGACGGCATGGTCGGCGCCGGAATGGAGACCGGGGCTACCGAGTCGGGGGACCGGCTCGCCGAGCTTCTGGCAACCATTTGAAGTTGACCCACAGCGGTGAGGGGAGGTCGGCCTCCCCTCACCGCGCCGACCTGACCAGTGTCGGAGACCCATGAGCCCTGCGGGAACTTCTCAGCCTCCGAGATCCTCCGGCGCTAAGGCAGCGTCAGCTGGACTCCGGGCAGCAAGAACCCGACGTCTGGATTCCAGAGCAGAACCAGGGGCCCAGCGGGGGCGCCACCAGCCTCGAAGCAGAGGCCGACAGGGCCGAACACCGGGCCCACCTGGTCGGCCGACTGGTCGCGCGGCGGTTCGCCCTCCTTCCCCCTGGCGTGCAGGTCCGCCACACGCCAGGCGGCACACTGTCCTGAGCTTGCCCCCAGCCCGACGTGGCTGTGCAGCCCTCCCTGCGAATCGCGCAGCTGAAAGTCGCCGGGGTCGGCTCGCTGCTGGCTCTGCGAGTCGTTGTAGAAGGTGACGTCTAGTCCGACGTAGCGCAGGCCAGCGCCGGCCGCCGGCAGGCCGGCCTGCGGGAGATCCCGGGTGACATGGCTGACCTTGATCCGGAATCCGGCCTGGCCCAGCAGCCCCTGCGCCTCGCCCACTCCCGGCTCCGACGGTTGCTGGCTTGAGCGACTCTGGTTGCGATAGGCGAGCGCCAGGAGGAGGACGCCGATCACGACGGCCCCGACGACGCCCGCCGCCAGCAGCCTTCTCAAGTTCTATGCCTCCCCACTCTGAGCACCGGCAGCTCGCAGTTGGGTGACAGGGGCGGCGGGCACCCGTGGCTGAAGTGGTCGAGAGCGGCCTGTAAGCCGGGTTCTGTGCCCCTTGGGGGGGTGGTGACCATCTCTCTGGGACGCCGGTTGCCCGGCGTCTCTTGCGACCGCGACCCGAGGGCTCGGCGAGCAGCGTTTCTCCCGCACCGCGGGCGGCGCCCTCCTATTTGGTCTTGCTCCGGGCGGGGTTTGCCTGGCCGGCCGGTCACCCGACCGCCGGTGCGCTCTTACCGCACCATTTCACCCTTACCGGCCTAAAGGCCGGCGGTGTCATTTCTGTGGCACTTTCCTTCAGGTCGCCCTGACTGGGCGTTACCCAGCGCCCTGCTCTGTGGAGCCCGGACTTTCCTCCCCGCATATTTAGTGCGGAGCGGTCACCCGGCCGCCTCGACCAGCGCCGATGTTACCACCTGCACCTGGGCGGTTCACAAGCGCTCGGCCCGTCTCTTTCGAGCGTGGCGTGGTGCCGGCTCAATCGTCGGCGGATGGGCTGTACTCGTCGATCGCCCTGTTGGCCATCGCGTCAGCACCGCGGTTGTTCTCGCGCCGGACGTGGGCGATGCTGGCATCGGAAAAGCCGGCCAGAAGCGCCTGGGCTTGGCGATGCAGCGGCTTCAACTCGACAGCTTTGACCCGGTAGTGGCCCCTCATCTGCTCCACTACCAGGAGTGAGTCAAGGTAGACCTCAAGCTTGTCCGGGCGCCACTCGCCGACTCGCTGCAAACCCTCGATCAGGGCCAGGTACTCCGCCTGGTTGTTGGTGGCCGTGCCAATGAAGCGGCAGCCGCCCCAGAGGCGCTGGCCCGCCGAGTCCTCGATGACCAGGCCGAGCCCTGCCGGACCGGGATTTCCTCGCGCCGCGCCGTCCGTGAAGAGCCGCAGCGACCGCGGCGGCTGGGCGTGGCTCAGACCATCACCAGCAGGCGTCCGCAGTTGTCGCAGAGCAGGACCTGGCCTCTGCGGAGCCCCTGGAGCCCGCTGGAGGTGAGACCGACCCGGCAGCTCTGGCACTGGGCGTGCTCCACCTGGGCGACCGGGTCGGCCAGGCGGCTCTCGACCCGGCTGTAGACGGCCTGCCATTCCGGTGGCAGAGCCGACCAGAGCGATTCGCGTTCGGCATCGACTTGGGCCAACTCGACTTCAGCTGCCCTGACCCGCGCCTGGAGCGCCGGCCGGGCGGCATCGGCGCGCTGCGCGGCCGCCGACAGCTCGGCGCCGAGCCGGCGCAGGGTCGCCTGGGCGGCTTCCTGCTCTTCCATCAGCTCCAGTTCCCGGTCCTCCTCCTGGCCCAGCTTGAGCTTCAGCCCCTGAACCTCGTGATCTAGTTTCATCAGCTCGGCCGAGTTCTTGAGCCGTCCGCTCATCAGATCCCGCTGCCGAGACTGCATCCGCGCCCTGTGCAGCCCAACCTCACGCTCCCAATCGTTAAGGCCCGAGTTGAGCACCGCCAAGCGCGCCTCCGCGCTGGCCACCTGCTGCCGCAGGTCGTCAACCTCGGCGTGGGTCTCCAGCTCTTCCCGATCCCGCTCCTGACGATGCCTGAGCTGGACGGACCGGGCGGTCAGCTGCTGATGCCGGAGGGCGGTTTCGGGGGCGTTCACGCCGGTGGCCGGGCTCTGAGGACTGTATAGGAGCGGCCTCGCTCCATCACACCTGACCGCTGCTCCACTCGGTAATTAGCATCGCTCAGCCACTGCTCCAGGGCTTCTGAGTGCTGCTGCGGCTGGAGCACGAGCCAGGCCAGGCTGGCCACCACCGCCGGCGACCGGGTCAGGATGCGGATGATGCTGTGCCCGCCCAGCCCGGCCAGGACCGCGCCCTCCACCTCGCCCGGGACCAGGCCCTGAAGGCCGTCGCCGCAGCGCCTGTCCAGCTCCGGCGGCAGCAAGGCATGCCCGGCCTCCGTCAGCTCAGTCGCGATGACCTCCAGACCTCTCTCGCGGAGCGCGAGGGCCACCTGGCCGCCGCCCGCTCCGATGTCCGCCACCGAGTCGGCGGCCGGCACCGCGGCCAGCACAGCCCGGAGGCGGGGCGTGAGGCGGACTCGTTGGCGAGCGGCGCCCGGCACCTCGCTGGGCGCCGCTCCGACGGGGTTGGTCACCGTTATTCGATCACCGCCAGGACCTGGCCTTCCTTGACCACGTCCTGCTCCTTGACCCTGATCTCCTTGACAGTGCCGCGGATGGGAGCAGTGACCGGGATCTCCATCTTCATCGACTCCAGGATGAGCAACACGTCCTCTTCCTCGACCTGCTGGCCGGCCTGGGCTTCCACCTTCCAGACGTTGCCGACCAGCTCCGCCCTCACCTCCAACTAAGCCTCTTCGCTGCCAGCCAGCTCGCGGCCCCGGCTGGAAAGCTCTTCCACCACCGCGGGATCCGCCAGGGTGGTGGTATCACCGAGCTGCCGCTTTTCGGCGACGTCGCGCAGCAGGCGGCGCATTATCTTGCCCGAACGCGTCTTCGGCAGCTCGGGTGTGAACACTATGTTGGCGGGGGCGGCGAACTTGCCGATCTTGCGAGCAACGTGCTGGCGGAGCTCCTGCATCATCTCCGGCGAGCCTTCTTCCCCGCCCTTGAGCGTGACGTAGGCGACCACCGCCTGGCCGGTCTGGGGGTCGTTCCGTCCGCAGGCCGCTGCTTCGGCGACTTTCTGATGGTCGACGAGAGCCGACTCGACCTCGATCGTGGAGATGCGATGGCCTGCCACGTTCATGACGTCGTCGATGCGGCCGAGCAGCCAGAAGTCGCCTTCCTCGTCGACGCGGGCGCCGTCCCCCGCGAAGTAGATACCTTCGTACTTGGACCAGTAGGTCTCCTTGTACCGCTCTGGATCTCCGTGGATGCCGCGCAGCATGGCGGGCCAGGGCTGGCGCAGGACCAGGTAACCACCGCCACCGAGGGGCACCGCCTCGCCTTTCTCACTGAAGACGGCCGCATCCACGGTGGGAAACGGCTGCGTGGCGGAGCCCGGCTTGAGGGTTGTGACCCCGGGCAGCGGCGTGATCATGATCATGCCGGTCTCGGTCTGCCACCAGGTGTCGACGACGGGCGTGCGGTCGCCGCCGATGTGCTCGCGATACCAGACCCAGGCTTCCGGATTGATCGGCTCCCCCACGCTGCCCAGCAGCTTCAACGATGAGAGGTCGTGCTTGCGTGCGTACTCAGGGCCCCACTTCATATGGGAACGGATGGCGGTGGGAGCTGTGTAGAGCACGCTCACGCGGTAGCGCTCCACGATTTCCCACCAGCGATCCTTGTCGGGGAAGTCAGGCGTCCCCTCGTAGAGAACGCTTGTCGTGCCGTTGCAGAGTGGCCCGTAGACGATGTAGCTGTGACCGGTGATCCAGCCCACGTCGGCGGCACACCAGTACACGGTGTCCGGCTTGATGTCGAAGATGTAGTGATGGGTGGTGGCGGTACCCACCAGGTAGCCGGCCGTGCTGTGCACTATGCCCTTGGGCTTGGCAGTCGTTCCGGACGTGTACATGAGGAATAGCACGTCCTCTGAGCCCATCGGCTCGCAGGGGCAGCTTTCAGCCTCGTCACTGACGTCAGCGCAGAGATCGTGCCACCACACATCGCGGCCCTCCGTGATGGGCACCTCCGCTTCAGTCCGCCTCAGCACCACCGCGTGGCGAACGCCGGGAGCGGCCGCCATAGCTTCTGCCGACGTCTGCATCAGCGGCACCCGCTTGCCCCGCCGCCAGCCCTCGTCCTGGGTGATCAGCACTTCGCAGCCCATGTCGTTCATGCGGCTGGAGAGCGAGTCGGAGCTGAAGCCTCCGAAAACCACTGTGTGCGGCGCACCCAGCCGGGTGCAGGCCAGCATGGCCACTGGCAGCTCAGGCGTCATGCCCATGTAGATGGCGACGGCCGTGCCCTTCCCGACCCCCAGCTTCTTCAACCCGTTGGCAAGGCGAACCACCCGGCGCTGCAGCTCGGCGAAGGTGACGTCGAGCCGTTCGTTGGCCGGCTCGCCCTCCCAGTGGAACGCCACCTTGTCGCCCTGGCCGCTCTCCACGTGGCGGTCGACACAGTTGTAGCAGACGTTCAGCTTGCCGCCCAGATACCACTTGGCGAAGGGCGGGTCCCACTCCTTGAGCTGCGTGAACGGCTGGAACCAGCTGACCCGGCGACGCGCCTCCTCGGTCCAGAACTCGTCAGGATCGGTCTGATAGATCGGCGCCTTCGCATTGGCCTGCTCTGTGAAGGCGGGATCGGGTTGATAACGGCGCTGCTCCAAGAGCATCGTCTCGATGGCCGGGCCTTGGCTCTGCTCAGTCGACATGGCTGGACTTCCTCCGTTGTGGTGAGAAGCGAGGTGCTGGAAGCAATGCTAGTTGCGTAACGGCCGATTGGGCAGTAGCTCGGGGCAGGGCGCTCGCTCCGGCAAGCCGCAGGCGGCGTGCGGTCCTAGGCGCCGCGCTTGGCCTTCACCGCCTCCGTCAGCCTGGGCAGGATCTTGGTCACATCCCCCACCACGCCCAGATCGGCCAGTTTCAAGATCGGCGCCTGGGCGTCCTTGTTGATGGCGACGATCACTTTGGCGCCCTTCATGCCCACCGTGTGCTGCATCGCGCCCGAGATCCCTGCGGCGATGTAGACCCCCGGCCTGACCGTCTTGCCAGTCTGGCCGATCTGAAAGGAGTAGGGCACCCAGCCGGCATCCACTATGGCGCGCGTGGCGCCCGCCGCCCCGCCCAGAGCGGACGCCAGTCCCTCGACCAGGGCGAAGTTCTCGGGGCCCCCCAGCCCGCGGCCGCCGGCCACCACTATCCGCGCATCCTCCAGCTTCACCTGGTCGGACACCTCGTCATGGCGTTCACTGATCCGTGACCGGCGTGAGCCCTCAGCGATGGCAGCTTCGATCTCCACCATTTCCGCCTGTCCGCCCGACTCGCTGGCCTCAAAGGACTTGGGCCTGACGAGCACTATGGCCGGGTGGTTGTTGGCTCGATAGCTGGCCACCCGCGCTCCGCCGAAGTACGGCACCTGCGCCGTGTAGCCGCCACCAGCGCTGGAGATGTCCAGCGCGTTGGAGATCACACCCACATCGAGGCGCGCGCCCAGCCGGCCGGCAACCTCACGGCTGTCTGAGGTGAAACCGAACAGGATGAGATCTGGCGACTCGCGCTGGATGAGAGCCGCCAGGCAGTCTGTGGCCGGCTCCGCCAGGTACTCGGCGAAGGCACGGTCGTCGTTGAGGAAGACTCGCCTGGCGCCGTAGGCGCCGAGTCGAACCGCCGCCTCCCGGGCGCCCGGACCCAGGGCGACGGCATCGACCTGACCCAGCTCCCGGGCTTTGCTCAGAAGCTCCAGCGCGATGGCCGCGGGCCCAGCCTCCGCGACCTCGGCGTAAACCAAGATGCCCGCCATGGCTAAATCACCTTTGCCGCAGTCAGGGCAGCCATGATCCGCTCCACGCCCGAGGTCCCGTCGTCCTCGACTATCTCCCCTGCAGCTCGCGCAGCAGCGTCCTCGATTGACTCCACCGACTCGGCCGGCCGGCCTGGCTCGACAGCAAGCTCGGCCAGGCTCATCACCTTCACCTCTTTGGAGCGGGCGGCCATGATTCCCTTGAGGGAGGCATAGCGCGGCTCGGCGATGCCTGCTGTGACTGTGATGAGCGCCGGCAGCTCCGCTTCCAGGACCTGATAGCCGGCCTCAGTCTGTCTGTGCACTGTCAGCCGCTGCCCGGTGACCTCCACCTGCTTGGCGAAGGTCAGTTGGGGCACGCCCAAGAGCTCGGCCAGCATTGGCGGCACCATGCCCGTGGAGCCGTCGTAGGACTCGGTCGCGCAGACGACCAGGTCGACAGCCTCTGCCCTGATGGCCGCCGCGAGTGCTTTCGCGGTGAGCAGAGCGTCGGCCCCCGCGAGCTGTGGGTCGCTGATGAGAACCCCCCTGTCGGCGCCCATGGAAAGACCCTTGCGGATGGCGTCGCGCGCCTTGTCAGGACCCATCGAAACGAGCAGCACCTCGCCGCCGGCCTTGTCCTTCAGCTGAAGGGCCTCCTCGATGCCGTACTCATCGCCCGGGTCCAGCACCACCTCGCGGTCGCGCATGAGGGTGTTGTCGGAGTCCAGTCCAGGCGTCCCGTTCGGGTCGGGAACCTGCTTCACAGTCACGGCAATCTTCAAGTCAGCAATCCTTTGAACCAACCCAGCGGAGACTCCCGGCCTTCCCGCCGGCTCACCGATTATCTCCCATCGTGCATTGCGTCGAAGAGCCGCCGGTAATCGGCCGGCGTGTTCAGGTTCTCGAAAAGGCTGGCCTCCTCGTCGTCCAGCCAATTGACGCTCAGGCCGGCCACCGCGTCGCTGAGCTTGAGCCGGCGCTGCTGAAGGGCCGCCGCCAGTGGGCCGAGAGCGGCGGGCTGGTAGGCAGCGCAGGTTGCCTGGGGCTGGCCGGCCAGACGGGGCATGGCCGCGTCCCAACCTCGCGAGGCGTGGAGGAGACGGCTCAGCAGCGCGAGGGTGACGTTCGGCATGTCGCAGGCGACCGCCAGCAGAGGCTGGTCCGGCGCCGCCTGGAGACCTGCCACCAGGCCGGCCAGCGGCCCCTCCCCAGGTCGCGGATCGATAACCGTCTGAGGGCGGAGCGAGGCCGGCACCTGGCTGGGGTGGGCGGCCGAGATGAGCAGTCTCGTGAAGCCAGGGGCGAGCCGTCGCGCGAGCCACTCGAGCAGAGTGCTGTCCTGCCAGGGCAGCAGGGCCTTGGGCCTGCCCATTCGCCGGCTCCCGCCACCGGCCAGGAGCAGAAGCGTTGCCGCCGCGGGTCGGCCGGGGTCCGGCTCAGCCATCACCTCGGCATTCGACTCCTCCTCACCTCGTATGCCAATGTTGCCAGGCTATCGCTGACCGGCAATACGAATGCGCAGCTGACCCGGTGGCCAGAAACGGCCTGGCGACGGCGACGCAAGCCCTACTATGCCTTGGCGATGCGGGCCATTGATTTCCACGTCCACCTGCCCACGCCCGAGTGGCTCGACCAGACGCTGGCGGGCTACACGGAGGCTGCCGAGCGCTACTTCCGGTCGCCGGTATCTCGCCAGTCGCTGGAGGATGTGGCTCGCCAGTACGAGGAATGGGACCTGGTCGGAGTGCTGCTCGCCTGGGACGCGGAGACGGCCACCCGGCGGCCCCGGCTCAGCAACGAGTACGTGGCCCAGGCGGTCATGGACTTCCCCGGTCGCTTTGTGGGCTTCGGCAGCGTCGATCCGCTGAAGGGAGCGGAGGCGGTCCGGGGGGTCGAGCGCATTGCGGAGCTCGGCCTGCGGGGCGTCAAGTTCCATCCCTCCATCCAGAAGTTCGCTCCCGACGACGAGCGGCACTGGCCGATCTTCGCCAAGTGTCAGGAGTTGGGCCTGCACAGCCTCTTCCACACAGGCACCTCGGGCATCGGCGCCGGCATGCCGGGGGGTCAGGGCATCCGCCTCGACTACTGCCGCCCCATCCGGCTCGACACAGTGGCCGCTGAGTTTCCCCGGCTGCAGGTCATCGCTGCGCACTTCGGCTATCCCTGGCACGAGGAGATGCTCGCCATCGCCCTTCACAAGACCAACGTGCACATCGACATCTCCGGCTGGGCGCCGCGCTACATCCCGGAGAGCGTCATCTCGGCGCTGAAGGGCCGTCTCCAGGACCAGTTCCTCTTCGGCTCCGACTATCCCTTCATTCAGCCTCAGCGCTGCCTTGACGAACTGGACCAGCTGGGCATCAGTCAGCCGGTGTTGGCAAAGCTGCTGCGTGGCAACGCGGAGCGCCTGCTGCAAATCTAGGCTGCGAAGTCACCAAAAAGGACATCTGACGGAATGTCCGGAGTCCGTCCGCCGCAGGCCTCTAGCGTGTGCTCGTGGCGGTTCAGCTTCAGAGCTCCGAGCGCACCTCAGACTTCCAGCGCAGGCGCCTGCTGGACGAGTCCGACCGCCTGCTGGAGAGCATCGAGCAGCTCCGCCTGGCCGGGCAGCGGGTACTGCCGCCACAGCTGGCTCAGGCGCTGCTCGACCTTCAGGTCCAGCTGGGCCCTGCCGCCTGCCTGCGTTACAACACCCTCCACGCCGCCCACAACGCAGTCTTCGCGCTCCAGCAGGGGCTCGTCTCCGCCAACCGGCGCAATCCGACACCTCGCTCGCACGCGGGTCGGCGTCCCGGCGAGCCCCGAGTCGCTCGAGTGACAGCATCCGCGTCCTGGAAGTTCCTGGTCCTCCCTGCCCGTCGCCTCGACGCCGGACAAGAGTGGCCGGAGCTCGTCGAGGTGACTGTCGAGCGGGCCTACGATCGCTGGCGCCTGGCTCAGGCGCGAGCGGTGAGCGCGGCTCGCGGCGGTGACGCAGTGGCCGCCGGCCGGCTCGCGCAGGCCGATGCGGCCTGGAGCAACTTCTGGGAGCTGCGCCAGGAGGCCGAGAAGCTGCTCGGTCGGGAGCTCCTCCTAGACCCTGCCTGAAATTTGAAGCCCCGACGAGATTGCCGCGCCGACGCGGAGCAGCGCCGGAGCGCTACCGCGGTGGCGGAGGACTCTTGCAGCGCATTCCAACGGCTGGACAGTTAGTGCAGCGGCGTGCCGAAGCGCCCGGCCGAGACCACCTCGGCTGGCGGCTTGCGCTGCTTCCGGCCCTTGCCGAGCGAGCGCTTCGGATAACCGAACGGGATCACCGCCAGCACGTCGTACTGCTCGGGTAGGCCCACCTTCCGACGAACGCCTTCCAGGCCGCCGAAGCCCGTCCAATTGGAGCCCACGCCGTCAGCCCAAGCGGTGAGGATCATCGACTGGATCGCCCGGCTCGCGTCGGAGACGCCGAACTTACTCTCTTTCTCGCAGGCGACGACTATCGCCAGCGCCGCGTCAGCGATGTAGGGTCCTGTCTTGACCAGCTGGCCCAGCTCCCGGAGGTTCGCTCGGTCCCGGACCAGCACGAAATGCCAGGGCTGGCGGTTCATCGAGCTGGCTGTGACGCGCGCCGCCTCGATAATCCGATCCACCACCTCGGCGGGCACTGCCCGGTCCGCATATTCGCGCACGGCCAGTACCGTGCGCACAACCTCGAAGACTTCATTCGCCATGCGCTGATTCTCGATCATCGGGGAACCAGCAGCGGCGGCCCGACACCTGGCTGGAAGGCCGCTGTCGACTAGAATCCCGGCCATGCAGCCGATCGCGATCGGTGACGTCATGTGGGAGCCTTCCGCCGAGGTCATCGAGCGCAGCCGCCTGGACCGGTTCCGCCGCCGGCATGGCCTGGCCAGCCTGGCTCAGCTGCAGGAGCGCTCGGTCAAGGAGCCCGAGTGGTACTGGCCGGCCCTGGTCCAGGACCTGGGCCTTCGCTTCGACAGGCCCTACGAGCAGGTCCTGGACCTGAGCGACGGAGTGGAGTGGGCGCGCTGGTTTTCGGGCGCTCGCCTCAATATCGTCGGCAGCTGCCTGGATCGCTGGCTCGAGGGACCGACTGCCGACCGGCCGGCGCTGATCTGGGAAGGCGAGCCGGGCGAGGTGCGCAGACTGACCTACGACGAGTTGAGCAAGGAGGTGGCGCGCTTTGCCGGCGCCCTTCGCACCCTCGGCGTGGAGCCGGGCGACAGGGTGGGCCTGTTCCTGCCGATGGTGCCGGAGACCGCGGTGGCGCTGCTGGCCTGCGCTCGCATCGGCGCCATCTTCATCCCGCTCTTCTCGGGCTACGGCCCCGAAGCCATCGCCAACCGGCTGCAGGACGGCGAGGCCAAGGTGCTGCTCTGCGCCGACGGCTTCTACCGGCGCGGCCAGGTGGTGGCCATGAAGGAGACTGCCGATGCGGCCGTCGCCGTATCACCGTCGGTCGAGCACGTGGTGGTGCTGCGCCGGGTCGGGCGCGAAGTGCCCTGGCAGGAAGGCAGGGACCACGACTGGCAGCGGCTCGTCGCTGCCGCCGAACCCGTATGGGAAAACCTGAGCCTGGCGCCGGACAGCCCGCTGATGGTCATCTACACCAGCGGCACGACCGGGCGGGCGAAGGGTGCGTTACACGTCCACGCCGGCTTTCCCCTGAAGGCGGCGCAGGACATGGCGCACGGACTCGACGTCAACGAAGGCGAGACTGTTTTCTGGTTCACCGACATCGGCTGGATGATGGGCCCCTGGCTGATCTTGGGCAGCCTGCTGCTGGGGGCGACGATGGTTCTGTACGAGGGGACGCCCGACACACCGGGGCCGGACCGGCTCTGGCGCATGGTGGCTGATCACTCGATCAACATTCTTGGCGTCTCGCCCACCTTGGTTCGCTCGCTGATGGGCCAGGGCGACGAGCACCCGGCTCGCCACGAACTGGACAGCCTTCGGGTCCTGGCCGGGACGGGCGAACCCTGGAACCCCGAGCCCTTTCAGTGGTTTTTCAAGCACGTGGGAGGCGGCCGCTGCCCGATCGTCAACCTCACGGGTGGAACCGAGATCGCGGGAGGCATCCTGGCGGGCAATGTGGTCAGCCGGCTTCGGCCCTGCTCCTTCGCCGGGCCGCTGCCGGGCATGGCTGCCGACGTGGTTGACGCCGCGGGCCGGAGCGTGCGCGGCGAGGTTGGCGAACTTGTGATCCGGCAGCCCTGGCCGGGTATGACTCAAGGCTTCTGGCGGGATCGCCAACGCTACCTCGACACCTACTGGTCGCGCTGGCCGGGAGTCTGGCTGCACGGCGATTGGGCCTATGTGGCAGAGGACGGTCTCTGGTACGTGCTGGGCCGCTCGGACGACACCATCAAGGTGGCAGGCAAGCGGCTGGGACCGGCTGAGGTGGAGTCGGTTCTGGTTGCCGACCCCGCGGTTGCCGAAGCCGCCGCTGTCGGGATTCCCGATGAGTTGAAGGGTGAGTCGCTGGCCTGCTTCGTGGTGCTGCGCTCCGGTCAGGATCCCTCTGCGGATCTACAGGAAAGGCTGCGGCGCCGGGTGGCTGAAGCTCTGGGCAAGCCGCTCAAGCCCGCCATCTTGGAGTTTGTGTCCGAGCTGCCGAAAACGCGCAACGCCAAGATCCTGCGGCGCGTGGTGCGGGCAGTCTATTTGGACCAGCCGACCGGCGATCTGGGCTCGCTGGAGAACCCGTCCGCCCTGCAGGCGATCGCCGCCACGCGTGGCTGAGGCCGACGCGCCGGCCGAATTCCGAGCCTCCCTCACCTCCGGCGACTGGGTCCGCCTCGGCCTGCTCTGGTTGGGCGGCGTCTGCCTGCGCGTCACCCTGCTGGCAGTGCCACCGGTGATACCGGCCATCCATGCCAGCCTCGGCCTGGACGAGAAGGCGATAGGCGTGCTCACGGGTCTGCCAGTCCTCCTGCTGGCCGCCGCAGCCATCCCTGGTTCTCTCCTCATCGCTCGCTTAGGGGCTAGGCGTGCTCTGCTCGCCGCCCTGTTCATCCTGGGCGGGGCGGGTGCGCTGAGGGGCGTGGGACCGATGACAGGCGTGCTCTACACACTCACCTTCCTCATGGGAACCGGAGTGGCGTTCGCTCAGCCGGTCTTCCCCACACTGGTGCGGGACTGGTTTCCGAGCCGGGTCGGTCTGGCCACCGCGGCGTACAGCAATGGTCTGCTCGTAGGTGAAACGACGCCCGTCAGCCTGACCGGCCCGGCGCTGCTGCCGGCGCTCCATGGCGGCTGGGCGGCGGCGCTGGCTGTGTGGTCCATACCAGTGCTGCTGGCGATGCTGCTCTTTGCTGTCTTCACCTCCCATGTGGAGGAGGAGGTGGAGGCTCCCCCTCGCCGCTGGTGGCCCGATTTTCGCGACGGCCGTCTCTGGCACGTGGCGCTGATTCTCGCCTTTGCCTCCGCTGTCTACTTCGGCACCAACACGTTCCTGCCCGACTACGTGCGGGCCGTCGGTCTGCCCCAGGCCAAGGACCCGGCGCTGACACTGCTGAACGCCGGCCAGCTGCCCGCCTCCTTGCTGGTGCTCGCCTTTCCCGACCGGATCCTCAGGCGGCGCTGGCCCTTCGTTGCGTGCGCCATAGGCATGGGTGGCGGCCTGACTGGCATGATCCTGGGCCCATCCGGGCTGATCGTCTTCTGGGCGGCCGGGATCGGCTTCTTCGCCGGGCTGGCGCTGATCTTGACCCTGACCCTGCCGCCCGTTCTCGCCTCCCCTGCGGACGTGCCCCGCTACAGCGCCGGCCTCTTCACCATCAACTACGCAGTCAGCTTTGCCGGACCGGTTATCGGCGGCGCGGCCTGGGATCTCACCGGACGGCCCCAGGCGGCCTTCGTCGCGCTGATCCTGGGCACTGCAGTGATGGCCGCCATGGCGCTCTCGGTGAATCTGCGCGGCGGTCCGAGGCTCTAGTCTGTACGGATCACAAGATCCCTAGACAACTGGGGGTTTGCCAGAAGTAGTAGGGGCTCCTCAGCGCCACCGAGAGTGGGTGGTCACCTCGTTTGCCAAGAGGAAGCTGCGTACCTTCTCAGCGACCAGCTCCGGCGCCTTCTCGTCCGGCGCAAAGTGGTCGAGACCGTCGAGGATCTCTACGGTTGACTCCCCGATCACTTGCTGGAGCGCCGGAAGCAGCTCTGTCGTCAGGAAAGCCGGGCTCTTGCTGCCGCCGAGGAGAAGGACCCGGCCGCGGACTGCCCGGTATCGCTCGACCGTGCCATCATCCAGCCGCGCTTCCTCCTCATGCTCGGCCACGTTGGTCTCCAGAAGCGGTTCCATGCGCTGCCATCGGTCCTTGCGAAGCACCAGGCGGAGGACAGCCCGGAGATACCACATTGGCATCATCGCGATCGGCCGGGGCAAAGAACCAATCCCTCGGACGAAGGATGCAAAAGCCCCTCGCGTGTCTGCGGCGGCAAGCAGCTCCCGATACCGCGGCGCCCATGCCATGGGAATCGAGCCTGCGATCGACACTCCAGGTTCATACGCTACGATGTGCGAGAACAGGCCTGTTCGTCGAGCGGCCTCCAGTGCAACGAACCCGCCGTAGCTGTGGCCGAACACAGCGCTTGCTCCGGTTGCCGCTTGGACCGCGAGCAGGTCGTCGCACTCCTTGTCAATGCTGTAGTCCGGGCCCTGTGCCCCGCTGGCTCCCCTACCCCGCCGATCTATCAGGTGGACAGCGAACGACGAAGCGAGCTCCTGAGCCAGGGGAACATAGTCCGCGCCGGTTCGAAGGGTGCCGCCGACGATGATCAGATCTCTGCCAGCGCCGATGCTCTGGTAGGCGATGGTAGTCCCGTCTGCCGAACTGACTGTCGATGGAGCCGTCCTCAGACTCCCGGCAGTCACCGTCGCGGCCCCCGCTGCGCCGAGCTCGCACCGAGTGCGGCCGAGTGGCTCCCCGCCGGTGCTCGGGCGTCGAGTGTGGCCAGCAAACGCTTCGTGTACTCGGTGTATGTGGCATAGGGGACGCCGCTCGCTTCCACTAAGGCGGCGAACCGCTCCTCTAGCAGGGCGCCCCAGCGCTGAACATGTTGCTCACCAGCCTCGGTCAGCCGAAGCCGCCGACGGTTTCCGCCGCCAGGGTCCGCACCGGCTTCGAGCAGCCCCGATCGCTCGAGCACCGGAATCATCCGGCTCACAGATGGCTCCGTCACGCCCAGCAGCTCAGCCAAGGAACGCTGAGTCCCGGCACCCCAGCGGCCCACCAGGTACAGGGTGAGAAATCTCGAGTACGAGAGACCGGCCTCGGCACGGAGCATCCGATCCGCTGCGCGGTCGAGGCGCACCGTGAGGGTGTGGAGGGTGCGGCTCAGGTCCCGCTCCATGGGCACTACCATACCATGTTAAGTTAGCAATACAAGATGGGGGTGCGTTCTCCTGTGCCACGCTCGAGAGACTGGTCACGAGGGGCTTGACGTCCCAATCGAACGGACCCGGCACCTTCCATCCATGCCGGTCGCCCGCGCAGACCAACTGCTGCGTTGAGCGGGTGTAGAGCACCGTCCTCAAGGAGTGCACCCGCCGCGGCCGCTGGATCCAAGGCCGCCCGCCCCGGGAGACACTGCTCTCGCCGGCCACCGCAGCCGCCTTGAGATGCTGATGGTGTCGCAGGCACTCGGGGACTGGACACTCTAGTCGGCGAGAAGGGGCACCAGGCTGGAGCTGCCGACGTCCACCAGGCCCAGATCGCTCAGCTTCAACTCCGGGATCACAGTCAGGCCGAGAAAGCTCAGCGTCATAAAGGGGGCCCGGCCGCCCACTCCCTGGCGCGCGACCTGAGCCTGAAGATCCAGGAGTCGGGAGAAGACCTCGGCCAGAGGCCTATCGCTCATTAACCCAGCCACCGGCAGCGCCAGCTCGCCGGTGATCCGGCCCGCCTCGGCCACCACCAGTCCACCGCCCAGCTCCACCAGGCGCCGGACACAGAGCGCCATGTCCTGGTCGTCGACGCCCATGACTATGAGGTTGTGGGCGTCATGCGCCACCGTCGAGGCATAGGCACCCCGCTGAAGCCCCACGTTGGTGGCAAAGCCGAGGCCGATTCGGCCGCTGGCATGGTGCCGCTCGACCACCGCCAGCTTGACCAGATCCCGGCCGGGGTCAGCCACGCAGCAGCCATCCTTGACAGACGGCTCCATCTCCTCAGTGGTGGTCAAGAGCTGCTGGTCGCGGATGCCGAGAACCCTGATCTTGCCAGGCACCGCAGGCACTCGGAAAGAGCTCGCGCTGACAGGCGCAGCATGCATGGTCTGCCGCACCCAGTCGGGCGCAGCCCGGTCCGGAAAGACGGGTTCAACGCCGCGCTTCAAGACCCGGCGGGGGCGAAAGTCGGTCAGATCGTCCAGTACGAGGATGTCGGCCTGGTAGCCGGGGGCGATGGCGCCCAGGGCCGGGAGCCTGTGATAGAGGGCGGGATTCAGCGTGGTCATGACCAGGGCGTCCTCGGCCGGCACGCCCGCCGCCACTGCCGACCTCAGCATCTGGTTCAGATGCCCCTCCCGGACAATGAAGTCGGGCTCCCGATCGTCAGTGCAGAAGAGACAGCGCTGGGGGCCGTAGCGCAGCGGGATCGGCAGCAGATCCAGCAGGTTGCGGGCGCCAGAAGCCTCCCGCAGCATCACCCACATGCCGAGCCGCAGCTTCGCCAGGGCCTCGTCAGCAGTTGTCGCCTCGTGGTCGGAGCGGATCCCCGCGGCGAGATAGGCGTTGAGCTTCCTCCCGCCCAGGCCTGGCGCATGGCCGTCGATGTGGCCGCCCGCCAAAGCGAGCTTGGCCAGCTCTTCCTCCGCGCCGGCGATGACTCCCGGATAGTTCATCATCTCGGCCAGACCTATCACGCGGGGATGCTGCAGCAGCTCTGACAGGTCGGCCTGAGTCAGCGGCGCCAGGGGGGATTCCAGCGGCGAGGCGGGCACGCAGGAAGGGGCCATGAAGTAAACCTCCAGCGGCAGACCGGCGGAAGCCTCCAGCATCCACTCCACGCCCCGCCGGCCGAGCACGTTGGCGATCTCGTGGGGATCGGCGACGACGGTGGTCGTGCCCTGCGGGACCACCGCTCGGGCGAACTCGTGAGGCATGAGCTTGGACGACTCGAGGTGGACGTGGCCGTCGATCAGACCCGGCACGAGGTGGGCGCCCGAGCAGTCATCGATCTGCTCGCCGTCGTAGCTGCCCAAGCCCACCACATGGCCGTCGAAGATGGCCACGTCCAACTCCAGCCACTCTCGGGTGAAGACGCTCAGCACTCGGCCGCCCCGCAACACCCTCTCCGCCGGCCGATCGCCCCTGGCAACGGCCATCCACTCAGCGTTGATGGCTGGGAACAATACCGCTCGGCCCGGGGCCGCCGCGTTGTCAATCGGTACCGAAGCGCGTTGGTCCTCGCTCCAGCCAGGCCATATGCTCAAGGGCGTGAAGGCTCCTCTTGGGCCGCTTCTCCTTTTCGCCGGCGGGGTGGCGTTGGTCGCCTGCGGCCTGCTCCCGACAAAAGCATCTCACTCCAGCCCGTCCGGCCAGGCAGAGTCGAGATTGACACCCTCTCCCTCGGCCTCTGAGTCGCTGCCCCCAGGGCCGAGAGACCCCAACGGTGTGCCGCTCGCTTGGTGGCCAGACGCCTGCCAGCTGCTTCAACCAGCTGATCTTCAGGCGATGTACCCAGGCGAACCGTTCAACCAGCAGCCTCAGATCGGGAAGATCGGTCAGACCACCCTTCCCCTGCCGAGCGGCTGCCAGTACCAATCAGCGAGCTACAAGCTCGGCGCCGAGGCCATCCTCACCCTCGGTGCGGTAAGTAGGTCCGCCGCTCTAGCCAGGCATCGGTTGGAGATCACTAAGGACGTTGGCTGCGACACCGCGACTCCCGTCCCCGAGATAGGTGACGCGGCCTACGCCTGCCTCGGTGCCCAGCGTGCTGTGCGCGCCGTGAAGGGTCATGTCGAGCTGGAGGTTATGGTCTTGCTGACGGGCACTGAAACGCACACCCTGCCCGACGTGCACGACCGCGAGCTCGCCGCCGCCAAGGCCTTCGCCAAGCTCGCCGCCGATCGCGTGACGACGTGAGCCGGTCCGCCGCCAACGCCCCTGCTAGAATCGCTAGCTCTCGGCGCGGGAGTAGCTCACCTGGTAGAGCGCAACCTTCCCAAGGTTGAGGTAGCGGGTTCGAGCCCCGTCTCCCGCTCCACCCTCTCCCTTCGAGTTCATTTGGAGCGTTTCCTAGGAGTTGTCGTGTCTCCAAATCGCTTGCAGCAGCATGTCGATTGCAACAAGGTTGGGCTTCAATAGAGGTGCTTGACGACAAAGCTGCTGTGGAAGTAATCTGCTCTGACGGTGGCCAAGCTGACTGTCGCCCAAGCCAAGCCGGGCGGCCTGAGCCGCCAGGTCGAGGACTACTTGGCCCACTGCCGGGCGGCCGGGCTCTCCCCGAAGACGATCCGGCACGCCTACGGTTACCCGCTGCGCTCGGTCTTTCTGCCCT
This sequence comes from Candidatus Dormiibacter spiritus, assembly GCA_003244185.1. Lineage (GTDB taxonomy): Bacteria > Chloroflexota > Dormibacteria > Dormibacterales > Dormibacteraceae > Dormiibacter > Dormiibacter spiritus. The sequence goes on along the minus strand of QHBT01000034.1, from coordinate 12,547 downwards.
GGTGTGCTGAACACGAGGTGGAGCGGATCTCAGAGTTGAACAATCGAGTGCTGGACCGCTTCGTCGCCGACCTCCTGGAGCACGGTGGCCGGCGCGGCCAGCTGAGCAAGCACACCGCCTGGACCTATGCCAAAGCGACGAAGCGCTTTCTCGCCTGGGCCAAAGAGGAGGGTGAAGAGGTCGAAGGGCAGGTCAAGCTGCCCAGGCTTCCCCGGCGGCTGGTTGAGACCCTGGAGCGAGAGGAGATCCAGCGCCTGGCCGATGCCGCTCAGAGCGAGCGCGACTCTCTCATCGTCCGGGTGCTGGCCGACAGCGGGATCCGGGTCGGTGAACTGGTCCGGCTCCGCCGCGAGGACCTGATCGAGCGCGAACGCAGCCAGTTCCTCAAGGTCCTGGGCAAGGGCGACCGCCAGCGCTTGGTGCCGGTGGCGCCGATCCTCTACCGGCGCTTGGTGCGTTACGCCGAGCGACAACGACCCACCGACACCAACAGCGACCGCCTCTTCCTCTCCCGCCGCCGGAGCCGGAGCAGCGGCGACTACGAGCCACTGACCGAGAGTGGTGTCCAGCAGCTGGTGCGCGATCTGGCTGAGCGAGCGGGGATCAAGAAGCGGGTCCATCCGCACCTGTTCCGGCACAGCGCGGCGACCCACATGCTGCGGCGGGGGATGAACCCGCTGCTGGTGGCCCAAGTCCTCGGCCACACCTCGCTGGCCATGATCCAGAGCGTCTACTCCCACCTGACCGACCTCGATGCCCACGCCGCCCTGATCGCCGCCTTGCGGGAGGACGCCTGAACCCAACCGCTCTCAAGGGGCTGAGCGGTCGACCACGGCCTCGAGGCCGGACAGCGCCGGCTGCTTCTTGAGTGCCCGCGCCAGCCGGAGCAGCGTGCTCGGCCGCACGCCGCTTCCGGTCAGGAGCCGGGAGACAGTCCCTTCGCTCACGCCTGCCGCCCTGGCCAGGCTGCGCTGGTCCCAGCCCCGCAGCGCCGCCTGGTAGCGGAGCTCGTCGGCTCGGATTCTGATCATGGTCGGCCTCCGCCGAAGGCTGAGCGGGCACCACCAGGCGTACACTTCATCACTCCCCTCCTCGCTCGCGGCCGTCCCGTTCTCGCGCTTCCCGCTCTGCCTCCAGCTGATAACGTCGAGCCAACCGCCTGAAGACACGAGCCACCTTCGGTAGCCGCTCATGCCAGCGCGGGTTACGCCGGCGGTCGCTCAAGTGGTGCCGAGCCCGATCGGCTGAGGTCCGGCTCCGCTGGCTTGGCTCCAGCTCCAGCGGCCGACCGCCGCGCTGACAGGCGAGCTCGCGATGCATGCTCTGCTTCATCCGTGCCAGGCGATCTCTGGTGACGACCAGGGTCCGGAACTGGTCCGGGGACACTTCACGCCGCGCCGCCATGATCACGTGCACGTGAGGGTGGGCGGTGTTGCGGTGCTCGGCTGCCAGCCAAGGCGGTAGACCGCCGGTGCCGGCGTCCTGCTCCAGCTGCGCCATCACCGACCGCGTCAGGCCTCGGAGGTCGAGACCGTCGGCGCGCTCGGGTGAGATCACGAGTTGGTAGACGGCTCGCTGGCGGTGTCCCTCCTTGGCTGGGCCCTGACGGCCAGGCCCTGCCAGCGAGCGGGCAACGAAGGCGGCGAGCTGCTTGCGCTCCAAGTCGCCGGCAGCGCCCTGGGAGCCGAAGAGTCGCCCTTCGGAGAGCGCCCGGTCGCGATGGGCGACGTACTTCAGCAGACCACTCAGCTCTCGCTCGACCGCCGGCTGGTGATGATCGCGGTACTGGACGTAGCGGAGGAAGCCGCTCAGCCTCCGGCCCAGCTTTGGGCCGGCTGCCGCGCACCTTATCGACAAGATGGCGCGCTCGCTCAGCGGAGATCCTCCAGATGGCGCTTCAGCTCCTCCAGGCGCTCCTCGGCGTAGCTGAGGGCGACGGCGCGGCCCTCTCTGGCCCGAGATCTGCCCTCTGGGAAGATCGACTCTAGGAAGCTGAGCACGTTCTCGGTCGCGACCAGACCGGCGAGAGCGGGCAGGTCGTCAGCGTCGGAGGGGCCACGCATCGCCTCGCTGGCGGTGGCTGGGTGCGAGGACATGGCGTTCTCCAGGAGCAAGCGCACGAAGGCGACGACCGAGATGCCTGAGCGTTGGGCGCAGTCCCCGAGCTCGGCGGATAGCTGGGCCGGCAGCCGCAACTGCAGCCGGCGCCTTTGGTTCTCGGGCTCAGCAACGCTGCTCATGGCCACCCTCCACTGATTGCCGCACACGAACACGAACCTCGTGGCTCCAGGCCACGCGCCGACCAGGCGTCTCCCCGACGCCTGCACCGCGCCCATGGCGCGGGAAAGGGTGGGCTCTACGTGGAGCCACACCTCAAAATCGGGCTCTCAGGCCGGCTTGCGCCGATCTCGCCCTCCACGGAACGCTGCCGTGTACTTACTTAAATGCACCTTGAGCCGGTCGGTTTATAGCATGGTGTCATGGTGCCGGATGGGAAGCGCGGGCTCCAAGCCCTCACGCTGCGGATCCCGGAGGAGGACTACCAGCTGCTCCGTGCTCTCGCCTTCGCGGAGGACCGCAGCCTCAACGACCTGGTCCTGCAGGGGGTCCAGGCTCTGATCGATGAACAGCGACCGCAACTGAAGGAGATCCTGGCCCGTGCCCGTGACGCTCGCAGGACGCAGGGTCAGCCGGCCGACCTACCTCGCAATCCACACGGCAAAGGTCGGCGTCCGCGGACGCCGCGGACGGAGGCCGGTCGGGATGCGACAACGTAGCCAGGCTGATCAGCAACAGCGTCAGGGCTACCGGACAGGTGAGCCGAGCGGTGGAACGACGCCGACAGCGACAACAGAGGGGCCTTCAGACCCGGCACCAGGCCAGCACGACGTAGGTTCAGCGCTCCAAGGACCCTGGCGATCCTCAGGGGCAAGTGCCACCGTCCGCGGACGCTCGGGACGCAACGGGGAGCCACTCGACGTCTGGGCATTCGCGATCAGCACCGAGTTACCGTCGTCCAGGCGTCGCCGCAATCGTCGAACGACGCCGGCCAATCGCGCCTTTCAGCTGTCCAGTGATGCTTGACCCGGAGTCGGTCTGACTCACGCTGGAGTCAAAGTGACCACCTTCGGCGGTAGCAAGATATATGGGGCCCCAGCCCCCATCAATCCTGCCGGGCGGCACAAGCCTTCGGCTGGAGACCCAAAGTTCGCAGGACCGCCAAACCATGAGCGGACAGCAGCGGCGCTGCCGTGCGCCTCGGCGATTACCGTGGATGTCATCGGGCGACTCCAGGATCGTCTCGAAGTGCGTCGTGATCATGGGCTCCTCGTATCCGCGTATCCGGTGAGCATCCCGACCTCTGCACGCCTGTTGCGGTTAGCCCTCCCTCACCGGGCATTTCATCGGGCGGGTCTTATGGGAATGACTCCTCCATCTGGCCAGCGACGTCAGCTACAGCCCGAGCAGTGCCGCTAGAGAGGTTGGCGTTGCGAGACGAGCTGGCGAAGGTCTGCTCAGGCCCGCGAGGCAGACGCTATCCATCGGATTGCCACGCCCGTGTACGCCCCGAGCAGCGCAGGCATCAGAGCGACGATCGACTCGTAGAAGGGCGCCGGCTTCGGGACGCCGGGGTGGTACGACACGACATCGGCCCAGGCGCCGGAGAGCGGCACCGCCGCGAACAGCAGTAGGGCGTACAGCCAGGCGTGTGTCGGGCGGTGCAGACCGAACGGGAAGCCGAATAATAGGAGCGCAGCCGCAACGGGCTGTACGTCGTCTGTCGCCTGATAGTTCAGCCATGCAATCAGGGCGCCCCCCGCGGCCAACAACGCTAGACGCAGAACCGTTTCCGGGCGGATCGATCGCAGGTGGGCGTCCAGCGCCCCCCACAACACGTCCAGCGCGGCGCGCGGGCCCGGCGTCCAGGCCCTGAGGACCAGTTCGAACTCGCCGCCGTAGCGCTCGCGCCAGCTCCTCGGATAGAGGCGCAGCAAGTTTCTCATGCCCCCGCCAGCCGGCGCTGCCCGGTCGTAGTCACGCGCTCCAGCATCGCCAGGTGGCCGCGCAGAGCCTCCGCGCCCGAGGGCGTCAGCCGGTAGGGGCGTCGGCGGTCCTCCGACGGGACCGCCTCAATCAGCCCACGCTCGTCGAGCCTCGAGATCGCGCCGTAAAGCGTTCCTGGACCCAGGCGCACACCGCTCACCACGTCGATGTCCGTCGCGATCGCGTAGCCGTGCTTCGGTCCCTCGGCCAGACTGAGAAGCACAAGCACGGCCGGCTCTCCGAAGCGCCCCAAGCCGCCGATGCCGCCGCCCTGCTTCACCCGACGATGCACCGGATCACGAGGTCACCAGCGGCCATCCGGCCTTGCCGTGGAAGGGGCTGCCCTCGCCTCCGATCGTGAACGTGCCCGGCCCGACGGTTTCGGCGTCCTCCACGACTACGAAACGGCGGCCCGAGGTGTCTGGTGCCGCGTCGAAGACGAGCTCGACGTCAGCATGCTCGCCGGGCCGCAGAAACACCTGTAGCTCGTGCGCATCCTGGGGAGCCACGCTTCCGCCCCCGGGACCCTCCACATAGGCGCGAGCCAGGTCAGCCCGCATGGCCTTGCCACGGCCGCGATTCTCCAGCCGGACACCCACGAGCAACCGGCCGGTCGCGACGTCCTGGCGCGCTCCGACCATCGTGGCGCACCAATCGTCGAAACACTTGCTGTCGCCGGCCTTTAGCTGCCTGGGACCGTTGGCGAGACCGACGCCCACCAGTGCGGCTCCATATAGGACAACTACACCCCCGAGCACGCCTCCTAACCTCAGCGCCGCAGGCGTGCGCCGACGGGCGAGCTGAACGATCGCCATGGTGAAGAGCACGAGAACGATGGCCGCGGTGAGGAGCACGAGGAGGTCGCCGACCAGCGGTACGACTTGAACCGTCATCCGATAGATCGTATCACGTATTAGTTGGACATCGGTCGAACTTCGGGTCGACGATCACATGGAACCCAAGGCGGCCAACCTACGCGCTTGCCAGCGATGTGACTAGCAACGCGGGCGAGAGGGAGCGAGCCACCGAAGCCACGCTCTCGGTGGTCCCCGACGGACCGTTGGCCTCTACTGTGACCTGGAGCTCCGAGACGGAGGAGCGCAAGGGCTCACCGGAAGGACTCAGCGCGTTCTGTTAGAGGATCCTCGACCAGGTCAAGAACCAGCTGGAGCATGCCTGAACGAGTCGAGACGCTGTTTCAGAGGCGGATCCTCCACGGGGCGGCCACGTCCGGCTGCGAGCAGCCCGCCATGATTTCTCGATCGTTGACGGGCGGCTCTTGGACCAGAACCCAGTCATCGAGGACCGTCGCGACGTAGCCGGAGGCGGGCGTCACCGGTGAGGTCGGCGGCTGAAAACGGTCAGACGATCCGCTCGGCCAGGGACACGATGATGCCCTCCGGACCGCGCACGTAGGCCATGCGCCAGACGTGCTCGTACTCGCCGATGCCGCCGACCAGCCCGTACCCGTCCGCGGCCAGCCGGTCGACGGTCGCATTGAGGTCATCGACCTCGAAGGCCACGTTGCGTAGCCCCAGCTCGTTGGCCATCGCGGCGGGCGATCCGGGCTGGTGGGCAGGCCGGACGAAGCTCGAGAGCTCCAGCCGGGTGCCTCCGTCGGGCGGGCGAAAGCATGGCGATCTCGCAGCGGGAGTCCGGGATGCCGGTGACCGTGTCCACGAACTCGCCCTCCACGAACGTCGGTGCCCTCGACCTCGAGCCCGAGTCCGACGAAGAACGCGGTCACGGTGGCGAGATCCGCGACGGTGATACCGACATGGTCGAAACGTCGTACAGGTGTCATGGGTTCCATCCTCCGGGGTTCATTTTGTCGATCCCGCTGCGGGACGGTCAGCTCGATAGGGGCTAGAGAGCACGCGAACTGGATCAGGCAGGAGTCGATAACGGTCGCGTCCTGGGGACTCCCCAGGACGCAACCGGTGACGGACGGGGGGGCCTTCAGGCCCGCGGAATGTCGCCGCCGGTGGGCCGGTACTCGGTGAGAACGATCCGGCCGTCGAGCACCCGGTGATCGGTGAGGCGGAGATCGGCGCTGGCTACACCAGCGAACGCTGCCTCGCGGCCGGCCTCACCGGCAAGCAGTGGGAAGATCATAAGCCGGAGCCGGTCGACCAGCTTTGCGCCCAGAAGCTGCCGAACCAGGGACATACTTCCCCAGGTGCGCAAGCGGACCTCGCTGTCGGCCTTGAGCCCCACGATGCCATCCAGGCTGCCGACGATCCGCGTGTTAGGCCACGCAACGTCCTTGAGGGTTCTGGAGACGACCACCTTCTCCATTGCCATCAGGTCATCCGGCGCGTACGCCTGCGCGACGAAGCTCTCGTACGTCCGCCGTCCCATGATCACGATCTCGGGCTGGGCCTTTTCCGCATTGGCCCAGGCATCCAGATCCGGACCCGCGTAGCCGAAGAAGCCGGGCAGTCCGTCACCCCCTGCCCACCCATCGGCGGATACGAACAAATCAACGACCAATTCACTCGCCACGTTCACTCCTTCTCTGAATGTTGACCGGTCGCCACGGCCCGCCGCCTCGGTATGTGCCGGACCCGAACACATGGACGTCGAATAACAGGGCCGGATTTCGACACCCATGAGGTGATGAGCCGGTCCTCGCCACGTCCTCGTGCACCCAACCAGTCGAACCAGAGTTCGCTCTCTGAAGCGGTCTGCAGGCTGCGCAGACGGTCCCGCAAGCCGGATCCTCTTATGGGACGGTCCCGCGCGACTCGGACCATCTCCCATCAAGGAGGCTCGCCTCCTAACTAGCGGGGTCCACGACTGCGCCGCGAGTCCCAAATCCGCAGGACCTTCAGTTCGCCGCCTTCGACCAGGTAGAAGATGCCATGGGGCGGTGCTGGCCAATAGCGGCAGTTGAGCTCTGGTACGTGCCGGCCCAGATCGGCAAAGCGCTGCCGGGCCAACCACTGGATCGCGTCGTAGACCCTGGCAGCCTGGGCGGGGGCTCGTTCAGCCAACTCCTCCAGGTCGGCCAACGAACGCTCGGTCCAGTAGAGCCTCAAGCCTCCACGTCATCGTCGAGCGGCAGTCCCATCCGCTTGAGCCGCCGCCGGACGTCTGCGTTCGGAACCAGAGTCTCCTCACCTCCACGGACCCGCTTGGCGGTCTGACGCAGCCCTTCTTTGAACTTTGGGTCGTCCTTGAAGATAGTGGCTACCTCCTCGTCGAGGGCCTGGTCCAGCGGGTATCGCTCAGACTCCGGCTTGCGGTTGGTAGCCACATTGATCATGCTACTCGCCGCCCAGTCGGGCATCACCTGGGCACGGTTACGCCCGCAGTCCAAGGCAAGACTGGTTCGCAAGAAACCGCTTTGACATGCCTACACATCGGCTTCGAAGCACCGCTTAGGTAGAGGTTCTCCAGACACGCATGTGCAGTAACCAGCTCCAGTTCAATTCAAAGGTGAGCCGTCGGAGTGCCGCGGGCAGAGCAACTCCTTCCCAAGGTTGAGGTAGCGGGTTCGAGCCCCGTCTCCCGCTCCACTTTTTCCCCTTCGAGCTCATTGGGAGCGTTTACCAGGAGTTTTGGCTCTCCAGCCGCTTTCAGCAGCAAGTCGATCCCTCCCCTGCTTCCCCCGCCCTGCCGACGACTTCAGGAGTCAAGCCTCATGCGTGAATTTGTCACCGGCGCGTCCGGATTTATCGGCTCTGCCGTCGTTGCGGACCTCATGGGTGCGGGCCACGAGGTCATCGGCCTCGCTCGCTCGGACGCCTCCGCCGCTGCCCTCGCCGCCGCCGGGGCACGAGTGCAGGGCGGCGCTCTCGACGACCTGGAGCCTGAGCGCTGGGGCGCGAGGGTCCGACGGGATCATCCACCTCGCCTACAACCACGACTTCTCCCAGTTCGAGGCCGCCGCCCAGACGGATGCACGCGCCATTGAAGCGCTCGGAGCCGCACTCGAGGGCTCGGATCGGCCTCTCGTCATCGCTTCCGGGACGCTCGGCGTCGCCCCGGGACGGATCGCAACCGAACAACACGCGCCGGCGCCGAATGCTCATCCCCGGGATCGCGGGTGCGCAGGCGGCACTTTCTTTCGCCGGACGCGGCGTGCGCTCGTCTGTGGTGCGACTCGCTCCGACGGTTCACGGTCGCAGCTCGGCCGGCGACGTCATCGAGGACCTGTAGCTGCGGGACCTGGGCTTGCAACGCGATCGGCCGGATCCTTTCGCCGCGGCGGCGGCGGCCGCCGACGTCCTCGAGCTGCAGCTGCTCGGCGCGGAGCCCCGTCTGGACTTGAATAGATTTGTATCGGAGCCGAGCACGAGCCCCGCGGCAACCCGGGCCGGGGATCGGCCAGTCAAGGAGACAGCGCATGGCGCACCCGAAGGAAGTCCGATTTGGGATCTCGACCGCTCCTCAGCAGGTCACCTATCCCGAGATCTTGCGAGTCTGGCGAGAGGCGGATGCCATTCCGCAGCTCGAACATGCCTGGCTCTTCGACCACCTGTTTCCAATCGGCGGCGACCCGGGTGGCCCGATCTTCGAAGGCTGGACACTGCTTTCCGCGCTCGCTGCTCAGACCGAACGACTTCGCCTCGGGATTCTGGTGACGAGCAACCGGTTCCGGCCGCCGGCCATGTTGGCGAAGATCGCCGCGACGGTCGACATCGTCTCCGGTGGGCGGCTCGATTTCGGCATCGGCGCCGGCTCACGTCCAAGTATCCCCTGGGCGCGGCGGGAGTACGACGCACACGGCCTGCCCTATCACGACGCCGACCACGCGGTGGCGAGCCTGGCTGAAGCCTGCACGGTCATCCGGCGGCTGTGGACCGAACCCCAACCATTCGACTTCGACGGGACGTATCTCCACCTCAAAGGAGCGTTTTGCAATCCCAAACCGGTCCAACAGCCGCATCCACCGATCATGATCGGGGGCCGCTCGACCGCGACCTTACGCGTGGTCGCCGAGCATGCCGACCTGTGGAACACTCCCGGCGGCGGCCACGATGACTCGACGCTCGATCCCATTCGTCGCAGCGCCGTGCTAGACCGCCTCTGCGCCGAGATCGGCCGCGACTCAGCGTCGATCACCCGCTCCATCGCCCTGCACGTCTCCTACGAGCACCCCGACGAGACCCGCCAGGCGATCGCAAAGGCGATCGACGGCGGCTTCCGGCACCTCGTCCTCGGCTTGAGCGCCCCCTTCCCGGAACGCGTCGCCACATGGGTGGCGAATGAGTTGCTCGAGAAGTCGGCGTAGTCACGGGCCGCCTCGAAGTTCGCGGCAGTGAGGCTCATCAGCGGTCATCTGTCGCTCGGCTCCTCAGTGGAGGTCGTGGGCGGCTCTGCACGCCGGCGCCGGGTCAACTCCCCCCGGCGGCTGAAGCGATGGAACACGCCGAACACGTCGCCCTGATCAGAGGCGGTGTCGAGGGGGGTGGCCTCGAGTGGATTGAGCTTGGCTCAGGCGGCGGGGCGTTCACGCTGGCCCTGGCCGATCTGCTTGGGCCATCCGGGCGCATCACGTCGGTCGACCGCGACCGCGCAGCCTTGCGCCGGCAGGGAGCGACTCTGGCGGCCGCCTTTCCCGCGACCCACGTTGACTACTTGGAGGCGGACTTCAGCCGTCCACTGGGACTTGCCGCGCGAGATGGGGTGCTCATGGCCAACTCGCTGCACTTCAGCCGTGACCAGGCGGCCGTTCTTCAGCAGGTCGGCGCGCTGCTGCGGCCGGGCGGCAGGCTGGTGGTGGTCGAGTACGACACCGACCGGGGCAACCACTGGGTCCCTCACCCATTGTCCTACAGGTCGTGGGAGCGAGTGTCTCGCGAGGCCGGCTTTCGCGACACCCGGCTCCTCGCCCGGCGCCCCGGCTCTGGGCTTGCGGCGATCTACTCTGCTCTCAGCTTCGGCCGCTGAGGAACGCGTCCAGAATCGACACCTGCGCCTAAACAGGATTGCTCGACTGGTTCAACCGGCGAGGGAGGGCTCCTACGACACCAGTTCACCGTCCGCTCCCATAAGGGCGTAAATGGGGACCGCGCGCCGGTCAGCGGTGAGGAGGCGGGAGCCATTTTCGGCCGCTGAGATGGCACGGCACAGTGCGACGGCGACCCTTGCGCGGGGAGGCAGCCGATATCCTGTGGGCCTTGACGAGCCCAGATCTGTATCGGATGCTCGTCCAGGATCGCGGCTGGAGCCGCAAGCGGTACAGCGATTGGCTCCACAGGTCCCTCTCCGAGTTGCTGTTCGGTGTTCCGATCCGCTGACCGAATGTCTAGCGACGACCCCCTCCCGCGTCACCTGGGCTCTTCTTGCTTACCTACAACTTGCCCCGGGTGGTCCAGGTTCTGCCGCGTCCTTTTCTGAGGCTGCACCGGCAGGGTTTCCTAAGATCACACGGTGCTCGCTGAGCTCAGAGACTTTGCCCTGGACCTCTTCTGGTCCTGGGAACCCCGCGTGCAGGCGCTGTTCAAAGCGCTCGACTCGCAGCTCTGGGAGGAGTCGAACCGTAACCCGGTGGTGCTCCTGGCGCGTCTGGGTGAGGCGGGGGCCGAGGCTGCTCTCCAGCGACCTCCGGCTCAGGCGGCCCTGAGCGAAGCCCGCGCAGCCCGCGCCGCGTACAAATCCCGTGCGCCTGCGTTCGACACCGGGGACGCAAGGCTGCAGATTGCGTATTTCTCGCTCGAGTTCGGCATCAGTGAAGCCCTCCCCATCTACTCGGGCGGCCTCGGCATCCTGGCCGGCGACCACCTGAAGGCAGCCAGCGACCTGGGCCTACCGCTGGTCGGTGTTGGACTCCTCTACCGCCAGGGCTTCGGCCACCAGCGGATCGGTGAGGATGGTGGTCAGTTCGAGGAATACACAGCCAGCGACTTCCCCCAGCTCCCCATCAGCCGGGTTCTGGATCGGAGCGGCCTGCCGCTCACCGTCAGCTGTCCGCTCGGCCCCGCGACTGTCACTGTGGCTGTTTGGAAAGCTCAGGTCGGCCGTGTCGCCCTGTACCTGCTGGATACCGATCTGCCCGAGAACCAGCCCGAATTCCGCTCGATCACTGACCGCCTGTACGTCCCGGAGGCGCACCGCCGCCTGCCGCAGGAGATGGTTCTCGGTATCGGCGGGGTGCGGGCGCTGCGGGCGCTGGAGATCGAGGCCACTGTCTTCCACATGAACGAGGGGCATGGCTTCCTGGTCGCCAGTGAGCGATTCAACTTCCTGAAAAGGGAGCGCGGACTGACGGCCGCGACCGCTGAGCAGGCCGCCCGGGCCAGCCTCATCTTCACCACCCATACGCCCATCGCCGCTGGCAGCGACTTCTTCCCTCCCCACCTGGTGCAGCAGTTGCTCAGCCCCTACCTGGACGAGATTGGCATGGATCTTGAGCATTTCCTGGATTTGGGCCGCAAGCAGCCCGGCTCCACTGACGAGCCGCTCTGCACCACCTACGTCGGCCTGCGATCGGCAGGCTGCTCGGTGGGTGTCTCCAAGCTGCACGGCGAAGTCTCTCGGCGTCTTTGGAAGGACGCCTGGCCCGGCCTGCCGGAGAGCGAGATTCCGATCGGCTCGGTCACCAACGGTGTTCATCTGCCGAGCTGGGTTTCCCCCGAGCTGGCGGCACTGCTGCAGCTGCACGTGGCCCAGGACTGGTGGGACTTGAGCGCGGATGACCGGCGGTGGGCGGGTGTGGAGAACATCGATGCCGCCGCCCTATGGGCGGCGCATACTCAGCTGCGCCATCGGCTGGTCCGCCATGCAAGATCAGCCGGCGAGGGCGGCGGCCTCGACCCGGAAGCGCTGGTGGTGGGTTTCAGCCGCCGCTTTGCAACCTACAAGCGCGCCAACCTGCTAGTCACCGACCGCGAGCGGCTGCATGCGCTGGTCAACGGCAGTGAGCGGCCGGTCCAGTTCGTCTTCGCAGGCAAGTCGCACCCGGCCGACCTGCCGGGCAAGGCGATCCTCCGCGAGATAGTTCAGCTCGCGCGTGAGGAACCGCGGATAGCCTTCCTCGAGGACTACGACATCGAAGTCGCCAGGCTTCTCGTCCAGGGCTCGGACGTCTGGCTGAACAATCCGCGGCGTCTGCTGGAGGCGAGCGGCACGTCGGGAATGAAGGCAGGCATCAACGGCGTCCTCAACCTGAGCATCCTGGACGGCTGGTGGGACGAGGGGTACCGGCCGACGGCAGGCTGGGCGATCCCCTCCTCGGTCAGCTTTGAAACGCCCCAGGCCGATGACGCCGGCGAAGCCAACGCACTCTTTGAGCTGCTCGAGGGCGATGTGGCCGCAGCCTTCTATGCCCGAGACTCCGCTGGGCTGCCGCAGCGCTGGCTGGCCATGATGCGGGACTCGATCAGCCACACCGCCGCCAACTTCGCGGCCCGCCGGATGGTGCTCGACTACCTTGCCGACTGCTACGCCCCCGCCGCGGAGCGAGTGGATCGCCTCCGGGGCTCGGCGGTCGGTAACCCCACCAACTGAGCCGCCTGATTCGCCCTCTGCCGCTGAGCACGTCCGGACACCCTCG
>QHBT01000062.1 GCA_003244185.1 Candidatus Dormiibacter spiritus | reverse complement strand
CTAAACGGGGACCGGTCACGGGCGCTGGGCGGCCTCCTCGGGGTCAGCGCAAGCCCCAAGGCTCAGCGAGTGTCGATTCTCGGACTCGGCTTGCGAGGTACCAGTCGATGGTCTGGCGCAGACCTGTGCCGTAAACGAACCCACGTCAGTTCTTGATTGAGACCTACATGTCGTCAGCGGGGGATGACGTGGTTCTGATGCCGACCGGTCCCTTGACCAACATTGCTATGGCCATGGTTCTGGAACCAAAGATCGTGCAGCGCATCTCAGAGGTAATCCTGATGAGGGGTGGTCACGAGATCGGCAACGTAACCCCGGCAGCCGAGTTCAACATCTTGGCGGACCCGGAGGCTGCCCGGGTGGTTCTCAGCAGCGGCCACCCCAGGCTGACCATGGTGCCCCTGGATGCGACCCACCGCGTTCTCATCACTTGTCGAGTGATGCCCAAGACGCTGACACGGATTGCCATCGGCTTGATCCTGTTCTGATTCTGCTGGCGGCGATGCCCGCCGAGGCCAAGGACGAGCTCGGGCAGTTCCTGGCCTCAGCGCGTCGCGATCGTCGGCGCCAATTCTTACCGAGCACCGAGAGAATCAGAAGAACTGGATGAAGCGGTCGAAGCAGGCGGGGAGAGGCCGGCTTCTCCGGTCAACGGCTTCAACTTCGCGCCGGTGATGGGCGAAACCGCAGCCGACCTGGCCCTGGGGGAGGAATCAACCCGCCACCCGATCGCCGGGTTCAGCCGCGGGAGATTCCGGCTCAGGCGTGCGGATCAAGAGGTAGCTGCGAGGTACGATCTGGTCGGCTGAGTTGACATGCCGTCAACGTTCACGACGGCCGTGGGAGCGTTCCAGCCGATCATGCCCCACCGCACCGCCTGGTTGAGCAGAGAGCAGCTCGCACCGCGGTGCTCCGACTTAGTCAGCCATCTTATCGCAAGAATGTCGACCAGAGAGGTCGCCGACGGCTGCTGTCACCGACGTAAGATGTCGGCGTGCCATTCGTGAACCGAGAGGATGAGCTGCAGCAGCTAGAGCGGTGGTGGGCGAGGTCCGGAGGGGCGCTCGGTTTGGTGTGGGGGCGGCGCCGGGTTGGAAAGACCGCTCTGCTTCAGCGCTTTGCGGAGGGCCGCCGAGCTGTATTTCACACGGCCACCGGACGACCGGTCCCCGACGAGCTGCGGGTCCTCTCGAAAGCGGCTGGGCCTCTGCTGGCTTACGGCATACGAGATCTCGCAGCTCGGCCCTTTGCCGACTGGGCCGACGCCTTCGAAGCTTTGGCTAGCGCGGCCGAAGCCGGTCCGCTTCTCGTGGTGATCGATGAGTTTCCGGAGTTGTTAGCGATAGTCCCCGAGCTACCGAGCGTCCTGCGAGCGATCTGGGATCGGCTACAGCCGAGGACCCAGCTCAAGCTGCTCCTCTCTGGTTCTGCGGTCCGGACGATTGAGGCAATGCAGGAGCAGCGTGCGCCCCTTTACGGGCGGCTCGATCTGACTCTTCTCCTCCACCCGTTCCGACCACATGAGGCTGCCAAAATGCTGCCCGCGCTCAAGCCGGCTGACCGTGCGTTGGTTTGGGGATTGGTTGGAGGCGTGCCGCTGTACCTCGAGTGGTGGGATCAGCGACTGAACCTGCGCCAGAACCTGGCCGAGCTCGCGTGCACTCCTGGCGGCCGGCTGCTGACTGAGGGCTCGTTTCTTCTAGCCACGGAAGGCGACCTGGGAGGTCTCGGTCGCCGCGTGCTGTTCGCTATTGCGGCGGCTCGGACAAAACACAACGAGATCGCTGATGCCGTCGGAGCGGACCCCACTCGAACCCTGGAGCGATTGGTGGATCTTCGGCTCGTGGAACGGGTAACGCCGGTCACTGAGGAGCCGAGCCGCACCCGGCGCAAGATCTATCGGATTGCCGATAACTTTCTGGCCTTTTGGCTAAGCGTCCTCGACCGATACAGAGCCGAGATCGATCGTGGACTTGGCCGCAGCATTCTGCCGGTGTTGATTAGCGACTTGGACGATCATCTCGGACCTCGCTGGGAGGAAGCCTTCCGTCTGCATCTCCGACGTCTTGCCGAGCTCAATGAACTTGGCGAAGGAATCGTTGCAGTCGGGCCTTTCTGGACCGCAGCCGAGAATCCCGTCGAGATCGATGCGGTTGCGCTAGCAGGACGGGATCGCTCAGCGGCGGTTGTGGGCGAGGCGAAATGGGCGCGTCAGGTAGATGGGGCGACGATACGTCGCGAACTCGAACGCAAGGCCGAGAGCTTGCCTAAGGTTCGAGGTGATCTTCGGTTTGCGGTCTGTGCGAGAGAACGGGTAGCCAGGCCAACCGAGGTGCTCGCGATAACCGCAGCTGAAATCTTCTCCGGCTGAAGCTTGTGTCGTGACCGCGGGCAATAGCCCCGGGAGGGGTCGGGTGAGCACCTGGCGACCCAGATCATGATGCTGCCCGGTGCGGTGAGCAACTGCTGTCAACTGCTGTCAAACTGCTGTCAGACGAGTGCCGCCGGCCCCACTCATGGATGGATTCATATTCAAAATTGGTGCGCCCGGA
>QHBT01000013.1 GCA_003244185.1 Candidatus Dormiibacter spiritus | reverse complement strand
ACGGAGGTGACGGACGAGTACAGCCGCTTGACAAAAGGCTTGCAAAGGAGCACACTCCAACTACGCTGAACATCAGTTTCACGGAGGTGCCTATGGTTGAACCACCGGAGAACTTTCGCGTCGACCCAGTCGGGAGACCTGAATAGTTTCAACTGGTTTCGAGGTCGATTGAACCCGAACAGCTTGGGCAGCTTTAGCCCGGAAAACTGCTACAGGACTTCTGGCGGTCGGCGCTGATAGATTATCTTGGGGGCCGGAAATGACCGGCCCCTTTCTTATGCTGGCCGGTTAATCACCATGTCTGCCGGAAATTCAGTGCTGGCTTTGTTGGGCCTCGCCCAATCCGAAGAAGACGGCAGCTAACGGTGGCAGGGTCAGCTGCAGAGAGTGTGCGCGGTCGTGCCAGGAAATCGGTGCTGTCGAAACCCCGCCCTGGTTGCCCCAGCCGGAGCCGCAGTATTCGGCGGCATCGCTGTTGAGGAGCTCGCGCCAGTAGCCTTCGTCCGGCACGCCAAGCCGGTAGCCAGGTCGTGGCACTTGCGTGAAGTTGAACGCCGCCAGCACACTTCGCTCGCCATCCGTTCGCAGCAACGAGATGACTGACTGCTCGGAGTCGTTGGCATCCACCCACTCGAAGCCGCCGGCCTCGAAGTCGAGACGATGAAGCGCAGGCTCGCGGCGGTAGAGCTCGTTCAGGTCCCGGAGCCAGCGCTGGATTCCGGCGTGCCTGTCATCACCGGTCAAGTGCCAATCCAGCGATGAGTCGTGGTTCCACTCGGCGCGCTGGCCGAACTCGCCGCCCATGAAGAGCAGCTTCTTGCCCGGGGAGGCCCACATCCAGCCCAGCAGCAGCCTGAGATTGGCAAACTTCTGCCAGTCGTCGCCGGGCATTTTCGCCAGCAGCGAGCCCTTGCCGTAAACCACCTCGTCGTGCGAGAGAGGCAGCACGAAGTTCTCGCTGAAGGCGTACAGGCGGCGGAAGGTCAGCTTGCTGTGGTGGAACTTGCGATGGATGCCCTCCAGCTCCAGGTATTCCAGCGTGTCGTGCATCCAGCCCAGATCCCACTTCATGCCGAAGCCCAGGCCGCCCAGGTAGGTCGGCCGGGAGACGCCCGGCCAGGAAGTGGACTCCTCAGCAATCGTCTCAGCGTCCGGGAGGGCTGCGTAGATGGCGCTGTTCATGCTGCGCAGGAGCTCGACGGCGCCCAGATTCTCCCGGCCGCCGCGTTCGTTGGGCAGCCATTCGCCTCGCTTGCGGGCGTAGTCGAGGTAGAGCATCGAGGCCACACCGTCCACCCTGAGCCCGTCGGCGTGGTACTCCTCCAGCCACCAGAGAGCGCTGGAGATGAGGAAGCTCCGCACCTCGTGCCGGGAATAGTTGAAGATGTTGCTGTTCCACTCCGGATGGAACCCCTGGCGAGGGTCCGAGTGCTCGTAAAGGTGAGTCCCATCGAAGTAACCGAGGCCATGCGCATCGGTGGGGAAATGTGACGGCACCCAGTCCAGGATCACGCCGATGCCGCGCTGGTGAAGGTGATCGACCAGGTATTTGAAGTCCTGCGGCGTGCCGTAGCGGCTGGAGGGGGCGAAGAAACCTGTCACCTGGTAGCCCCAGGAACCAAAGAAGGGGTGCTCCATGACAGGTAGGAATTCGACGTGAGTGAAGCCGAGCCACTCGACATAGTCGGCCAGCTGAGGCGCCAGCTCGCGATAGCTGAGCGAGCGGTTCCCTTCGTCCGGCACCCGCCGCCAGGAGCCCAGGTGTACCTCGTAGATCGACCACGCCTCCCGGGCTGCCGAGCTCTGGCCCCGCAACTTGCGCCACTCTGCATCACCCCACTCATAGGCCAGGTCCCACACCACCGAGCCCTGGCGGGGCGCGACTTCAGCGAAGCGGGCGAGCGGGTCGGCCTTGTCCACGCGGTGAAAACCGTGCGGGCCCACGATGTGGAACTTGTAGACAGCACCCGGGCCTAGGCCCGGCAGGAAGGCCTCCCAGATGCCGGAATCACCGCGGCGCTGGAGCGGCTGAGCGCCCTTGTCCCAGCCGTTGTGGTCGCCGATTACTGACACATATTCCGCGTTGGGCGCCCACACTGCCATCTGGGTTCCTCCCTCGAGCGGATGGGCTCCCAGCTTGGCGGCCAGGTGAAAGTGACTGCCCTCGTTGAAGAGATAGAGGTCAGTGTCGGTAATGAGAGATCTCATGACCTCTCAACCAGAGCTGCCAGGCCGCGCAGCGAGATCGACACCCATTGCGGCCGGTTGTCAAGTTCATAGCGCAGCTCGTAGAGGGCCTTCTCGATCAGCATGACTTCCAGGAGCAGCTCCCTTTCGGCAGCAGTACGAGGCACGAAGGGCGCGTCGCCGGCGGCCGTCCAGTAGCCGCGCAGGAACGCGTGGCTGGCCGCGGCTGCCCACTCCTGGCCGAAGTCGACCTCCGACGCGGCGGCGGCATAGGCGAAGGAGCGGAGCATTCCCGCCACGTCCTTCAGCGCCCAGCGCTTGAGCCGCCGCTCGGGCAGGGGTCGAGCCGGCTCACCTTCGAAATCCACTATGACGAAGTCCCCGCCGGTGAAGAGAGCCTGCCCCAGGTGATAGTCGCCGTGGCAGCGGATGCGGGCCGCCTCGACGCGCTCCTGGAGCAGAGCACGCAGCCGTCGCTGGATCTGGTCCTCGCCACTCGTCACGCGCCGAGCCAACTCCTGGGACTCGCCCTCCATCTGAGGTAACTGTCTGCGCAGCGCCTGCAGCACCTGGGCGGCCAGGGTTCGAACCGACTGGTAGCTCGAGCGTATCGACAGCATCGTGCTGGGCTCAGGCGCGAAGGCCGGGTCATCCGGATCTGAGGCCAGCACGAGGTGCATCTCGGCTGTCCGCCGGCCGAGCAGTTCAGCGTACGGCTGGTAGCGCTCGATAGCGCCAGACTCGCCGCTTCCCAGCTCGTCCAGAACCTGACTCCAGGCGTCGCCCCGGTTGGGGACGTAGGCCTGCAGCATGGCCAGAGTGGCGGTCTGGTCTCTGCCAGAGCGGTAGAGCAGCGCTCCATACACCTGGGCCACGTTGCGAAACCCCGCCTCGGTCAGAAAGCGCGACATCTCCAGGTCAGGGTTGATGCCCGGCTCCAACTTCCGATAGAGCTTCAGGATCAGGCGCTCGCCGAAGATGACTGAGTTGTTGCTCTGCTCCGCCAGAGAGAGCCGCGGCAGCAGTTCGCCGTCGGCGGCGTTCATGTGGGGCATGTGCGCGGTCGGCAGCGCCACGACGTCGCCGTGGCGGCCGCGAAAGCGCCGACGCCGGCCGATCGCATCGAGCAAAGCCCCATTGAAGTCGCGCTCCAGGAGCGCGTCAAACGCCTGGCCGTCCGGCCCTGGCACCAGCGGCAGCGCATAGATGTCGGCGTCGTGGTCGGCAAAGCGCACTTCGAGGAGCTTCAGCTGGGCGTTGGCGAGCGGCACTGTGTCGACCACCTGCACCTCCTTCACACGCCGGCTCTTGGCCCCGAACCAACGCTGCCGGCGCAGGTACTTGGGCAGCGCCCCCACGAGCTCCGAGTCCACCAGGGAGAGCGCCGGCAGCGGGCCTTCCTCGTTCAGCTCCACGCGGGCCGGCTCCAGCGAGAACCAGTAGAACGAGTGCGGACCGAGCGTCAGCGGATAGGGGCCATCGCCGACCTGGGGGAACTCGGTGCGGCCGAAAATCTCGACCGGGTTAAGGCCGCGAAAGGCTGAGAGATCCAGGTTGGCGAACTGGGCGAAGCGGGATAGATTGGCGACAACCAGGATCCGTGCTTCGCCGAGCTGGCGGATGAACGCAAGGACCCTGCGGTTTTCCGGATAGACGAACTCGAACGAGCCGCGGCCGAAGGCAGGGTGCCGCCTGCGCAGCGCTATCAACCGCCGCATCCAGTTCAACTGTGACTGGGGATTCGACTCCTGGGCTTCGACGTTAATCGCCTCGTAGTGATACTCGGGGTCTGTGATGACAGGTAGATACAGCCTCTGACGGTTGGCGGAGGAGAAGCCGGCGTTGCGGTCGGCAGTCCACTGCATTGGCGTGCGCACGCCGTGCCGGTCGCCCAGGTGGATGTTGTCGCCCATGCCTATCTCATCGCCGTAGTAGACGACAGGAGTGCCGGGCAGGGAGAACAGAAGGCCGTTCATGAGCTCGATCCGACGGCGATTGTTGTGCAGCAGCGGGCTGAGCCGCCGCCGGATGCCGAGGTTGATCCGCGCGTCGGGATCCTGCGTGTAGGCCCTGTACATGTAGTCGCGTTCCTCGTCGGTGACCATCTCGAGTGTCAGCTCGTCGTGGTTGCGGAGGAAGATCGCCCACTGCGCGTTCTTCGGCAGGATCGGCGTCTGGGCCATGATGTCGACGATCGGGTAGCGGTCCTCCATCCGCAGTGCCATGAACAGGCGCGGCATGACAGGAAAGTGAAAGGCCATGTGGCACTCGTCGCCTTCCCCTTCGCCGAGATAGGTGACCGCGTCCTCCGGCCACTGGTTGGCTTCCGCCAACAGCATCCGGTGAGGGAAGCGGGCGTCGATGTGGGCGCGCAAGTCCTTCAGGAAGCGGTGACCTTCGGGCAGGTTTTCGCAGTTGGTTCCGTCCCGCTCATACAGGTAGGGGATGGCGTCCAGGCGGAGGCCGTCGATGCCCATCGCCAGCCAGTAGTCGACCACCTTCTTGATCTCCGCCTGGACCCGCGGGCTGTCGTAGTTGAGGTCCGGCTGATGCGAGTAGAACCGGTGCCAGTAGTAGGCCTGCGCGACCGGGTCCCAGGTCCAGTTCGAACTTTCGAAGTCCTTGAAGATGATGCGGGCGTCGAGGTAGCGTTGATCGGTGTCGCTCCACACGTAGTAGTCGCGATACACGCTCCCAGGCCGGGCGCGACGCGCTCGCTGGAACCAGGGATGTTGGTCGGAGGTGTGGTTGCAGACCAGCTCCGTGATGACACGCAGCCCGCGCTTGTGTGCTTCTCGGACCAACTTGCGGACGTCCGCGACGCGACCGTAGCCGGGATTGACCTGGCAGTAGTCAGCGATATCGTAGCCGTCGTCCCGAAGCGGTGAGGGATAGAAGGGCAGGATCCAGAGCGCTGTCGCGCCCAGGCCGGCGATGTGGTCCAGCTTCTGGATCAGGCCGGTGAAGTCACCCACGCCGTCCCCGTCGGAGTCGCGGAACGAACGCACGTGCAATTCATAGATGACTGCGTCCTTGTACCAGTCGGGTGTGTCGTCCAGCGGCATTGGAACTAGTTCAGGTTCCCTGATACATAGGGCAAGCTAGATCTCCGGCCGAAGGCGGGCGTCGACGCTCAGGATGTGAGCGGGGGACTCGGCCGGATCCAACTCGACGTAGTTCCAACGAACACTGTTCCAGACGTAGAGGTCGCCGTTCAACACATCATGAACAAGTACCTCAGGCCGACCGGGGGGTGTGAGTGCCGGCAGCTCGATCCAGCCCGACTGGCGCCAGCGCGGATCCAGATTCACAACGATGACCATCGCGTCGGAGCCGTCGCCAGCGGTCTTGGCGTAGGCCAGCAGGCGCTCGTTGTCGGTAGCCAGAAATCGGAGGGTCCGGTCCTGCTGCAGCGCAGGGTGCTCGTGCCGGATCCGGTTCACCCGCGCGATCAAGTGTCGCAGGCTGCGCGGAGCTTGGCGATCCCAGTGCCTCACCTGGTACTTCTCGGAGTCCAGATAGTCCTCCCGACCGACGCCGAGCGGCCGATTGTCAGCCAGCTCGAAGGCGGGACCGAAGATGCCGTAACTGGCTGTGAGCGTGGCCGCCAGCACCAAGCGCAGCGCGTTGGCGTTGCGTCCCCCCACCTGCAGGGCCTCGGTCAGGATGTCAGGGGTGTTGGGCCAGAAGTTGGGCCGGAAGAATTGGGAGACCTCCGTCCGCGTGAGTTCGGTCATGTACTCTCGCAGCTCGCTGGCAGTATCGCGCCAGGCGAAGTACGTGTAAGACTGGTTGAAGCCCAGCTTGGCCAGGCGATACATCACCTTCGGCCGCGTGAACGCCTCGGCCAGGAAGATCAGCTCCGGGTGCTGGGCCTTGAGGCAGCCGATCGTCCACTCCCAGAACTGGAAGGGCTTGGTGTGCGGGTTGTCCACCCGAAAGACGCTCACCCCCTGCTCGATCCAGAACTCGAAGATGCTGCAGAGCTCCCGCCAGAGCTCCCGCCAATCGGCGCAGCTGAAATCGAACGGGTAGATGTCCTGATACCTCTTGGGCGGGTTCTCCGCGTATTGGATGGTGCCGTCCGGGCGGTGCCGGAACCACTCGGGACGGTCCTTCACGTAGGGATGATCAGGCGAGGCCTGGAAGGCGACGTCCAGCGCCACCTTCAAGCCGTGTCGCTCCGCTTCAGCGACGAGGTGTTGGAAGTCCGCCAGTGTGCCCAGCTTGGGGTGGACCGCCTTGTGGCCGCCCTCCGGGCCCCCGATGGCCCACGGACTACCGACGTCCAGGTCCACGGCCGCAACATTGTTGTTCGGTCCCTTGCGGTACTGGCTCCCGATGGGATGGATGGGCGGCAGATAGAGGATGTCGAAGCCCATCCCGGCGACATAAGGCAGCTGGCGCTCCACGTCACGCAGCGTGCCATGGTCTCCGGGCTCGGCCGCGGCCGAGCGAGGGAACATCTCGTACCAGGCTGAGAAGCGAGCCAGCTCCGGGTCGACGCTGATTACCAGCTCCCGTTCGTAAGCGGTGGCGAAACGCTGGTCTGGAGGCTGCTGCATGAGCTCGGCCAGGCGCGGTTCCAGAGCGTGCTCGACGCCGTCGCCTGTCGCCAGCTGACGGGCGGACTGCTTCAACTGTGCGGCTTTGTCGCCCCGGGCCCGATCCCCAGCCTCACCGACCAGCTCGGCGCCGATCCGAAGGTCGACGCTCAAGTCCTGGCCTGCTTCCAAGCGACTGCGTAGGTCGCGCAGCCAGGTCTGGAAATAGTCCACCCAGGCCTGCACCGTGTAGTGGTGACTGCCCAGCTGGTCGACCTGAAACTCGGCCCACCAGCGGTCGTTGCCCAGCGGCCGCATCGGCACCTGGCGCCAGTCCTTGTCGCCAGCCGGCCTGTGCAACACGCGCGCCGCAACCACATCATGACCGTCGGCGAACACATCAGCCTCCACCCTTACCGACTCACCCAGCGCCCGCTTGATGGGAAATCGACCGGCATCGATCTCCGGGGTCACCCTCTCGATCACGGCCCGGCCCAGTCTCTCAACCATCGCCCGGGACGATGTTGCACCGGCGTTCGGCTGCGGCGGCTGCAGGTCGGCTTTCCGCCGGCGCTGTAGCCGCTTCACGTATCAGTCCCTTCCACCGCGCAGCAGGTCCCGGGCCAACTGGTGGAGCTCTGGGCTGGCCGAAGCGAGGATGGTCGAGCGGCCGGTCAGATCGGCTGGGAGCCGCGCCAATGGCTCACCGTCCAGATCGGTCACCAGGCCGCCCACCTCGGCCATCATCAGTGCACTGGCGGCGAGATCCAGGCAGCGGGCAGTGATCGGCGAGCAGTGCACGTCGATGCCGCCGGCCGCTGTATGAGCGAGCGACAGCGCCATCGAGCCCAGGAGTCGCACCTTCCCCGCCCGCTCGATCAGCGCCTGTGCTGCGAGCAAATTGCGGGGACCGCTCTCCAGGCCCAGCACCTCGATCCGGTCCCGGTTTCCGGCAGGAAAGGGCCGCAGGCGCTGACCGTTCCGATGTACGCCACCACCGCGGATGGTGTGCCAGCGCTCACCGCTGAGCAGGTTTTGGACGTAGCCCACCTGCGCCTCGCCCAGGGTGGGACCGGCGACCAGGCAGAGCATGGTGCCCACCACCGGCAGGCCGCGCTGGGCATTCAGGCTGCCGTCCACCGGGTCCAGAAGCACGCGGGGAAAGGGTGCCCCGAACTCGATCAGCCCGGCTTCCTCGGAGAGGACCGAAAAGCGCTCCCCGGCGCGGCAGAGCTTTTGCAGCTCAGCCAGCACCACCTGCTCCGCCCGCCTGTCCAGTTCCAGCGTGCGGTCTCCACCCTCCCCCCTGCCGTGCTCTTCACGACCCGCGGCCGTGCCCAGTAGAGGCACCACTGCCTCGGCGATCAGCGTGCCCAGGCCGGAGAAAATCTCCAACCAGCCCTGCTCGTCCAGCAGCTCAGCGGTTCCGGCGCCAGACCAGGAGTAGGCCAAGCGCGATCAGCAGAGCAGGACCGATCAGACGGGCGTCCAGCAGGTGCAGCGTGAAGGGCAGGCAAAAGATGCCAAACAGAAGCAGGGCCAGGCTGAAGAGCTCGCGAGAGCGGTCCAACAGGCGCTGGCTATGGCCGCCGGTCCGCCAGTCCAGCTCATGAACCCAACCTGGGCGGCGGATCAGTCCGAATCCACCGACCAGCACAAAGATCGCCGGCCAGAAGCGGAGCACCCAGACGCCCCGACCGGAGAGTGCGAGCGCCGCCACCAGCAGGCCGGCGAGAACCAGGAGCAGGCCGAGACCGGAGATCCCGCGCCGCCCCGAGCCATAAACATGCGACTGCGGACGGTTGCGAAGCCTGCCGAGCGTTGCCATCGCAGCCAGTCTAGTCAGCCTGTAACGGTCGGATGTTTCGCGGGCCGGAGGCTCCCTGGACCGAACATTTGGCAGGTACAGGCAACTGGTTGGCCTGCCGTTGTTAGCTGAGCTCCGCCAGAAAAGCCGCGGCGGCGCTCAGGGCTTGCTCCAGCATTGGGCGGAGATCGTGCCCGGCGCCGGCCAGCTGGACCAGCCGGCCGGCCCTGAGACGGGGCATAACGCGGACCAATTCCGGCCCAGGCGCCCAATCGTCGTCGCGGCCGTTGACGATGAGGGCGGGACAGCCGATCCTGGGCCAGTGGGCCGTCCGGCGCTCCGCCTGACCGCGGAGTGGGAAGCTGAACGCGATCACTCCTGCAAAGGCCTGCTCGGCGGCCGCGAGGGTTGCGACCCGACCTCCGAAGGAGACCCCCGCCGCGACCACCCGGGGACCCGCGAGGGACAGAAAGGCAGGCACAGCGCGCTCCGCCGGTCCAATCGGAAGCTCGAGCGCATCGGCGGCGAATCCAAGGCGGCGCAGGCCTGCCACGTACGGCTCAACCTGCGCTGCTCCGCCGCGCCAGCCCGGTGCCACATAAACCTTCAGCGGCGCAGCCTGAGCCCTCTCAGGAAGAGGTCCAACTCCTCCCTCTCGATCGCCCGCAGCAGCACCAGCCCGAGGCCGTAGACGAGAGCCCCCGAGGGCGCGCTCAAGAAGATCGAGCGCCCGGCCAGCGGAACCAAGACAACGCCCATGATGAGCCCTGCCAGGAGAATGCGCCAGGAGAGCCTGACGAGCGGCAGCTTGAACCGCCGACCGACGAAGTACCAGCCGGCAACCGAGAAGGCGGCTTCGGTCACCACTGTTGTGGCGCTGGCCGCGAGATAGCCGTAGAGGGGAATCAGGATGAGGTTCAACCCGACGTTCACCACCACCGCCAGGCCTGTAGCCCAGGCGAACAGATCCTGCCTGTCAATGGCGTAGAGCATCGCTGTGAAGCAGGAGTTGGCGAAGAGGAAGACTATGGCCAGGGACAGTATCCGAAGCGAGGGCTCCGACTCGGGAAAGAGCCGGAAGAGACGGCCGATGGGATGCGCCAGGAGCAGTGTGCCCACTGACAGCGGCCAACCCAGGAGAATCAGGATTTTGAAGAATCGCCCATAGGCCACGGCCAGCCGCGGGCCCGGCTCCTGGTGGTAGACGCCCAGCAGCGGGTAGACGACCGCCTGGACTGCCAGCGGCACGAATTGGAGTGCCTCGAACGGCTTGTAGGCCAGCTGGTACCAGCCCACCTCCTGGTAGGCGCGGAAGTGCTGCAGGATCGGCACGTCGGCTCGGAAGTAAAGGTTGGTCAGAAACGAGCCCAGAGCGAAGGGAAAAGCCAGCTTCAGCCACGTGCGGAGAAGTTGCCCATCCACTCCGGTCGAGCCCTGGGCGAGCCCGGCCACGCGGATGACCAGCAGGCTGTACACACAGGTGAAGCCATAGCTGGCCGCGTAGACCCAGACGAAGTAAGCAATGCCCTGGCCGAAGCGAGCGCCGAGAAAGATGCCGCCTGCCTGGATCACGGTTTCGGCCAGGATGGCGATGGCTTCGAACTCCAACCGGCCTTGGGCGTAGAAGGTGTTGCGGATCAGGGTGGCGTAGGTGGTCAGCGCCAGGAGCAGCGCTCCAGGCAGGAACAGGCCACCCAGCCTCGCGGAGAGGAGTGCCCCCCCGAGCAGAGCGGCGGCAGCTGCTGCCAAGGGCAGCTTGCCCAGCAGCAGAGTGGCCAGGTATATCGGCAGGCGCGCAGGCGCGCGCGCAGCCTCCCGCGTGTAGAGGGAGCTGAGTCCGAAGTCGGCCACCACACTGACCAGCGCGCTGTAGGCGATGAGCGTGGCGTACTGGCCGTAGCGTTCGGCTCCCAAGTGCGAGGCCAGCTTCAGCACCACCACGAGCGCCACCAGCCGGGAGACAACCCGGACGGCCAGGATCAGACTCGCGTCGAGGACTGTACGGGAGCCCAGCCGGCCAGCTTGCTCGCTCAATTCGCCAGTATCGTATGCGGATGCCCGTGCCGCGTTGGGCGATTCTCGCCCTGGCTTCCCTTGTCTGCTGGGCGGGCGCCGCCGGTGTCGGTTACCACCAGCACCAGCGGCTGCAGGCCGATAAGACCCCGCCGCCGCCCCAGACGCAGGCGGTGGTGAAGGCCCCGGCCACCGCGGCACCCACGCCGACCGCCGTTGAGGCGCCCAGCGCGGCTCCGACGCCGGTACCGACGCCCACGCCGCTGCCCGTCTCACTCCAGATCCAGGGAGTGCCCTTCACCATCCAAGCCCCCTTCCAGAAATGGGACGCGGCGCACGAGGAGTACTGCGAGGCCGCCAACGTGCTGATGGTCGGCCAGTACTACGAGGGCGACCACCGCAGCCTCATCCCGCCTGCCGAGGCCGACTCCACGATGGCCAAGTTCGTCGCCTGGGAACGGAGCAGCTATCGCAGCCTCGACCTCCGCCTGGACCAGGTCGCCCAGGTGGGAGCGCAGTTCTACAAGGTGCAGGGCAGCGTGGTGCCGGTGGACCTGGATGTGCTGAAGCAGCACCTCGCGGCCGGCCGGCCCGTGATCATCCCTGTCATGACCTGGGGCGGCCCGGGCGGCACCAAGATCTATCCCACCTACGGCGGCAAGAGCGTCTACCACGTGATAGTGGTGATCGGCTACGACTCCGCCAAGGACCTGCTCTACACCAACGATCCCGGCTTGAAGGAGGGGCAGGGCCTGGCCTACAAGTGGGAAGTGCTCTCCTCGGCAATAGACGCCCAGACCTCCAGCCCCGCGACCACCGTCCGCCAGGGCCGCGTCATGCTCGTCTTCCAGCCGACATAGCGCCCGGCACAAAAGAAAGGGCGCCTCGCCGTCCACAGCGAAGCGCCCTTGATGTCGGCTCTACCGGCTACTTTACCTCGACGGTGGCTCCTGCCTCCCGCAGTCGGGTGGCCGCCTTGTCAGCGTCCTCCTTGCTGACACCTTCGAGGACGTTCTTGGGCGCCGCGTCGACCAGGTCCTTCGCCTCCTTCAGACCCAGCTGGCTCAGCTCGCGGACAGCCTTGATCACGTTGATCTTGCTCTCGCCGATGCCGCTCAGCAGAACTGTGAACTCGGTCTGCTCCTCAGCGGCGGGCTCAGCCGGTCCGGCGGCGGGAGCTGCCGCGCCGGCCGCCGGGGCTGCCACAGCTGCTGCCGCCTTGATGCCGAACTCGTCCTCGATGGCCTTCACGGCCTCCACCACGTCGAGCACGCTCCATTCCTTGAGCGCTTCGATGAAGTCCTTGGGGGTTACCTTGGTTGCCATAGATCCTCCTTTAAGAGATCTCCAGAATCTTCGCTAAGCCGCGGTTGCGGCTTCGCCGTCCAACTTCGTCCGATACGCTTCGAGCAGCCCCAGCAGCGTCTGCACGGGCGCCTGCATAGTGGCCACCAACTGCGCGATAGGGCTCTGCAGGGTGCTCAGCAGCTGCGCCAGCAACACTTCCCGCGATGGCAGGTCGGCCGTCTGCCTGACCTGCTCGGCGGCCATCAGCCGGCCTTCCACGAGGCCGCCGATCACTTCGAGCGGCAGTCTGGTCTGTCGCGTGTACTCCGCCAAGAGCTTGGCGGGCGCGCTCAGCTCGCCGAATCCAAAGGCGATGGCGACGGGGCCGATCAGCATCTGCTCCAACTCCGCCGAGCCGTGGCCCGAGTCCTGGGCCGCGCGCCGGGCCAGCGTGTTCTTCACCACCCTGTACTCGACGTTCTGGGCTCTGAGACGGTTGCGCAGGTCGTGCAGCTGGGCTACGGTCAGGCCGCGATAGTGGGTGATGACGGCGGCCTTCGCCGTCTGAAGCTTTTCGGTCAGCTCCTGGACCTGCTCGATCTTCTTTGCCTTGGGTGCCATAAAAAATCCTCCGTGCTCACAGACAGGCACGAAGGCTCGGCGACGACAGCCCCTGGTTCGTTGCCTCGGCAGGTTTGATTAAGGCTGTGAAAGCCCCCTGCTGTCTGTGGCGAACGTTGATTGTACAGCCGGCCAGACCGGCTCGGGGGCTAGGCGGTCGTGAGTTTGGCGGCTTCCCGCACGTCGATCGGCACCGAGGGACCCATGGTGGTGGTCAGGTAGGCGGTGCGGAAGTACTGGCCCTTGGCGGCGGAGGGCTTGGCCCGCACCAGGGCGTCGACCACTGCCGAGAGATTCTCGCCCAGCGACTGCTCGCTGAAGGACACCTTGCCAATCGCCACGTGGACGATGCCGAACTTGTCGGTGCGGTACTCGACGCGACCGCCCTTCACCTCTTTCACTGCTCGAGCGATGTCGAAGGTAACTGTGCCCGATTTGGGGTTTGGCATGAGCCCGCGGGGTCCCAGGATCTTGCCCAGGGGCCCCACCTTGCTCATCATGTCAGGCGTTGCGATGGCGACGTCGAACTCGGTCCAGCCATCTTTCACCCTCGCGATCAGGTCATCCCCACCGACAATGTCAGCGCCGGCGTCCTGCGCCTCCTTCGCCTTGTCGCCGCCTACGAAACAGGCCACGCGCACCGTCTTGCCTGTGCCGTTGGGCAGGGAAACCGCTCCCCTGACCATCTGCTCGGCGTGGCGGGGGTCGACCCCCAACCGGATGTGGGCTTCCACAGTCGCATCGAAGCGGGCGGTGGAAGTGTCCCTGACCACCTGAACCGCCTGGACCGGGGCCAGGCCCTCCTCTCTGCCGGCAAGGGCTTCTTCAACCCGCTTTCGGGCCTCTGTGTACTTCTTTCCGTGCTTGCTAGCCAACTACTTCCAACCCCATTGATCGGGCAGTGCCCTCGATGATCTTCACCGCCTGATCGATGCCGTGCGCGTTCAGGTCCTTGGCCTTCGCCTCGGCGATGGTGCGCAGCTGCTCCCTGGTGACGGAACCCACCTTCTCCTTCTTCTGCCGAGCGGACCCCTTCTCGACCTGGGCGGCCTTCTTCAACATCTGGACGGTCGGCGAGGTCTTGAGCACGAAGACGAAGCTCCTGTCCTCGAAGATGGTGATCTCCGCCGGGACCACTTCGCCCGCCTGAGCGGCTGTGCGCTCGTTGTAGGCCTTGGTGAACTCCATGATGTTGACGCCATGGGGGCCCAGGGCGGTTCCCACCGGGGGTGCCGGTGTCGCCTTCCCGGCCGGCAGCTCGATCTTGACGATCGTCCGAATCTTCTTCTTGGCCATCTAACTCCTCAGTGAACCTTCTCAACCTGGAGCAGGTCCAACTCAACTGGGGTCTCCCGGCCGAACATGCTCACCAGCACCTTGAGCTTGCCCTTCTCAGGGTTGATCTCGTCGACCTTGCCCATGAAGTCGGCGAAGGGGCCATCGGCGACTCGCACGCTCTCGCCAACTTGGAACTCCACCCGGATCTGGGGCTCGGTCTTGACCTGCTTCAAAATCGACTTCAGCTCGGACTCCTCCAGCGGTACCGCCTGGTTGGCCGAGCCGACGAAGTTGGTCACGCCTGGCGTGTTGCGCACGACGTACCAGGACTCGTCGGTCATCACCATCTTGACCAGGATGTAGCCGGGGTAGATCCGGCGCTGGACGTGGCGGCGCTTGCCGTCCTTGATCTCGATCTCGTCCTCCATGGGCACGAAGACTTCGTGGATCAGGTCGTGCATATCCATCGACTCGATCCTCTTCTCGAGGTTCTTCTTGACCTTCTCCTCATGACCCGAGTACGCGTGGACGACGTACCAGCGGGGGTCGGAAGTGGCGGTCTGAGTTTGCTGTGCCATGTGTCGTGATTCCTAAATTAGCCGCCGAAGATCTTGGGCAGTGAGATGCCCCCGCCTTGGCCCGAAAAGGCGCCGTAGATGAACCGCTTGGTCAGCTCCTGGAGGCTGGCGTCCACCACAGTGATGAACAGCGCGATGACGGCTGTGGTGATCACCACGATGACCGTGTAGCGGTACAGCTCGGGCGGCGTGGGCCAGACCACCTTGCGCAACTCGTCATACGTTTCCCGCAGGAAGCCGACAAAGCCACCTCGAGGCTGAGCGCTGGGCCGGCGCCGGGCGGAGACTGCCATGGCTATTTGGTTTCCCTATGCGAGGTGTGC
Source organism: Candidatus Dormiibacter spiritus (assembly GCA_003244185.1). GTDB lineage: Bacteria > Chloroflexota > Dormibacteria > Dormibacterales > Dormibacteraceae > Dormiibacter > Dormiibacter spiritus. The sequence goes on along the minus strand of QHBT01000013.1, from coordinate 31,092 downwards.
TTGCGACACCACCGGCAGTACTTCTGAAGCTCCAGGCGGTCAGGGTCGTTCTTCTTGTTCTTGACAGTCGTGTAGTTCCGGCGCTTGCAATCGCCGCACTGGAGAGTGATGATCGATTCCACTTCTTCTCTGCTTTGGTCCCGCTTTTCAGCCCGCACGGGACGTTGCACCGGCTGGGCGTGAAGAAAAAAGCCTAGGGGCTCCTAGGCGGTGTTCATAGTACCAGATCCCCTGCGGGGCAAACCGCGTGCTGGCCCTGGGGCTAGCAGCGGATGGAGGTGAGTGTCACCCGGAGTTGGCTGAGCTAAGGCTTGCTCTGACACGGACCGCTCGGGGCGAGCCTAACATGAGCCGCCGTATGGCTCAGAACAACTCCCTGGTGGTGCTACATGGCGACCAGACAGGTGAGGAGCTGCTGCTTCAGTCCCTCCGGGTGCTTGACGAGAGCGTGACCGGCCTGGAGCTTGACCTGCGGCACTACGATCTCGCCCTCGGAGTGCGGCGCAAGACCGGCAACGAGGTGGTGCACGAGGCCGCCGGGGCGATGCGCGAAGCCGGCTTCGGGCTCAAGGCCGCGAGCATCACTCCTGAAGGCACCGGCGACGTGGGCAGTCCCAACGCCATCCTGCGCAAGGAGGTGGGCGGCAGCGTCATCGTGCGCACAGGACGTCGCATCCCCGGCGTCAGGCCCTCAGTTGGCGTCTACTCGCCCATCTCAGTCATCCGCATGGCGGTTGACGACGCTTACGGGGCCAAGGAGTGGCGCGAAGGTGAAGAGCTGGACGAGTGGGCCTACCGAACCGAGAAGGTCAGCCGGCGCACCTGCCGGATCGTCGCCGAATACTCCTTCCGCCATGCTCGGCGTCTCGGGGCTCAGGTCTTCGGCGGCCCCAAGTGGACGGTCAGCCCCGTTTACGAAGGAATGCTCAAAGAAGAGATGGATCGAGCTGCGGCGCAGAACCCGGATGTCCGCTACAAGCCCCTCCTGATTGACGCCACCTATGCGCTGCTGCTCGCCACCACCGGCGAGGCGTTGGTGGTGCCGGCCCTGAACCGCGACGGCGACAACCTGAGCGACCTCGTCATGCAGATGTTCGGCTCCATCGCGGGCGCGGAATCCATCCTGCTGGCGTTCGACGAGCAGGGTGAGATCAAGGCAGCCATGAGCGAGGCACCGCATGGGACGGCCCCCGCGCTGGAGGGCAAGGACGTCGCCAACCCCATGGCGATGATCCTGGCCGCCGCCGCGGTGCTGCACTACATGCCCGGCAGCCAGGCCCACGCCGCTTCCCGGGCGATCTATGAAGCGACCCTGGAAGCCGTCTCGGACGGCATCAAGACCGCGGACCTGGGTGGGCACTCGGGCACCATCGAGTTCACTGACGAGGTGGTACGGCGGGTGCGGACCAAGGTCGACGTCTGGCGAGCGCTCGCCGACATCTCCGCCTGACGCGGATAAGCCCGGGCTCGAGAACGAGGATCGGTGGCCGGCGGGCTGGCTTTCCCTGATACTGGAGGTGCATGCTAGACGGCTTCGGCGTGCCCGCGCGCCTGGCAAGCAGTGACCTCTGGCGTCGGCGCGCGCCAATTCAACTGCTGGGCACGCTCAGCCCCGGCTTGGTCTCGCTCTCCCGCCGGCGGCCGCTCATCCTCATCTACCTGGGCGCCCTCGTCCCCGCACTGGCGGTCGCCCTGGGTCAGCCGGTTTGGTCGAGGGTCGATGAGGCCCAGCACTACGACCTGATCGCCCAATACGCCCACGGCAGCTACGCGCTCTCCGATCAAACTCGGATCCGGCCGGAAACGCTGGGCATCATGCACCAGACGGGCGTCTACCGCTGGTCCGCCAAGGGCACTGATCCCGCTCCCGCTGTGACCAACCCCAACGACTTCGAGCAGATGCCGGCAGGCCTCAACTGGAACCAGCGCGGGGTCTGGACCCGGCGGCACCTGTGGTCCTTCTCCTACGAGTCCATGCAGCCGCCCCTCTACTACCTGGCAATGGTTCCGTTCTGGTGGGCGGGCGACCTCCTGGGCGGTCCCCTGGGTGCCGTCTACGCCGTGCGCACGGCGGATGCCCTGCTGATGGCGCTTCTCGCGCCACTCGCCTGGGTGTTGGCGCTTCGGCTGCTGCCCGGCCGAAACCCGGTCGCAGCCATCGCGGCGGCCACCACTGTGGCGCCTGGAATCGTGCTGAACACCACGCAGGTGACCAATGACGTGGCCGCCGCGGTTCTGGGCGGGATCGTCTGCGTGCAGGCGGTGCGTGGTTTCCAGGAGGGATTCAACCGCCGGTCGGCCTGGCTTCTCGGTGTACTTCTGGGTGCCGCCATGACGAGCAAGCTGACAGCTGGTGGGGCAGTGTTCATGGTGGGTGCCGCCCTCTTGGCGCCTGTCCTGCAGCGCGGTTTTCCCTGGAGGGAGCAGCTGGCGCACCTGGGACGCGTGGCTGGTGGCTCCGTCGCCATGATGGCGCCTTGGCTCGCGGCCAATGTCTTGCTCTATCGTCGCCTGCTGCCTCCCTCCCAGTTGATGAGCTACGTGCTCCAGCCTGGCGCGCTGACGCCTCTCGAGGTGCGCAGCAACCTTGAGCACGCCTTCTTCACCTACTGGACTGGCGAGCCCGTCTATACCCTTGGCCAGGCCGGCTTGCTGGAGGTGCTGGTCGGAGTGGCTGTCATCTACGGTCTCGTAGGCCTGCTGGTCAGAGCGATCCGCCACACGCTCCCCGAAGCCGCAAGCACGGTGCTGGCGGTCGGCGCAGCCGGCCAGGTGCTCTTCGCATTCAGCGCGCTTCGCTTCGCCCACATCGGCGGCCTGCTCCCCGGCCGTTACCTCTATCCCGCCGCTGTCGCCATCGGCTGCCTTCTGGCGATCGGCCTCACCGCCCTGGTGCCCGCCGCCATGCCCCGGCTGGCGACCGCGGGAGTGATAGGCATCTCCTTTCTGACGGCTCTTGCTGGGTTCGTGGTGACCGGCCCTGCCAACGCCGTGCAGGCAGGATTTGAGGCGCCGCCTGAACGCGCTATGACCTCAGTGCACGCTTCCACCGTGTACGCCGGCGTGGTGATCACGCTGGACAAGGTTGCGATGTTGCCGGGCTCAGACCAGCTCTGGCTTCACGTGAGGATCAACAACCGGGGCGAATCGGAGGTGGATTGGTGGCCCAGGGCCAAGGTGCTCGTGGGCGACGATGAGCGCCTTTCCTACATCGATTACGCCCGCTCCCAGCAGTTCCCGGAGACGCTGCAGCCGGGCCAGGAAGCCAGCGGCTGGCTGGTCGCACAGGTAGGCAAGCGCGGACCCGGCCAGCCGCTGAGCTTCGTCCAGCTCATCTTCACCGATGTCGCCGCAGACAACTACCATCTCGTTGACGACGTGGCGGTCGAAGCTACCTTCCCGAGCTAAAAAGGGGAGGCAGGCTTCCCCTTCCTGAGCCTCAGTTGGTGGCAGACGACCAAATGCGACAAAGATGCTCGTTGTGGTAAAGCGCCGTCGCCCAAGGCCAAGTAAGTCGCGGCCACTCGGGGAAAGGGCACGGAGATGGGCTAGAAAGTACCCGACCCTGCGTCGACCTGCATAGACACACCGCCAGGTAAGCCCTCCCTTCGTGTTGGTGAAGTTAGCCGTCCCGAGCAGCGCTGCGTAACACACGAGATGGCGTCGTTGTCCGAGCTGCTTTTTGCGCCCAAGCGCTTCGAATCGGAGCGCATGTACGAGCGACTCGGCGTACGCCGCTTCCAGTGCTACGTACCCACCGGCGGCCGCCTCGTTATGCGCCTGGCCGGTCTCAAGTGGATAGGCTTCCGAGACAACGACCAACTGCTCCCGCAGCTGGAGTTCGTAACCAGGTACTTCGAGGCAATTCACTGGCTTGCCCTCCCTGCGCTGACGGCGCTCGCCTTTCACCTCTACGGCGCCGGACGCCTCTCCGCGGCTCTCTTAGCCCTGGCTCTTCTGGCGATCCTCGGCTTCACAGTCCACCCGATCATGCTTCAGCGCTACAACCGGATCCGCCTGCGCCGCGCCCAAGGAGTGGCCCGGGCGAGAAGGCAATGCCACCAGTCGAGTACAACTGCCTGGTGGTCTACATCGGCACCTCGGGCTGGCAGTACAGACACTGGCGGGACGCTTTCTATCCCCCAGGTCTCGCCCAGCGACGCTGGCTCGACCACTACGCCGCCCGCTTCCAGACGGTGGAGCTGAACAACTCGTTCTATCATCTGCCAACCGCACACTCGTTCGAGCGCTGGCGGGAGGAGACGCCGGCCGACTTCGTGGTGGCTGCCAAGATGAGCTCCTACCTCACTCACCTGAAGCGCCTGCGCGACCCGGGCGAGCCGGTGAGACTCTTCTTGGAACGAGCCGGCCGTCTGGAGCAGAAGCTCGGTCCCATCCTGCTCCAGATGCCTCCCCAGCTGACCGCCGAACCGGGCCGCTTGGCGGAAACCCTTGACTGCTTTCCGGCCGGGGTGCGGGTGGCTGTCGAGTTCCGGCACGACTCCTGGTACCAGCCTCAGGTTCGCTCGCTCCTCGAGCGGCACGGCGCCGCGCTCTGCCTGGCCGACTCCCCGCGCCGGCGGACGCCAGAATGGCGCACGGCGGACTGGGGCTTCCTCCGCTTCCACGAAGGACGAGCGACTCCCCGGCCTTGCTATGGCGAGCGCGCCCTTCTCACCTGGGCTGACAGGTTGAGTCGACTCTGGCGGACGGAGGAGGACGTCTTCTGTTACTTCAACAACGATCCCCGGGGCTGCGCGATCCGAGACGCGATCACCTTCGCTCGGCTGCTAGACAGGGCGGGCTTTGCGACCACCCGGGTGCCCCGCTCGGACGAGATCACAGTGAACGAACTCTGACCAGCGCCAGGGGTCCTAAGCCGTCTCCAGCCTCGTGAACGCCTCCGCGTATTTGAAGCCGTGCTTTTCCCCGATTTTGCCCATCCGCTCCCGCACCCACTTGCCGGGCACATCGGGCTCCATGCCTGGCTTCTGGAACTGGCTGGCATGGCAGAGGATCGCCTCTATCTTCTTCTCGGCGAACTCAGTCGCGTCAATCACGTGGTTGGGCGTGTCGAAGCTCGGCAGCCAGACTTCCGCCACCTTGTGCGGCTCGAAACCCTGCGCCAGCAGCTCGGGGTACGCACGCGGGTTGCGAGCGTCGGGGTAGACGGCGGAGAGCGCTGCTTCCCCCACCGCTAGGTGATCAGGATGGGAGGCGCCGATGGGCACGGTGAGGGCCCGGCTGGGCGTGTGGGTCATCACCAGGTCCGGCCGGAAGCGGCGGATCTCCCGGGAAATCGCCTTGCGCAACTCCAGGCTGGGCTCCAGGTGGCCGTCTCGGAAGCCGAGGAAGCGAATCTCCCGCACCCCCAGCACCCGGGCCGCTGCCCACTGCTCCGAGTAGCGCAGCTCGCTCAGCTTCTCGTCGGGAACTGTGGCATCCTCGCCGCCCTGCGAGCCATCGGTGCAGACGCAGTAAGCAACCTCAACGCCTTCGGCGGTGAGTTTGGCAACTGTCGCCCCGAAGCCGAACTCCGGATCGTCAGGATGCGCCGCGACGACCAGCGCCCGCTTGATCGGGCGTCGTTCGGGCTCGGCGGCAGGCGGTTCCGCCTCAGGTTCGGCGGCGGCTCTCTCCAGTTCTTCAGTCACGACGGTTGAGCCTAAGGCATGACGACTGCCGGCCCTGGCGCTCTCGGCGATGTCAGCCGACCACCTCCACCTTGACCAGGTTGGTCACCCCCGCCTGGCCCACGGGGACGCCGGCGACGAAGACCAGGCGGTCGCCCCGCTTCACCAGCCCCGCCGCCACGGCGGCGTCGGTCGCCTTGGCGATCATGTCATCAGTGTCCTCGCCCTGGGGGACGAGCAAGGGCCTCACCCCGGCGTAGAGGGCCGTGCGGCGCAGGACTTCCGGATGGGGGCTGGCGCCGATTATGGGGGTGCTGGGACGCGCCTTGCTCACCCGTCGAGCCGTCGTGCCAGACTCCGTGAAGGCAACTATCGCCCGCGCCTTCAGCTCGACTGCAATCGAGGCGGCGGCCTGGGACATGGCGCCGCCGATCGAGGTGACCTGCCAGGCGGCCGGGGTGCGCTGGTAGGAGGGATGGCCCTCCGCAGCCAGACAGATTCGTGCCATCGCACGCACTGCCTCCACCGGGTGGGCGCCGATCGAGGTCTCCTGGGAAAGCATCACCGCATCAGTGCCATCCCAGATCGCATTCGCCACGTCGGACGCTTCAGCCCGGGTCGGGCGGTTGCTGGTGACCATCGACTCCAGCATCTCGGTGGCTGTGATGACAGGCGCCCCCGAACGGTTGGCGCGCTCGATGATGTCCTTTTGGGCGGGCGGCAGCGCGCCGAGCGGCAGCTCGACACCCAGGTCACCGCGGGCCACCATCACCCCTTCCACACAGGCGAGAATCGCCGTCAGGTTACGCAGCGCCTCGGCCCGCTCGAGCTTGGCGATGATGGGCGTCTTGAGCCCCAGGGCGTCGAGCGCCTGCCGGCAGGCAATGACATCGGCAGGGGAGCGGACGAAGGAAAGGGCTATGTAGTCCATGCCGATCTCAGCTCCGACCCGGAGGTCCGAGTGGTCCTTCTCAGTCAGGGCTGGCAGCTCGAGCCCGCGGCCGGGAACGCTGATGCCCTTGCGCTCGCCGAGCAAGCCACCGCGGATGATGGCGCAGCGCGTCTCGCTACCTTCGGTGGCTTCAACGCGCAGCTCGATCTGGCCGTCCGCCAGGAGCACCCGATCGCGGGGCCGGAGCGCCGCCAGTATCTCGGGGTGACTGACCGAGACGCGTTGGACGCTGCCGGTCACCGGTTCAGCAGTAAGCGTCAGCCGCCTGCCGCGGCTCAGACGGACAAACGGCTCCGAGAGGCGTCCGGTCCGGATCTTGGGCCCCTGAAGGTCCTGCAGCAGGGCGACATGGCGGCCGAGCGGGAGCGCCGCTTCGCGGACCGTCGCAGCCGCGCGCCGGTGGCTGTCCGCGTCCCCGTGGGAAAAGTTGAAGCGGGCGACGTCCATCCCGGCCGCCACCATCTGCCGCACCACTGCCGAGCTCGAGCTGGCCGGCCCCAGCGTGCAGACGATCCGAGTCCGCCTCATCGGCCGAGGCCTGGTCCCAGAGCTGTGCTCACGGCTCCGCTGGCTGGAGGCGCTGCCGCGCCACCTCGTAGAGCAGCTGCGCGGCCGCCGCGCTGGCGTTGAGACTCGCGACGCGGCCCTGCATCGGCAGCTTCAACCTCACGTCGCAGCGCTCTCGCACCAGCCTGTGCACACCTGCGCCCTCCCCGCCGACCACCAGACAGACCGGCTGACGCAGATCGAAGTCCCAGGGCGATTGGTCGCCGCGAGGATCGAGAGCAACGCAACAGAGCCCGGCCCGCTTCACCTCCGCTATGGCCGAGGGAAGTCCAGGCACGCGGCAGAGCGCCAGGTGTTCACTCGCTCCCGAGCTCGCCTTCACGGCAGCGCCGCTCAAAGGCGCCGCCCGATGCTCGGGCAGGATCACGCCTTCGCAGCCGGCGGCCTCCGCGCTGCGCAGGATCGCGCCCAGGTTCTGGGGGTCCTCCACGCCGTCCAGCGCCACCAGCAGCTGCGGCCTTCCCGCCAGCAGCTCGGCGAGGCTGAGCCAGCGTCGCGGCTTCAGCTCCGCCACCACCCCCTGATGGGCGCCCTGGCTCATCGCCTCCAGCCGCTCGACAGGCACCTCTCGCACGGGTCCCAATCCGCGGAGCTCCTCCAGCCTCGGGTCGCTGCCCGCGCGATCTGAGATGTAGACCCTCGCCACCCTTCCCGCCCGGGCGGCTTCGAGCACTGCATTGCGGCCGTAGACCAGGTCCTCGCGCAGCGCTGGATTGGAACGCCCGGATGTCCTCGGACCCGGTCCCGACCCGACAGGTCGGCGGGGGTTGTCAGCCTGCCTCCGAGCGCCGCCGGCTGGGCCTGGCTCCGACCAGCCACCGGAGCGTCGATCTCGGGGCTCGACCCAGAGGTCCGCTCGAGAGTCGCCCCACGCAATGCGCGGGTCGGGTTCAGCCCAGGGCGGGGCGCCCCTGCTTCGCTCCCGACCGGGAGCCGAGCTCTCCCTCGGCGGCCGGCTGTCGGCTGGAACCCCCCGAGCCCGTCTCAGCCGGCGCCCGGCCGCCTGCTGGCCGGCGCCGCCGTCCCTCTCGGAGCCAGGGCCGGCCCTGAAATCGCGTCCAACCGCTGGTCCCGTCGCCTGTGCCGGTCGCTGCCTCTCCCGGCCTTTGCTGCCCAACCTCGAGTCGGTTGGCGGCTCGGATCTGGCCGGGGCCGGCTTGCCTCGCGCGCCACGAAAGGGATCGCTGCGACCTCTCTCTGGTCCCGATCGCTTCCCCTTGGCCATGAGGCCAGCCTAACGTGCGCCGGTGTCACGTTTCCGGCGGCCGGCCCGCCGGATCTGAGTCATCACCGCCAGCGCCGAAGGACAGCGGTGAATCCCTAGGATCGACTGTCATGCAGGACGCTCCGGACGTCGCCATTCCTCGCGAGTCCGGGCGCGATCCCTCGACCAGGCGCAGCCTCGCCGCGCTGTTCCTGGCCCAAGCTGCCTCGACCAGCGCCCTGACGACCAGCGTTTCCCTCTCCAGCATCGTCGCTACGCACATCACCGGCTCCGCGTCCGCCTCCGGCCTGCCGGCCACCATCAACCTGGTGGTCGCTTCCCTGGCCGCGTTTCTTGCCGGCCTGGGCATGGCGCGCTTCGGTCGCAAGGCAGGCATGTTCACCGGTTACGTGGTGGGCGCCGTCGGCGCAGGTCTCGGCTGCGTCTTCGCCCTGACGCACAACTTCCCGGGCTTCCTTCTCGGCAGCGCTCTCGTCGGCATGGCTCAGGCAGTGGTGCTCCAGGGTCGCTACGCCGCAGCCGACTTCGTGAGTGCCGAGTGGCGAGGCCGCGCCGTCGGCGTGATCCTCTTCGGGGCGGTGCTCGGTGCGGCGGTCGCTGCTGCGCTTACTCCCCTTCTCCAGCAGATTGCCGCCCAGCGCGGGCTCGACGCCATCGAGCTCGGCTGGGGCCAGTCAGCGCTCCTCCTGGGAGTCGGGGCGCTGTGCATCGCCCTGCTCTTCCGCAACCCCCGCTTCGTCGGCAGTGAGACCGCCGGACGGCTGCGGCTCAGCGAGTTCGTAGCGGCGGCCGGCGAGCCGTCGGTCCGCCTCGGCGTTTTCTACCTTGTCGTGGGCCAGGCAGTGATGGTGATGCTGATGAGCCTCTTCCCCATCCATGCTCTGCGCCACGGTCATCAGTTGGGCACCATCTCCGCCATCATCACTGTCCACATAGCCGGCATGTATGCGCTTGCCTGGCTGACCGGAGGGCTGGTCGACCGCTTCGGCGCCGCCACCATCGGCTCGGCTGGTGGCTTCCTGCTCTTTGCCGGTGCGCTCCTCTCCGCCTGGGAGACGTCGGCGCTTGGCATCGGGCTCGCTCTCTACCTCATAGGCCTGGGCTGGAACTTCTGCTTCGTCACCGGCTCGGCGCTGCTGGCAAAGAACCTGGAACCCGGCATCCGCACCCGTTTTGAGGGCACCGCCGATGTGCTGGTGTGGCTCTGCGCCGGCGCGACGACGCTGGGCGGCGGCGTCCTGGTGGGCGTCTACGACTACCCGGCGGTCGGTCTCCTGGGCGGCCTCGCCGCGACAGGCTTATTGCTCCTCACCGGGCTTACGTGGTCAAGACTCCACCAGCCTGCGCCCGCGAGCCGAGCGCCGTCGTAGCGCCTGTTCACCCGGGAATTATCGCCTTCGGCGTGCAGGCGGCGCCAAACGTCGAAAAGCCTCAGACGCGGCGGTTGGCCGTCAGCCGCCGGCCGGGACGCGCTTCCAGCGCACCCCTTCGCGCGAGTCCTCCAGGATCAGTCCCCGGCCCCGCAACTCGTCGCGGATGCGGTCAGAGGTGGCGAAGTCGCGTCGACGCCGCGCCTCCTCCCGCTCCTCGATCAGCCGCTCGAGCTCCTCATCCAGGCTCTCCTCGCCCCCCCGGAGCACATCGAGGTGGGCGTCGGCAGCCGCCAGGAGCTGCAGCAGCGCCTCTCGCCCAGCGGTGCCCACGCGGCCCGCATCGAGCGCCGAGTTCGCCTCCCGCACGACCTCGAACACCCGCCCAACTCCCTGGGCCAGGTTCAGGTCGTCGTCGAGGGCTTCCCTGTAGGCGGCCAGGCCATCGAGCGCCGTCTCGTAGATCGCCGCGTCATCGGCACCCGGCTGAGGCTGGAGCCGGCTGAGCCGCTGTTCCAGCTCTCGCAGGCGACGCACCTGATCTGCCGCAGCGCTGATCGCATCGTCCGAGAGATGCGTCCTCTGCCTGTAGTGCGCTCCCGCCAGGAGTTGGAAGCGGATTGCCACGGGATCGTGACCGGCGGCAAGAAGATCACTCAGGGTCAGGAAGTTGCCGCTCGACTTGGACATCTTGTCGCCGGTGGCGATGGTCAGGTGCTCGCCATGCAGCCAGTAGCGGCTGAAGGGCTTGCGGTTGGCGGCCTCGGACTGCGCGATCTCGTTCTCGTGGTGAGGGAACAGCAGGTCGACGCCACCCGCATGGATGTCAAGCGTCTCGCCCAAGTATCTGCTCGCCATGGCTGAGCACTCGATGTGCCAGCCTGGGCGACCCAGGCCGAACGGCGCCTGCCAGGCAGCGCCCACTCGGCGATCACGCTCGGTCGCGGCCTTCCAGAGCGCAAAGTCGCTGGCCGACTCCTTCTCATACTTGTCGGTCGCCACCCGCGCCGTCGCCGTCTTGCCCCGGCGGTCGAGCTTGGAGAGGGCCCCGTAGGCGGGGAAGCTGTCGATTCGGAAGTAGACGTCGCCTTCCATCTCATAGGCGTGACCCAACTCCAGCAGGCGCGAGATCAAGTCGATCATCTCCGCGACGTGCTGGGTGGCTCGCGGATACCACTCCGCCGGCTCCGCCCGCAGGCGCCTCAGGTCGCTCAGGACCGAGTCCTCCCAGCGCGGCGTGAACTCCGAGATGGCCATCCCCGCTGCGTCGGACTGCTCGATGATCCGGTCGTCGACGTCAGTCAGGTTCATCACCTGGCGGATCTCGCAGCCAGACAACCGCATCTGGCGGCGGATCAGGTCGTAGAGCAGGAACGAGCGCATATTGCCGATGTGCGCCGGTCCCCAGACGGTGGGTCCGCAGGTGTACATGCGCACGACGCCGGCTTCCAGCGGCTGGAACTCCTCCTTGCGGCCGGTGAGCGAGTTGTACAGGCGCAGCGTCATGGCTGCCTTTCTAGCAACACCACAGCCTGAGCCGCCATGCCCTCGCCCCGGCCGAGCGCGCCCAATCCCTCCGGCGAAGAGGCCTTGACACTCACTCGTGAAGGCTCCAGGCGCAGCTGGGCTGCGAGGCTGACCGCCATCGAGCCCAGATGTGGGGCCAGCTTGGGTCGCTGAGCGGTAATGGTCGAGTCCACGTTCTCCACCCGCCAGCCTTGCCCGGCCAGCTGCTGAGCGGTTATCGCGAGCAGGTCCAGTGAGGAGACCCCCTGCCAGCGCGGGTCCTGGTCGGAGAAGTGTTCCCCGATGGTTCCCAAGGCGGCTGCGCCGAGCAGCGCGTCGATGATGGCGTGAGTCAGGACGTCGGCGTCGGAGTGGCCCTCTAGCCCCAGCTCGAATGCGACCTCTACACCGCCCAGGACCAGCCGGCGGCCTGCGACGAGCGCGTGGACGTCGCTGCCGTAGCCGATCCTCACGCCGGCGCCGGCGTCTCGCGAGCCGCCAACAGCGCCTCGAGCACCGCCAGATCCTCCTCGGTGGTCAGCTTCAAGTTCGCCACCTCACCGAGAACCACTGCCACCTCCTGGCCCAGCGCCCGCACCAGCTGAGCGTCGTCGTCGGCGCTGAGACCGGAGGTCGCGGCCTGCGAGTGGGCTCGCTCCAGAGTGGCGCGGGCGAAGCCCTGAGGCGTCTGGACGAGGAGCAGCTGCGAGCGGTCGAGGGTCTCCGCCGCATGATCTCCCACGAGTGTCTTCACGGCGTCCCTGGGCGTCAGGCCAGGCATCGCGGCACCGCTGGCGCGGGTCGCTGCCAGCACACGTTGGAAGAGCTCGGCCGACGCGAGCGGACGGGCGGCATCGTGGACCAACACCCACTCGCAGCCGCGCAGCGCTTCCAGCCCGAGCGTCACGGATTGCTGGCGGGTCTGGCCCCCCGGCACCACTGTCATCGGCTTGCCACAGCCGACACGTTCGCTCTCGCGGCGCGCGAGCTCAAGCTGCGCCGGCGGCACCACGACGACGACTTCGTCAACCTCGGCCAGCTGGCAGCAGCGCTCCAGCGCACGGCGCAGCAGGGTCCTGCCGTTCAGCTCGACCAAAGCCTTGCTGCCGCGGCCCAGCCGGGCTCCGAAGCCGGCCGCCGCCACTATGACCCCCACCCGACCCTCGCCCGGTTGTGGCGCCGGAGCCGTCATCCGGCCGCTTGCAGCCCTGGACCGAAGGCCACCTCCACCGCCTGCGCGAGGTCCTTCACCTCGCTGCCCTTCATGCCGACCGCCCAGGCCGGAACGGCGCCGCCAGGCGGCACGATGGCATGCCGGAAGCCCCGCCGGGCGGCCTCCTGCAGACGGCGTTCCAGGCGGCTCACCCGCCTCACCTCGCCGGCCAGCCCCACCTCGCCCAAGCAGACGGTATCCGCCGGCAGTGCGCGATCGCGCAGGCTGCCCGCGATGGCCAGAGCCAGGCCCAGATCCGCCGCCGTCTCCTGAACGCGAACCCCGCCGGCCACGTTGACCAGCACGTCCATCTTGGCCAGTGCCAGTCGAGCTCTCTTCTCCAGCACTGCCACGATCATATGAACGCGGTTTACGTCCAAGCCGGTGGCCGCCCTTCGCGGCATGGGGAACTGCGTATAGCTGACCAGGCTCTGGATCTCCAGCAAGAGCGGCCGGCTGCCCTCCATCGCTGCCACCACAGCCGTGCCGGGCACAGCGCCCACGTCACTGAGCAGGTGCGCGCTCGGGTCAGGCACCTCGTGGAAGCCGCTCTCGCCCATGGCGAAGATGCCTATCTCATCAGTGGAGCCGAAGCGGTTCTTCTGCGCTCGCAGGATCCGGAAATCGTTACCGCGATCGCCCTCCAAGTAGAGCACGGTGTCCACCATGTGCTCCAGGAGCCGAGGGCCCGCTATGGCGCCCTCCTTGGTCACGTGGCCGACCAGAACTATGGGGATGCCCGTGTCCTTCGCAACCCGCAGGAGCCGGCCGGCGGCCTCACGCACCTGCACCACGCTGCCGGGCGCGCCCTCGATGCCGGGGTCCTGGACCGTCTGAATCGAATCGACCACAGCGAGCGCGGGCTTCGTGTGGGCTATGGAGTCAACAATCGCCTCCAGGTCTGTTTCGGCCAGGAGCAGCAGGTCGGGGAGGGCGACGCCCAACCGTCGGGCGCGCAGGCTCACCTGCTGCGCGGACTCCTCACCGCTGCTGTAGAGGACCGTGCTTCCCGTCTTTGCGACCTGCGACGCCAAGTGCATGAGCAGGGTCGACTTGCCGATCCCCGGCTCGCCGCCCAGCAGCAGCAGGCTGCCCGGCACGACCCCGCCGCCGAGGACGCGGTTGACTTCGTCCCACTCGAGCGGCCGGCGCTCGAAGGCGCCGAGGTCGACCTCGGTCACAGGCACCGGCACGGCGAGAGACCGTTCAGTGCCGGCTTTCAGGCTGCTTCGCCGGCCCGCGCGGCGCGGCCCCGGTTTGTACTCCTCCAGGGTGTTCCACTCGCCGCAGTGGGGGCAGCGGCCGGCCCAGCGGAGGCTCTCGCCGCCACACTCCCGGCAAAGAAACACGATCTCCGGCTTGGCCACCCCCTTACTGTGCCCTGATTCCGCCGCTCAGGAAAAGATCTTCACAACCGCGTGTATCTTTTTGTGCTCCCCAACCGTTTCTAGTGGTAGCGACCTGGCCGGTTCCCGACCGTGGTCGCGCTGAAGGAGCGCCGCCTCGTGCTACCCCCCGGGACGGCGCCCTTTCTTTTGTTTTGAAGTTGTGGCCAATTGGATGGCGGCGAAGATGCGTTGCGGCCCGTAGGGCAGCTCCAGCAGCTCGGCGCCCAGAGGAGCTACGGCGTCCGCCACCGCGTTGGCGACTGCGCCAAATGCCCCGATGGTGCCCGCCTCACCCACTCCCTTGCTGCCCTGGGCGCTGATCGGGCTGGGCGAGACCAGGTGCTCAATCTCGATCCGCGGAATATCTGCCGCCACCGGCACCAGGTAGTCGAGCAGAGTTGCCGCGAGCGGCTGGCCGTCCTCGCCATAGGCGCTCTCCTCCAGAAGCACCTTGCCCGCCCCCATCGCCACACCACCGCGGATCTGCTCGGACACTGTGCGCTGATCGATTAGAGTGCCGCAGTCCTCCACGGCCAGATAGCGCCTGAGACGAGGGACGAACGTGACGGCGTCCACCTCAACCACAGCCAGATGCGCGCCAGAGGGAAAGACCTGCTTGGGGTCGATGCTGCAAGTGACGTCGGTGCCGGGCGCCAGGTCCTGCTCGCCGGCCAGGCGAAGCGCCCCGGCGATTGCGTCAAGCACACCGACAGCACCGCGGCTGACGAATGCCCCGGTACCGGGTGGGCAGACATCAGTGTCCCCCTCCTCGATGTCCACGCGGCCGGGCTCTACGCCCAGCATCCGCTCGGTCAGGCGGCGATAGGCGGGGGCGTGGTTCTGGCCAATCTCCACCGAGCTGGTGTGGATCACTATGCGTCCTTCGGCAGTCACGCGGACCCGGCAGGCATCGAGTCCGGAAACCTCTTCAATTCCGCGGGAGCGGTACTCACTCTGCCCTGTGCCGCTGTGCTCATTGAAGAGCGCCAAGCCGATCCCGAACAGCTTGCCGTGGCGGCGCGCCTTCGCCTGCTCCCGGCGGAGCGCCTCGTAGCCGGAGACGCTTTCCACGCGTCTCAGCAGCTCTAGGTAGTCGCCCGAGTCCAGCTCGCGCCCCCCGAGCGTGGTGCAGGGCAGGTGACGAAGAGCGTTGCGGCGGCGGACCTCCAGCGGATCCAGGCCGACGTGCCTCGCAATCAGATCCAGCATCCGCTCTGTGACGTAGACGGCGGTGTTGGTGCCGACGCCGCGATAAGCGCCCACGGGGCAGCGGTGGCTGGTCACTGCCCGGGCGCTCACGCGCAAGCCCTGCAGGTCGTACGCGGCGAAGATCGCCGACGCCGCAGTGGCAGGTTCCAGCGAGGCGGAGAACGGGTAGACGGAGTAGGCACCCACATCGCAGCGCAGATCCGCTTCGACGGCCAGCACCCTGCCGTCGGCACCAAACGCTGCCCGCATCAGCACCTCGTTGTCGTGGGCGTGGACGCTCGCCAGCAGGTTTTCGCGCCGATCCTCGATCCAGCGGACCGGACGGCCGAGACGCCTAGCCAGCTGCGCCGCGACGAGCTCTTCCGGAAACACATGCGCCTTCAGGCCAAAACCTCCGCCTACTTCGGGCACGAGCACTCGGATGGCGCTCTCCTCCAGCTCCAGCGCCTGGGCTATGCCGCGGCGGAGAATGTGCGGGATCTGGGTCGAGGACCAGAGCGTCAGCCGGCCGGCCTCGAAATGCGCCAGCACGCCTCGCGTCTCGAGCGGCAGTGGGGTCTGACGGGCGCAACTGAAAGTCCGCTCGAGCACGTGGTCCGCCCGCTGGAAGCACGCTTCGACGGCACCCGCGTCGATCGTGCGCTCGAACAGCCTGAGTGGTGCCTCGGGCTCCAATGGCTCGAACTCGACCTCAACGCTCTCCGCCAAATCCTCAGCCTGTGCCCGGGTTTCCGCCCAAACGACTGCCACCGCCTCGCCTACGAAGCGAGCCTCGCGCCTGGCCAGCGCCGGCCAGGGCCAGGGCGCCACGCCATGGCCGCCGAGCCGGAGATCGCCGACGCCCAGCTCAGTCGCGGTAACCGCCGGGCCGCTGACTTTGCCGATCAGCGCATGCGCAAATGGAGAGCGAACAAAGGCGAGCTCGAGCGCACCGGGCACCGCGAGGTCAGCCAGGTAGCCGGGCACTCAACGCCTCCAGGATCGGTTCATAGCCGGTGCACCTGCAGATGTTGCCGGCCAGCAGCTCAGGTAGCTCGACCGCCCGCGGTAGCGGTTCTCGGCGCAGCAGCGCCTCGGCGCTGCAGACGAAGCCCGACCGGCAGAATCCGCATTGGAACAGCTCCCGGGGTAGGAGATCGTCCGAGAGGCCTTCGACGGTTGTGACCTGGCGGCCGTCGGCCTGCACGGCGAGCGTCAGGCAGGACCGCGCCGCCTGCCCGTCCAGGAGTACAGTGCATGCGCCGCAGACACCATGCTCGCAACCCAGATGGGTCCCGGTCAGCGCCAGGTGGTCGCGGAGCAGATCGGCCAGGGTAAGTCGCGGCTCCACCTCGCCTGCCCACTCGAGCCCATTGGCGACGAGGCTGATCTTTACGTTCATGCGGCCGCTGCAGCGCCGACCACGCGCTCGACCAGGCGAGCGCCCACCTGACGCCGGTAGGCAGCACTGGCGTGGATGTCGCCATGGGCTTCCATCTCGTCCTCGGCCAGCTTGCGCAGCTCCAGCCCCGGGCCGCCGCCAGCCGCCAGATGCGCTTCACAGCCGGTCAGCCGCTGCGGGACGCGGCCGGTGCCGAACGCGACTACGCGCGAGCCGTGACAGGCGGCGCCGACGAGGGCGAAGTCACCCGGCCGCCGCTCGACCTCCGCAAAGCCGAAGGGGCCGCCGCAGTCGGGGAGTTGGACCGCCACCAGAAGCTCGTCCGGCTCCAGCGCCGCCAGCATCGGCGCCAGCGCGAACTCGCGCGCGGAAAGGCGCCGGGACCCGCGGCTGGAAACGAGCTCCAGCGTGGCCTCAAGCAGCACCGAGAGCGCCGGCCACTCGCCCGCCGGATCCAGGTGCACGAGGGATCCGCCCACAGTTCCCTGGGTCCGAATCTGGAAGTGACCGATGTGGGAGATCGCCGCCGCGATGATCGGTGGCAGCCCGCCAGCCCGCTCAAGCTCCACCTCCCGCGTCATGCTTCCGATCCGCCAGCCGCCGGCGGTTTTTGTTACGCCGCGGAGCTCGGGGATGCGCGCCAGATCGACCAGCACAGCGGGCCGGGCCAGCCGCATGGCCAGCATGGGAACCAGGCTCTGCCCGCCCGCTAGGGCTCGGGCCTCCTCCCCCCACTCGGCAAACAGGCTAAGTGCCTCCGCCAGGCTCTCCGGCCGGTGATAGTCGAAAGGTGAGGACTTCACAGCCGCGCCAGCACGTCCTCGCTCAAACTCTTGAGCCGCTCCAGCCGGCCGCCCCCCAGGAGCGGGAAGATGAAACCGTCGATGCCCGTGGCGCCCAGCTCGCGCAGGCGAAAGGCGCACTCGGCAGGATTGCCGGCCACTGCCAGCGCCGCGGTCAGCCCATCGCTCACCGCGCTCTGGTGACCGGCGTGTCTGGAGAGGTGCCGGCTGAAGTCGTAGGACTTCTTGGCTTGCTGAATCTCGTTGCGAAAGCCTTCGAGTCCAGCGGGAAGCTCGGCGAAATCGGCGATGAGGCGCGCCTGGGCGCTTGCCCAGGAGCGTACATCCGCCAGAGCAGCCTGCCGGTCAGGCTTCGACGACACGGTGGTGATGAGCGAGATCTCGATATCGCTGCGCTGGCGGCCCGACTGGTGGAGCCCTTCCAAGACCCAGCCCACCTGCCTCGTTACGTAGCTCACCTCTGCTGGGCCCATGAGGATCACGCCGTCCGCGAGGCGTCCAGCCAGAGCGCACATCCGTTGCTGGCTGGCGGCCAGCCAGACTGGGACTCGGGCGCTCAGGTGGGGCAGTGTGTACCTATGTCCCGCCCAATCTCCCGCGCCCGAGGCCAGCACGCCGCGGAAGAAGCTCAGCGACGCCTCGACCTGGGCCACTCGAGCCGGCCTCTGGCCTATACCGTACACGGCCGAGTCGCCCGCGCCGATACCGAGGAGAGCCCTCCCGCCGGAGACCTCGGCCACCGCGGCGATCGAGCAGGCGGTCACTGTGGGGTGGCGAGTCAGCGGGTTGGTGACTCCTGTGCCCAGCTCCATCCGCTCCGTCTTCTGCGCGGCCAGCAGCAGCCCAGCGTACACGTCCTTCATCGCCAGCTGCGAGTCGATCAGCCACAGGCGACCCACCCCGGCCCGTTCCAGCTCGCGAGCCAGCGAGGCCCAACTGTTGAGGGACTGGCGGGGGCTGATGCCTATGCTGATCGCGAGGCGCATTCTCGTCAGTCTGCCTGACGAAGTCCCCTCCCAGGCCCCTACTGAGGGCTGAACCACGGAAGCCGGGCGCCCGCGGGCGTTGCTTTTACTCTGCCCAAGCGACTTGACGGAACGCCGGCCTCGTCCTTACCATCCTCTTACGCCTGCTAGTCAGCGGGGTACGCATTTGGTTGCGAGGAGAGGGTTAATGCCGGGATCAATCCGCCGCTTGCTGTTCGCCTCGGGCGGCACAGCGCTGCTGTTGCTGGGAGCCCAAGGCCAAGCCTTTGCGGCCACCCCTGGCTCGGGCAGCGCCGCCAACGCCCCCCGCTATCAGGGCCAGCTTTCGGCCCAGGAAGCCGCCAAGCTGGCGGTTGGCGAGAAGCAGCCTTCCATCATCATCCTGAAGAACCAGCATCCAGAGGTGTCAGCGCACCCGGCTTCTGCCAGCCGCCGGGCCCAGACCACTGAGGCTGACCAGGCGGGTGTGAAGGCGGAATTGGGCCAGGTCCATGCCCAGAACGTCAAGAGCCTGCACATAGTCAACGCTGTGGCCGCCAAGATCACCAAGGCCGAGGGCGCCCGCCTGGCTGCCCGGCCGGAGGTTCAGGCAGTCGTTCCTGACCTGCCGATCTCCCAGCGGCTGCCGGTGGAGAAGGCGGCCGGTCAATCCGCAGCGGCCACGCCCAACGCTCTTCAGACTGTCTGCCCGCCCAATCCGGCGGTGCCGCTGCTGGAGCCGGAGGCGCTGCAACTGATGCACGTTGAGAACCAACCTGGCGATACCCAGCCTGCGGCCCATGACCTGGCCAGCGGCGCGGGGGTCACAGTCGCATTCATCGCCGACGGTCTGGACATCAACAATCCCGAATTCCAGAGAAACGGCAGGTCGATCTTCGTCGACTATCAGGACTTCAGCGGTGAGGGCACCAACGCCCCCACCGATTCCCGCGAAGCGTTCGGTGACGCCGGCTCGATAGCTGCCCAGGGCAATCAGACCTACGACCTGAGCCAGATCGTCAACCCGGCACACCCCCTTCCCCCCGGCTGCAACATCAAGATCAAGGGTGTCGCGCCGGGTGTAAACCTCGTGGGCCTCAAGACCTTCGGTGAGCACACCCAGGCGTTCAACTCGTACTTCCTGCAGGCCATTGAGTACGCGGTGTCGGTCGACCACGTCAACGTCATCAACGAGTCGTTCGGCGCCAACCTCTATCCCGACAAGGCCAACGATCCCATCTCGCTGGCGAACACAGCAGCCGTCGCCGCGGGGGTGACTGTGGTGGTTTCCAGCGGCGACGCCGGACTGACCAACACCATCGGCACCCCCTCCGACGCGCCGGGCGTGATCGGAGTGGGCGCCAGCACCCAATTCCGGCTCTACAAGCAGACCAGCAGCTATGCCACCTCGCTCTCAGCCGGTGGTTGGGTCTCCGATCAGATCTCTACCATCAACTCCTCCGGCTTCACCCAGTTCGGTCCCCAGACTGTGGACCTGGTGGCTCCCGGCGACCTGGGTTGGTCCGTCTGCACGGCTGATCTCTCGAAGTACACGGGCTGCAGTGACTTCCGCTACGGGCAGCCGACAAAACCGGTAGCTGTCCAGGCCTTTGGCGGCACCAGCGAGTCGGCACCGTTGGTTTCGGGTGAAGCGGCTCTTGTGATTCAGGCTTACCGCCAGAGTCACGGGGGCGCGAGCCCGACTCCGGCGCTAATCAAGCAGATCATCACCGGCTCGGCGGATGACCTGGGCGTCGTTGCCAATGAGCAGGGCGCCGGTCGGGCCAATGCCTACCGGGCCGTCCGGACAGCACTCTCCGTTCGCGACAGCAACGGTTCACCAGCGGGCCAGGGCAATGGTGTGATCCTTACGCCCACCCGCCTGATCTCGACTGTCAACGCGGGTACCGACCGTAACTTCAACCTGAAGGTCACCAACACGAGCAACCAGGTCCGGACGGTTTCGGCGGCAGTGCGGACGCTGAATCCGGCTCTCGTCTCCCAGAACACCGGCTCGGTGAACCTGACAGTTGGAACATCGCCTACCTTCATCGATGAGCGAGGCCGGACTGTCTCCTACGTCCAGCACACCTTCTCGGTGCCTGCCAACGTCCAGCGGCT
Source organism: Candidatus Dormiibacter spiritus (assembly GCA_003244185.1). Taxonomy (GTDB): domain Bacteria; phylum Chloroflexota; class Dormibacteria; order Dormibacterales; family Dormibacteraceae; genus Dormiibacter; species Dormiibacter spiritus. The sequence continues at coordinate 10,759 of QHBT01000013.1, read as the reverse complement.
GAACGGCGATATCGCGTGGAACGACCAGGCCAAACCCAATTCAATCGTCCGCTTGACGGTTTTTGATCCAGCCGGCCGGGTCGTCGCCTACACGCTGCCCCAAGGCTCGACAGCCGGTTTCGGCCACGTCGATGTCCACAATCCGGTGCCTGGAACCTGGACGGCGATCATCTCGACTGTCAACCCGGCCAATGCCTACAGCGGCCAGGTCAACTTCTCCTTCTCGACCCAGCGTTTTGAGGTCGGCGGCTCCGTCACGCCAGCCAGCCAGCTGGTCCAGCCCGGACAGACCGCGGCGTTCACAGTGCACGTCGCCGTTCCGGCCTCGCCTGGAGACCTGGCCGCCTCAGTCGTGCTGAACCATGGCGGCACCACCTCCACGGTCCCGATCACGCTCCGGGCGCTGGTCCCCATCAACGGCCAGGGCGGCTCGTTCTCCGGAGTCTTCACAGGGGGTAACGGGCGACCGATCTTCGGCTCCCAGGTTTTCACCTACCAGTTCGATGTTCCTGGTGGCCGTTCAGTCCTGAATCTGGCGGTGAAGCTCCAAGACGCCGGCTACAACCTGCAGGGTCTCTTGGTCACTCCTTCGGGCCAGCCGATCAACGTTGAGACCACCGGCATCCCGACTGGACCCAACACAGTCATCACTTCCACCATGCAGTTCTTCCAGGACAATCCCGCTCCCGGCTGCTGGACGGCGATTCTCCTCCTCAACGGACCGATCGCGGGTAACTTGCGTGAGCCATTCACCGCCCAGATCACCTTCAGCGGACCTCCGGTCACCGCCACCGGCGTACCGAACTCTGCTGGCAAGGTAATGCCCAAGGGAAAGCCGGCCACCGCCAGCATCAGGATCACCAACTCCGGTAACAGCACCAAGGACTTCTTCGTCGATCCCCGGCTGCAGGACCTCGGCATCCTACCGATAACCAGCCTCAACCCGACGGTGGTTCAGATGCCGACGCCTGCGACAGGTCCGGCCAGCTTCGTCCCTGCCTTCCTCGTGCCAACCCATTCCAGCATCCTGGCGGTCGGTGCCAGCTCCACGGTGCCGATCGACATGGACGTCTCTTACAACACGGGTGCGCCGGATGTTCAGGCATTCTCCATCGGCAACCAGGCTCTGGACTTGATCCTCGCGCCGCAGCTGGCGCCGGGACTCTGGTTCGCGGCGCCGACCGAGAAGGGTCCGTTCGGCGCCAATGGCGCCCCCACCGCGACCGCCAACACCGGCGCGGTGGTTCTGGCCAACCAGTTCGACACAGCCGTCACCTCGACCAGCGGCGACTACTGGCTGAGCTCCCAGAACCTGGCGGCGCCCTACACGCCGCTGACGCTCGCGCCTGGGGCGTCGGGCACCATCACTTTGACCATCACGCCGACAGCGCCGGTGGGGACAGTAGTTCGCGGCTTCCTGGACGTTGACACCTTCAACAGCATCACTTTCAGCGGCGACCAGGTCACCAGCATCCCCTACACGTACAGGGTCGGCTAGCTCCTACCGACAAGCGGGGAGCCCTCCGGGGCTTCCCCGCCTTCTGCGGCCAGTCAGGCGCCGAGTTCAGGCGATCGCGCGGGCCAGGAGGCTGTAGAGATCAGCGCGCTCGGCGGCCTTGCTGACAAACGCAAAGGCGTCAGCGAGATACTCCCGCGGAAGCGATGCGTCGTAGGCAGCGCTGTAGAAGAGAACCGGCACCGCGTGGGGCAGTACCTGTAGCCGGGCGGCGAGCTCCCGGCCGTCGATCGACCCGGGCAGCATGAGGTCGATGATGGCAGCCGCAGGTGGGCTGACGGCCACTTGCCCCAGCGCGTCGGCAGCATCGGCCGCAACCAGGGCTTGGTAGCCAAGATGGGTCAAGTCGGTCGCTAGGATCATCCGCCAGACAGGCTCATCGTCGACGATCAGCACCTTCGCCCCGCGCGCGGGCTCCGGGGCGGCAGGGAGCGGGGTCAGAGTGGTCAGCATGTGGTTATCGGCTCTCATCCTTCTCTTAGCGCAGGTTCGGGTGCGAGGAGACCGAGAGGCTGGCTCGGAACAGTCGCCCTCCCACCCACGTGACTACGCACCCGCAGCCACGATGGACACCCCGCTCCTCATATCCTGACAGACAAGGGTCAGGAATTGTTCAGTCTCCGGCTGCCCCAAGACATCCGAAGAGCGTGCTTCGGAGCGTCTGTCGAAGGTCACGGGTGCGAGCGGCGGTACCCAGACGCCGACAAACCTGCTGCCAATGACGCCGCTGGTGCGTCGGCCCAATCTGGAGACGGCCCGCCCGCGCGGCAGTCAGTCCCGCTTTGGCTTCCGGCCTCGTGACGCCACGCGATCGCGCCGCTTGCGAGCGGTCGGGGGGCGGTCGTCAGCGCCGGCGGGCGCTGGAGCGGGCGCGGCGCCTTCGTCGATCGCCTCCGGCGCCATCGACGCGGGCGGTCGGGAATCGCCACACCCGCTCCCGGCGATGGACCTGCTGCCGGGTGCGCCCCAGCCGCGATCGGTGCCCCCCGGCTTATTTCCTCCCCCAGTGGTCGTGCTGGTGGCACCCTGGTTGTTCGAGACGGTCGGGCTCGAAGGCCTGGCGACGCTTGGCTCGGCAGCCCGTGGCTCAGCCAACTGTATGAGCTCAATCGTCTCGGCGGACGTCTGGCGCGGCGACGCGGACGGTTCCTCGCCTCTGGTCGAGGACGCTGTCTCCGCGCTTTCCTTTTCATCGCCGGCAGCCACCCCGGCGCCGCTGGACGCTGGCTCAGGGGGCAGGCCGTCCTGCGAAGGCGTGGGGGCCGACCCCGAGGCGCCACGAGGCGCAGAGCCGTCTACATCACCCGCCACTGCCGGCGCAGGTTGAGCAGCCCGAGGTTCTCCCGCCCCGGCCACTTCGGCAGCCTGGCTGGAGCCGGCGTCAGCGGTCGCCGCCGTGCCCGGCGCGGCGGACCTTCCGGCAGCCGCGGCGTCAAGCTCCAGGCCATGCGCCAATACATGCTCGCGGAGGCCGCGCGGCTGGAAGCCGAAGGCTGCCTCCACCGAGTCGAGGGCGGTCGTATTGTCGAAGCTGAACAGCTCTGCCCCAGCCGGAGTGAGAGGTGGCTGCGAGAGGATTCGGTTCATCGCTCGGGCCTGGAGCTTGGCGGCGAACACAGGGACCGGCACCACCCAGGCTCTCCTGCCGAGTGACTGAGCAATGAACGTCATCAGCTCGCGCATGGAGATCTGCTCGGCGCCGCCCAGGGCAAGCTCCCGGCCGTTCAGACCTTGGCTCTCGGCAGCCGCCGTGATGCAGCGGCTGAAGTCGTTGATCCACAGCGGCTGGAACTTGAGCTCCCAGCCGATGGCGGGCGCGAGCGGCGACGCCCTGACCACCTTGGCCAGTCCCTTGACGAAAGCGGCGCCTTCGCCAATGAGCACCGACGGCTGCAGGATCACGTACGGGATGCCTGAGTGGCGGACCGCCTCCTCCATCGCCCACCGCGTCGACATGTAGGAGCCCGGCCGCCCGGGTTTGGTGCCGAGTCCCGAGATCAAGACCACCTTGCCCACTCCGGCGCGTTTGGCGGCCGCCAGCAGCCGTTCGGTGCCCACGCAGTTCACCTGGTCGTAAGCGCCCCGATACGGCTCCTTGCGGTCACCTGTCAACGCTGCGGCGTGGATGAGCACGTCAACTCCGGTGAGTGCTGCCCGGAAAGTCTTGGGCCGCGTCAGATCGCCCTCGAAGACCTCTACCGCCGGGGCTAACGCGACCGACCTGGAATCGCGCACGAGCGCCCTGACCGGTTTGCCCTCCGCCGCCAGCCGGCCGACCACATGCCGGCCGACAAAGCCACTTCCTCCGGTGACGAGAATCATGGTCTCAACTCGGCCAGGAAGCCCAGCATCGCCCCACTCAGCTGCTCCGGCTGCTCGACCTCGACCTGGTGGCCGGAGCCGGCAATGATCGCCAGCCGGGCCGATGGCACCCCTGCCTGGATCGCTTCCGCGGCGCGGGGCGGACAGAGCTGATCTTCGGCTGCCGCGATGACCAGGAGAGGCGCCTGGATGCGGCTCAGCTCCCCGTCCAGAGGCTGCGCCCTGAGGGCTGCCATCGCTCGGCACGCGCTCGCAAAGCCGGCCGGATCGCAGACTGCCTGCTGGCGCAGGCGCCAGTGCGCCTCGAGCTCAGCCGGCGCGCCGGCAAATTGCTGTCGCGTGTCCTCCCGCAGCGCCGGCGCCAGCGTTTCCCAGCCCTGGTCCGCCAGCTGAGCGCGCTCCGTGTACCAGTCGGCCGCCACCCGACCCACACGGCTGGAGGTGGCGATCGGCAGCAGCGCTGAGACGCGCTGGGGGTGATCGATGGCAGCTCGCAGCACCACGGTGCCACCCAGGGAGAAGCCTGCCAGGGCCACACGCGGCAGCTCCAGCGCGTCAAGTAAGCAGATGAGATCGTGGCCCAGCTGCGCCAGGCTGCCCTCAGCCTGGCCGAGGCTCGTCTCTCCGTGGCCGCGAAGGTCATAGGCGATCACCCGATGCTCCAGCGTCAGCCAGGCAAGCGTCTTCCGCCAGGCACGGTGATCATCAGCCAGACCGTGAACCAGGACCAGCGGGTCTCCGCGCCCCCACTCCCGCCAGGCAACCTGGAGGTCACCGCACTGCTGGTGCATCGCCTCATTGTGCCCGCTCGAGGGAGACTGATCCCGACCTCTGCTGCGCTGAGCAGTCAGCTCGCTTGAGCCGCCCTGGCCTTGAGCGCTTGCCGATCCACCTTGCCGGGCCCCGAGAGCGGCAGCTCATTGAGATGTTCGATGAACTCAGGCCACTTGTACTTGGCCACACCGAGCCCGCTGAGATGCCGCTGCACTTCCGGCAGATCTAGTGTTTGACCAGCCACCACGAACGCGCGCAACCGCTCGCCCAGCTCCCGGTCCGGCTGGCCCACCACGCAGACGTCCTTGATGGCCGGGTGTGACCGGACCAAGTCCTCAACCTCGTAAGGATTGATGTTGCTGCCACCGCGGATCACTATGTCCTTCAAGCGTCCTAACACATGCAGGTAGCCCTCACTGTCGATGAAGCCGAGATCACCCATGTGCGCCCAACCGTCGGGTCCCAGCGGACCACGCTCCTCTCCCCAGTAGCGGCGCTGAACAGTCGGGCCACGCATGCAGATCTCCCCTTCCGTTGTGATCATCGCTTCCGCGCAGTCATGGATCCTGCCCACAGTCGTCCAGCGCTTCACCGCCGGGTCCTGCGGCGCGCCGACGGCCAGTTGACCCGCGTCCATGGAGCCGTAGAAGCTGCACAGCTTGGAGCCAGTCCGCTCCTCCCACGCCCTGGCCAACGCCGGCGACATGGGGGCTCCGGCCACCGCTGAGCAGCGCGCGGCTGGCAGGCTGATCTCGGGCAGGAGAGGAGCATCGAGCAGGCGGATCACATTCGTGGGCACACCCACCAGCAGCGTGGCCTGAGTCTGCTCCGCCACCCGCAAGGCTCTGTCTGGGTCGAAGCCCGGTTCGCGCAGCATCACCAGCGCCGCGCCGCGCCGCAGGCCGTAGAGGCACATGCCGCCGATGCCTTGCATCAACGGGCTCATGATCAACACTCGGTCCGCTCCCCCGACGCCGAGGCGACCCGTGAACGCGTCGGCAGTGGCCTGCTTCAAACCGGCGTGGAGAGAGGCCAGCTTCGGCAGCCCTGTCGTGCCGCTCGTCAATGCGATCTCCACCACGCGATCGGGGTCGGCGGTGGGTGGCTCCAGCCAGCCCCTGAATGGCGACACACACAGCTTTTCGGCCAGCGCTGAATCGATCTGAGCCCGGGCTCCCGAGCGCTCCAGCGCCCAGTTCCTCTCCCTGCTGCCCAGGTTGATCGGAATCGGCATGACAATTGCCGCCAGGAGAGGGATGGCCAGCTCCAGCACCACGTACTCCCAGACATTGGGCAGGCTGACTGCCACGACATCGCCAGGCCTCAGCCCCTGGCTGCGCAGAGCAGCCGCAGCTGCGTGCACGCGCTGCTCCAGCTCGGCGAAGGTCAGCGTTCGGGCGGGGTCGATTACCGCGGGCGCCCCCGGGGCAGCGTCCGCCCGCGCTCGCAAGTAGGTAACGGGCAGAAATGGGGTTGGCGCCAAGCTGTTTAGGAACCTTAGCCGGTTAGTCTCTGCCCATGGACTTAGGACTGAGAGATCGCGCGGTCATAGTGACAGGCGGCGCCTCCAACATCGGCCGCGCGATCGTCCTGGGCTTCGCGGCTGAGGGGGCTCGGGTGCTGATCGGCGACGTGGATGAGGAGCGGGCCCAGAAGACGGCCGGCGAAGGTGGCCCGGGCGTCTCCGCCTTCCGCACCGACGTCACCTCCTGGGAATCCGCCCAAGCCCTGGCGGCTCACGCCATCGAGCAGCTGGGCGGCATCGACGTGTTGGTGAATTGCGCGGGCTGGACGATCGACAGGCTCTTTATCGACAAACCACGGGCCGAGTGGGAACGGGAGATAGCCATCGACATGTGGGGTTTCATCAACTGCACGCGCGCGGTGCTGGACCATATGATCGAACACAAGACTGGCCGGATCGTGTCCATCTCTTCCGACGCCGGCCGCATCGGCGAATGGCGAGAAGCTGTCTATTCAGGTGCGAAGGCCGGCGTGATCGCCATGTCCAAGGCCATCGCCAAGGAGGTGGGCAAGCACGGCATCACACTGAATGTTGTCTGCCCCGGCTTTGTCCCCGGACGCCAGGAGACCTCCGGCCGCGAGTCGGTCTGGGCAGGTGAGCAGGGCGCCCAGTTCACTCCTGGACTGCTCGAGAAGGTGGCTCGCGGCTACCCGCTGCGCAGAGTCGGCCGGGCGGAGGACATGGCGCCGGCAGTGCTCTTCTTAGCTTCCGATCCGGCCTCTTACATCACCGGCCAGACGCTTTCCGTGAGCGGCGGCTACACGATGATCTGACTGCGACCAGCAGCGCGTATGGGGCTGCGTAACCGATGTCGGACCGAAGAGGCTGCTCGACACGTACTCGCAGCCGGTCGTACGGCTCCATCCCGTCATTCCCGGCAGCCGAGGGGCACCCTGCGCCATCACCGCAGTGCTGACCGCTGGCAGTCGTCTGGCAGAGTTGGATGAATGCAGGTCGAGCTCTATGAGCTGAATGAACTCCAGGCTGCCCTGCAGAAAAGGCAGTTGAGCTCACTGGACCTGGTCCGCGGCTACGCCAAGAGCATCGCCGCCCTGGATGGCCGGCTGGCCGCGGTGCTCGAGCTGAACCCCGAAGCGGAGTCGATCGCGGCCAAGCTGGATCGCGAGTTGGAGGCAGGGCGCTCGCGCGGCCCACTACACGGCTTGCCAATCCTGCTCAAGGACAACCTGGACACGGGGGACCAGATGTTGACGACCGCCGGCTCGCTGGCCCTGGTCGGAGCACCGGCTCCGCGGGATTCGACTGTGGCCGCCAAACTTCGGGCAGCCGGAGCTGTTCTGTTGGGCAAGGCCAACATGTCGGAGTGGGCGAACCTCCGCTCTCCCCAATCTTCCAGCGGCTGGAGCGCCCGCGGTGGTCAGTGCCGCAACCCGTTCGATCCCGTCCGCTCGCCCGGCGGCTCCAGCTCCGGCTCCGGCGTCGCCGTGGCGGCCGGCTTCTGCGCCGCGGCCATTGGCACCGAGACCGACGGCTCGATAGTTTCTCCCGCCGGCGCCTCAGGCGTGGTCGGCCTGAAGCCCACGGTGGGGCTGGTCAGCCGCGCGGGCGTCATCCCCATCTCCGCCAGCCAGGACAGCCCCGGTCCTCTGACTCGCTCGGTGCGGGACGCGGCCCTGCTGCTCCAGGCCCTCGCCGGACCTGACGAGCGGGACCGCGGCACCGGGGCGAGCGCCGGCCGATCGTCGCTTGACTACGCTCGCAATCTTGACCCCGGCGGTCTCCGGGGAGCCCGGATCGGCGTCGCCCGCGAGGTCTACACCGGCTACAGCGCCGCGGCCGACCGGCTCTTCGAGGCGGCTCTGGAGGCGCTGCGCCAGGGCGGCGCCGAGGTGATCGACCCCGCCGACATTCCGACCGCGCGGGCGATGGAGGACGACCCGTCGGAGATGACAGTCCTGCTGCACGAGCTGAAGGCGGGGCTGAACACCTACCTCGCCACCCGCACAGGAGTTCCCGTCAGGAGCCTGGCCGATGTCATCAGTTTCAACCTTGAGCACGCCACTGAAGAGCTGGCGCACTTCGGCCAGGAACGGTTGGAGCAGGCGGAGGCATGTCCTCCGCTCAGCGATCCGACCTATCAGCAGGCGCTCAGCACCAGCCGGCGCCTCTCCCGCCAAGAGGGCTTAGATGCAGTTCTCGATGAGCACCGGCTGGACGCTCTCGTCGCGCCGACCGCAGGACCTGCCTGGCTCATCGACCTCATCAACGGCGATTCAAAGTCGGGTTCCAGCTCGAGCCCGGCCGGACGCGCCGGCTATCCGCTGCTCAGCTTGCCAATGGGCGTTCACGCCGGGCTGCCTGTGAACATCACATTCATGGGCCGCGCATTTAGCGAGCAGGTCCTTCTGCGCCTGGCCTACGCCTTCGAGCAGGCGACGAACTGCATGCCCCGACCAAGGCTGTGATCTCTTCGCTGGAAACTCGAAGAATCGCCTAGCGCGAGGCGGCCGGCCGAGGGGCCCGTGCCACCAGGAACTGGCTGCCGATCAGCACCAGCGCGACCAGTAGCAGCGCCGGTCCCAGAGCCTCCAGGCCCGCTCCGGCCATGAGGACGCCGAGCAGCGCCGGGATCGCTCCCGCGCCCACGCCGCCGGCGGCGATCTGAAAGCCGACGGCATGCCGGGTCGAGGCCAACCGCTGCGGTGTGAGTGCAACGAGTAGAGGAAAGAGGGCCGCGAAGCCGAAGCCAATCAAAGGCAGGGCGGCCGCACCGAGGGCGGGCGCGGGATTCCACCAAAAGAGAAGTATTCCGATCAGGCTGGTCGCCAAGCTGCCGGTGAGCAGCTGGCCCGACGTGCTGAACCGCGCGGTGGCCGCGGCCAGCAACCGCCCTGCCGTGAAGCCGCCCCAGTAGAGCGAGACGAGGATCCCGGCCGTGCTGGGCGAGAAGTGGCGACTGCCGATCAGTACGCTGAAGGCCCACTTCCCCACGCTTGCCTCCAAGCCCACTACGCAGACAAAGCTCAGCAGGCTGAGCAGGAGCGCCCGATTCCAGAGCCTTCCTCCCGGGCGGCTCGGGAGCGCCGGAAGGCCCTCCCGCTCCGACCAGCTGCGGCGGGTGGCGATGATGCCGATCACCAGTACCAGCGCCACTACCGCCACGCCCAGATAGGCCGGTCGCCAGCCCCGGCCAGAGACAAGGATGACGGTCGCGGCCAGCGGGCCGACGAAGGTGCCGACGCCGTAGAGCCCGTGCAGCAGGTTCATGACTCCGCTGCCGTGGCGAAGCGCGGCATAGGCGTTGAACCCCGCGTCGAGAATGCCCAGGCAGAGACCGAGCAGGCCCATGGCCAGGATCAGGACCAACCACGTCGGAGCCAGCGCCACTGCCGTCAGTCCCAGCAGATACAGAGTCAGGGCGCCCGCCAACGCCCGGGCGGCGCCGAGCCGATTCGTCAAGCCGCCGCTGAAAGAGGCGGTCAGGATGTAACAGCCGTTCAGGATCAGCAGCGGAACGCCAAGGGCGGCCAGTCCGACCTGAAAGTCCGCCCGCATCGAGGGCCAGGCCACTCCCAGCAGACCATCCGGCAGCCCAAACAGAAAGAACGCCCCGAGAGCCACCGGCAAGGTGGTGTCGGAGTCGACCGCCGCCGCCTTCCCTGCAACTGGCTCGCGGCGCATGGAGCGTCAGGCTAAGCGCTGGCAGGCATCGGCGCTGCAAGCCGCGGCAGTCAAGCGCAGTGCATTACCTGCGTTGTGCCAATGCCGTCCCAGCCTTGCTATTGGTCGCGATCGAGGTGATCGCCGCCCAGGCCGAGACAGACTCTCGCCGATGCTCCCGGACCAACCGCACCGCCCGCTCACGGCGCTCGTGGGTACCTGGTGTGACTTGGCATTGCGTCATCCGCTCAAGGAATGGAGCCTCCAGTTTTCCTGGGCCGTTCTATCTCCGTTGCGTTGTCGCGTTGATCGGGTTCGTCGCCGTCCCGTTCTAACTGCGCGATCGACCGCGGCCGGGAACCTGCAAGGCCACCTCAGTACTGGATCAGCGGCTGCCCTTCTTCCACGGTCTCCGGCGAGGAAGCCAGCCGGGGACAGCCTGGCGATAAGTATCGTAATCAGCACCGAACTGCCCCACCAATACCGGCTCCTCATACAAGCGCACAAAGCTGAACACGGTTGCGAAAACCACCGCGGCATAGACCAGCAGCGCCGGCTGCCCGAGAAGGAGCGCTTGCCCGATCACGGCTATGAGAAGCGCCACGTACATCGGGTTGCGGACATGGCGGTAGAGCCCACCAATCACCAACTGCCGGGGCGGTGCCACAGGCGCGGGAGTGCCTATCTCCTCTGTGACAAAGCGGGCAAATGCGCTGACTATGACGATCAGCCCCATCGCCACGAGGATCGCACCCAGAATGCGCACGGGCGCCCAGAACGGCAGAGGCGTCTGCACCTGCCAGCCGGTGAGCCAGTAGGGCACCAGGCCGCCGACGACGCAGGGGGCCACGGCGAAGAACACCAGGCTTCCGACCGCCGCCTTCATCCTGTTCACCGGCAAGATCCTAGGAAAACGACTGATCAGCCAACCCGGAGGGCGTCATTGCCCTACGACGGGGAGGCGGCGGGCTCCCGCTTGCCGGGGGTGACGTTGAAGGTGA
>QHBT01000038.1 GCA_003244185.1 Candidatus Dormiibacter spiritus | reverse complement strand
CACTGTCTCCTGAGACATGACAAAGGTGCCGGCGCGGGGATTCGAACCCCGGACCATCGGCTTAAAAGGCCGCTGCTCTACCGCTGAGCTACACCGGCATGGGTCCGCCAGGCGCCAGCTTCAGCCTAGCGTCGGCGCGCTCCCCCGAGCGACAGGCTGATCGCCGTAGCCCCGAGGGGATTCGAACCCCTGATCTCTGCCTTGAGAGGGCAGCGTCCTAGTCCACTAGACGACGGGGCCGCGGCAATGAAAAGGCAGAATACCAATGCCCCAGCCTCGCCAGCTTGCAGCGCGGCCGCAGGCCCGGAACGAACGGAACGCCTCACGGTGCGACCGAGGTTGCCACCTTTCAGCTGCAAGCTATGGCGGCTCGAGGTCAGTCGGCGCCGTCCGGGAGCGGCCAGGCGCGGTCGAGGCGCCAAGTGACGTTCTCACCCACGCGCGCCACCGGCGGGCCCGGCTGGCGGACCTCGACCTCACCCCCCTCGGTGGCCAGACGGTAGTCGGTGTGAGCGCCTCGGTACCAGGCGCGGCGCACAGTGCCCGGAAGCTGACCGCCGAGCTGCGCCCATTCCGGGCGCACCAGCAAGTGCCCCCGGCTGCCGGTGAAGGCGCCGCCGACGGCGACGGGCACCCGACGGGATCCGATGGTCACCTCGGCGCAACCATGCGCAACCGCTTTCGCCTCCGCGATCAGCACGGAAGCCGGGCCTGTGAGCCGCGCCACTTCCCCATCCGCGGGTCGCGCGTACACCTCGGCCGGCGGCCCGGCCTGGACTATGCGGCCGGCCCGCAGCACCGCCAGCCGGTCGGCCATGGACATCGCCTCTTCGACGTCGTGAGTGGCGTGAAGAACCGCCGCCCCGGAAGCGGCCCGGATCTCCGCCAGGACGTCGAGCAGCCGACGCCGGTGCGCGGCGTCGAGGTGCGCTGTCGGCTCGTCCAGAAGATGGACGGCGGCGCCCCGGGCAAAGGCGCGGGCGACCGCAACCCGCTGCTGCTCCCCGCCAGACAGCTCCGCCGGCCGCCGCTCGGAGAGCGGGCCTATGCCCAGCTTGTCGAGCAGGTCGAGGGCCTCGGCGCGCGCCCTGGCCCGATCGACTCCCTGCCGGCGCAGTGGGTAGGCCACAGTCTCCCCCGCTGTCATGTGCGGCCAGAGGGCTGTGCCCTGGAAGACCACCCCGAGCGCACGGCGTTCCGGCGCCACCGTCCGCCGCGGGCTGGAGACCATTCGTCCCTGCAGCCACACCTCCCCGGCCTTCGGCCGCAGGAAACCGGCGATGGTGCTGAGCAGCGTGCTCTTGCCCGAGCCGGAGACGCCGAGCAGGCCCACCACCTCGCCCGGGGAGACCTCGAGGTCGATCCCCCGAAGCACCTCCGTCCTCCCCCGCTCCACGGTCAACGTCAGGCACTGGACCGCGCTCACAGCCCACTCCGGGCGGGCCTCAGTCCGAGCAGGGCTGCCGCCGGCAGCGCCAGCAGCAGGGTCAGGATCACTGCCAGAGCCGAGGTGACAGTTGGGTCGCCGAGCTGCTGAAGGTTGAGCACCACCACTGCCAGCGTCTCACTCCCAGGACCGTAGAGGAGGCTTGACATGGTCACCTCATGGATTGCGGTGACGAAGACGAGCAGCCAGGCAGCCGCCAGCACCGGCTGGAAGAGCGGCGTCACGACGCTGATCAGCATGTCGATGGGACCCGCCCCGCTGGCGCGCGCGGCGCGGAAGACGTCCGCCGGCAAACGGTCGGCAGCGCCCGCCAGCGGCCGGTGGCCCAGCGCCCAGAACTTGGCCAGGTAAGCGATGAGGATCAGTGCCAGCGTGTCCCGCAGCCACTCTCCGTACACAAGCAGGACCGCCACCGCCAGGGCGGAGCCGGCGATCGCGAAGCTGGCAGTGACCGCCGCGCCCACCGCACGGGCGGCGCGACCGCCCATCACTACCACTACGGCGCCCATTGCCACAGTCAGGCTGGCTGCCAGCGCCGCCAGGAGCAGGCTGTTGACGAGGGCTCGGAGCGCATTTCCCTGGAGGGCCGCTGCAAAGTTGGCAAGCGTCCAGTTGGCAGGCGTTGGAGGCAGTCCCGCGGCCCTGGTCAGCGCCTCCAGCACCAGAGCCAGCAGCGGCAGCCCGACCAGCAGCAGCAGTGCGAAGGCCACCGGCAGGAGTGCCCAGGCGCTGCTCGCACCGCTTCCCGGCTCGGCCGGACCACCCGGCCGGTCACGGCCGCGGCCGAGGGAAGCGTCAGCAGCCGTCGCCGCCAGGAGAGCCAGGACGAGCAGCACGCAGGCCGCCACCAGCACCCGCGCGAAGGCTGCCTCGTCGGTTGCGAAGTTCAGGTCCCGGTAGATCCGGGTGGCGAGTGTGGAGAAGCCCGCCGGCGAGCCGAGCACCTGCGGCACGCCGAACGCACTGGCAGCAGTGGCGAAGCTGAGCACCGCGGCCGCCACCAGTGCGGGCCGCAACAGCGGGAGTGTGATCCCGGCCGCCGCCCGCAGCGGTCCGGCGCCGCTGGCTCGAGCCGCCCGCTCCCGGTCTGGCTCCGCAGCCGCCGCCAGCCCCCCGGCGATGATCAGGTAGGAGAGGGGTATCGCGCCCACCGCCATGACCAGCACGATCCCTGCCGGGCCCTCAAGGCCTGGCAGCGTCAGGCCCAGCAGCTGGTCGGTCAGGCCGGCGCGGCCGTAGGCGCGCTGCCAGGCGATGGCAGCCACATAGTTGGGCACCAGCAGCGGCGCGATGATGGCGACTCGCAGCCAGCGCCGGCCCGGGGGCCGCCGCCGTTCGGTCAGCAAGGCTGCCGCCGTGCCGGCGGCGACAGCGAGAACCGTGACTGCCAACGCTGTCCAGCCGGTGTTGATGAGAGCTGCCAGGTCGGGCCCGTCGAACGCGGCAGCCAGGCCCACCGTCCCGCCGGCGGCGGCGGCGCTGACCAAGCGCAGCAGCGGGAGGACCACCAGCAGGCCCAGCAGCACGAGGGCGCCTGCTGCGCAGAGGCGCCTCCCCATCAGCCTGGGAAGACACCTCGGTAGGCGGCTATCAACTCGGACTGCCGCCGAGCTATGGCCGTCCAGTCAGGGCTGACCTGGGCGCCCAGCGGCGCGGGGCCCTTGACGTCGGCACGCACGGGCTGCCAACCCGAGCCTGCGATCAGCTGCTGGCCCTGCCGGCTGATGACGAAGTCGACGAAGGCGCGCGCGGCTGTGGCGTCTGCCGCAGTACGGAAGATGGAGATCGGGCTGTAGAAGGTGATAGCGCCCTCCACCGGCCAGGCAAGCTTCAAGGGCGAGCCCTTGGCGATGGCGGTGCGGATGTCGTTGTCGAGTCCCATCCCGGCCTTGTAGCGTGCCTCGGCGACGCCGGTGGTCACATCGCCCATCGCTCTCAGTTGGACTGCTCCGTTGTTTTTCAGCGACCTGTAGTAGTCGATGCCGAACCCCGGTGCCTGGGATAGGTAGCCGAGCGCCGCCAGCGCCCCGCCGGCGAAGCCTGGGTCGGGTAGCGCGACTGCGTTCTTGAACTCGGGCGAGGCGAGATCGTGCCAACCGGACGGCGCCGTCTGGTTCGACCGGTAGACGATGACCACGTTCAGCAGGCGTGTGCCCCAGAGGGTGCCGGTGTGGTAGGCGGCCGGGACTGCCCCAGCATCCTTCGGCTTGTAATCGGCGAAGAGACTCTGCTGGTCGTACTGGAAGCTTGAGAGAGGATCGGTGCCCCAGAGGATGTCCGCCTTCACCTGACCGGCGCGTCGATCGGCGGCGATCCGGGCGTTGATCTCGCCGGTGGGGGCGCGGAAGACCTGGACCTTGCTCCCAGGGTGCGCGGCCTGGAAGCCGGAAACCACGGGGTCGACGGTGGTCTGCACGACCGAGGTGTAGATCCGCACAGTCCCCGGCGCGGCGCTAGTAGCGGGCGCCGTCGCCAGGCCGCCGCACCCGACGCCGAGCGCCAGAAGAAGGCAGAGTGATGCCCACCGCGAGAGCCAGGCCACGGCAGCTAGAACTCGCGCTTGACGCTGCCGAGGGTCATCGGGCCAGGGTGCCGAACGCGCTCGTTGGTCACCTCCAGCTGGTGCCCTGTATAGCGCTTCAGGTTGGCCAGCTGACGCGGCGTCAACCTGTCGCAAAGCCAGTGCCAATGAAGGCTCACCCAGTCGCCGGGCGTCAGGTCATCGCCGCCCACAAAGCCGGTGCCGTCGATGGCCCGCGTCACTGTCTCCAGCTCGGGCGGCCCGAGGCCGAGGCGAGTCCCATCCCAGGTCAGCCGCTGGTATTCGACCACCACCTGGTCACCCTCGACCGCCCTCACCTGCCCCCAGCGGATCCGGCAGCGGTCGAGCACCTCCAGAGAGGTCGAGTTGCGATCGCCACCGCGCTCGCCCCGCAGCCGGCCCACCCACGGGTAGACACCGAAAACGTGGAAGCTGTGGTGCGGCACGGCGCCCGCCGGCAGCGCCTCCGTCAGATAGCTCCAGGAGCGGTCCGCCCGGTGGCGGAATCGATCCCAAAGGGAGTTCGCGAAGAGCGTCCGATCCACTCGATCGAGCAGCTCGTTGCCCACCCAGTAGGCCTCGACGACGCGGCGGTCGAACGGGTCCTTGATACCTGTGGCTTGGGCGATCAGCTGCATGTACGGGAAGGCGCCCTCGAAACCGCGCAGGTGCTGCTCCAGGCCGCCGTCGACCACGCCCTCGGCTCCGTAGTGCAGGAGCGAGCGGTGGTCGGGCGGCCCGCAGTAGCCAAGCTCGTTCGGGGGGTAGGAGTAGCGCGCCCAGAGCAGGGCTCCGGGCAGGGCGGGGCTTCGCAGCTGGGCACTCATATCTTCCCCTTACGACTGCGGTGATAGAAAAGCCCTGTGTCCAGGGCGCCGACGTTGTCGCCGGCAACCAACAGCAGCACAGAACGGCAAGATACACCGCCGGCGCTGGGAGCGCTGGTTCTCATAACGAAGTGGGCGGCGCTGGTATCGAACCAGCGACCTCTTGCGTGTGAAGCAAGCGCTCTCCCACTGAGCTAGCCGCCCGAGCGCCCGATTCTAGCCCGACGGACAGTCTGGCCCACCCCTTTCACGGGGCCGCCACGGGGCAGGCTTGACTTTACGCAACCCCATTCCAATAGTTATGTACGGAGTAAATGAGGCGGCTTCCTCGCTCAGGAGGGACCGTCGCCCTTCGTCGGCGCGCTCTCGCCCCGCGCTCTGCGGGAAGATGGCGAGGGGAAAGAACGCCAGCTCGCTTGCTGCGAATCCGGCGAGACGGCAACAACTTCTCAAAGAAGGGGGAACGGTTATATGAGTAGGATTCGGTTCCGGGCGCTGGCCCTGGTCGGGATTGGGGCCTTTGTCGCCTTCGCCTGCGGGGGTGGCGGCGGCAGTACGGGGCAGGATCTGGCCACCGATCAGACGCTCCACACGACCATCAAGGATGACATCGGGACGCTTGATCCCGGCCACGTCTCCTCGGGCGTGGACATCTCGTTCACGCAGCAGATCTTCAGCGGGCTCTACAAGTTCGATCAGAACCTGAAGGTCCAGCCGGACATCGCCTCCGGCATGCCCGACGTGTCTTCGGACGGCAAGACCTACACCTTCCATCTGCGCAAGGGAGCCAAGTTCTGGAACGGTGATCCCATCACCTCCAAGGACTTCCTCTACAGCTGGAACCGAGCCGCCTACCTGGCTGACGCCTACAGCACAGTCTTCCAGCCGGTAGTCGGGTATTCCGCGGTGGCTCCCGACGATCCCAAGGCGCCCAAGGCCAAGACAATGGACGGCCTGACTGCTCCTGACGACTACACCATCAAGGCCCAGCTCACCGATCCAGCAGGCTACTGGCTGACGGAGCTGGCGCTCTGGACCGCCAACGTGGTCGATCAGAAAGTCATCGGCGACTACACCGACCAGAACAACCAGGCCAACAACATCTGGTGGACCAAGCCGGAGACGGCAGTTGGCTCCGGTCCTTTCAAGATGACCCAGCGCACTGCCAAGCAGTCCATGGAGTTCAAGCCAGTGGATGGCTGGTGGGGCGGCTCGCCCGGCTCTCTGACCGACGTGAAGGTCGAGATAGGGGTCGACGAAGTCTCCGCCGTCAAGAAGTTCGAGTCTGGTGGCTACGACATCTACGGCTTCGCCAACCAGTCGCCCTCGGTGGACGACATCCTGCGCTACAAGGGCGATCCCACCAAGAAGAAGCTGCTCCACATCTATCCGTCCGCTCGTAGCAGCTGGCTTGGCTTCAACTTCCAGCAGGGCCCCTTCAAGGGCATTGCTGAGGGCCACGATGGCCGCCAGGCTTTCGCCAACGCCATCGACCGCTCGCAGATCGTCGACATCGGCTGCGGCAAGGGTGCCACCTGCACTGCTGCCAACGGCGGCCTCATCGCCAAGGGGCTGAAGGCCTATCTTGGCGACAACACCGACCCGCTGGCCAAGTTTGACCCCTCCGCGGCCAAGGCCGAGTACCAGAAGTGGGACCCGAACGGCGCCAAGGTGCAAGGCTTGAAGCTCAGCTACAACACGAACGCAGTCAACGACACCCTCTACGGCAACGTGCAGTCACAGATCAGGGCCAACCTGGGCGTTTCCTTCGCCATGGACCCCTCGGACTTCCCGAGCCTGATCAAGAAGCGCAATGCCAAGCAGGCGCTCATGTTCCGCGACTCCTGGGGTGCCGACTACGACCACCCGCAGGACTGGTTCGACAATCTCTTCGTCTGCGCTCAGGCGAAGCCGGGCGGCCAGAACAGCGCCGGCTACTGCAATCCGCAGGTTGACCAGTTGGTTCAGAAGGCCGACACTCAGCCGATCGACCAGGCCATTCCGGCATACAAGCAGGCCCAGCAGCAGATGATCAAGGACGCGTTTGACGCTCCCTTGACCTACGGCACCCAGACCTACTTGAGCCAGACCTATGTCACCGGCAGCGGTTACAACTCCCTCTACGACTACTCCTGGACTGGGTATAAGATCCTGAAGCACTAGCCGCCGGCCCAACAACGCGATTGAACAAGGGGGCTTGCCTGCCGGCAAGCCCCCTTACCCCTATCCCATAGAGAGAGGTCAAAAAAAGAGCTCAGATGACGCGGGGAACCCTGCTCTACATAGGCCAGCGGACGCTGCTCATTGTCCTCACTGCCTTCATCGTCTCCTCCATCGTTTTCATAGGCGTTCATCAGCTGCCGGGCAACGCCTTCGTCGGCGAGCGGCGCACGAGTGCAGCGGCACAGCAGGCGCTGCTCAACTATTACGGGCTGGACAAGCCCTGGCCGCAGCAGTACGGCACCTGGGTCACCGGCGTAATCACTCGAGGCGACCTCGGCGAGTCCCTGAAGCAGCGAGGCCAGAAGATCACCCCTCTGCTATTGCGTGAGGTCCGCGTCAGCGTCACCCTGGGGCTTTTCGCCATGGCGTTCTGCATCATCTTCGGCATGGGCCTCGGCATCCTGGCAGCGGTGAAACAGAACACCTGGATCGACTATCTGGCCTCGTTCCTGGCCACCGTCGGCTACAGCATGCCCAACTTCGTCACAGCGTTCCTGCTCATCCTGCTCACCGTGACCGGCTTTTATGCGTGGAGCGGGGGCGCCTTCTATGAGGACATCGGCTGGGGCAAGCTGGAGCAGATCCCGGTGCCGGCGATCGCGCTCGGTCTGCTGCCCATGACGCTGATCACCCGCCTCACGCGGGCCAGCATGCTGGAGGTGATCAGGCAGGACTACGTGAGGACCGCCTGGGCCAAAGGACTGCGCTCGCGGGTGGTTATCATCCGCCACGCCCTGCGCAACGCCTTGATCCCCGTCATCACAGTGCTCGGGCCCATCACCACAGGCGTGATCACCGGCTCGGTCGTGATCGAGTACCTCTTCGGCATCCCAGGTCTGGGCAAGGAGTTCGTCTCCAGCATCTTCCAGCGGGACTACAACATAGTCATCGCAGTCTTCACTTTCTATGCGGTCCTGGTCGGATTGGCCAACCTGGCGGTCGACCTCGTCTACCCCATTCTGGATCCGAGGATCAGGTACTGATGGCCACCGCCCCTTCCGACTACGTCTTTCAGGACGAGTTCACCGCCGACTCCACCTATGAGACCGGCGAGGCCGTATCGCTTTGGAAGGACGCCTGGCGCAGGTTGACGAGCAACTACTTCGCGCTCTTTGGCCTGGCGGTCATCGTGCTGCTGCTCCTGGTAGCCATCGTGAGCCAGTTCTGGACCCCCTATCCGACCTGGAAGCAGGGGATCGGTCCCACCTACGGCGGACCCTCCGCCGCTCACCCCTTCGGGCTGGATCAGGTCGGCCGGGACATCCTGAGCCGGCTCATGGGCGGCGCGGCCATCGCGCTGGCGGTCGGCCTGGGCACTGCCTTGCTGAGCTCGATCATCGGCATCGCCCTGGGCCTTCTGGCAGGCTTCTACAGGGGCTGGGTCGACACTGTCATCTCTCTGCTCATCAACGTGTGGTACGGCATCCCCGACCTCCTGGTGGTGATGCTCTTCGTGGTCATCATCAACAGCCGGGAGTTGAAGTGGATCATCGTGGCCATCTCCATCACCGCCTGGCTCAACATGGCCCGGCTGGTTCGCGGCCAGACCCTTGCCCTCCGGGAGAGAGAGTTCGTGGAAGCGGCCCGCTCCATCGGCACTCGAGACGTGGGACTCTTGACCCGCCACATCCTGCCCAACGCCCTCGGCCCGATCATCGTCCAGGCCACGTACCTCATCCCAGCGGCGATCCTTTTCGAGGCTTTCCTGAGCTTTCTTGGGCTCGGGGCACCCCCGCCCGAACCGTCCTGGGGCGCCATGTGCGCTGAGGGCTACAAGTCACTCCAGCTGGCCGCTCATGTCACACTGGTCCCCGCGTTTGCGCTCGCCATCACCCTGATCGCCCTCAACGCCTTCGGTGACGGGCTCCGGGACGCGCTTGATCCCCGAATGCGAAGATAGATTTGGCACCCCTGCTTCAGGTCGAGGACCTCAAGACCTACTTCCATCTCCGTGACGGGGTGGTCAAGGCTGTCGACGGCATCACCTTCCACGTCGACAAGGGTGAAACCGTCGGCATAGTCGGTGAGTCGGGGAGCGGCAAGTCGATCACCTCGCTCTCGATCATGCGGCTGGTGCCCGAGCCGGGCCGCATAGTGCACGGCCGGATCCTGTTCGGCGCCGACGGCCAGCCCAAGGACGTCGTCAAGATGACCGACGAGGAGATCCGCGACTTTCGCGGCAGCGACGTGTCAATGATCTTCCAGGACCCGATGACCTCGCTGAACCCGGTGTTGAAGGTCGGCTTCCAGGTCAGGGAGGCAATGTCCGCCCACGACCGCTTCAGCGACGAGCAGTCCAAGGCACGCGTCGTACCGCTGCTCAAGAAGGTCCGCATCCCGGGCGCTGCCGATCGAACCAAAGCCTACCCTCATCAGTTCAGCGGCGGCATGCGCCAGCGCGTGATGATCGCCATGGGCCTCTCCAACGAACCGAGCCTACTGATTGCCGACGAGCCCACCACCGCTCTGGACGTCACCGTCCAGGCTCAGATCCTCGAGCTGCTTCGCGACCTGAACCGGGAGATGGGCACAGCCATCATCCTCATCACTCACAACTTGGCGGTGGTAGCCAGCCTCTGCACCCGGGTCGTGGTGATGTACGCGGGTCGCATAGTCGAGGAGGGATACACCCGGGATATCTTCAAGAACCCGCAGCACCCCTACACCTGGTCTCTGCTGCGCTCGATGCCACGGCTCGACGCTGCCCGACACTCCAAGCTGCTGACCATTTCGGGCCTGCCACCTGACATGTCGAACCCGCCGCCCGGCTGCAAGTTCCACCCCCGCTGCCGTTTCCGCGTCGATCGCTGCCTGGAGGAGGAGCCGCCTCTGGGCGAGGTCGGCCCCAACCAGTACGCACGCTGCTGGGTGCTGATGCAGAATGCTCTGGTGACGCAGCCGGAGAAGGCGGCCGCGGCTGAGGTGCCGATTCCGCCGCTCAGCGCGGAGCCTGCACAGATCGACCAGCGGCCCGACCCCGACCGGCCGGGAGCTGTGAAGGCATGACGCTCGAAGCCTCACCGGAGGTCGAAAGCCGGGTCGTCGACAAGCAGCTGGCACTGGTCAGCGTGGAGGACGTGACCAAGCACTTTCCGATCGGCGCCGGGCTCCTCGGTGGCGGCAGCGCCGTTCGCGCGGTGGATGGCGTCAGCTTCGAGGTGCGGGCCGGGGAAACGCTGGGCCTGGTCGGCGAGTCAGGCTGCGGCAAGTCCACTTTGGGGCGCGTGATCGCACAGCTGCATCCGGCGACGAGCGGCAAGGTGATCTTCCAAGGTCAGGATCTGGTGCCCATGAGGGGCGAGAAGCTCCGGCGCATGCGCCAGGAGCTGCAGATGATCTTCCAGGATCCCTACGCCTCGCTCAACCCCCGCATGACTGTGGGCGAGATCATCGGCGAACCGCTCAAGAACTTCGGGCTGGCCCGGGGCAAGGAACGCTCGAACCGCGTCCATGAAGTCATGCGCACCTGCGGCCTCAACCCCAACTTCCTGAACCGCTATCCGCACGAATTCTCCGGCGGCCAGCGGCAGCGCATAGGCATCGCCCGAGCGCTGGTGTTGAATCCGACCTTCATAGTTGCCGATGAGCCCATCTCAGCGCTCGATGTCTCCATCCAGGCGCAGATCGTCAACCTGATGGAGGACCTGCAGAATCGCTTCAAGCTGACCTACCTCTTCATCGCCCACGACCTTTCCGTGGTGCGCCATCTGAGCGATCGCGTGGCGGTCATGTACCTGGGCAAGATCATGGAGATCGCCGACTCCCACTCGATCTACGAGAACCCGCTGCATCCTTACACCAAGGCTCTGCTGAGCTCGATCCCGATTCCAGATCCTGACCTCGAGGCCAAGCGCCAGCCGATCCTGTTGCAGGGGGAGATCCCCTCCCCTGTCAACCCGCCCTCGGGTTGCCGCTTCCACACGCGCTGTCCGATCGCCCAGTTTCCCATCTGCTCCGAGCAGGTGCCACCCTTGGAGAGCAAGGTGGACGGCCACCTCGCCGCCTGCCACTTCGCGGGCCAGCTCTAGCCGGCTATTTGCCTGTCAGCGGGGAGACTTGGGCGCCTCCCGCGTTGGAAACCTCTGCCCGAACCATCACTTTCAGGCACGATTAAGCCGCGCCGACGTAGCTCAGCCCGGCAGAGCAATCGCCTTGTAAGCGATAGGTCGAGGGTTCGAATCCCTCCGTCGGCTCCAAATTCCGGGGGCACGGCTGGGGTCCGCGCACCCGTCCGCTCGAACACCGAGAGTTCACAGTCAAATATCATCTGGGCAGCGGTAGCCATGAGCAACCGCAATTGTTCGTGTTGCCCAATTGCTCCTCAGAGGTGACCATGCTTCAAGCAAATGCGGTGAACCACGACCGGATGGTGAAGACCTTCATGGACTTGGTGGTGATCGACAGCCCCTCAGGACAGGAGGAGGCGATCGGCCGCGAGCTTTCGAAGCGACTCCGGGATCTGGGCTGAGAAGTTCGTCAGGACAAGGCCGGAAATCTGGTTGCCGAGCTGCCTGGCGAGGGCAAGGAGGCCATCCTCCTGAGCACGCACATGGACACGGTGGGCACCGACACCGGGATCAAGCCGGTCCTTCGTGACGGCGTCGTGTACTCCGACGGCACCACAATCCTGGGGGCTGACGACAAGTCGGGAATCGCAATAGTGCTGGAGATCCTCCAACAGTTGCGGGAGCATCCGGAGTGGCGGCATCCCCCGCTGGAGATCGTCATGACAGTGAGCGAGGAGCAGGGACTCCGCGGCTCGCGGCAGATGGATCTAAGCCGGCTCCGCGCCACCTGGGGAGTCGTCCTCGACACCACAGGGCCGATTGGCACCTTCACCTATGCAGCGCCTTTCTCCCGCTATTTCACATTCACCATCACCGGTCGAGCCGCCCACGCGCGGGTCGAGCCGGAGAGGGGCGTCAGCGCGATTCGCGTGGCCGCCGAGGCGATCGCTGAGATGCCGCTCGGTCGTCTTGACGAGGAGACGGTCGCCAACGTGGGAACTGTCGAGGGCGGCGTCGCTCGCAACATAGTTGCCGATCATGCTGTGCTCAAGGCGATGACCCGCAGCCATGACCATGCCAAGCTCGAGGCGCAGACGGCAACCATGGTGAAGAGCCTGGAGGCGGCTGCCGCTCGCCACGGCGCCACAGTCGAAGTGGAGATCGAGGATGTCTACAAGGGCTACACGATTTCGCCCGATCAGCGGCCCTACCAAGAGGTCGCGCGAGCGGCCGGGCGGCTGGGCCTGCCAGGCAAGCCCAAGAAGTCGGGTGGGGGAACTGATGCCAACCTGTTCAACCATGCGGGCGTCCAGTGTGTCCCAGTGTCCACTGGCATGGCCGCCGAGCACACCAAGGACGAGCACATCGCCATAGCGGACATGGTCGACGCGGCTCGGCTCGTCTTGGCGCTGGTCGTGCGAGACGAGTCGGCTGGCCCCGAGCCGGCGCCTGTCGCCGGCTCCAAGGGCGGAAGCTGAAGCGATGCTGACCATCGACATCCTGCTCCAGGGCCTCGTGGTGCTCGGCGCCATCTTCGTGGGCGTGCGCACCGGTGGCCTGGGGCTCGGCCTCTGGGGCGTAGTCGGCGTTGGCGTACTGGTCTTTGTGTTCCGGCTGCCGCCGGGGAACCAGCCGATCGACGCGATGCTGATCATCCTTGCGGTGATCACTGCCTCCGCCGCCATGCAGGCGGCAGGTGGCATCGACTACCTGGTTTCTGTGGCAGCCCGGCTGATCCAGCGCAACCCCGGCAGAATCACCATCATCGCGCCTCTGGTGGCCTTTCTCTTCACCATCGCGGCCGGGACCGGCAACATCTACTTTGCGCTCATCCCCATCATCTAGGAGGTCGCTTACGAGAACAAGATTCGGCCCGAGCGGCCGCTGGCGGTGGCCAGCGTCGCCTCTCAGATGGGCATCGTCGCCAGCCCTGTCTCGGCCGCGATGGCGGCCATGCTAACCCTGGTCGAACCCAAGGGCTTCAGCCTCGTTCCGATCCTCGTGATAGTGCTGCCAGCCAGCCTGATCGCGATCCTGGTTGCCTCACTCGTTCAGATGCGAATCGGCAGGCCGCTGGAGGCCGACCCGGAGTACCAGCGGCGGCTCGCGGCTGGCGAGATCGAACCTCCCGTCATCGAGCCAGTCACGGAGCCCCCGACAGGCGGCTCCCAACTCACTTCGCCGGCGACTGGTGCCTCCCCCGCGCCGGAGGCGGCAGCGACCGCTGCTGCTCCCCAGCCGGGCAGGAAGCTGATTGCCGACCTGCCTCGGGAGGCCAAGCTCAGCGCGCTGTTCTTCCTGGTGGGCGTCACGATCATCGTGCTCATGGGGATCTTCCCGGAGATCCGACCGGCGTTTCCTGACAGCAAGGGAAAGTCGGTGCCGCTGGGCATGACGACAGTCATCCAGCTCATCATGTTCGCTGTCGCCACAGCCATAGTGATCTTCGCCAAGGCCAAGCCGGCTCAGATCGTGAAGATGCCTCTCCTAATCGCGGGGGTGACCTCCCTCATCGCGCTGTTCGGTCTGGCCTGGCTGGCCGACACCTTCATCGCCGCCAACACCGGCGCCATCGTCTCCCTGCTCGGCAACCTGGTGGACAGGGCTCCGATCGCGTTTGCGCTTGCCCTCTTTGCGGTGGCGGCGTTGACCACCAGTCAGTCCGGGGCGACACGGGCCATAGTCCCCATCGGAATCGCCCTCGGGCTCCCGGCGCAGTTCCTGGTGGCCATGTGGCCGGCGGTCATCGGTATCTACTTCTTCCCGGCCAATGGCTCGCAGATCGCCGCCATCGGTATCGATCAAACCGGCACCACAAGGATCGGCAAGTACGTGGTGAACCATTCGTTTCAGCTGCCGACCCTCATCTGTTGGGTGGTGGCAGTGCTGGTCGGCCTCCTCATCGCCGGCGTGCTCCACGGGTTCTAAGGCTCGGCCGTCGCCAGACAAGCGACCAGCCACTGGGCTGGGCACCTGCCGGCGCTGCTAACCTCGTTTGACATGGACCAGGAGCAGTGTCGGCGCCTCGACGCCGCCGACCCGCTGGCCGGCTGTCGGGCCGCATTCGAGCTGCCGCCCGGGGTCATCTACCTCGACGGCAACTCGCTGGGTCCGCTGAGCAAGAGCGCCCGGCGGCGCCTCGACTTGGCGTTGGGGCAGGAATGGGGCCAGGGCTTGATACTTGGCTGGACGGAGAGCGGCTGGCTGGAAGCTCCCCAGCGGGTGGGCGACCGGATCGGAAGCCTGATCGGAGCGGCGCCCGGCCAGGTGGTGGTGAGCGACAACACCACAGTCAACCTCTACAAGCTGGCCTCACCTGCACTGACACTCCGGCCCGACCGGAGCGAAGTCCTGATCCAGGACGACGACTTCCCCACCGATCGCTTCGTGGCCGCCGGCCTCGCCGCGGCCGCCGGGGGTCGCGTGCAGGTCCGGCATTTCAAGCCTGACGACATGGCCGGTTCGCTGGATGCCGGCACCGCCCTTGTGATCTTGAGCCAGGTCGACTACCGCACGGGACGCCTGCACGACATGCCGGGGATCACTCGGACGATCCACGATGCGGGGGCGCTGGTGCTGTGGGACCTGTCGCACAGCGCGGGCGCCGTGCCAGTCGCGCTGGACAGCTCTGACGTGGACCTTGCCGCCGGCTGTACCTACAAGTTCTTGAACGGGGGCCCCGGCTCCCCCGCCTACTGCTACGTGGCCCAGCGGCTCCAGTCCCAGGTCCGCTCCCCGATCTGGAGCTGGTTGGGTCATGCCGAGCCATTCGCCTTCGGCCCCAGCTATGAACCCGGTCTGGGCCCGAAGACCTTCATCACCGGCACGCCCGGCATCCTCGGCCTGGCGGCGCTGGAGGGGGCGCTCGAAGCCTGGCGCGGTGTCGACCTTGCTCTGCTCCGCCAGAAGTCGCTGGACCTGGCGGACACGTTCATCGCACTGGTCAAAGCACGGTGCGCCGGCGCTGGGCTGGACCTGCTCACCCCGCGAGAGCGAGATCGCCGCGGCTCCCAGGTGTCCTGGCGGCATCCTCGGGCGCAGCAGATCATCGCGGAGCTCATCCGGCGCGGAGTGATCGGCGATTTCCGTCCACCCGATATCTGCCGCTTCGGCCTGACGCCGCTCTACTTGGGCTTCGAGGACGTCTGGCACGCCGTCGATCAGCTGCGGACGGTCCTGGAGAGCTTCGCCGCCGGCGAGCCCACCACTGCAGTGGTCCCGGCCACTCCCTGAACTCGGCTCTGAACCGGCAAGCGCAGAGGAAGGATTGAGCCGCCACCCGAGGGCTGGCCAAGGAACGCTCCCGCAGGATCTGATCGCAGTCGACCGTCTGATCGACGCTTACTACGAGCGTCGGCCCGATGCAGCCGATCCGCAGCAGCGCGTCAGCTTCGGCACCTCCGGACACCGGGGCAGCGCTCAGACCGGCAGCTTCAACGAAGCGCACGTCGTTGCCATCAGCGAGGCGATCTGCCGGCACCGGCGGGTTCAGGGGATCCGCGGTCAGCTCTTTTTGGGCCGCGACACCCACGCGCTGTCGGAGCCCGCCCAGCGCACGGTGATCGAGGTGCTGGTGGCCAACGAGGTGTCGGTGCTGATCGACGCCCAAGATGGCCCAACCCCCACGCCGGCAGTTTCGCACGCCATCCTGAAGCACAACGCCAACGGCGCGGCTGCGGCGGACGGAATAGTCATCACCCCTTCCCACAACCCACCCGAGGACGGTGGTCTCAAGTACAACCCACCTAATGGCGGCCCCGCCGACACGGAGGCGACAGGCTGGATCGAGGCCGAGGCCAACCGGCTGCTCAAGGCTAGCGAGCGGATAGAGCGCGTGCCGCTGGAGCGGGCTCTCGCCTCCAGCTTCGTCCAGCGGTTCGACTTCGTGAGCGACTACGTAGACGATCTCCCCCTGGCCCTGGACATGGACGCCATCCGGCGGGCGGATCTGAGACTGGGCGTCGATCCCCTGGGAGGCGCAAGCCTTCCCTACTGGCGGGCGATCCAGCAGCGATTCGGGCTGAACCTCGAGATCGTCAACGGCCGGCTGGATCCCACCTTCAGCTTCATGACCCTCGACCACGACGGGAGGATCCGCATGGACTGCTCCTCACCCGACGCCATGGGCGGCCTAGTCGGCCTCAAGGACCGGTTCGATGTCGCCTTTGCCAATGACCCCGACGCCGACCGGCACGGAGTCGTCACGAACTCCGCCGGCCTACTCAATCCCAACCACTATCTGTCGGCTGCGATCGACTACCTCTTTCGGAATCGGAGCGGCTGGCCGCGCTCCGCTGCGGTCGGCAAGACGCTGGTCTCCAGCGGCATGATCGACAGGGTCGCCAAAGGCCTGGGGCGCGACCTGATCGAGGTCCCTGTCGGTTTCAAATGGTTCGTCCAGGGCCTGCTCCAAGGCAGCCTTGGCTTCGGTGGCGAGGAGAGCGCCGGCGCCTCCTTCCTGGATCTTCGCGGCCGCGCGTGGTCCACCGACAAGGACGGGATCCTGCTCGCGCTTTTGGCAGCCGAGATGACTGCACGCCAGCGCTCCGACCCCGGTATGAGCTACAGCGGACTGACCCAACGCTTCGGCGCGCCGGTCTACCGGCGCCTCGATGCGCCAGCTAGCGCCGAGCAGAGGGACGCGCTCAAAAGGCTCTCGCCGGACCAGGTGCCGGCTCGGGAGCTGGCCGGTGAACCTGTGCTGCAGGTCCTGACGCGAGCTCCCGGCAACGACGCGCCCATCGGTGGCCTCAAGGTGGTGACTGAGAACGGCTGGTTTGCCGCCCGGCCCTCCGGGACCGAGTCGATTTACAAGATCTATGCCGAGAGCTTTCGGGGTGAGGAGCACCTGAACGAAATCATCGCCGAGGCGCAAACCGTGGTCAGCCGCGCACTCGGTCAACCCTAACCCAGATCGCCGTCTGCCGAGCTTCCAGTCACCCCGTGTTCTGCAAGCCGGCGGCCACACCGCTGACAGTGAGGCGCACCAACGCCGAAAGCTGTGCGCTCCGCGCGCCGTCCGCCTCTTGCAGCTCGCGCAGGAAGCGCAGCTGCAGGAATGAGAGCGCATCCACATAAGGGTTTCGCAGGTCGACGGCGAGCTGCAGGATCGGATGCCGAGCCAGAAGCCGATTGCTGCGGGTGACAGCCAGCACGAGACGTCGGGTCAGCCTGTACTCCTCTCGGATGGCATCCACCAGCTCCGGCCGGCCGCCCCGTGCCAGGTAGAGTCCGGCGATCATCGGGTCAGCCTTGGCGAGGCTCATCTCAGCGTTGTCGATGACCGAACCCAGAAACGGCCACTCCGCCACCATTCGGCGCAGGTAGCGGAGACCCCTGGCCTCGACGATCGCCTGCAGGCCGCTGCCCATTCCGTACCAACCCGGCAGGTTGCAGCGGTTCTGGGTCCAGGCGAAAACCCAGGGAATCGCCCTGAGCTGCTCGAGCTCACGAACCTGCACCCCGGCGCGGCGAGCCGGCCGGGAACCGATTGCGAGCTGGCCGATCTCGTCCAGCGGCGTGACTCGGGCAAAGAAGTCCGCAAAGCCGGGCGCTTCGACAAGCTTTCGGTAGACACCTTCCGAGGTCCTGGCCATCAGCTCGGCAGCGTCGAAGAAGCGCTTGTCGGCAGCCGCCAGCGCTTCCTGGTGACTTGCTGTGGACGCCGTCAGGACGGCGCTGCTGACCTGCTCCAAGTGGCGCAGCGCAATTGCCCGGTTGCCATAGCGCGCGAAGATCACCTCACCCTGCTCAGTCACCTTGAAGCGGCCCTGCAGCGACCCCGGAGCCTGGCTCCTGATGGCCCTCCCCGCCGGGCCGCCCCCGCGGCCGACGGCGCCGCCGCGGCCGTGGAAGAGGGTGAGCTGGATGCGATTTCGGCGGCCCCAGGCGACCAGCGCCGACTGGGCGCGATAGAGCGCAAGGTTGGCCGCCAGGAAACCGGCGTCCTTGGTGGCGTCGGAGTAGCCCAGCATGACCTCCAGTCGATGCCCCCGCTGCTCGAGCGATCGCCGCCAGCCGGGCAGTTTCAAAAGGCGGTCCAGGACTTGAGGTGCCGCTTCCAGGTCGGCCCGTGACTCGAAGAGCGGAACGACTTCGAGCGCGAGGCTGCCCGCCGGCACTGCGATGCGCGCGAGCGCCGCCACCGCGACGACATCAGCCGGCGAGCGTGTGAAACTCACCACATAGCGCAGGCAGGCGTCCACTCCGTAACGGGCCTGCAGGCGAGCCATGACCTGGAAGGTCGCCAAAGCTTCTCGAGCAGCGTCTGAATGCGGCTTGCCAGCCAAAGGGCGACCACCGTCCGCGACCGCGTCCAGCGCTGCGGCGTCGTCCTCAGCCCCGGGCAGCAGGTCGGCGATTGCCTCACGGTGGACCGAAGCGTGCTGACGGACTTCGAGGGACGCCAAATGGAAGCCGAAGGTCTCGGCTTGCCAGACGAGGTTCTGCAGGTCGCCGGCGGCGACGCGGTCAGCGCCGGCGGCTACCAGTGATCGCTGGATGGCGCGCAAATCGGCCGGGAACTCGGCCGCAGAGTTGTAGCCGCCCGAGCGGTCGAGGCGGGTCGCCAGCAGCCGCTCGGCGCAGAGCCGGAGAGCGTTGCCGTGAGGCTCTCCCGACGAGTGGGCCGCCCGAGCACTGCCGGCGGTGTCGACCGCCGCCTGGGTCCGATGCAGCCAGCCGCGGAGCTCCTCCGAGGGTGGCGTCGACTGCTCCGAGAGCGTCAGGCAGCTCGCTACCCGGCGTGCTTCGCTTTCTAGCCTGAGCAGGACCCGGTTGGCCTGGACCTCGAGCGCGGCCTCGGTCACCGCATGATCGACGTGAGGATTGCCATCCCGGTCGCCCCCGACCCAGCTCCCCCAGTGCAAAAAGGGGCGTACAGGCGCGGCGTCGACGCGTCTGGCTGAGCTCGCCTGGTTCTGCTCCAACGCTTGCTCCAGTTCGCGATAGAGCAGGGGGACCAGCGGGAAGAGCGAGTCGTCGAAAATGGAGAGAACGCTCCTGGCTTCATCCAGCGGCGTCGGCCGCTGGCGGCGCAGCTGCGCTGTCCGCCAGAGGATGCTGAGCTGCTCGCGCAGCCGGCGCTCGGCCTCGGCCACTTGGGAGGCGGAGAGTCGCTGATCGAACAGATCCATGACCTCCGCGATCCGCCCGAGAGCGTCGACGACCGCGCGCCGCCGCGCTTCCGTCGGGTGGGCGGTGAGGACCAGCCGGATCTCGAGCTGAGCCAGCAACGTACCGAGAGCGGCGTCGCCCACGTCTTTGCGCAGCTGGCTCACTGTTGCGGCCAGGGACTCGGGTACCTCGGCGCCGGATCCAGCCCGCTGGCGCAGGATCCTAACTCGATGGCGCTCTTCGGCCAAGTTCGCCAGCTGGAAGTAGACGGTGAAAGCACGCGCCACTGATTCGGCCCGGTCCAGATCGAAGCTGCCCACCAGCTCGATCAGCCGCTTCAGTCCTTCCTCGGCGGCCGATCCGCGGCTCTGTCGCAGGTCGATGGCGGCCTTGCGTAGACCCTCGACAGCCTCGAGCAAGCCTGCACCGTCCGACTCCACGATCAGCTCTCCCAGCGTCGTGCTGAGCCGTCGAACGTCAGCCCGCAGGGGCGCCGACAGGTCGTCCAGCTCCTTGACCAGCGCGCGCCTAGGCATGTCTCCATGGTGCTGGATCTCGTTGCGTCAGTCGTCTTCAGATGCAGTCTGTCAGTATGGAAATTGATGGCCATCTATATGTTTGGCAAAGGACGATGTTCCGGTGAGTGAGGTCTTGGATCCGGTCAGTCCAGCGGTGAGATGACGAAGGAAGTCCCAGAGGTCCTTTTCGTTTGCGTCCACAACGCCGGTCGCAGCCAGATGGCCGCCGGCTTACTCGACCACCATGCGCAGGGACGGGTCCATGTTCGTTCGGCCGGGAGCACACCGGCCAACGAGATCAACCCAGCGGCGGTCGAGGCGATGAGGGAGGTCGGCATAGACCTTTCTCAGGAGTTTCCCAAGCCGCTCACTGACGAATTCGTGACAACCGCGGACGTGGTCATCACGATGGGCTGTGGTGATGCCTGCCCGATCTACCCGGGCAAGCGCTACGAAGAGTGGGACCTCGAGGACCCGGCCGGCAAGACTCTGCCGGAAGTCCGCCGAATTCGAGACCAGATCGATCGCCGAGTCAGCGAACTCGTGACGCAGTTGGTGGAGGCGCCGCAGCCCAGCTGACAGGGCAGCCGGACCTTCCGTTCAAGGTCAGGTAACCAGCGGTTTGCTGCCTCTGATCGCCGCACTCGCGATAGCGCCTGTGATCCCCTCGACATCGTGCCGCTGCGTGATCTGGATCTCAACGCCTTCGAATCCAGCGTCGACCAGAAGCCCGCGGTAGGCATCGACCGGGATGGTGCCGGAGATGCAGCCGGCCCAAGCGTCGACCGCCTGCTTGACACCCGGCGGCAACTCCTTGAGCGCCACTATGTCGGAGATGGCTAGGCGACCGCCAGGCTTCAGTACCCGGAAGGCCTCGCGGATTACGGTTCCCTTGTCCTCGGCCAGATTGATCACACAGTTGGAGATCACCACGTCGACAGCGCCATTCGGCAGCGGCACCTGCTCGATGGTGCCCTTGAGAAAGGTCGCGTTTGGGATGGCCGCCCTGGCTTTATTGGCGTTGGCGACCTCAAGCATCTCGTCGGTCATGTCGACACCGTAGGCATGACCGTCCGGCGCCACCCGACGGGCTGAGAGCAGTACGTCGAGCCCTCCGCCACTGCCGAGGTCGAGCACCGATTCGCCAGGGTGCAGCTCGGCCAGGAGCAGTGGGTTGCCGCAGCCCAGGCTGATCGAGCTGTCGAGCCCGGCCTGGCTCAGCTCGCTGGATTCGTAGTGCTGGCCGCAGCTGATCGCCTCCTCGGCGGCGGCCGGAGCGC
Organism: Candidatus Dormiibacter spiritus; assembly: GCA_003244185.1. Lineage (GTDB taxonomy): Bacteria > Chloroflexota > Dormibacteria > Dormibacterales > Dormibacteraceae > Dormiibacter > Dormiibacter spiritus. The sequence continues at coordinate 7,396 of QHBT01000038.1, read as the reverse complement.
AGCAATCGCTGCCGCAGCAGCTCTGATCGGCGCTGAACGACTTCGCCTTGGTCGCGTAGCGATCACGCACAGCTTCTCGGATCTTGCTCATCGGATTTCTCCCGACTAATCGATGGTTGTCGATGGAGCAATACTAGCACAACGCATCGATGGCTGTCAATGAGTACTGGTAAGCTCATTCCGTGAAGGTGCGAGAGCTGCCGGTTCGGCAACCGCGGCGGGCCTGCTGCCAACCGTTGGCCGGAATCGACGAGGCGTGGGCCCAGGAGACGGCTGAGATCCTGAAGGTGCTCGGAGAACCCACCCGCCTGAGCATGATCGCCGCACTGTGGCGGGCTCAGGAACCGATCTGCATCTGCGACTTCACCGCCTCCCTTGATCTCAGCCAACCTACAGTCTCGCACCACATGGCCAAACTGAAGGTCGCTGGCTTGGTCGAGTCGACCAAGCGGGGGATCTGGATCTATTACCGCCTGCGTGGCGACCTACCCCAAGCGACCCAGCTGCTGCTTCGCACGCTGCTGGGTCAACGGAAAGCCGATCTTCGAGCGCAGGACCTCGCGGCTTCCAAGCAGCCAAGCGCACGTTCGACGTCCGTGCAGCGGGGCTCGGCGAGATGAGGACGCGGATCACTTGGCGTCCGGAACGGCGGGAATGCGTGCCATGTCCCGCCCGGGGTTGCTACAGCGGCTGCTGACGTCTCCCATGACGATGAATGTCCCGATTCCGTCCTCCAGGGCGAGCCGCGCGAGGTCCTCGGCAGCCTGGCGCGCCGGCGCATCGATCGGTGCGAGGTTCAGCAGACGCCGGATCTGCTTGGGCTCGCGCCCGGCGTTGAGGGCAAGCACTATCGGGTGGCCGGGACCCTCTGTGGACCGGCACCGGTGCACAACATCAGCATCCGGCCGGGCCGCCAGCCGGTGCCAGGACGCCTCGGACCGGATGGATCGTGTATCCAACGGGTAAACCGAAAAATGCCGAGGGTTAAGCGATGCCAACCATCCAACTAGTGAGAAGGGATCGATGACCACGTGCACACATCTCGACTTGATCGCGGACGTGACCCCCTCATCTCCAGGCTGCGAGGACTGTCTGGCCGCCGGCCCGCACAACTGGGCCCACCTGCGCGTCTGCCAGGAATGCGGTCATGTCGGTTGCTGCGACAACTCGCCCGGGCGCCACGCCACGGCCCACTTCGGCACCGTGGCTCATCCGATCATCCGGTCGTACGAGCCAGGTGAGGATTGGTACTGGTGCTACATCGACGAGGTCGTCTTCGAGCTCGATGGGGCTCCCCCCGCACCTTCTCACCCGTAACCCAAGCAACGATGGGCCAACAGACTCCACTCCAGGCCGATGATCTGCCAGCAGCCGACGTCGGCCTCGATGACCGGTCTTTGGGTCTCGCAAAGCCTTGTCGACGACGTCGACCATCACCTTGGGCCGCTGGGTGCCGCCGTGAAGCTGGTCGAGTACGGCGACTACCAGTGCCCCTTCTGTGCCCAGGCGCAGCCCAGCGTCAGGGAGATGCTGTCGCGATTCGGAGATCGCATCCTGTTCGTCTTCCGGCACTTCCCGCTTGTCAGCCAGCATCCGAGCGCTTGGCGCGCCGCTCTCACCCGCCGAGGCGGCCGGAGTTCAGCACCTGTTCTGGGAGATGCACGACCACCTGCTCCCAACTTGGCCTTCACTAGCCACTTTGTGTCTCAGGATCTCGGGGACAGGACCGGCTAATCGTGCTCACTCCAGCATCTACCTGACCCTGGAGACGACTCGCGGGTGGCGCTGTCCCGGCGAAGCGGCGGTACCGATGGACGCCATCTTTTTGCGCCGCCCAGACGGCGAATCGGGCCAATTGCAGTAGTCACGGCCGCGCCGGGGACGGCTTGGGCTCGACTGATGCGAGCGGAGGCTCGATTTCACTCGGGGTTGTGGGGCGGAGAGGGTGGGATTCGAACCCACGATAGGGTTGCCCCTATAACGGTTTTCGAGTTCGACCCTCGAGCGTTTACGGTGTGTTCCACAGTGCCATTTGAATACACAACAGAGCGCGCACGCAGTCGAAAATGCCACCTGATGCCATTGTTTGGTGGCGGCATTGCAGTAGTGACTGCAGTAGTAGGACGCATCCTCAGACATACTGGGCATGCAACCCCTCACCCGGTTATGCAGGTCACCGTGAGGTGCCACCAGTCTGCAGAGGGCACACTCGAGTCGCTCAGCTAGTAGCACATGCCAAAGTAACGGCCATGGCCCTTCAGCCGGCCCTGCGCCTCGGCTGGTCGATTCGCTGGAGGTTCTGGTCGCCAATCGCTGAACCAGCGGCCGGGCACAATGGTCCGGTGGCCGCCTCCGAGCTTCTCGAGCAGCATGCCCGCGAATGGCGGGCCGCCACCTGCCACCCGTTTCTCGACGGTGTCCGGGGGGGCGGCCTTCCGGCCGGCGCGTTCGCTGCCTGACTCCAGCAGGACTACCTGTTCGTCGGCGACCTGCTGGTCTTCCAAGCCCAGCTCCCGGCGGGGCTCCGCGTGGCGTGCAGGCGATCCTGGTCGGCGGCCTGGTGGCGCTTGAGACTGAGCTGACCTGGTTGGAGGAGCACATCACGCGGCGCGGGCTGGCTCTGGCCGCCCCGCGCCGCCCTACGACCGAGGCTTACCGCGAGGAGCTGGACCGGCTGCTCCGGGAGCCCTTCGAGGTCGGCCTTACTGCGCTGTGGACGCTCGAGCTCGTCTATTTGGAGGCATGGCGAGGGGCGGCGCCGGGGGCGGCCGAGTACCGCGAGTTCGTGGAGCACTGGACGGTGGCCGCCTTCGCCGGGTACGTGGCCAGCCTGGAGGCACACACCTCGGACTGGCCGGCCGCGGAGGCGGCCTGGCTGCGGATCGTCCGCCTGGAGCGTGAGTTCTGGGACATGGCTTTTCGAGCCCGGTGAGCGAGCACTTCAGCGACCGCCTGAGAAGGACCGCCGAACCGATCTGGAAGGCGCAGCACGCCCATCCCTTCGTCCGCGGCGTGGGGCAGGGAAACCTGGACCGCGAGCGCTTCGAGTACTGGGTCCGGCAGGACTACTGCTTCCTGGTCGAGTACTGCCGTCTCTTCGCGCTCGCCGCCGCCCGCTCGCCAGACCTCCCGACCCTGACCAGGTTCGCGGAGCTGCTGCGGGCGACCGCGGTGACCGAGATGTCGCTGCACCGCGAGCTGGCCGCCGGGCTCGGCATCTCCGAAGCCGAGCTAGAGGGCGAGCCGATGGCGCCCACAACCCAGGCCTATACCGACTTTCTCGTGCGGACGGCGGCCACCGGCGACTTCGCCGAGCTGTGCGCGGCCCTGCTGCCATGTATGTGGGGCTTTTCCGAGATCGGCCTCCAGCTGGCCCTGGGTCCCCGGCCCGCCGACACCCGGCTGGCCGCCTGGGTCGACGCTTACGCCGACCCGGACTTCGCCGCCCTGGCGGATTGGTGCCGGGGACTCGTCGACCGCCTGGGTGCGAACGCCCCGCCCGCCACCCTGCAGGCCATGGAGGCGGCCTTCATGACCTCCAGCCGCTACGAGCTCGCCTTTTGGGGGATGGCCTGGCGGATGGAGCGCTGGCCGGCATGAACCGACCGGCCGGCTCCTGTTGAAGCCGAGACTGCGAGGGTGGACATCATGGGCGCCCTGGCCGCCAACCACCTGGCTCGCCAAGACGCCAGGCGGGCGATCCCGCTTCTCGAGCGTGCCCTCGAGCGGCAGCCCGAGCGCGAGGACCTCGCCCGGAAATTGACGGCCGCCTATCTGGAGACGGGCCAGCACACCCGAGCCGCCGAGCTCCAAAGGGAGCACGCGATCGACGCCTGAGCCCTCTGCCGGGCGGACATGCCTGGTCGCAGCACCTTGACAATCCAATATCGCCGGCCTTACTGGACGGCGAGCACGTCCCAGCGGTCGAACCCGCCCTCGACCCGCGCACCCATAGGCGGGCGCGCAGGGATGGCTCCCATTGTCGCGTGCAATGCGTCAACCACGTCCTGCCACGAGCCGACTACAGCCGTATCGGTCCAGCATTCATCGCACTCGCCCAGAACAGCGTGCGCTGCCCGTAGCGGCGGCGGTACGTGCATGACCGAATGCGTCGACGGGATAGTCCGCCCGGAGGAGGTACCACGTGCCCGACTGCTCTGAGGGCGGCAGGCCAACGAATTGTCCGGGATTGCGCGGTGGATCAATCCGCCCCGACTCGACGCGGATCGCGAACCAGCGATCTAGGTGATCGACCTCGTCTGAGTCCTCGCCGTGGCTCGTCGCCCACTCCGCCGCCGCGCGATAAACGCCAGGTCCCCACAGGTGATCGACGGGGAAACGACAGGTATCGAAGTCGGAGTCGTAGGCCCAAAGATCGTCGTTTGAAGCCGCACGCACGATCACATAGGTCCAGTCGGGGCGACTGTCATCTGCCTGGAGTTGCTCGAGTGACTGTTGGATCTTTGAGGTGCCAGCGGCGTCCCAGCCGATGGCTATTGCCTCCCTTCGGATCGGACTCGGGAAGATGCGGCCGCCTGCCGTCCTTGCTCCCCAAAGGCGATTGACCACCTCGCCTATGTCGCGAATTGTCAAAGCCGAATCCGTCGGCATGGTGAGCGTGTATGCCGTCGGATGGGCTGCGCGGTTGCGCAGGCGCGGGAGTATGCGGTCGAACAGCCGCGAGCGCTGTCCGTCGAGAAGGTGCTCCATCCGCGCCCATGCGAAGAAGTGGCCGAGGCTACCTCTGAAGAGTGTCCGCTCTCCCGCAGTCAGCTTCGACTGCACGAACCACAAACGGCGTTGATGACTGCCTCCTCGCTCCATCAAGGCACGATGTACCTCGTCGTACGAGCGGGCAGTCAGCGGTTTCGCACTACCCCTTGTCGTCCACGAGTGGGATCGTGTGCTGGTAATACGCCACGAATCGTTCGGCAAAGGCCTGCTGCAGATACAGAAGCGCCAGGTCCGAGGCGGCGGTGAAGAGTTCGTAGTCGAATAGACCGTGGACATGCACCGACCGAACCCGGTCGAGGCTCTTGCGAACGGTGTCCGGCACGCTTGGAGCCAGATCGGTGGCGACCGTCCGCTGAATGTGCTGCGCGGCCACCTCCGGTGTGAGGATGCGACTGCCTGGAGCGAACCCCAGAGGAGTGAAGCGTTGCGACCGCTCGTCGGCCGTGGTGAGGTCTGCGAGAGAGCGGATGTCCATGCCGACAATCTTGCCGTTGCGCGACCGGCAGGAACGTGCTGAGGTTCAGCGGAGCCGGAGCGGCCGAGCGCGCGGCATTCCCCCGAACGCACCGCCGGCCCGGATCCCTCGCGCTTCGCCACCAGCCACAGCTCCAGCTCCGCAGGCAGGCGCTCTTGATTTCGAGGCTAGATTGGGTTTGCTGAATACGGATCCAGCGGTTTAGTGGTGGGTTTGCTGCATTACAGGACATGCCACTAAGCGGCAAGACGGACGGAGACGGGTCTCTGCTGACCGATCATGCGGCGGCCAGAAGCGCTCCACGAAGACCGCCACCACCAGGCGGCGCAGAATGGGCCGAGGCGTCGTGTCGCGGGCGGCTGTCGGCGCCAATTCGCGGACCGGGCACGTTTGGTAGATCGATCTCTCCCGAACGGCCAGGGCATCTGCTCCAAGAAGCCTTACCCCAGTTCAAAGCTCGTGCCCGCCGGCTCGGATAGCGAGGTGGCGCGCCTACCCTACGTTCTCTCCGGGCGATCGCCCGCAGCGGATCGGGCCTACCAGGAGATCGCGAAACTCGGCCGGCCAATCGCAAATCTGTACCGTCTGCTCGCGAACCAGCCCCCCGCCCTGGAAGCCTTCATGGGCATGTCCAGATATGTGCGCGGCGGTTCTAGCCTCGAGCCCCAGCTCCGCGAGCTGGTGATCTTAGCCACCGCCTACACCTTCGGGCAGCGCTACGAGATCGCCCACCATCTAGAGGCCGCGCGCGCCCTGGGGGTACCTGAGGCAAAGCTGTCCGCCGTCGCTCCAGGCGGCGACCTTCAGGCTCTAACCGGTCCGGAGCGCACCGCCGTGCAGTTTTCGCGCGAAACGGCCCGCACTAGGACCTGCAGCGACGAGTCCCCCGGCCCCCGGTCTCCGTGGACACCCATTTGGGAGATAGGCTCCCGTGATAGGAGGTGTTCATGGATCCCACAAACGTCTCAGCAGGGCACCCTGACCGCGGCCGCTACTCGGCGCGCCGCAAGACCCAAGTCGTCATCCGCCTGCTCCGGGGCGAGGACATCGACGCTCTCTCCCGGGAGCTGGGCGTGACGGCCGCCACCGTGTCCGGCTGGCGTGACCATTTCCTCGCCGGCGGCCAGTCTGCGCTGAAGATGAGGCAGGAAGACGCGCGCGACGAGGAGGTGATGCGCCTGAAGGCCAAGATCGGCGACGTCACGATGGAGAACGAGCTCCTGCGCGAGGAGCAGAGGAGGCTGAAGCAGAACCTCCCTTTGGCATCCCGGAGGTCGAGGACATGAGCCGGACCGTCTCGCCCTCCGCCGGTCGTCATTATGGTCTGGCCCTGGTCTGCCGGGTCTGGCAGAGGCCGCGCTCCAGCGTCTACGCGGTGAGGAGGCGCCCGGAGTCGCCGCCCCCCGCCCGCAAGCGCGGACCGAAGACCGCGGTCAATGATCCCGAGCTGACAGCGGCGATCAGGGAGACGATCGCGGCCTCGCCCTGGTTGGGTGAGGGCTACCGCAAGGTCTGGGCGCAGCTGCGCGCCAAGAGGATCCGGGTCGGCAAGCGGCGGGTGCTGCGGCTGATGCGGGAGGCCAACCTGCTCTCGCCCTCGCGCTCGTTCAAGTTGGCCGTGGTCAAAGACCACGAAGGCAGGATCACCACCGACCGGCCCGACGAGATGTGGGGCACCGACCAGACCAGTGCGCTGACCGCCGAGGGGCAGGCCTGCGTCTTCATCACGGTCGAACACTGCACGGCCGAGTGCCTGGGCATCCACGCCACCCGGCGAGGCAACCGCTTCGAGGCGCTGGAGCCGATCCGGCAGGGTGTGCGCTCCGTCTTCGGCGGCTACGACGCCAAGGTAGCGGTCGGCCTCAAGCTCCGCCACGACCACGGGAGCCAGTTCATCAGCGACGATTACCAGAAGGAGCTCGACTTCCTGGGCATCGAATCGAGTCCGGCCTTCGTGCGTGAGCCCGAAGGCAACGGGGTTTCGGAGCGCTTCATCAGGAGCCTCAAGGAGCAGCTGCTTTGGGTCCGCTATTTCGCCACCGTCGAGGAGTTGCGGCTGGCGCTGCTGGAGTTCAAGGAGAAGTACAACCGTCAGTGGCTGGTCGAGAAGCACGGGCACCGCACGCCGGCTCAGGTCCGCGCCGACTTCGAGGCCAAGGTGGCAGCCTAATGCGTTTGTCAAGAGGC
>QHBT01000021.1 GCA_003244185.1 Candidatus Dormiibacter spiritus | reverse complement strand
CCGCGATGTCCTGAGACATGACAATGGTGCGCCCGGAGGGAATCGAACCCCCTGCCTTCCGGTCCGGAGGTCGGCCCAGCCCCCTTCCGAAGAGCGATTTCGTATTCGCGGAGTGCCGTTGATTGCCGGCATCTGACGCCGTTTTGCACCCCAATTGCTGTACGACTGGGCCCGGGCTTCTTCCGAGGCCACGCCGCATTGGGAGCCGAACTCTACATATGGCGTCCCGTCGAGAGGAAGTACATGATGCGCAAGACGCTAGGTGGGATTCCACCACACATATGAGACAGACCTAGGCGGCTGACATGACGGTTTTCAGCCAGGGTTGGAGATGTTGCAAAGCGGGGATGTTGTGGAAGCCGCGATCCCACGTGCGGAGATGCCGTATGCGGCGCTGGGCCAGACGGCGACCGAAGCCGGTTGGGCTGGGTTAAGCAGTCGTCCAGCCACTCTAGGAGGGGAGCGAGCTTGGCATCGGGGTGGATGCGTAGGCCGAGCACAAATCGAGAGTGATCGTCGACCAAGCCGACAATCCAGGTCTTGAGGTAGCCAGAGCCTTCGATGTGGATGAAGAAGGGGCCTTTGATGTCGATGTGCCAGAGCTCATTCGGCTGGGAGCGCTCATAGCGCGGTCCCGGCTGGCGAGGCACCGTTCCCCGGCTGCAGCCAAGCTCGCGAAGCAACTGGTCAATGTGCTTGTGGCTGAGGTTGCAAGTCTGACGCCGCCCCATCTCAGCAGCGATCCGCTCGAGTTCCAGTAGGTGTTGAGCCGAATTGCAATGACGACACTGTCCACCCAGCTGGGTACGGTCCAGCGAAACCGCTGAGGTCGCCTCGACTCTTCCAGCAAGTCGGCGATGCCGTCCCTCTCATAGGCCTCGCATCCAGCGATAAAGCGAAGCACGCGAGGCGCTGGTTTCCTGGACCGCGGCCAACACACCCGCCTTCTGGGCCAGTCGCACAGCTCGCATGCGGGCGCGAACAGCGACCACCTCGCTATGGCCCGAACGCTCTCCGACCGGCCGCCCGTTCTGAGTCGCCAGAAAGAGGAAGTCAGGACCTTCCTGGTACCGATTCCACCGCAACCACCGACGAGGGTCTGTTGAATGCTGTGAGGAGTCCGGCATGCCGGCACGCTAACCACAGCTGTCTCATATGTGTGGTGGAATCTCAGCTAGGCGCCCGCGGACGGGCCGGCCGTGCTTCTGGTGAACCGTGACGGCTGGATGCGGTGCATGGATCCGGGCCTTTGTCCATTAGCACCTCTGTAATAAGCAGCGACTCAGCCGGCCAGCTCTCCATGAGGATGTCGTGGATCGTGCGCTCGACATCACCGGACCCGCGCCTGGAAACCTTGACGTCGTCCCGGGGTTATCAGCGCCGGCTCGAACCCCTCGGCGGCCGGTGCCCAGCAGAACGCGATCGCGCTGACCTCCGCCGCCCCGGTCGCGCTTAGAACGCCGCCCGGCGGTGCGTAGACCGAGTAGGGCGGCCCGTCGAAGACACTGTTACGGCCCCCCACTTCCGGCCACTCCAGGCCGCCGAACGAGAAGTCCGCCCGACCGGAGAGGACTACCGCGCAGGCCTCCCTGTCGCCGGTTGGGCGCTCGAACTGGCGTCCGCGGCGGAGCCGATAGACCTCGAATCCGACGTACGACCAGCCGGCCGCCTCCGGCGTGACGCGTACCAGCAGCCCGTCCGCCGCGGCCGCCGAGCCGGCAACCAGCAGGTCAGACAAACCAGCGCTCCTCCGCCAACGACTTCTCATAGTCGGAGCGCGCCTCGGCGACAGCCGGCATCACCGAGACTTCGGGCACTGGCACGTCCCACCAGCGATGGGATCGGAGCACTTGGGCCTCCAAGCCCATGTCCAGATGCAACTCTCCACTCGTTGTCGCTGTCCCATTGACAGCCGTCAAGACCGCTTACGTTCCGCGCGGCCGCGATCGAGCTTCCGGATCGCCCGTTGCAGCTCGCCGACCACCGACACAGGCTGAATTCCCGTGAGTTCGACCTCAGTCGTCACCAGAACACAAGAGTTCTTGGAGGCGATGTGCGCTGGAATCGGCACCGGCAATGCGAGCGCATGGAGCTCAGAGTTGCCTGTGGCGGACCAGACCGCGCCGGGCAGCACGCATGGGATGGCGCCGAGCGCGTTCGCGAGCTCGCACCAATCGGCTTCTCCTGAGGGCCCCGAGACCAGCGGGAGCGCTCTGAAGAACCGCACCGTCGACACAAGCGGCCGCATGAGTTCGGTGTAGTCGGGAACTTCCGGGGCCACAACACCCTGGGTCAGCATCACGACCTCCGTGCCTGCCTCGCAGAAGGCCCGAACCACCACGAGCAGTATCTCGGCGGCATCCTCCGGATCCAGACCGACGCATTCCGATGCAAGCTCGGACGGGCCGGGCACCACGATCCCGACGAGAGCCGCCTCACCTAGCGTCGCCCTTAGCCTCCGTGCCACCTCGAGGACCGCAGCGGGCCTACCAACCGCGAGGCTTGGCATGACGCCGGAAGATCGCAGTCGTGGTCTTACTACAGGGGGAAACGCCGACCAGTCGAGCTCGCACCCGGCCACCTCGTGTGCGAGCCGCGAGCCCGACTCGACCCAGGCCACATCCAGCGCTGCGCCGCGGACCAGCTCGCCGAGGAGCTTGGCGAGCTTGGTTGGGTTGGTCAGGACCTCCAACGGTGTCAGACCCTCGAGTTCACCCGCGATGGCAGAGGCCCGGGGAGCCAGCAAGGGACGCACTCCGGGCCTTCCCGCGAGTGCCAGAGCTAGCAGCTGTCGGGCGGTGGCGCTCAGCCCGTCACATCCGGATGACCGGCTGGAGCGCCTTCGCCTCGGGCCAGCTGCCGTAGTTGACGAGGATCTCGTCAGAGGGTTTGAGACCGGCCCACTCCGCGGCGAACTCGGCGTACGGACGGCCGCGGCTGAGCCGGCTCCGGCGTTCCTGCTGCCGCAGTCGCTCCGTCTCCTCCAGCAGCGGTAGCTGCCGCTCTGCGTCATACGCAACTCGGTAAACTCGCGCCGCGGTCTCCGCCGAGACCTTGCCCTGCCTGATATCCTCCGTCACGGCCTCCGGGTCCGCTTCCAAAGGGTCACCGTATCCGGCGCCACCCGCCGAGAAGCCGAAGGTAATCACATCGCCCTCGCCGTACGGACGCACCACCCGACCATTGAACTCGTTCACCCATTGCCCCGGCACATTGGCCTGATCGACCAAGGTCCGAAAGTCCATCCCCACGCCCGTCTCTGGCAGGCGGCGAACGAAGTCAGCACTGCGCACAGACAAACCGGGGACCGTGCACGGCGCATAGCCGCCGAAGAGCGGCTGAGGGGTCTGAATCTTGGAATTGTCGGCGATGGCCATGAAGAAGACCATCGGGGCCTGGTGGGCGACCCATACCTGCACCGTTCCGACCCCACCGCGGTGCTTGCCATGGCCGCACGAATCGGGCCAATGCTGGCTGATCGGGATCAGGATAGGGAACTCGTTCTCCATCAACTCGACGTCGGGAGCTCGGCCGAACGGGCACCAGGGAAAGCCGAATGAATCCATGCCATTCATCGTCGGCCGGCCGCCCTGGCCCTCGGTGTTGATCGAGTATGCGATCATGTCCGCGAACGGCAGGCCCCACTGCGACAGGCCCGCGATGACCATGGCGTTGCCGGCGTTCGAGGCCGACGCGACCACGCGCCTCCAGTCTTCCTGACTCGAGAACATGAGCTTGGCGAAGACGTTCGGCGTGGCCGACATAACGCCGGTACAGACCATCACCGCGTTGCTGGTGGCGGCACGGTCGTCCGGGTTGAGGACGGTGCCTCGGGGAATCTTGAAATCCATCGGTGCGAAAGTCGCGCTCGAGATGGGGAGGTCGTAGAAGACGTTGGAGTAGACGTAGTTGGCGACGTGGCCAACCGTCGATTGCACGTGGGCGTGGTAGGAGGAGGTGTTCTCGGGCGACGTGCCGGTGAAGTCGAATAGCAGCCGGTCTCCGGTCTTCTCGAGCGTCAGGTAGGCGCTTCGAACCAGCCCCTGCTGGGTGCCGAGCGCGTCCGAGAAGGTAACGCAGCGGAACTTGCCGTCAGGCCAGGAGGCGATGCGTCGGCGCGCGCCCTCCTCCGCCACGAGCATCATCTTGCGCATCAACCCGACGACCCAGTCCCGACCCTCTTTATCCGCAAGCTCAACGATCCTCGTGCGGACGCGGTCTGCAGCCGTCGCTCTCGCCTTCAGGTCTGTGACCACCATCTGCGGCGCCCGGATCCCGTAGGCGCCGAACACCTCCAGCCAATCCTCCCGGATCTCGCCGCCCTGGCCGATCTTGACCGGCGGGAGGTTGAGGCCTTCCTCGAAGCGGGAGCTCGCCGATACCGGCATGCCGCCGGGCTCGATGGCCCCGGTCTCGGTCGTGTGGTTGGCGGCTCCGGCCCATGCGATCAACATGCCCTCGTGGAAGATGGGCACCAGGCACACCACGTCCGGGTTGTGGATCCCTCCGTAGAGGGCGTCGTTGGCGCACCAGATGTCACCCTCGGCAATGCCCGGGTTGCGCGCGTAATGCTTGCGGATGAACTTGACGATGATCGGCTGGATGATCGCGTGCAGGTAGGTGCCAGCGGCCGCGTTGACAAGGTCGCCGTCTGCGGTGAAGAGGGCCACCATCACGTCTCCGGCAATTCCCATGCTGCTACGGCAGGACCGCTGGAAGACTTCGAGCGCCTCGTCGACGATGTCGTTGGTGCGCTGGAAGCCCACCTCGTAGTCGCCAGGACGCAGCGCCTGGACCGCGTCGAGCTCAGGCTGGCTGGGCGGCTCCAGCTTGATCCAAGCGAGCTTCTCTTCCGGCGTCGGAATCGGCATCGATCGTCCTCCTTGCATCAGTGGCCTGCAGGATGCCCAGGCCGTGCTCGTCCAGCCGGTAGCAGCGACCAGGGGGAACCACCACGGTGGTGAACTCGGACTCGATCAGCGCCGGCCCGTCAATAGAGTGCCCGGACATGAGCAGGGTGTGATCGTAGACGGGGGTGTCGGCGTGCGCGCCAAGGCTCGGCCAATAGGCCGCCCGCGACCCTTTTCGAGCCCGGTCGGCGGTATCTGACGTCCCCTCGAGCAATGGAATCGTGAAGGCCTGGCCGGGAACCGACGCCTTCAGGACGAACGTGTCGATGTAGACGCCACCGGGCAGGTTGACCACGTGTGGGCTGAACGCCTCGCTGAATTCCTGCTCGAACTGGCGATAGAACTGCCACACATCTGCCTCGCTCTCGATCGCCAGCCCCGGGGTGGCCGTGCGCTTCGAATGGATTAGGCCGCCGTAGAGCATGTCCAGCTCCAGCTCGAAGCGCGCCTGCTCGACGGGGAGGCCCTCGGCCGCCATCTCGCGCTTGGCCTGCTCCAGCAGCTCTCGGACGGTGGCGTTGAACGGCTCGTAGTCGCTTGTCGCCTTGCCGGTAATCGGCTCGATCAGGATCATCCGCCGGGACCGCTCGTAGACGTGCATCACGTCCATGATCGAGGAGCCGAACGCGCAGAAGACTGCTGAGTACGGGAATACCACTGTGGTGGGGATCTCGTCCGCGTAACCCGCGGCATGCGTGGGCCCGCCGCCCCCGAAGGCGAACAGGACGAACTCCTCCGGCCGGTAGCCCCTCAGCACCACCTCCTTGCGGATCGCGGAGGCCATCTTCTCGTCCACGATCCTTCGCACCAGGACGGCGGCGTCGATAACGGAGATCCCGAGGGGACGGGCGATCCGGCGCTCAAGCGCCCGCTCAGCCAGCCCTCTGTCGAGCCGCATCCGGCCGCCGAAATAGTAGTCGGGGTTCAGGTAGCCGAGCATCACGTCAACGTCGGTGACCGTCGGCTCGGCGCCGCCCTGCCCGTAGCAGGCGGGGCCCGGATAGGAGCCGGCACTCTGTGGACCAACCTCGAGGCGGTTGCCGAGGTCGCGGTTGATCCACGCGATCGATCCCCCGCCGGCGCCGATCGAGAGTGATTGCAGCATCGTCATGGCGACCATCCAGCGATCGATAACAGGGTTGAACTCGTAGTTGCGCACGTCACTCTGCACTACCAGCCCGATGTCGAAGCTGGTCCCACCGACGTCGGAGGTGACCACGTTCTTGAAGCCGAGGCTGGCGGCAATGCGATGGGCGCCGACGAGCCCGGCCACCGGGCCGCCGTTGTACGTGCGGCTGGCGGTGGTACGAAAGACGTCGGCGCAGCCACCGCTGTTATGGACCATGACGAACGGACCGGTGTAGCCGCCCTCGTAGAGCCTGTCCCACATGGATGAGAGCTCGATCTGCATCGATCGCTGGAGGTAGGCATCCAGGACGCTCGTGTTCGTGCGCTCGTACTCGCCGAGGCGGCTGGCGACGGCATGCGACATTATCACGGGCACGTAGCCGATGTGATACTCGCGGTACTCCTCGCGGATGATCTCCTTGACCCGCAGCTCGTGTGCGGGATTGGCGAAGGACCACAACAGCGAGACCACAAGAGCCCGTGCGCCCCTGTCCATGAGCGTGCGCACCTTGCGCCGGACGTCGTCTTCGTCCAGTGGCCTAATCACGTGACCGCGGGCGTCGATCCGCTCGCGGACACCGACCACCATCTGGCGATGGATCAGCGGCTCGGGCTTCTGCTGCAGCGGGAGGGCGCGGCGCTCGGCGAGCCGGGTGCCATCGATCCATTGCGCACCACGTCCGATGAGGAGGACGTCCTCGTGGCCCTCCGTTGTGATCAAGCCGACGCGCGGCCCCTTGCGCTCGATCAGCCGGTTCATGGCAACCGTGGTCGAATAGCGGATGAGTTCGATACGCGGCAGCAGCTCGTCGCGCTGGAGGCCGACTGTCTGAGCGGCCTCGTCGACCGCCTGCATGAAGCACACCGAGAGGTCGTAGGCGGTGGTCGGGACCTTGAGCATGACAGGGCGGCCTTCGTATACCATCACCAGGTCGGTGAACGTGCCGCCCACATCTAGGTCGATGCTATTGCGGACCTCGGAGACCGCCATCACTCATTCCCTCCGGCGGCCAGTCGGCCCTCTCTCACGACCAGCTCCCCGGACTCAAGGCGCCGTCGGAGGCTGCCGACATCGAGCTGGATGTCGTGGGTGATTGGATGACCCGGTGGCAGATACTCCGTCTCAACTTGCGTGCCGCAGCCGGCGCAGTAGAACTCGACGATGCGGACCCAGTTGGGGTCGGGTGCGAACGTGAACTCACCCTCGATCAGAGGCGGGTGGATCTCGCGCGGATCGCGGGCATGAACGAGACAGCTCTCCTTGTAGTTGGCCTCGGCAGATCCGAGGCGGTGATCACAGTTGTGACAGCGCCATATCTCATCGTCGAGGTCGAGGTCGAGGTACTCCGTGATGCGGATGCGCTCCATCGTTCAGCCCTCCCTCCTAGCCAGCAGTCCGTTCCCGAATCTGTCGACCTCGAGCCCCCACCCGACCGGCACCGTACAGGTATTGGCCGATGCCTCGAGTACGGCCGGGCCCTGGATATGGGCGCCAGCCTGGAGCGCGTCCCAATCGTAGATCGCCGCCTCCTTCGGACCGCCCGCAACCGCCAGCATCCGCCGCCCGACCGGATCCGGCGTGTGCGGGCGGAGCGGGAGCTCGGGCGGCGCGTAGACCTGTACGGGACAGATCGCGATCACTGAAGCGCGCTCCAGCACCGCGTCAGGTCCGGCTTCAGTAGCCATGCGGTTCATGGCCGCGCGCATCCCATCTACCTCGCCGTCGAACGAGAGCCGGCGCTCAGCGTCCTCCTGGCGAACTACGACCTCCGTCCGGACATCGGCACGGCCGGGGTCGAATCCCTCCCCGGCCACGTCGCGCAGCACTCGCTGGCGGGTCTCTTCCAGCATCCCTTTTAGGCGGTCCAACGCAATCCGATCTCCAAGCGTGCACCTTGGCCACGTCTCGTCCACATGGCTGACCATGGATATCGATGAGCCGAAGGCACTGAAGACAGGGCCCAGGCGGAATACGACCGCCCTCTCGCAGCCGAGACGGTCAGCCGTCAGGGCGGCGAGATTGGCGCCGTTGCCCCCGAAGGCGAAGAGCACTGTCGATCCCGCCGGGCGATCGAGCGCCGAGCGAGACACATCCGAGATGCGCGTCATTGCGGCCTCGATTACGGCCACCGCGGCGTCAGGAACCTGAACCCCTCTCGGACGGGCCACGTCGGCATCGATCGCCGCCGCTCCTCGATCGGCGTCGAGGCGACGCCGGCCGCCGAGAAAACGGTCGGGATTCAACATCCCGGCCACGAGCAAAGCGTCGGTGAGGGTCGCCCGGTCGGAGCCCAGACCGTAGCAGGCTGGTCCGGGGTAGGCCGCCATGCTCTCCGGCCCGAGCGTGAGCGCTCCATCGTCGACCCCGGCCACGCTGCCCCCGCCAATCGAGAGTGAGTGCAGCACCGTCCACGGTATCTGGAGTCCAATGCCGAACAGCTCGCCGGTCCGCGCGACGGCAGGCTCGCCATCCTGTATCAGCCCGATCTTGGACGTCGTGCCGCCGACGTCCAGCGACAGCACGCGATCGAATCCATACGCGCGGGCGAAGTGCGCGCTCGCCCGCAGGCCGAACACCGGTCCAGACTCGGCGGTGTCCACGGCCTTGGTCTTCGACACCCTGGCGACCCCGCCGTTCACGTGACCGACGTAAAGGGGGTGGCGATATCGAAGGCTTAGCACCTCGTCCTCAGCCTTGAACAGCGTCGTCGCGAGCGAGGGGTGGACGTAGGCGTTGATGAGCGCCAGGTGGGTCCTCGTCTGGTTGTCGGGGTGCCGCAACATGTCACTGCCGAGCAGCACCGGGACCGAGCCCAGGTAGTGGTCGGAATACTGTTCCTCGATCCACGCTCTAGCCAGGCGCTCCTCACGCGGGTCCTGGTCAGCACCAGCGAAGCTGACGCAGATCCGGCGCACGCCTCGCTCGAGGAGCTGGCGGGTGGCCGCGAGCACCTCGCTCCGATCCACCGGCGTCCGCACCGCAGCGAGGTGCTGAGGTGAGATGAGGAAGCCGACGGCGGCGCTCGGCTCCGGTCCGTACAAATGCTCCGGCGCCGTTCCGCTCACGAGGAGCCCGACTTTGGGTCCCTTGCGCTCCGCCATGACATTGGTGGCGATGGTGCTCGACCAACGCATGACGTCGACCTCCTCGAGGAAGCTGGCCAGCTCAGCGAATCCGGAGCGACGCGCCCCCTCGTTCAGGCAGTCGAAGAAACAGACGGTGAAGTCGTGCGGCGTAGTGTCGACCTTGACGATCTCGGCCTTCTGCCCATCGCTGAACAGGCCGTCAGTCAGAGTGCCGCCGATGTCGACGTCCACCGTGTAACCCACGTCCTTTCTCCTTTTCTCCTTGGCTACCGTCCACCCCCAGGCACAGTAGCAGTCGTCGCGGCGCAAGGCCAGGGCTTCTGATGCCGGATGGGCTGGACCCTGGTTGTCATCCCGTGCCGAGCGGACCCGTCTACACTGATGTGGGATGGCTCCGGGATCTGCTATGACGCCGTATCCTGGCTGGGCCAGATTCGGAACGACTCTCCCGGAACGGCAGGTGGCGGCGATCGCAGAGATTGGCCGGACCATCGTGTCGGGTCACGACTACGGCCAGGTCCTGGCCGAGGTGATCGCGAAGGTGGGGCGGATCCTCGACGCTGAGTCTGGCGGCTTCATGCTCTACGACGATGACCGTGGAGAGCTCGTTCTGCAGCGGCCGGCATTCGGGATGGACAGCGACGAGCTGATCAAGGCCTACCGCGTCCCGCTGTCTGGGGGAGGCAACGCCGTCACTGTCTTCGTCAGCGGTCAACCGTACTTCACCAACGACGCCCGTAACGACCCGCGCGTACTCCGCCGATTCGTCGACCTATACAACGCGACGCGCATCCTGTCGGTGCCGCTTCAGATCGAGGGCCGTTCGATGGGCGTGTTCCACGCCATCAACAAGCGGAGCGGCGATTTCCTGCCAGAGGACGTTGAGCTGGCCCTGCTCCTCGCTCCGCAGCTGGCCGTGATCATCCAGTCGGCCGCGATGATGCGCGAGCTGCGGAGCCACGAGATGCAGCTGGAGCGGATCATCAACATCCACAACTCGCTGACCAACATGGTGCTGACCGGACGAGATGTGCGAGACCTTGCCGATCGATTAGCCGAGCTGATCGACCTGCCTATCGCAGTCGCGGACGGTTCGGGGAGGATTGTGTTCGGCGCATCGTCGAAGGTCCCCGCGGCCGAACGCCTGGTCTTGGATGAAATGCAAAACGTCCTCGACGGCCACAGCCGGGGACGCCACACGGACCTCGAACCCATCCTGGTGTCGCTGCCGGTTGGCGAGCTATTGGTGGTTCCAATCCTGATCGGACCCCGGCTCCTAGGCGGTGTTGGAGCATGGGGGTCTGCCGACCGCCTGGACGATCTGACCCGTCGAACCCTGCAGCAGGCTGCGCTGGTGTTCGCGGTCGAGTTGCTGAAGGAGGCCGAGGTCTATGAGGTGGAGCGCCGCCTCCAGTCCGACGCGATGGAGCACCTCCTTCTGACTGACGACGCCCAAGATGCCTCCAACTTGCTGAGACGGCTCGAAGTCGACGCTTCGCGGCTGCGGGGCGCTCGTCTGGTGGTAGACCGTTCAACCCCTTCGGCGACCCAGCCCGCCGGCTCGCGCGAACCGATCGACCGGATCTATCGTGTGCTGCGGTCCCTTCTTCCACGCGGGTGGCCCGGCGCTGTGGCCGTGGCCGAGCGGGGCGGCATAGCACTCATCCTCCCCGTGGTCGACAGCGCTGCCGTGGATATTGATGCCAGGCGACTCGATCGGATTCTGTCCGACCTCGTGGCCCAGGCTAAACTGCCAGGCTTCATCGCGCCGTTCGTGGGCGTCGGTCGTCCAGTGGATCGTGGGGTCGACCTTCGACAGTCGTTCGGGGAAGCGTCCACGGTGATCGCAGCCCGCCGTCTTGTCGACCACGACCGCAGGGTCGTGTTCTTGGAACAGCTCGGCCTTCTCGGTCTGTTGGCCCACCCAGCCGACTCAAGCGACGTCGAGAGGTTCGTACACGAAAGGATCGGGCCGCTGCTCGATTACGATAGGGAGCACAAGTCCGATTGGACCGGGTTCGCCAGGGCCTTGGTGGCATCGAACTTCAGCGTCAAGAAGGCGTCGCGCCGTCTCGGCCTGCACTTCAATACCGCCCGCTATCGGGCGGCTCGAATGGAGGAGCTGCTGAGCATCCACCTTTCGTCGGCTCAAGATCGCCTCGACCTCCAGCTCGCGCTTCACCTGCTGGACCTGCGGACCACGCTGCGCCCCTTGTAGTTCCTTGCCGAGCCGACTGGGTCCGGCACGGCACCTGGAGACATGGGCAGGGCCGACTTCCGATGCTAGCGTCGCTCGTGTGGGGAGCGAAAGGTCCTACTGGAATCCGGAGCTAGAGACACGACCCTGGGAGCAAGTCCTCTCCCACCAACTGGCCTGCGCAGCTGAGCTGATTAGAGACCTCCCCGCTCGCAGCGCGCTTTACCGGTCGAAGCTTGCCGGGCTGTCGCCAGTCGACGGTCCCATTTCAGCAGGACAGCTGAATGCCCTACCCCTCACGACCAAGGACGAGCTCCGGCTCGGGCAGGAGAACCAGGCGCCCGGCCAGCCGCTCGGGCTCCAGCAGGCGGTCGACCTGCAGAGGATCGTGCAGTTCGTCTCCTCGTCCGGCACGACAGGCCGCCCCGTCTACTTCGGGCTGACTCGGGCCGACCTCGAAACCTGGGTGGACGGGGTCGCGAACACCTTCTTCACCGCCGGCATCCGGCCGGATGACGTCGTCGCGCATTTGGTCTCCCTGCCAATGGTTGCTGGCGGCCTGTCATATGCGGACGGGTTTCGCAGAATCGGCGCAGCCCTCGCCTGGGTGGGCGGACTTCCGCCCGAGCGTATGTTGGCCTCCATCCGTGCCGTCCAGGCGACCGCGATCCTGTCAACGACCTCCTTTGCTCTCTACCTTACTGACAACTGTTGGCGACTCGCCGGGTGCGCCGCGTCTGAGCTTGGCGTGCGCAAAGTGTTGGGCGGAGGCGAATCGGGCCTGGGCCAGCCAGAGATCCGGGACCGAATCGTCAAGGGTTGGCGCACCCACCACGTCCGCGAGACGATGGGCCTGGGTGACGTGCTGTCCTCGATGTGGTCAGAGTGCGACGATGCGTCCGGCATGCACTTCAATGCTCAAGCTCACGTCCTGGTGGAGCTCATCAATTCGGTCACGTTGGAATCTGTCCCCTGGCAGGAGGGCGCCACGGGCGAGGCCGTATACACGACGCTGGGTCGCGAGGCGACGCCGCTTCTAAGATTCCGCTCCTTTGATCACTTGCTGGTGACTGGCACGTCGTGTCCATGCGGTCGGACCTCGCCCAAGGTCCGCTGCTTCGGCCGGACTGACGACATGCTCATTTACAAGGGTATGAACGTATTCCCGACGGCTATCAGGGATGTCGTGATGTCCTCTTTCAGAGAAGCGGTCGAGCCGAACCTACGGATCTGGAAGGACGCGCAAGACCAGGTCCGTTTCAACACCGCGATTCCGATGGACGTTGAGGCCAGGGCTGACCTCGCCGCAGAACGATACATGGCGGTTGCGCGAGGGATTGGAGAGGCGATTCGCGCACAGTTGCAGGTGCGCGCGGAGGTCACTGTTCTGCCCCCCGGAAGCATTCCCCGAACCGAGTACAAGACTCCTCTGGTCTACGTACGCAACCAGTAGGCCGGTGCACCGTGTGTATGCGGTCAGACGTTGGAGGTCGAAGTAATCGTTGATCGACGCGCATTGCGTTCGGGCGCTGCTCACCCACGCGAGCCTTACTGGTGTGGAGGTGCTATACCCCAACTACTACAACGAGGAGGACCCACCGCGGCCGCCACACTAAGGGCCGCACTCCCGTCTCGCTTCTGAACCAGGCAGCTGGACGCCCGCAGAGACTGCCACCGCGTTGCTGGTCGCTGCAGGCGACAAACCGGAGCGCCTTCGTTCCGAGGCTTCGTTCGCTCACCTTTGTGGCATGGCTCCGCTCCCTGCTCGCTCCCGGAAGACTGTCCGTCATCGTCTAAGCCGAGTTGGCGGCCGCCAGGCTAACCGGGCACCCTTCCTCACCCTGCTTGTCCGCACGTATCGCGACAAGGAGACGAAAGCCTATGTCGCACTCGTACGCCAGTGCGGGGATGGATCCGAATCGAACCCACCTCGGACGGCTCGCCGCGCCCCATAAACGGTTTTGAAGGTCGACATCTAGCTGTCCACGGACGACTGCCGACGTTCGGCGGAACTCGGAAGGGCACTCCAGTCTTGGACTTTCATCCACCGACGTCCTACTCTGTCCACCGCCTTGGCTGTCAGTTTGGCTGTCACAATGGTCAAGGGTCGGATTGGAGACCCTGTCAAGCGGCAGTGAAGCGACTCCGCGTCCTGCCTGGGGTGAGCCCGTCGTTGTCTTGATGGACGCGACGCGGGGGATCCCACTGAAACGGACAGAGTACTCAGCCGCGCCGTGCGGCGCGCTCCAGCACAAGGCTCCGATCAATCGGCTCGCACTACCATGCTGGGGCAATGAGCGAGCTGTCGATCATCGAAGCCATCCGGGCGGCTCTGGTCGAGGAGATGGAGCGGGATCCCAGAGTCATGATCCTCGGCATGGACGTTGGCCGGCTGGGCGGTGTCTTCCGAGTCACCAAGGGGCTCGCCGCCCGCTTCGGCGAGCAGCGCGTGGCCGACACTCCACTTGCCGAGGCCTCGATCGTGGGAGCCGCGCTGGGGCTTGCCATTGGTGGTATGAAGCCGGTCGCCGAGATCCAGTTCCTCGGCTTTACCCAACAGGCCTTCCACCAGATTGGGCCCCAGCTCGCCCGCTACCGGTTCCGTTCCAGGGGCCGCTATCCAGCCCATGTCACCATCCGAGCGCCGTACGGGGGCGGTGTCCGGACACCCGAATTCCACGCTGACGCGATTGAGTCCCTATTCGTACAGACTCCCGGCCTAAAGATCGTCGCGCCCGCCTTTCCCGATGACGCCAAGGGCCTTCTCCTCCAGGCCATCCGCGACCCGGATCCGGTCCTCTACCTGGAGCCGCAGCGCCTCTATCGAAGGATCCGGGGCCCGGTGCCCAACGGCGACCATCCGATTCCCTTCGGTGTCTCCCGGATGGTCCGGCAGGGCACCGACCTGATCCTGATTGCCTGGAGCGCCGCAGTCCACCTCTGCTTGGAGGCGGCCGAGGCGCTTGCCCGTAAGGGCGCATCGGTAGCGGTCCTTGACCTTCGCACGCTCAACCCGCTTGACGTTGATGGGCTGGTGGCTGCGGTCCGCGATTGTGGGAAGGCATTGGTGGTCCACGAGGCTCCGCTCACCGGCGGCTTCGGGGCCGAGATAGTTGCCACTCTCCAGGAGGAAGCTTACGGCGACCTCGACGCACCTATCCTGCGCGTGGGCTCGCGCGATACGCCCTACCCTCCAGGGGCGCTGGAGGACCACTTCCTGCCGACTGTGGCCCGAGTCGTCGCCGCCGCTTGGGCGACCTTGGAGTATTAGAGGAGGTGATCGAGGACGTCCGCCGCCCCGGCCAGCCTGCGGAGATTCGCCTTCTCGACTACGACGGCAGCCTGCTTGGCGCCGCCCCGATGGGCGTCGAGAAGGCGCGACAGGCGATGCGGCTGATGCTGCTCTCGCGCGCCACCGACGAGCGTTTCATCAAGCTCCAGCGGATGGGACGAGTCGGCATCTACGGCCCCGTCCACGGCCAGGAGGCCTCGGTAATCGGCTCGGCGATGGCGCTCAGCCCGGCCCGCGACTGGATGGTTCCGGCCTCTCGTGAGCACCTGGCGATGCACCTCCATGGCCTGCCGCTGGCCACCCTCTACGCTGCCTACCTGGGCCGGATCGACCACACAGCGGTGCCCGCGGGGGTAAGGTTGCTGCCCCGCCAGCAAGCGATCGGGGCCCAGCTGCCCCACGCGACCGGCCTGGCCTGGGCCCTCAAGCTCCAGCGGCTACCGGGCGCGGTGATGGTCTACTTCGGCGAAGGGGCCGCTTCGGAGGGCGACTTCCACGAGGCGGCCAACCTCGCTGGAGTAATTGGAGCTCCGCTGGTCATGGTGCTGATCAACAATCAATACGCGATCTCAACCCCAGCCCACCGGCAGTCGGCGGCACCCAACCTGGCCGCTCGCGCGATCGGCTATGGCTTTCCCGGCGTCTTGGTCGATGGCAACGACCTCTTCGCTGTCCATGCCGCCGCGACGGAGGCGGTGGAACGGGCAGTCGCCGGTCAGGGACCCACGCTGATCGAGTGTAGGACCTACCGGATGGGCTTCCACAACACCTCCGACAACCCACGCGAGTACCGGGCTGACTCCGAAGTCGAGGATGCCGCCGAGCGCGACCCAATCGACCGGCTCCGGCTCTGGCTGACCGGCGAGGGGGCCTGGTCACCGCAGGTCGAGGCGGAAATGGTGGCCCAAGTAACGACGGAGATCGACGCTGCCATCGCCGAGGTCAACACGCAGGCCCGGCCAGGCGCGGAGGCAATCTTCAATCACGTCTACGCCGAGTTGCCCTCGCGGATCGAGCAGCAGCGCCGCGACACTGTGGCCCTGAATGAGGACGGCTAGCCAAGCTTTGTTAACTAAGCCAAAAGGTAATCAAGACGAACCATCCGGCTGCCTGGCGACATATTCGGTGCTCGCGCAGATGGGACAGGGCTACGGATCACGGGAAGGGAGTTGGGTTGCTCAGCACGTCTATCGCGGCCAGCCGCTTGGCGAGCAGGATCGGGTTGTACCAGGGAATGTTGATGACGCTGACGCCAAGCCGGATTCGCTCGGTGATGGCAGAGATCAGGTGAGGTGGTCGAGATGATTCTTGTACTCCTCATCGAGCACGCCATCTGCGTTGCCTGGGTAGGCAGTCTTGGCCTTGACCGGGACCAGGAGCCGCTCGTTGGTCCAGAGTGAGTCGTAAGCCATCTTTTCCGCCTCGGTCGCGACCATTCGCATGTTCTCTCGCGTCGCCACCGGGCCCTGATGGGGAAGCGCAAAGCCAACCTTCATGATCAGCCTCCTCGACCGCTGTCAGTTGTATGTCGGCGAACCCCCCTGCCATGGTGCTCGCCGAGGATCTTTCTCCCAGACACTGAGCGCAGTTTCTATGTCCGGCTGCTCCAACAGCTCGTTGCCCATCATCAGCTCGCCGACCTTGGCCCGGAGCCGGAGCATCTCCTCGTCGCGGGCGTCGGTTGGCCGGCTCTTCAGCGCTGTCTGGCCGCCGATGAGGAAGTGGTCACGCCAGCTCGCCAGGGTGGCCGCCGTCACCCCGAGCTCGCGTGACAAGCTGTCCACGTCCTCGCCTCGGAGCAAGCGCAGTACCGCCTCGGTCTTGCGTCGCGCGGAAAAGCGACCGCGCTCACCGGGGTCGTTCCCCGCCCTACGTCTCCTTGCCATGGACTTCTCCTCCTTTGGGCATTACGCCCTTATGGAGTGTCCGGGTTGTTCGTGGGCCGGGGGACTCCGAAGAAGCCGTGGACTTTGCGAGAACCGCTTCGACCTGGTAACGGATCGGGCTGCCGTTTGAATCGAGCCTAATAAGGACCGCTGCCGCCGAGAAACATGGCCTGCAGGTGGTGGTGCTCGTCCGCCAGGTCGTGGCCACAATGGTGGGCCGTAAGTCGACTTGCTAGTTGATTGAGCTGGAGGTGATCCGTCCCCTGGCCATCACCAAGCGCAAGTGTTTCTCCGGAGAGCTCAAGATCCCAATGTCTTCAAGCGGATTTCCAGCGACCACGAGGAGATCCGCGAAGCTGCCCGAACAGACGGCCCCAACCTTTCCTTCCATCTTCAATAACTGTGCCGCAACCGTGGTGGCTGACCGGATGATATCGAGCGGCTTCTGGACCTGCGATCGGATAGAGAACTCGGTGAGCTGATCCTCGTGCATCCCTCCGAGCAGATCGGTGCCATAGGCGATCGGAACCGCCGCTCGGTGCGCCAGCTCGAGCGCGTGAAGTCCAGCATCCAGCACGTCGAACACCTTCTTGTGGCTGTGTTCGGGCAGTCCAAAGGCGGTCCCGCGGGCAGCCAGAGCAGAATATGTCGCCAACGTCGGCACGTAAAAGGCGGCCTTCGCCTTGAAGAGCCCCACGGAGCTCTCATCCATGAGGTTCCCGTGCTCGATACTACGCACGCCGCACTCAAGACCGCGATTGATCGCCGCCGAAGTGTACGCGTGACCCGTGACGTAGAGGTGAGCCGCCTCCGCCTCTTCCACCGCTGCGCGGATCTCCTCCAACGAGAACTGCGTAGAGTCGACTCGATCGGTAGGCGACGCGACGCCGCCGCTCAGCATCAGCTTGATGTGCTGTGCGCCACGTCGAATCTCCTCCCGGGCGGCACGGCGCACCTCGCTGACTCCATCGCAAATCACCCCCATGCTCGGGCAGCAGTAACAGGTGTCGGATACGGTCCTCCCGCGGCTTCGCCAATCCCCATGCCCCCCCGTCTGGCTCAGTGCCTTGCCTCCGAAGATGAGGCGGGGACCCTCAAGATAACCCTCGTCAACCGCTGCGGCGAGGCCGAAATCGGCCCCCGCCACATCTCGAACCGTGGTGAATCCTCGCTGCAGCATCCCGGCCAGCACGCGCCCGCTGCGAGCGGTGACGTACGCCGGCGACCATTCCGCCAACGAGGCTAAGTCGGCGGTGACGGCCGTGACGTGCACGTGGCAATCGATTAGCCCGGGCATCAGCACCATGCCACGGACATCGATGACGCGAGCGTTTTGTGACCTGACATCGGCTCCACCGACCTCCACGATGGTGTCGCCGGCGACCAGCACCGATCGATCGAGGATCAGCTCGCCGCGCTCAGGATCGAGAACTGAGGCGTTTCGGAAAAGCACCTGAACGTTCGAATCCGCCATCTAAGCTCACCTCCGCGCATGCGCGCGCACGACACTCGCTAGGGATCTACCGCACTTGACAAGCGGGCTGGATTAAGCAGTATATTGAACTTTCATTATGCTGGAATCAGCCAGCAACCGTCTTGGCGAAGCGAGAGCGGATCGGAGGCCGAGTGGCAAGCCGCAGGAACACGTTCGACTGCTGCGGCTTGGGCAGGTCGTGCGGATGCGACGCAAAGGCCGCCTCACTGTCGAAGAGCTCTCCGAGAAGGCCGGCGTCAGCAGTGGCCTCATTAGCCAGATCGAGCGCGGCAAGGGCAACCCCTCCTTCAAGACGATGCAGCGTCTGGCGGCCGCCCTCGAGCTTCCGATCAGCGCTCTGTTCCTGGACGTGGTCTCGCCGCTAATCGATGCTCCGATCGAAGCGGCGACGCCGAGCCTAGGCCAGGCCGAGCTTGAGCGCATGATGGTTGTGCGGCGCGACGCCCGAAAGAAGCTGGCGTTCCCCAAGGAAAGCATGCTGTGGGAGCTGCTCACACCGGACCTGAATCGCAACCTGGAGATGTTGAGGTCGGTGGTTCCCGCCGACTATGACACCCGCGAAGTGCCATTCGTGCACACCGGTGAGGAGTGCGTGCACGTCGTTCGTGGCAGCTTCGAGATACATCTTGGAGAACACGTTTTCCGCATTGACGCCGGAGACACTATCACGTACGACGCCGCCGTACCGCACTGGTGGCGCAACGTCGGGGGCTCCGCTGGAGAGGTGATATCCGCATGCACCCCGCCCTCATTCTGAAGCCCGCCATCCGGAGGCACAGATGAGCGAGCCGTGGCAGCCCCGCCTCGAAGAGCTAAGTTGGCCGGAGGTCAAAGAGCTTCTCACGGCGACCGACACAGTGATCATCCCGGTCGGTGCCACCGAGCAGCATGGGCCACACCTGCCGCTCTGCACCGACTCCATGAACATCCGGGCATTGGCGGAGGATGCGGCGCGCGAGGAGATGGTGTTGGTGGCTCCCACCATCGCCTACGGGGTTTCGGACAATCACCTGATGTTCAGCGGGACCATCGCGCTCCGGCCGCAGACGCTCGTCAGCCTACTGATCGATGTCGGGACGAGCCTGTTGAGCCATGGTTTCCGGCGGCTGCTGCTCCTCAATGGACACGGCGGCAATTACGACACCATGGGCACCGCCGCCCACGAACTTCACCAAGCGCAGCGCGACGCCATCGTGGCACTGACGGACATCGTCAGCTTCGTATATGACGGCTACGTGCCCGCCTCGGGAATCATCTATCACGCGGACGAAGGGGAAACTTCACACGCCCTGGCCGTGGCCCCTGACCTTGTCCGCATGGAGCGGGCCGTCAAGGAAGTATCGGGCCCGTTCAGTGCGTTCTACCACCGCTACTACGCACAGGGTGGGCAGATGACTGGCCGAGTCTCCTACGGGCCGCCGTCGACCGAGAGCCTTTCGACCAGCGGCGTGATGGGCGACGCCACCGCGGCGACGCGCGAAGCAGGCGAACGGATGCACCGTGTGGCGGTCGATGGCTTGCGCCACATCCTGCAGGACGTGAAGGCGAAGCCGCTGCCGGCACAAGTGCCGCCACTGACAGCATCCGAACACCAGTCGGACGGTGTGCGGTGAGGATCGGTAACGTTGACCTGGCTCCCGGCCAGACGGCACGCGGTACCCTCACACTGGCCGAGACCGAAATCCCAATCCGGGTCGCCCGCGGCACGGAGGATGGCCCATGTCTTTGGGTGAACGCAGCCATTCACGGGGACGAGCTCGAGGGTACGGCGGGTCTCTGGAGAGTCTTTGATACCATCGCCGCCACGTCTCTGCGAGGTGCCCTGGTCGGCGTGCTGATCACCAATGTATCCGCCTACCAGGCGCTGCGAAGAACCAGCCCGATCGACGACCTCGACATCAACCGGATCTTCCCCGGGGATCCTGATCGCTCGTTCACGTGGCAGCTCGCGTGCGAGTACAAGCGGACTGTGGAGTCGTCGGCAACTCACTACGTGGACCTCCACGGTGGCGGCGACACGCACGAAGTGATCTTCTACACGATCTACCGCGACGGCGGAGGAGAGGCGTCGCGAGCGTCAAAGGAGATGGCGCTCGCCGCGGGGTCGCCCATCGTATGGTCGAGCCGGGACCAGTGGCTCGACAATGGACTCTTTGCGCTGCTCACCAGCGCCGGCATCCCGTCGCTGATCGTCGAAGCTGGCGGCGAGGGTCGAATCCGTGAGGAGAACGTGACCGCGCACGCCAGCTCGGTCCTCAACGTGATGAAGCACCTGGGCATGATCGACGGCTCGCTGACCCCGACCGAGGTCGATGCGCCCGTGCACTCAGCCAACTTCGTCTTTTCCCACCGCAGCGGAATCTGGATGAGCGGTCACAGGGCAGGAGCCCGGCTTCGGCATGGTGATCTCGTCGGCTCGGTGAGGGACGCCTACGGACACACGCTGGAGGAGATTCGCTGCCAGAGCGGTGACGCGATTTTGCTCGCGCTGCGCACCGCACCTATGCGGGCGCTCCGAACGGGTCCAACCTCGGCATCCTTGGCGTCATCGAGCATTGATTTAGGAGGTACTGAATGAGTAGCGAGCAGGCGCCCGGACGGAGGTACTGAATGAGTAGCGAGCAGGCGCCCGGACGGAGCTACATTCGGTCGGCACAGGGCACTGAACTGATCTCCCCGGAGGTCGCGAAACTGCTCGCAAGACTTGCTGGCATCAGCGTGCCAGATGAGGATGTGGCACTCCTTGCGGCCGCGCTCGGCAGTCAGCTCACGAGCATCGCCATGCTCGACCAGCTAGACCTGACCGATGTCAACCCGGCCGTCGAGTTCGACGCGAGGTGGTCATGAGCGAACTCAGCGACCTGACCATTGAGGAGGCTGCGGACCTCATCTCCAGGCGGAGGATCTCTTGCTTGGAGCTGACCGAGGCGGTGCTCGCGAGGATCGAGGGCACCGAACCGGTCGTCCTCGCATACACGACCGTATTCGCGGATTCGGCACGGAGGGCCGCCCGGCAGGCCGATCGCGAGGTGGGCCGAGGCAGGTGGCGCGGTACGCTCCACGGCATCCCGCTCGCGATCAAGGACATTTTTTACGTTAATGGGGCCCCGACTGAAGCAGGGTCGCGGGTCCTCAAGGGATTCACGCCACCTTACGAAGCGACTGTTGTCGGCGCTCTCCGCCAGGCCGGGGCGGTCCTGGTCGGCAAGACGGTGACCCACGAGTTCGCCTGGGGTGCCAATGTGGTTCCGACGCGCAACCCGTGGCGGCTCGATTGCTTTCCCGGCGGCTCCAGCGCGGGTTCCGGCGTTTCGGTTGCCGTCGGCTCGGCGTTCGGCGCACTCGGCTCCGACACAGGCGGCTCGATCCGCATCCCGGCGTCCATGAATGGCATAGTCGGTCTAAAGCCCACCTTCGGGCGCGTCAGCCGGTATGGCGTCGTCCCGCTCAGCTCTTCGCTCGACCACGTTGGACTTCTGACTCGAGCAGTCGGGGACTGTGCGGTCATGCTCCAAGCGATCGCCGGCCACGATCTTGAGGACTCGGGGAGCGCTGACGTTCCGGTGCCCGACTACACTGCCGAGATCGACGCCGGCGTGGATGGGCTTGTGATTGGAATCGAACGTGACCATTCCCTCTACCCCGGAGTCAAGGATGCAGTCAGGGCGGCCGCCGGCGATGTGATCGACGAGCTGAGGCGCCGCGGTGCCCGGGTGGTCGATGTAAAGCTGCCCGAGCTCGACCTGGGTTTGCCGGTAGGTATCACGATCCTGCTCGCCGAATCAAGCATGTACCACCGACGCTGGATCCGCGAGCATGTGGACGACTACGAGCAGGGCACGCGCATCCTCGTCGAGCTGGGGGAGGCGCTGCCGGCGACGCACTACCTGACGGCGCAGCGGGTTCGTGCGTTGATCAAGCAGCGCATGAAAGGGGTCTTTCGGGCCAATGCCCTGGACGCCATGATCGCGCCGACGCTGCCGATCACGACCGTGCCGGTCGCAGAGATGGAGGAGTTCGACGAAAGAGGCGAATCGCCGCGGACGATGATGCTTCATCACAGCTTCTCCGCGAACGTGACTGGCCAGCCGGCTCTCAGCATCCCGTGCGGGTTCGACTCGGACGGGCTCCCTATCGGCGTCCAGTTACTGGGCCGGCCCTTCGGAGAGGCCACGATTTTCCGAATCGCTCGCGCCTACGAGCAGGCACACGATTGGCATAAGCGGCGTCCCTCCGTCTTCGAGGCAGCAGCCGGACCGTGACGACGTTCGGTGTGATGCTGCCATCATTCGCTGGTAGCGCACGCCGGCTCGACGCCTCGGAGCTGGTGCACCTGTGCCGACAGATCGAGGCTCTGGGCTTCGATTCGATCTGGGCCATCGACCACTTCCTGAGCGGCCCGATGTATGGCCAGACCTGGCTAGAGCCGCTGCTCACGCTGACATTCGTGGCGGCACACACGTCCCGAGTGAAGGTCGGCACCGGAGTGCTCGCGCTTCCATTGCGGAGCCCGGTCCACGTCGCTCGGGACGTGTCGACGCTGCGCATGCTGTCCGTCGACCGGTTCATTCTCGGCGTTGGTGCCGGCTGGAATCCGCTCGAATTCGCTGCTTCGCAGGTCTCGCGCCGTGAGCGGGGCGGACGCACTGACGAAGGCATCGACGTCCTTCGCCGGCTTCTCAGCGGACAGCCCGCCAGCAACGACGGCCGGTACTACACGTTCCCGGAGATCATGATCCAACCGGCGTTCAGCCAGCCGCCCCCGATCTGGATCGGCGGCGGGTCGCAACCCCAGGTCCGCGGGACGACCGGGGAATCCATCGCCGCACCAGAGACAGTCATCCGCCGCATTGCCGCGGCGGATGGCTGGATCTCACCATCGACTTCGACGCCGGAGCTGATCACCGCCGACTGGAATCGCGTCCAGCAGGTGTTGCGCGCGTTGGGCCGCGACCCCGCCTCAGTCGTCTTCGCTCACATGAACTCCTTCCACCTGGTCGACACCAACGACCGCGCCAAGGCTCATGACGAGCAGAAGCGAGCGTTCACCAGCTATCTCGGCGCCGGCCGGCCATGGGAGTTCGCCCGCATGAGCTACCTCGTCGGCGGGCTGGACGACGTGGTCGCCGCGATCAGACGGCGGACTGCGATCGGGATCCGGTACTTCATCCTCGGCCCAATCACCGCCGATCCGCGCGAACTCGACCAGCAGCTGCGGCTGCTACATTCGAAAGTGCTACCCGCCGTAGCGTAAGGTTTTCCGGCCGGCTAGCGGCGCCCCCTCGACTCGGGCGCCACCCGGCGCGAACCGGCCCTGGCACCTCTACCGTCACGACCGTTCGTGCGGTCCAAGAGAGGGCGCTCCACCTGCACCTGGCCGGGATGCCGGTAGGACTGCTCGACGAGCGCCGGATAGTGCTCGGGGCGGCGATCCTGTAGCAGGTTCAGGCCGAAGAAGCCCTCGGTGCGCGAGGTGAGTGTAGTTCGGCGGAGATCGGCGCCGTGGACGACCAGCCCCTCGTCCTGGCCGAGATAGGCGACCACCTTTCCATAGGGATCGACGATCTGGCTTCCGCCGTAGTAATCCAGGCCCTCGGAGTACACACCCTTCTCGCAGTGGTTCGACACGACCAGCCACATCTGGTTGAAGAAGGCGTTCGCCTGCGCCGCGAGGTCCATCGACCAGCCGTGGTAGTCGTCGGCGCGGTTGTGACCCTTCATCGGCCACGCAGTAGACATTAGCACGACGTCCGCACCCTTCAGCGCATAGGTGCGGATCAGCTCCGGGAAGCAGAGGTCGTAGCAGATGAGGGCGCCGAAGCGGCCGTGTGGCGTGTCGAAAGTCGGCGACTCCTCACCGGGGCAGAAGTAGGGGAACTCGAACTGATTGTGCATCTTGCGGTAGACGCCCACGACCCCGGCGGGTGCGATCATAGCGACGCTATTGAATATGGCGTTGCCATGCAGCGCCGTCTCCGCCATCCCCATCTGCACGTACATCCCATGGCGCTCGGCCGCGCGCCGAATGGTCTCGGTCGAGGGTCCTGGGATCGGCTCCGCCTCGCGGAAGTAGTACTGCTTCTGTTTTGCGCGTCCAGCCGTCCCTGGCGCCAGCGCAAAGTCGGCATACCCCTGGAGGCCCATCTCAGGCAGGACTAGGACGTCGACTCGTTCCGCTGCCGCTTCGTCAATCAGTTCGAGGAATCGGCGCAGGTTCTGCGCCTTGTCGTGCGTGATGCGCACGTTCGCAGCAGCGAGAACAACCTCTGTAGCCATCGTTCAGCCCTTCTTACTCATCATGCCGCCCTGTGCCTCTGCCGCAAGGCCACTCGCCTCGAATGCGGCTTTGCTCAAGCGCTGCACCGCCACATGATCATGCGCCTCAACCGTCGTGATTGACCGCCCTGTCCGAATCAGGCAAAGGTCGTCGGCGAAGCTGCGAGCCCGGACGATGCTCTGCTCGACTAGCAGCGTCGTTAGTCCGGAACCTCGCATCTTGCCCAGGAACCCATAAATCTCCTCCACGATCGCAGGCGCCAGTCCTAGCGACGGCTCGTCAAGCAGCAGAAGCCGTGGGCGCCTGGCCACGGCTCGCGCGAGCGCCACCATCTGCTGCTGGCCGCCTGAGAGGTTGGACACGTTCTCGCGCATGCGGTTCTTCAGAGGAGGAAACAGCTCCAGCGCCGCATCTACACCGTCGAGTTGCGAATGTGACAACCCGACGACAATGTTCTCGCGCACCGAAAGCCTCGAGAAGAGGCCTCGGCCTTCCGGGACGACCGCGATCCCGTGCAACCGGACTCGCCGGTGCGTGCTCTGATTCTCCGCGCGCTGGCCCTCGAGCAAGATTGAGCCGGATGTGGGGATCAGCCCGAGGATGGCTCGAATGGCCGTTGTCTTTCCGGCGCCATTGGCCCCGACCAGCGCGAGGCAGCGCCCGGTGGCCAAGGACAGGCTTACCCCGAACAGGGCTTGAGTCCTGCCGTACCACGCCTGAAGCCCCTGGATCTCAAGCACGATGGCCAACCCCGAAGTAGGCTTCCTGGACGCGGTCGTTCTCCAAGACGACGTCGGGTTCCCCAGACGCGATCATCGCGCCGGAGTCGAGAGCGATAGCGTAGCTGCAAAGCTTTCTGACTACGTCCACGTCGTGTTCGACAACGATCATCGTGAACGGCTCACGCGCGTGCAGTTGGCGGAGGGTCCGGCCCATCAGGTCACGCTCTGCGCGATCCGAACCGGCGGCCGGTTCGTCGAGCAGGACCACCTCCGGATGGACGACCAGGATCCGCGCCAGCTCGACCAGCCGGCGGGTCGCGTATGGCAGCTCGGCCACCGCCCTGCCGGCGAACTCCGAAAGGCCAAGAGTGTCGAGGATCTGGTATGTGGCGGCGAGGTCCCGCCGGCGGGCGCGCCATTGCCGCGGCAAGCTGAAAATCTGCTCGACCACCGTCGGCTGCGGGTTCCGCTCGCAGCCCAAGGCCACGTTGAGGAACACGCTCTCGTCTTCGAGCAGCCGGACTGTCTGAAAGCTGCGGACGATGCCAAGAGCGACTCGCGCCTGCCCCGAGAGCCGTGTGATGTCGCGCTCGCCGAGCCGAACCCGACCTGAAGTGATGTCTGTGAAGCCCGAGAGTGCGTTGAGCAACGTCGTCTTGCCAGCCCCGTTGGGGCCGATCAAGCCCACGATCGAGTCCGGTTGGAAAGTGGCGGAGATATCTCGAACAGCCTGCAGCGCGCCGTAGCGAACGGTCAGGTCCTCAACCGTCAGGCGAGCTTGAGTCACGCCGGCCGTCGATTGCTGCTCATCTGCCGCATGGCCGCGTACCTGGCACGAATCCAACCCGCGGTCCGTGTGGCGCCGTCCATGAGGCCGCCCGGCAGGAGCAGCGCGACCAGGATGAGAACGCCGCCACCCAGGATCGGGAACAAGTTGGACTGCCCGATGATCGAGAACGCCTGTGGAATCAACACGATGTAGGCGGCCCCCAGCCACGAGCCGGCGACCCGGCCGGCTCCGCCAAGTATCACCGCAATCAGAAAGTAGACCGACGGAAAGAGGTCGAACGTCGGCGGTGCGACGAATCCAACGACGTGAGCGTACAGCCACCCGGCCACCCCGGCGAAGATGGCCGACAGCATGAAGGCGGCTACCTTGGTGCGCACTAGGCCGATTCCCACTGAGCGGGCGGCGACCTCAGAGTCGCGCACAGCGAGCAGTCTGCGTCCGAACTGCGTGCGCGAGATCTGCACTGCAGTCAGAGTCGCGGCGACGGCGAAGAACAGAACAAGCATGTAACCGTAGGTCGGATCTTGCGAATTGGAGTCACCTATGGCCAGCGCGGGTACCACCAGTCCCTGCGTGCCGCCCGTGAGACTGCCCAGGTGGTCGAGCGCCCAGATAAAGAGCTCCCCGAAGAGCAGTGTGACCAGCGCCAGTCTGAGACCGGAGAGTCGCAAGGTCGGAATGGCAACAACGGCGCCAGCGATCATGGCTGTGGCCACGACCAGCAGGAATTGCAAACCCGCTGGAAGGGTCGTGGTCAGTGCGGCCAGATAGGCACCGAGTCCAAAGAAGCTCGCCTGGGCCAGTGAGAGCTGACCAGCGCGCCCAAACACGATGTCGAGGCCGATCGTGGCGATAGCGTAGATCATCACTTCGCTGAGCGTGAAGACCCAGTAGCTGTCCAGCGCGAATGGCAGCAACCCCACAAACGCCATGACAACGATCGAAGCGGCGATTCTCATGTAGCGCGCTCGCGCTACAGACGGGCGCGCCTGGGAGACCGCTAGAACAGCATCCGTCGGTTGATCGGTAGTGTCAGGCGCGGGCCTCGTGTCGTTCCTCCAGGAAGCGCTTTGGCGCAATGATGAGGACTGCCAGGACGAGGATGAAAAGGGCCGGCGTCGACGCATCTGAGCCGAAGATGTAGCCAGCCAGTGAATTGTAGAGGCCGACCCCAAAGGCCGCCAGCATCGGGGGCCAGTAGCGGTCGAGGCCCCCGAGCATTCCGGCGATGAACACGTTGATGATGACGGGCGTCATGTATCGAGCATCAAGCACCAGCCGGCTGGCGATCACCATCGACGCCACGGCCGCGAGCAAGCCGGACGCAGCCCATACGGCAGTGCGCAGGCTCAAGACGTCGATGCCCATCGACCGCGCGATGGCCGGATCTTCCGCCGACGCGCGCAGCGAGACGCCCAACCCCGTCTCGTTCACAATGAGATGGCCGCCAACAAGTGCCACCAGGCCCAGCCCCAGGGAGAGCAGGTCGCCGGCGTTTATGTATACTCCGCCCACGATCCTGGCCTTGTCAGAGAAGAGGTTCAGATACTGTCGGTCCGCCGAACCGAACACCACGTCGGTTCCAGCGGTGAGCAATAGCAGCGCGCCGAGAGTTACGACGAGGTCGAATCCCTGCCGATCGGGGATCCGGCGGATCAGCGTCAGATCAGTGACGGCGGCGAGTACGACAGCGGCCGCCACGCCGAGCGCCAGAGCCAGTGGGGTTGGCCAATGCAAGGTGGAGTAGAGGACATAACCTACGAAGGCGCCGATCACCCCGAGCTCGCCATAGGCGAAGTTGACGTTCTTGCTGACCTGGAAGACGACTATCACTCCCAGTAGCAGGACAGCGTAGAGACCGCCCGTGGCCAGTCCGCCCAGGATCACCTGCAGGGTGTTGCCGAGGCTGCCTACAGCGAGGACGGCTGGCACGGGCGTCCCTGAAACATCAGACTGATTTGAACGATGCGATCTGCTTGACCGTCTTGCCCTCGATCTGCACTAGGCCGACGGCATTCACCCCCTGTCGCTCGCTGGCTCCGAAGGTGATCGGCGGGAGAATACCGGTCTTGAAGTCCTTGACCTGGTTCAACGCGTATTCAACACAGGAGCGCGTCAATGCGGGTGCGTCCTGCAGCGCCTTCACGGTCAGCTCCGCCTGCGACCAACCCAGCGAGTTGTTAAATCCGCTGGGAGCCCTGCCCGTCTGCTTCGTAAACTGCTGAACGTATTTTTGCACGTCAGGATCGGACGCATCTGGTAGGGCCAGCTCCTGGGCGACGATCATGCCCTGGGACAGATCGCCGAACTGGTCGATGTAGGTCTGATCGCTCATGCCTGCCCAGGCTGCAAGCCGGGGCTGGTAACCGATGCGCTGCATTGCCTTCAACAGCCCGCCGGTGTCAGAGGGCGTGAGGATCAGAAAGACCCAGTCCGCGCCGCTGCTCTTCAGTTGCGTGGCGATGGGTGTGAGATCCGGTGTCCCGGGCTGCTCGGGTATATACAGGAGCGGCTTGCCACTGCTGCCGATCGCCTGCTTCATCCCCTGCTTGGAGTCGTCCCCGACGTTTCCCTGAACCCCGACCAGGCCGAATCCCTTTGGAGAGAAGTTGTCAAGAACGCGCCTCGTCATGATCTGAAACTCAGTGATGTAGTTCACCGAAGTCATATAGACGTGGGGGTACTTCATGTTACCCAGCTCGCTCGATGGGGCATACGGAGCAATCGCAGGCACTGCCTGCGTGTTCAGAAACGGCGCCTGGGCCAGGAAGTTCGGAGTGCCCTGGCCGCCGGCGACCGCAAAGATCTTGTCCTGCTGCACGAGGTTGCGCATCTGCTGGAGAGCCATTGACGGGTTATACTGGTCGTCTCGCGCGATCAGTTTGATCTTGCGACCCTTCACCCCGCCTGCGGCGTTGATCATGTCGTAATAGGCTTGGGATCCGTCGACGGTCTGCTGGGGACTGGGCCCCGCCGTGGTCAGCGGGAGGGTCTCACCCAGGGTAATCTGACTACTGGTCACACCCTGTGTGGGCTGGGACGTGTTGCAGTTGGCGTTTGAACCAGTTCCTCCGCCACTGCTTGACCCCGTGCCGCAGGCGACAAGCAGTCCCAGAACCAAGATGCTCCCAACGGCGAGGAGGCGCCTGCCATTGTCAATCATGTTCGCCATCTCCCATCCTCGTTCATGTTCGCCATCTCCCATCCACGTTTGCGGTCTTGCGACCCAAAGGGACGCGGCGCCCGGCGCCGCAGTTCTCTGGAGCCTTCTCCGGTGCCCCGATAGAGACCCTTAACCAATGCCCCTTGTCACCTCCCCCCGTTGCTCTTGCTCACATACCGGTTCCCTTTGGCGGTTGAGCAAACCCACTCTCCGGGTAGCGTCCCCATTCGTGCTCAGCGACGACGACGACTCGGCGGTCACGTCGCCACTCAGCCCGCCGGTACGCGGGCCATGCCAGACGACCGTCGCGACGAACCCTGGCGGGGCCAAAGGTAGCTTCCCGACCGCCCGTCAACATAGTGAAGCCAACATACATAATGAATTCGGGACTGTCAAGGAGGCCCTTGCCTCCGTTCACGCCGAACGTGCGTCACGTGCTTGGAGCAGTGACGTGAGCTGTCCGTTAACGCTCGGAGGCGTGCACGGTCCCTGCCAGCGCGTACAGCAGTGCGTACATGCAGATCCAGTGGATGCTGGTGGCTGTGTTCGGAACCGCCATGAAGGAGATGCCGCCCAACCGGCGCCAGCCAATGGCACGCCCCAGCTCGTAAGCGAGCAAACATATCTCTTCCGTGTGCAGGCCCAACGGCTCGTCGCCGAAGTCAGGTGACGCGCTCAAGTCCAGGACGTCTGGGTCGATGGCGATCCAAACGACGGCCGCGCCGTCGGACACCTGTACGGCGATCGCTGCCGCCCATTCATCAAACCCACGGCGCCGGGCCTGAGCGATGTCGCGATATGTAAGGATGTGAGCTCGGTCGACCCCCTTTTCGAGGAATCGGTCGAATGCCGCCTTGTCGTTTCGCGGTCCACGCAGGCCAATGTGGAAGTAGCGCGCCGGTTCAACTCCCGGAAGGTCGAGGATGCGCCGTGCCCAGGTTCCGCCCCACCGCGGTTGTTCCGCAGTGTCCTCGCTCCACTCACCCCGGAAGTTGTCGTGATGGGCGTCGAAGTTGACGACCGCCGTCGGACCTCCGGCTCGGGCTGCGATGGCCTGTAGAACCGCGTACGACGAAGGGCCAGAGTTGCCGCCGATCGTGATCGGAACCGCTCCCTGGTCGATGATGTGGCCGACTCGACTGACGACATCTTCGAACGTGTCGCGAATGTCCTCGAACACTTGCGAATCCCCGTAGTCGATCAGTCGGTAGTGCTCAAACACGTCGACGTCAAGCTCCGGAAGGTAGCCGCCGTATTTGAGTGAGTTGCTACGGAACGCCTGCGGCGTGAGGGTGGTGCCTATGTAACTGACAGCTGCGGCGCCCATGCGCGAATCGGGTACCGGTGCCGACCAAGGAATGCCGAGGAAGGCAAGGTCGGCTCCCGCCAGCTCGCTCGGTTTACGGGCCTTGGGCGCTGCGAACAGCGTGGGCACGCTGCCGTAATGACGGGGCACGAGCATCTGGCTGACCGGGTCCAACGGGTTCCTCGACCATTTATCTGTCATGCATGGCTCCTTGCGAACACACTTCGAGGGTGGCCCCCGCCGACCTGTGGTGCCATTGTCGCCTAGACTTCGATCTCGCGGTCGTCAGCATCGAGGACGGGCAAGGCCGACCAACACAACGGGAGGAGGAATTGGTGGCGAGCTCAGTCATAGTCGAGAGAAACGTGGAGGTTCCAATGCGCGATGCCACCCTGACTCGCGCGAACGTGTTCCGCTCCAGCGGCGGCGGTCGCGTGCCTACCGTGCTCGTCCGCACGCCTTACAGCAAGGATGCCGTGCTCGGGCAGACCACGACCCTGGACCCGTTCCGAGCGATCGATGCCGGCTTCGCTGTCGTATTCCAGGACGTCCGCGGACGTTTTGAATCGGACGGGGAGCTCGCCATATTCGAGGAAGCGACGGACGGTGTCGATTCGATCGCGTGGGTGGCGGGGCAGCCCTGGTGCGATGGCAATGTCGGCATGACGGGCTCGTCGTATCTGGGCTTGGTCCAGTGGCTGGCGGCTGCTCAACGCCCGCCCAGCCTGCGGACGATCGTGCCCATCAACATCGGGCGCCCTCCCTACATGCACGAGCTGTGCTACGCCAGCGGTGGCATCTTCAAGCTCGGCTATGTGCTCTGGTTGATCTCGCAGTTCTTCGGACCCGAGACGGCTCGACGCCGGGTCAGTGCCGGTAGGGCGGATAGCGATGAGATCCGTCGCGTACTCGGCGCGAGCGACCACGTCGAGGATCTCGCCCGCTGGAGGCCACTACCAACACTTCCGTTGTTCCTCGAGAATCCGGTTGCCGAATGGTACGAGGCCGCAATTCGCGACGATGCCGCCAGCGGTGACGACCCGGACGCCCTGAGCGAGCATTTCGCCAAGATCGATCTGCCCGTGCTCAATGTGGGGGGCTGGTACGACTACTTCCTACCAGGCACCCTCACGAACTTCACGCGCATGCGTGAGAACGTGGGGCTGGAAGGCGCCGACAACGAACAGAGGCTACTCATCGGCCCTTGGGATCACATGCTGAACTCGCGTAGCGCCGAATACGACTTCGGCTTCGCAGCCGGCGCGGCGGCCATGGACTTTACCGGCTATCAGCTGGCGCATTTCAGCCATTTCCTGAACGCGGACACCAAGCGCCAGGCGTTGCTCCCGAGGGTGCGGATCTTTGTGATGGGTGAAAACGTGTGGCGTGACGAAGAGGATTGGCCCCTGAAGCGCAGTCGGCCCGAGGCGTGGTATCTGCAGCGTAACTGGAGGCTCTCCACGGAGAGGCCCGCCGCGGACGAGCGGCCAGACCACTACCTTTACGATCCAGCTGAGCCGGCGCCCACGCTCGGCGGGGCGGTGGGTCTGCCCGGACTCGTCCAGGGAATCAATGTCGGGCCGCATGACCAGCGGCCGCTCGAGGCACGGCCCGACGTGCTCGTGTATACCTCGGAGCTGTTGCGACGACCGTTTGAGGTGACTGGACCGCTCAACTGCACGCTTTATGCGGCAACCAGCGCGAGTGATACGGATTGGATCGTTCGGCTCTGTGACGTGCATCCGAATGGTGCCTCTCGCATCGTCGCCGAAGGGACCTTGCGGGCGCGACACCGCAACGGTGCCGGTAGGTCGTCGGCGGTCCGGCCAGGCGGTGCGGAACGCTATGAGATAGCTATGGCGGCAACCAGCAATGTCTTCCTCCCAGGCCACCGCATCCGGGTCGACATTACGAGCAGCTCGTTCCCATACCTAGAGCCAAACCCTAACACCGGGCACCGCCTTGGTGAGGATGGTACCGATGAGATTGTGCCCGCACTGCAGACGATCTTTCACGATCCCGCTCGGCCATCCCAGCTACTGCTGCCGGTCGTTCCCCGGTAGAGCCGGCGTCCGACGCTGCGACTTCTGCCGCAACTCTCGCTGCACGGTTCCGTGAACCGAGAGCCGGCCTTCGCTGTTGATCGGTGGCGCTATGTTCGCTTATCTCGTTAGGCCGGATTCAACCGGAGTCGATGGCCG
>QHBT01000004.1 GCA_003244185.1 Candidatus Dormiibacter spiritus | reverse complement strand
CCGCATTGTCATCCGCGGCGATTCCACCTGGGGTGCCTCGCTCCAAGGCGGGGCCAGCTACGGGCTTACGTTGACCGGCTCGCCGCGGATGACAATGCGGGAGGTCGAGGTTCCGCTGGCAGCGAAGCTATTGGCGCTGTAAGTCCCGTTCAGCACGTGGACCACCGCTCCCGCCCCCACCGTACTCCCGGCCTTGGTCAGCGTCAGCCAAGCATGGGCATTGTCAGCGGCCAGCCCGTCGTTGCTGTTGGAGCCGGTGGTGCTGACCCAATAGTCGGTGGTCACCTTGGGCTTCTTGCTAGGCACCGGATGACTTGCCATGAGTGGAACGCCCAATCCCAGGCTGGCCCCGAGCACGGCAGCGACTACAGCTATCACGGCATGACTCCGATTCAGTTGGGGCATGAAGCCTCCCGGGGGGCAGGACGGGTGTGCCAAGATCAGTGCTGAGAGCGGGGTGCCGGACTAACCCTCCCTTCCCTCGCTCTCAACTCGTGGGTCGGCTCCTACGAATCGGGATCCCCAGACTCCAGTCGATGCGATCCATGAGGGCCCAGTCCTTCTCGCAGTCGAGCACGATGCGAGTGAAGGCGGCCGCCCCCACCGAAGTCTCGATCAGCTGCCGAGCCCGCCAGCAGGTCTCGCAGACCCCATCCGCTCGAGAAGTGATGGTTCCGCAGCCGACCGAGCAGGGCTTGGACATGCCAGCACCTCTGGGATAGCCGAGCACGATCATCACGACTGCCGCGCCAGCCAGCCGCGGAGTTGGCTCTCCTGGCGCCGCCAGAACTCGTACCCCTCCCAATCCTTTGCGTTGAGAGCCGCCAGCTTCAGCAGCATCAGCTTGCCCAGCAGCTGGCAGGACTCCTGGAAGCTGCCCAGCATCGCTCACGCCTTGGGCTCTATGCACGAGCAAAGCCGAACGTTGCTTGTCCCGGCTGTCGCCGTCAGGGTGGCGTCGAATGGATAGACGATCGGCTGAGTCTTCGCCATCGAGCCGAAGGTGAGCGTGGTCGGAATGCCGCCAGCCGTTGCCGTCACGCCAGCATTCCACTGGAAGCTGAGAACGCCGCCACAGCGCTTGCAAACGTTGTCGCTGTTACTCATGCCTTCTCCACCCTCACGATCGGCAGCGTGAGCACGTAGATGGGGCCGCCCGCCTCCCCGTCCTTGACCTCCTGAACCCCCGCCTCCACGATCTGCCCGTTGGGATCCACCCCCTTGAGTCCGAACTCCCAGGTCCGGCCGTCCTCGGTGTGGAGGTCGATCGTGAGCCGCGGCAGCACTCAGACCGACCCTCGCCGCGAGTAGGCGTGAATCCCACCAAAGGCCACGCTGATGGCGACCAGCACCGAGAAGAGCACGACCAGGATCTGCGGTATCACCAGCCCCACCAGGGCCGCCAGAAGCGGGATCAGCCACAAGAGGAGCAGTAGGACAAAGACGAAGACGATGACGGCGATCAAGAGATGGATCACCGAATAGCCAAAGACCATGGCGGAACCTCCTAGTCGCGGATCTGGTAGATCTCCTGGCAGCGTCGGCAGATGCGGACGTGCGGAAAAAAGTTGTCGTGCTCGTTCTCCAGGGCGCCGCAGTTGGGGCACTTGGGCGCTCTGTGATAGAAGCCGAGCAGAACCACGGCGAGCAGGGCCAGTTCCGCCACCGGCAAGAGCAGCAGCCTCATTTCCCCCTCCAGAGCCGCTGGGCCAGCCAGAGCTCACGCTCAAACACCTGCAAGTTGACGCTGACCGGCTGCGGCCGGGGCCAGAGCACAGACCAGCGGCGGAGCTGGCGCTTGACCTGGGGCTGGCTGAGCCCGGCACACCAGAGCATCAGATCCTGGAGCTCGAGGCCGAACTCGCGCTCCATTGGCCTCTCCTGGAAAAGCTGAAGGGGCTCCGCCACTGGGTGCGACCCAGCGCTACGCCCCTTCCGCCGACCGGGATACCCCGGCCCACTTGGCATGCAGTCTAAAGCGACGGACGCCGCCGCTCGGGGCGGCGCGGGTCGGGCTCGACCCCAGGAGAACTGGTCTCGTCAGGGATCGGTTAGCCTTTCCCGCACCTCCACCGAGCATGGCTGCGGGGGTGAGGTCTAGATCAGATGGCCATGCGAGAGGGACAAAAGTCCCTCAGTCGACTTATTATCCCGGAAGAGTTCAATCAGCGCTCGCTTGAATTGGGCTGGAAGAGGCTTCGGAGCTTCTGGGCAGAGAGCGCCATCAGGTTGTCGATGGTCTTGACGGCCAGCGTCTCCCCCATCCGCCGCCGCCGCCGGCTCAACATCTCCTCGTTCTTGGCGATCTCCCAGGCCTCCTCCCCCTTCAGGCTCAGGGTGGTCACCACGTGCTCGTGGTAAGTCAGCCCGGCCAACCCCACGTGCCAGCCCAGGTCCAGGTCCATGTACCCCAGCACGATCTCCAGGCAGTCCTCGCGAGCGAAGGCCGCCCGCAGCTCCGGAGCCGCCCTCTCAGACAGCAACCGCGCCGCCTCCGTGAACCAGCCCTGGGCCCGCGCCTCCTCGCGCAGATCGGCCGTCTCCAGGGCCGCCAGCACCGCCACCGGGTCCTCGTGGGAGCTGACGGCGTCGATCCAGGCCAGCAGCAGGGCCACGATCGGAGCCCCACCCTGGTAGCCCTGGTCCTGGCGCTGCCAGCGCCCGCGTAGATCGGAGGGTGGATAGATCGCCATCGGCTTGCGCGTCGGCCGCAGTCTAGGTTCGTCGGACACCTGGGCCGCCAGGATCAAAGACGCTGCTGCCCGTTATCCGGAGTAGTCGATCTCAGGGTCATACTCCTCGCCTTCGGCATCTACCAGGCGCACCTCGCCAGGGACCTC
The DNA here is from genome assembly GCA_003244185.1 of Candidatus Dormiibacter spiritus. Taxonomy (GTDB): domain Bacteria; phylum Chloroflexota; class Dormibacteria; order Dormibacterales; family Dormibacteraceae; genus Dormiibacter; species Dormiibacter spiritus. The sequence continues at coordinate 4,732 of QHBT01000004.1, read as the reverse complement.
TCGCATCGCGAAGTAGTTTGGCAGATGCCGTGACGATCGGCAGACGGCGAGACGATCAGCTAGCCGAAGTTGCCCCTGATCTGGCCGGCCAGCAGGCTCTTGAAGACCCCGGTCCCCCACTCCACGCTGCCACCGATGAAGCTGGCGCCCGGCTGCTCCCAGCCCATCGCCTCGTAGTCGGCATGGTCATTGATGCCCAGCTCGTGGCGGAAGTCATCGAGCATCGAGCCCGCCATCAGCGCGTGGTTGCGATGCAGGGCTCCGGAACCGGGATCCAGGCTCACGGCTTAAGAATCCGTGGCAAGAACAGCGCCAGCAAGACGCTCGGCAGCCCCACCGCAAAGCCGATCAAGAACCCGAGGACGAGCTGGCTCATCCGAGGTTGGCCTTGGCCTGGCCCATGGCGCCCTTGGCGACCGCGTTCACCCCGAAGCCGACCACCGCCGCTCCGAACTGGAGCCCGTCCCCGACGCCGCCCATGAACTCGGAGGTGGACTCAGCGATGCCCTCGTGCATGGTCCTGATCACCCCCTCCGACCAGGGCGCCGCACAGCCGTCCTGCGGGCCGACGTTCTGATCAGTCATCGTCTAGTACCTCCCGCGCTGCGCGCCATGCTGGACGCTGCTGACCAGGATCGTGAGCTGGCGCGCGATGGTCTTCTGGTTCTCCAGGACCGCCACCAGAAGCTCCTCGATCCGCTGCAGTACCACCAGCTCCGTCTCCGACTCCTCAGTCATGACCCATTCTGTGGCCTCACTCCCGCACCCACCGACTCCAGGACCCGATGCCCGAGCTCGCTCAACCCGCTCAGCGGTGGGTGTTCACCGTCGCCCGGCGTTGCACCAAGCAGCGATAACGCCCGCCGCTCAGCAGGCTCCTGAGCCGCGGGGAGGGAGTAGGACTGAACGACCGGAATCTGAAGCAGCACCCGATGGCGGACGTCATCCGGCTCGATGTTGATCGCTCGCACCCGGATCTGAGTGCCCTGATCGTGCTGCCAGATGGCAATCCCCGGGGACTGCGGCAACGAGGCCGCCGCACGATTCCCCAGCATCACCTCCGAAGAGGTGGGCTGGCCCACCCGACCCACCAGCACCGCGCCCACGTTATTGCGGATCTGGCCGGGGACCACGGTGGCGTCCCCTCGCTGGGTGGCAAGCATGAAGTGGAAGCCACCCGCCCGCGTCTCTCGCACCAGGCGCTCGAGCAGCTTCTGTTCGGCCCCGCTCAGGCCCTGGGTGAGGTCCGCAAACTCATCGATCACGATCACCCGGCGGAAGAGCGGAGCCTCCGGGTTCTTGCGATTGAACTCCTCAAGATCCGAGCAGCCGGCCCGAGCAATGTGCTCGTAGCGCTCGTTCATCTGTCCTTCGAGCTCCAGCAGCAGCTGCTTGGCCGACTCCAGATCGCTGACCACCGGTTGATCCACGTGGGGGAGATTGGCAAACGTGCTCAGCTCTGGAGCTCCTCGCCCCTTCAGGTCGATGAGCGTCAGCCGCAGCCGAGTAGCCGAACGCGTCTCGGCCAGATAGATGACAGCCTGCTTCAGGAAGCGGCTCTTGATGGTGCCGTTGGCACCCCCCACGAGCAGATGCGGGAGCTTGGACAGATCGGTCCAGATCCGCCCCTCCTGACTAAAGCCCACCCCGATCATCAACTCCCCCGCCGGCCGCCGCGCTCGGTAGAAGCGCTGGTAGCTCACCTTCCGCGGTATCCGCCGGGTGCCCAGCCGGAACCAGACCCAGCCGCGGTCGTAGACGATGCGCACCGAGGCATCCAGGCCCTCGGAGATGGCGTTCAGGTTGTCCAGCCACTTGAAGCTGTCGGCCCCGATCGGCATCTCGAAGGCCACCACCCAGCCCCGGCGATCGCGGTGGCAGTGGCGCAGCTTGGGCTGCTCAGGGTTCTTGCCGGTGCGGTCCCAGATCGTGCGGACCACCTTGCGGGCGCGGATCGGGGCGGGAACGAAGGGCAAGGTCATTACCAGAGCTCCGGCTTTGACTCGAAGACCTCAACCTCCCAGCAGGGGAAGTTGGGGCCGCCGTAGGTGCCGGCGTAGCGCTTGCGCTCCTGGGAGTCGGTGACCAACTTGTCATCCAGGTAGGCATAGCCCGAGAGCGCATCTGCCAGCAGCATCACCATGTTGGGTAGGTCCGGGGTCTTCAGGGGCAGAGCAGTCGGCCGCTTGTAGCGGGGGATGGCGGTGGGCATCTTCAGCCAGGCCGTGAAGCGGAGGAAGACCGGGCCCTCGAAGGGCTGAAAGGCCCCCTCCTGGGGATCGCCGTACTTCTCGATCACCGCCTGACGCACCCGGTAGGCGGCGTTCTCGGTCTGCTTGGGGGTGTAGGTCCGCTGCCCATGGCGCACCGTCCGGGCCCGCTGCTTGGGCCTGGGCGGATCCACCACCCGGATCACGAAGAGCGGTTCAAGCGCTCCCACCGGCTCCTCGTTTGCGAGCAAACTAAGCATTGCCATTTCGCCCGCCATCCTAGCACGGAAGCAACTCAATCAACTATTTAGTCACTCCATAGATAAGCTTATCTATGGAGTGGCTCGGAGCCATCGACGGCGGTCGATCCCTCCCCCTCGGCCAGCCGCTGCGCCAGCCGCCGGATGGCAGCCGTGGGCACCGGCACCCGGAACTCCTGCAGCCACCAGTCGATGATCTCCAGCTCCCGGGGTTCGTACTCGGGGATGGGCGAATGGCGGTCCTGGAGAGCGCGGCTGGTGAATGTCCAAGCTCCAGTCTCGGGCGAGATATATCTGAACGCTCGGCCCAGATCATCGTCGTCAGCCATCGCTCGCCCCCCGCGCTCAGCCACGGCTGGGGCCCTGAATTCCAAATCGCCGATACAGTCGCCATTCTCGGCGGGCTGACAACAAGACCAACCCCAACATCAGACCCGACCCGACCCAGGACATCCACGGTTGCCAGACGATCACGAGGTCCCTCACCCCTCCTCCCCGCCCGCCTCGGCCGACTGGGGGTCGGCGGCGAGGGCGCCCTTAAGGATTTCGTCCGAATCCTTCCAGGTAGCGGCATCGAGAGCCTGACTGACTGCGGCTCCCAGCCGCTCGGCCCGCTGGCGGGCCTCGTCACGCTCGCGCTCGGCTTCAGCAATCCTCCACTCCTGGATCGTCAGCCCTTCGGCATGAGCCGTCTCCGCTTGCTGCCGCTCCAGCTCCTCACCCACGCTGCGCCGCTGGACGGGCAAGGCGCGAGAGTCCGCAATTGCATTTCGCCACTCCCAACCATGCTTCGGTCGGATTCTGCTGAGGAGCCAGCGACAAGGCCAGCGGACAACCCAGCTTGTGTTGGACATATACCGCCAGCTCCGCCTGCCGCGTGAGGGCGGCGACCATCCAGTTGAAGTCCCGAACGTCGATCAACCGCATGAAGCCATCAAGGGGCGCGGCCTTCTCAACTCTCGCCACGATCGCGGCCAGATCCGGGGTCTGCTCCGTCATTGTCACCTCCCAGGATTGGCCGCCCAGCTCGGGGTCGGCCGAATGTCGGGAACCCCGGTCACCGGGATGTCGTGCGCCGGATCGATGACCGGAACCACGTACCCAGGGCAGCCGGGGTTGTTGCTCACGCCGGCGCAGACGTCGACCTGCTCGAGCGGTGAGCGGCCGTCATTGCGCACGGCCATCACCAGCAGCACCAGCAGCACCACGGCCACGATCTCAACCAGAGCCAGCGGTGCCCGCTGCAGCCTGATGCCCTGAGCCACGATCGGCAGCATGAAGAGCGCCAGGGCGAACCAGATCAGCGGCCAGAGGCCGGCAGGGATTGTCACCGGTTTAGCAGCAGAACCACGGCGAGGCTGACCGCGCTGATCAGGAAGGCGAGAAGCGTGAACCACATCGGTGGCCCGGTGTCATTCATGCGGTAGGTCAGAAAGTCCTTCACCGCCTACTCCCGCCTCCGGAGACCAGCCGAACCAGCCACCGCCCCAACCAGGCGTACTGCGCCTGGCGCGAGAAGAGCGGGAAGCCGACCCGGCGGTCGATGCGCTGCTTCTGGCGGGTGATACCAAGGAACCGACTCCAGCTGAATCCGCCGCGGTTCATGACCGTCACCAGTCCCTTTTCGGAGGCCACTGAAAGGCCCAGCTTCCCCAGCGCCATCGCCTCGTCTTGGCCGACCAATCTAGTAACCGAAGGTACATAGCTTTTACCATCCTCATTCCCCCCTCCATAACTAAGCACTAGTGTAATAGTTGACGGCCATCCTGGCAAGCCTCAACCCCTCCCGCCTTGCGCACTCCCAGGCCACCAGCAGGACGGCGAGCGGCGAGGCCAGCAGCAGACCGGCCAGGGCTCCGGCCAGGTGCAGCTCGGGAGAGGGGATCACCGGCCTGTGGAGCCCTGAGATGCCCCAGGAGCCGCCGAACCCGCTTTCCGAGTCCTATCGGCCACCCCCCGCTTATGCCCGCGAGATTTGGGCGTCTGGGACGGCGAAGGCACAGGCTGTGGGGTAGCTGTGGGAATCGGGCTGGGCGTAGGCGTCGGCCGCGGACTAGGAGTCGGGGTTGGGGTGGGGTCGACGGGAGCCGGGGTGGGACTTATGGTTGTTCCCGGAGTCGGGGCCCCGATAGACGCCGGTGAGATCGCCGGATAAGAGCCGACCTGATCAGCGGACCGGGAGCCCCCGACTCCAACCCCAACCACCGGAGCAACCACCGGAGCCGCAGCCACCGGCTGAAGCGGGATCACCTTGGCCGGGGG
>QHBT01000067.1 GCA_003244185.1 Candidatus Dormiibacter spiritus | reverse complement strand
GCCTCTTGACAAACGCATTAGGCGGCCACCTGTGCCGGTGACGCCCAGGCGATGCCGTCCCAATTGGCAAACCTAAATCCGGCGAGCCCTGGACACCGCTCGTAAACCTCGCGCCGGTGTCCGAGCGTGACGACGACCACGAGGAGCACATCGTCGTTGACTCTGTAGATGATGCGGCAGTCACCGACCCGAACGCGGAGACCGGGCGTCGATGTCCACCCGACCAGATGTCCGGTCATCATGGCGGGTGGATGGGACTTGTTTTCGAGTGCAGGCGCTGAGTCCTGAGCAAATCCCGGGGCCCGAATCCTCGATCGGGGCCGCGGGCGGCCAGGATCGTCGTGCCAGCCTCCGGCTGATACTCATCCTGGGAGCGCTCAGCGCCTTCGGTCCGCTCTCTCTCGACCTCTACCTGCCCGCGTTGCCGGCACTTGCCCACGACCTGGACGCGACCGCCGCCCAGGCGCAGCTGACCATCACCTCATGTCTGGTCGGACTGGCCGCCGGCCAGCTTGTCGCCGGTTCCCTGAGCGATTCGCGCGGGAGGCGGCGGCCCCTGATGATCGGCCTGGTCGCATACACCGCCACCTCGCTTCTCTGCGCGCTCGCGCCCTCGATAGGTGTGTTCATTTTCATCCGTCTCCTTCAAGGCGCGGCCGGGGCCGCCGGGATCGTGATCTCCCGGGCGGTCGCTCGCGACCTCTTCTCAGGGTTTGCGCTGGCGCGGTTCTACGCGCTTCTCATGCTGGTCAACGGACTCGCGCCAATCCTCGCCCCAGTGCTGGGAGGTCAATTGCTCAGGTTCGGTTCCTGGCGCTTGGGCTTCGTAGCGTTGACCGTGCTCGGAATGGCGCTCGTCGCGGTGGGCGGCCTCGGCCTGAAGGAAACCCTTCCGGTCGCCAGGCGGCGCGCTGGCGGCCTGAAAGAGAGCCTGGCGGTCTTCCGCAACCTCTTGACCGACGCGAGTTTCGTCGGCTGGGCAGTCGCCAGCGGTCTGGCCATTGGCGCCATGTTCGTCTACATCGCTGCTTCGCCGTTCGTCCTGGAGACTGTGTATGGAGTCTCACCGCAGGGCTTCAGCCTGCTGTTCGCGCTCAACGCACTGGGCATCGTGGCCGCGGGTCAGGCCAGCGCCAGATTGGTCCAGCGTCTTGGTCAGCTCCGGCTGCTGGTCCTGGGGCTGGCCGGTGGCCTCGCTGGAGGACTTGGCCTGCTCCTGGCTGTGCTCGCCGGGGCGGGGCTGGTGGCGGTGGTCTCGGCGCTCTTCCTGGTCGTCGCCACTGTGGGCCTGGTCCTACCCAATGCAACTGCGCTGGCGCTGTCGAATCAGGGAAGGGTGGCAGGAAGCGCTTCGGCCCTGCTCGGGCTCGTTCAATTCGCCATCGGCGCCGTGGTGGCTCCACTGGCCGGCGCCGCTGGCATTAGACCGGCCCTGACGATGGCGCTGCTGATTGTGGCGCTTCGCCTCGGGGCCGTTTTTGCGCTGCTGATCGCCGTCAGGCGTCGCCCACAACCTGTGCAGGAGCCTGCCAATTAGTCTGTCCAATCCCCGAGTAGTTGAGGCGCTCCTGGGTGGAGTCGTCCTCCCCCCGCGGCTGCGGGGGGAGGCAGGTGGGGGGCCTCCGAGCCGAATGGACTCAGAGCGTCGGCAATGGTCTCAATCACACCTTCGATGTTCTCATCAATTTCCGCCACCCAGAACCTCAGCACCCGAAAGCCCATCTCGCCCAGCCAGTGATCTCGCCTCGCGTCATAGCCGAGCTGATCGCCGTGGTGGTCGCCATCGACTTCGAGCACAAGCCTTGCCTCCAAGCAGGCAAAGTCGGCGAAGTAGGGCCAAGCGGAACCTGGCGGCGGAATTTGAGTCCCAGCAGCTGCCGGCTGTCCAGGCGGTACCAGAGCCGCCCTTCGGTCTTGGACATCTCTCGCCGCAGCACCTGGGCGCGCTGATCCCGAGCAGCTCGATGGAGACGGGTGTGACGATCCATGGACGCAAGCTCTCACCATTGCCCGGCCGCCGCAAGTCAGGCCGTTAACGCCCCCTCCCAACCTCCCCCCGCGGCGCGGGGGGAGGACGACTCCACCAAGGAGCGCCTCCACCACTCGGGATCGAACAAGTTAGTGCCAGTGAGCTACACCGTCAGCACCTTCTCCTCGCACCCTGACATTCCCGATGCGCGACCGTTTGCTAGCATGTGCCCGAATCGCTCGACCGAAGCTGCCGAGCACACCAGTGGCGATCGCCTTACATGGAGGTCTGCGTAGTGGATCAGTTGGTCAATGAGGTAAGTCAGCGCACTGGGTTGGACGAGGCGACTTCGCGCCAGGCAGTCCAGGTTGTGATCGGCTACCTGAAGGGCCGGTTGCCCGAACCCTTCGGCGGCATGCTCGAGCAGTTCATCGGTGGCGGCCAGCCGGGCCAGACGCCCGACCTCGGCAGCCTGTTCGGCGGAGGGCACTGAGCGCCCCAACGTCGTCCGAAACCGCTGAGGGCAGAAGCCTGACGGCCCCTCCCCCTTGAACCGGCTGTCTTAGCGAAGCCCCACTGGCGCAGCGGCAGCCGGCTGGGCTGCCGACTCGTCGGCAGCGTCCACGGCGCCGCGGAACTGCGCGGAGTAGAGCCTGAAGTAGGCGCCGCGGGCGGCCAGCAGCTCCTCATGGGTCCCGCGCTCGACTATGCGCCCGGCTTCCATCATCAGGATGAGCTCGGCGTCGCGGATGGTTGAGAGCCGGTGGGCGATGACGAAGCTGGTGCGATCGGAGCGTAGGGCCGCCATTGCCCGCTGCACCAGCAGCTCGGTGCGCGTGTCGACCGAGCTGGTGGCCTCATCCAGGATCAGCAGCGACGGGTCGGCCAGGAAAGCGCGGGCGATGGTCAGCAGCTGCTTCTCGCCGGCGCTGACGTTGCTGCCCTCCTCGTCGATGACTGTGTCGTAGCCGTCGGGCAGGCTCTGCACGAAGCGGTCGACGAACGTGGCTCGCGCCGCCGCCAGGATCTCCTCCTCGCTGGCGGCGGGGTTGCCATAGGCGATGTTGTCGCGGATGGTCCCCCCGAAAAGCCAGGTGTCCTGCAGCACCATGCCAATCTGGGAACGGAGGTCCTCTCGCCGCATGGCGGTGATGTCGACGCCGTCCAGGGTGATCCGCCCCGCGTCCACTTCGTAGAACCGCAGGATGAGGTTGACCAGGGTGGTCTTGCCGGCGCCGGTCGGGCCGACGATCGCCACCGTGTGTCCTGGTTCCGCGACCAATGACAGGTCCTCGATCAGTGGCTGCTCAGGGTGGTAACGGAAGGAGACCCGCTCGAACTCCACTCGACCGCGGCTGGCAACCGGAATCACCGGCTGGACGGGGTCAGCGTCCTGCTCGGGAGCGTCCAGCAGCTCGAAGACTCGCTCGGCTGACGCCACCCCAGACTGGAGGAGGTTGGCCATCGAGGCGACCTGCGTAAGCGGTTGGGTGAACTGCCGGGAATACTGGATGAACGCCTGGACGTCGCCCAGGCTCATGGCTCCAGTGGCCACCCTGACGCCGCCGATGACGGCGATCGCCACGTAGTTCAGGTTGCCTATGAACATCATCGCGGGCATGATGATCCCCGAGACGAACTGAGCGCCGAAGCTGGCCTCGAAGAGCTGATCGTTGCGCTCGCGGAAAACCTGCTCGACCTCACGGCGGCGCCCAAACACTGTGACCAGCTCGTGGCCTGTGAACGCCTCTTCGATGTGGGCATTAAGCGAGCCGGTGTTGGCCCACTGGGCCACGAACAGTTTTTGCGAGCGCTTGGCGACCTGACTGGCGACGAGGATTGACAGCGGCACTGTTACCAGGGCAATCACAGCCAGCAGCGGTGAGACGACCACCATCATCACCAGCACGCCGATCACAGTCAGCACCGAACTCAGCAGCTGGCTGATGGTCTGCTGGAGCGACTGCGACACGTTGTCGATGTCGTTGGTGACCCGGCTCAGCAGCTCGCCCCGCGGCTGCTGGTCGAAGAACTGGAGCGGAAGCCGGTTCAGCTTGTCTTCAACCTCCGCCCGCAGCCGGAAGATCGTGCGCTGGACCACCCCGTTGAGCAGGTAACCCTGCATCCAGCTGAAGATCGCTGAGCCCACGTAGAGCGCCAGCGCCCAGGCCAGCACGGTGCGGAGCGCCGAGAAGTCGATCCCCTGTCCTGGGACCACGTGCATCCGCGCCAGCATGTCAGCCACATTCCCCTTGCCCGACCCACGGGCAGCCGCAACCGCCTGAGCGGTGCTGGTCCCCGGCGGCAGCTGCTTCCCGATGACGCCGCTGAAGATGATGTCAGTCGCCCGCCCAAGAACCTTGGGCCCGATGACAACCAGCACCACGCTCGTCACACCCAGTGCGATGACCGCCAGGAGCTTCGGGCCTTCTGGTCGCAGGCGCCCCAGCAAGCGGCGTACCGACGGCCCAAAGCTCATAGGCTTCTCCGCCGGCAGGCCGGGTCCACCCCAGGGGCCGCCGCCGAAGCCACGGCGTACGGGCGGCCGGGTGCGTTCGGTCATTGTCGGCATCGGCGCCGGTTTCGTCACCGAGCGATCGCTCATGCGGCCGGCTCCGCCGCCGCCTGCGACTGGACGATCTCGAGATAGGTCGGGCAGCTCTCCAGCAGCTCTTCGTGGCTGCCCAGCCCGACGATCCTGCCGCCCTCCAGAACGATGATCTGATCGGCATCGGCGATGGTCGACACCCGCTGGCCGACGATGACCACAGTGGCATTCGCCGTTTGGGGCCGCAGCGCTGCCCGCAGCCGGCCGTCCGTGGCGAGGTCCAGCGCTGAGAACGAGTCGTCAAAGAGGTAGATCTCAGGCTTCCGCACCAGCGCCCGCGCGATCGACAGCCGCTGACGCTGGCCGCCGGAAACGTTGGTGCCGCCCTGGGTGATGGCTGCCTCCAGGCGGCCTGGCATGGCCTCGACGAAGTCGCGGGCCTGGGCGACCTGGAGGGCCTCCCACAGCTCCTCGTCGCTCGCCTGCGGGTTGCCATAGCGCAGATTGCTGGCCACTGTGCCGCTGAACAGATAGGGCCTCTGAGGCACCAGACCGATCCGGCTCCAGAGCAGGTCGGGATCGAGCTCCCGGACGCTCACACCGTCGATCAAGACTGTGCCGGCAGTGGTGTCGAACAGGCGTGCCACGAGCGAGACCAGCGTCGTCTTTCCCGCCCCTGTGCTGCCGATGATGGCGGTGGTCTGCCCGGCGGCTGCTTGAAACGAGATGTCGCACAGCACAGGCGTTGTCGCACCGGGGTATCTGAACTCGATGTTCCGCAGCTCCAGCTCGGCGCGGGTGTGCACCTGGCGGACAGGCCGGCGCGGCGGCACGACCGTGGACTCGGTCCTGAGCACCTCACCTATGCGCTCTGCACAGACTGATGCGCGCGGGATCATGATCGCCATAAAGGTCGCCATCATCACCGACATCAGGATCAGCGTCAGATAGGTTAGGAAGGCTGTGAGCGCGCCGATCTGCATCTGACCGTTCTCGACCCGGCCGGCGCCAAACCAGAGCACAGCGACGCTGGAGGCGTTGAGGATCAGCATCACTGTCGGGAAGATGAGGGCCATCAGCCGCCCGGCGCGGAGAGCGGTCCTGGTCAGTGCCGCGTTGGCTTCGGCGAACCTCCGAGCCTCGTCCTGCTCACGGACGAACGCGCGCACCACACGAATGCCCGAGAGCTGCTCGCGCAGCACCCGGTTGATGTCGTCGATGCGGGCCTGCATGGCGCGGAACTGGGGCACCATCCTGGACACGATGAGCCCGATTGACGCAATCAAGACGGGGATGCTGACCAGCATCAGCCAGGACAGTCCCGCGTCCTGGCGGAGCGCCATGATGATGCCGCCGACGCACATGATCGGAGCCGCGACCAGCATCGTGCAGGAGAGCACGACCAGCATCTGCACCTGCTGCACGTCGTTGGTGTTGCGGGTGATCAGCGAGGGAGCGCCGAACTGGGCCACCTCACGAGCGGAGAAGCCACCGACCGTGTGGAAGATGGCCGCGCGGACGTCCCTACCGAAGCGCATAGCAGCGCGAGCACCGAAGTAGACGGCGGCGATCGAGCAGACAATCTGCACGACGGTCACCCCAAGCATCCAGGCGCCGGTCGAGAGGATGTAGCCGGTGTCGCCTTTGGCCACACCTTTGTCGATGATGTCGGCGTTCAGGCTGGGCAGGTAAAGAGAAGCGATGGTGCCGAGCAGCTGCAGCGCGACCACCGCCAGGAGCCCTGACCAGTAGGGCCGCAAATACTTACGCAGCAGCCGGATCAGCAATGCAGATCTCCGTTCGGAAACGCCTCGACGTCGTAAGCGGGGAATCTACCGGACAGCATGATGGCGTGAGCGTGGTCCATGCTTCTGCCCTTCTGGCAGCTTGGGGCCGCACGACATGTTGGCCTGCTCGAAGCGTGTCGCCGCGTGACCTCGTCAATGCCTCGTCTCCTTCGCTGCTGGCCGCTCAAATGTCCAGCTCCTCGATGGCCGGCAGGTCAGAGTCGCCGGCGAGAGTGTCGTAGAACTCCGCGGGCAGCTTCTCCCGTAGTTGCTCGAGGGTGTCGGTGACCTCCAGCGTCTCTTCGGCCGGGCCCCACCACCAGCCGCTTTGCTTGCGCTCCTGCCAGCGTTTGCTGCTTCGCCCCGTGCCCCAATCCCAATCCCAGGCGGTGCGCCAGGTCTCCGGGTCGGACCAGGCAGCCCAATCCGGCATGCGGGTGATGTGGAGCGCGAAATGGCCCTTGCGCGAACGGTAGACGCGGAACCGTTCCAGCCGGCGCTCCCCCGTCGGGTGCTGCCACTCCCCGAGCAGAAGCCCAGTGAATCGCTGCACCCGCCGAGCGCGGCCGGTGCCCACGCGCACTGTTACCTCCTGGTAGCCGGCATGGCGTCCCTCCTCCAACTCGACGAAGCGGCGCAGCGCACGAGCGATCGCCGCTGAGAGGTTCCCATCGCTGAGCCGTTGGGCCTGTTCGTACAGCTCCAGATCGTCGTCGGACACATAGATCGTCTTGTTCGGCACCGCATTCTCCCCTGACCACTGCGCTATGTCACATGTACGTATACTTATAGCACAGTGCCTGCTGCGGCGCGAGCACGCGCTGAAGCAAGAGTCAAGGACCGCCGGCGGCGCCCTCTCGAACTGGCTGCGCTCCGCCGGCTCCCGCTCTGCTCTGAAGCGCCCGCACCGCCTCATGGCCGACGATCGCCAGCAGCACCAGGCCCGCACCCAAGGCCGAGAGCAGCGTCAGGCGTTGGCCGGCCAGGAGGAAGGCGAAGAGCAGCGCCCAGGCCGGCTCGGCGGTCAGGACAAGTGCCGTCTGGATCGGCGGTAGGTGGCGCTGGACCCAGGTCTGGATCAGAAAGGCCAGAGCGCTCGCCAGCAGACCGGTGACGGCGATGGCGAACCAGACGCTGGGACTGGGCCAGCGGAACTGAAAGGCGCCGCCCAAGGCAAAGGCGAACGCGCAGATGAACAGCTGGACCAGGGTGAGCGCGGGGGCTGAGAGGTGGGGCGCCCAGCGTCCAAGCAGCACTATGTGGACAGCGAAGGCTACTGCGCAGCCCAACACGAGCAGATCGCCCAGCCCGAGCCCCGCCAGGCCGCCTGAGAGCAGTGCTGCCCCGGCCAGAGCCAGCAGCACCGCGGCGATCGTAATGGGCCGGAGAGGCACTCCAATGAAGCGCTGGAAGAGCGGGGTGAAGACCACGAAGAGGCCGGTGATGAGTCCCGCATTGCCCGGGCTGATGAACTGCAGCCCGAGCGTCTGGACCAGGTAGCCGAAGGCGAGCGCCAGGCCGATGGCGCCGCCGAAGATCAGCTCGCGGCGGCTCGGCAGGCGTCTCACGACGGCCGCCAGTAGAGCGGCCGCCAGCGCAAAACGAAGAGCCAAAAACGGCAGGGTCGGGTAGGTCGCGATGGCGTCCTTGACCAGCACGAACGTCCAGCCCCAAACGGCTGTGACCGCCAGGAGAGCGAGCAGGTACAGAATCAGCGGAGCTCGTCCGCCACCGCTCAGCCGTACGATCACTGGCTCGTGTTGAACCACAGGCGACTCCGGGCCCGCTCTGCCTCAACGCCTGCCAGACAGGCTACTGGCGGGCCAGACGGTCGAATTCGCCCTGTACCTGGCGGGAGAAGGTGGGGAAGGCCATGATGCTGTCGGCCAGCACCTCCAGCGGGACGTCAGCGCGGATGGCGAGGACCATCTCCGAGATGATCTCACCGGCGCGGGGGCTGACGACCGAGGCGCCCACGAGACGCCGCTTCTGGGCATCGGCCACAAGCTTGATCAACCCGCCCGACTCGAAGCCGTGGATGTAGCCGCGGGCCGTGTTGCCGGCATCGCTGCTCACCACACCGACGCGCATCCCCTTTTCGCGCGCCTGCGCTTCGGTGATACCCACGCTGGCGATCTCCGGATCCACGAAGGTGACGCGAGGGACTGCGCGATGGTCGGCCGGGTGCTGCTCACCGCGGAGGTTGCGGCCGATCAGAGTGCCGTGGTAGTGGGCAAGGTGGGTGAAGTTGCCGATCCCTGTCACATCGCCGCCTGCCCAGATGCGCTCGGCGGCATTGAGCGTCGCCGGATCTACCTTGAGCCAGCCGCGGTCAGTCTTCTCGAGTCCACTGGCCGCCAAGTCGACTGCATCCAGATTGGCCTTGCGCCCGGTCGCCACCAGCAGCCGCTCGCCGTTCACGACCTCACCGCCCTCCAGCTCCAGACGGACGCCGGTACCCTCGGCGCTGACCCGCTTCGCCTTGGCACCCACTTTCACGGTGATGCCATCCGCCTCCAGGTGCAGGCGCAGGAGGTCAGAAACCTCAGGCTCTTCGTTGATCGCCAGCCTGGGCGCGCTCTCCACTATCGTCACGCGGCTGCCAAAGCGGCAGAATGCCTGCGCCAGCTCCGCCCCGATGGCCCCGCCCCCCAGGACGATGAGCGAGTGCGGCAGCTGCTTGGCGTGGACGGCCTCGCGGTTGGTCCAGTACGCGATCCGGTCCAGGCCCTCGATGGGCGGAATGGCGGCGGACGTGCCGGTGCCGATAACAATGCCCCGCCGCGCGGTCAGGCTGCTGCCGTCGACCTCGACTCGGTCGGGGCCGAGAACACGCGCCTCGCCCCGGATGAGCGTCGCGTGCTCTTGGACGGCTTTGGCGGGGTTCGTGTCGTCGAGACGGCGCGCCATGACGAGCGTGCGCTCGGCGATCTTGGCGAAGTCGATGTCGAGCTCGACCCGGGAAGCGGCGAGATCTCGCGCCCGAGCGGCTTCCTTCAGCAGTTCCGCCGAGCGGAGCAGCGTCTTGCTCGGCACGCAGCCCCAGTAGGGGCACTCGCCGCCCACCAGGTCGCGCTCGATCACGGCTACCGTGAGCTCGGAACCGGCTAGCTCGGTGGCCACCGCCTCACCGGCTGTTCCGGCTCCCACCGCTATCACATCGAACTCTCTTTCCATATCTGCCTCCTGAACGCCAGCGAAGGAACGGTTCTTCCGAACGTGCGCGCCGCGACGGCACCCAGCCTGGCGGCCAGCTCTGGCAGCCGGCCGCCGGTCCCATAATCACTTAGTCGCGAGGCTCGGTCGGCGTGGCGGAATTGGTAGACGCGCTGGATTTAGGATCCAGTGGGGCGACCCTTGGAGGTTCGAGTCCTCTCGCCGACACCAGAGCGTGCCTTGTGGCATGGTTGAGGCTGCTCAGAGCCGGGATGGCGGAATCGGTAGACGCGGCGGTCTCAAAAACCGTTGGGGGCAACCTCGTGCGGGTTCGACTCCCGCTCCCGGCACCAATGGCCGCCCTGATTGCTCAAGCTCACTGGATCACCGTGCGGCGCGGGGATCGACGAACAGTCCGCCGCGACCGTGTCGGATCTGCGGGCGGCACGATACTCCTGGCTGGAGATCAGTGCCTGAGGGTTTCGACCGCCGCCGCTGCCTGCTCAGCAGCGGCCGTCAGACGCTCGGCCTGCTCCACCGCGGCGGCCGCCCGTTGCTGCGCTTCGGCGGCCTCGCTGGCGGCGCTGTTGGCCTGTTCCGCCAGCTGCTCCGCTCGCTCTGCCAGCTTTTCGGCTTCAGCCGCGACCTGCCGCGCGAGGCGCGCCTGCGCGTCCGCCGCACTGCGGGCTGCCTCAACCCGAGCGAGCACCGCAGATTTCTGTGGCGGAGTCGCCCGCTGCGCGGCGATTCAGGCACCGGCCTTGGCATCGCCGCCTGGGGTGCGGGGCCTGGAGCCCTGACCACGACGCCCTCGAAGCCGCCAAACCCCTCTGGCTCCTGCTCCGCAGTCAGCCGGCCGGCTGCCAGCGCCTGCCCCAGCTCAGGAGGGCCTAGCGACACCGCTCTCAGCGTGGTCTGCAGGCGCTGGCGCACCGCGTCCGGCACCTCGCGGTCGCGGCTGCTGAGGAAACCGGTGGCAGCGTCCACCGCCCGCTGCAGGGCGGCTGAGTGTGCTGCCAGCAAGGCGCGCAGGTCGGTGACCGCCTCACCCTCGAGAACTGCGACCTGAGCCTCCCGCAGGGAGCGCCCGCTCTGGAGCAGCGCTTCGAGCACGGCGGGCGAGAACTCCGCCAGGTGATTCGCGGCCCAGAGGCTGACGGTCGGCCGCCGAGCGCCCGCGATCTGGGGCGCTAGCCCCGCCCGGCCCTCGCTGCGGAGCTGCCTGACCAGGGCATTGCGCCTGGTCACGAAGTCGGCCGGATCGCCGCCGTAAAGCTCGGCCAGGAGCTGGTCCACCATCTTCTCGCCGGCCTCACCGGTACCCGTCACGATCGCAACCTTGGCAGTTTCACCTGCTCAGTCTCCTTGGACTTGCCTGCGGTATGCGCCAGTCGGTTCCCGGCAGATCCTGCCGCCTCAACCGGTGGGGTTGATGTTGCGGCGGCGCTGGCTGCCCCTCAAGTGGTGACGGTCGCGGTGGGCGGGGTTGCGTTTCTCCTCACGTCGCTCTTCACACCATCTACCTCTATTAGTCGCTGAGCGGATATTTCAATGTCTGACTCAACGCTTTCCCTCGGCCGAGTCATCGCGCTCGGAGAACTGAGCCGGCCACTCAAGTCCGCCGAAACCCCGCATGCAGGTCATGCATGTCAGGATGCACGGTGCTGCATGCAAAGAAGGCGCTCGCAGCTCCCCCTGTCGGGCAAGCTTGCCAACGGCTGAAGGTACCTGTGTAGGGCCAGCTGGGGTCACAGCCGGACCCTTGAAGCGAGGCCGAAGCAGGGACAACGAGCCCGGCCTGCTGCGCGCAAGCGGGGCGACGGCTTGACATCCAGGGGCCAGGGTGTAAGCTCGGCCAGAACAGTCCAACGGCTTAACCAGGAGTGCTGGGATGACAGAGGATCAAACGGGCCGGACCGACAACCCACCCGACACCACTCAGGACGCGACGGGCACCAACCCGGAGGAGCGCCTAAGCGGCGTCAGCGATTCAAAGGGTGGCGAGGAGTACGCGAAGCAGACCGAGGCGGGCCACCACGAGGAAGCTGAGACCGGCGCCGGGCGCCCGGCCGGCACCGCTGACGCGCGCCGCTCGACGGGCATCAACCCCGGCGGCGCTGACACAATCGACGAAAGCATGCCCGACATGCCGCCGGCCTAGCCGATTCCGAAAGAGGAGCTGACTAAAGATGGACGACAAGAGCGCCGAAGAGAAGCTGGAAGAGAACACAGGCTCCCAGTCGGGCCCTGAACGCGAGGCTCGACATTTGTTCGGCGGTGGCCCCGGCGACCAGGCGCCGCCCGACCTGGACGACATGAAGGAGCACTTGGAGGGGGGCGCCACCGCAACCTCGGACCCTGGCCAGGAAACGCCGGTCAGCGGGCCTGAGGACCTCTTTGGTAGTAAGGGCGTCATCCCCACAGCGGAGGATCGCTGACGCCCCCATGTGGGGCGGTTCTTTGACTCACCAACCAGTTGGGTGATCTCGGGATTGGAGCGGTTTTCAGCCGCTCAGTGAGAAAGGAAGCGAAAGGAGTCGGTCCATGACTGAGGTTGCTGCGCCGTACGGTCGCAAGACACAACGACCGCCCGCCGTGCCGGATGTCCATGTCCTCTGGATGTCCGAGGGGATGAGCTGTGATGGGGACACAGTCTCGATCACAGCTGCCACTCAACCGAGCATCGAGGACGTTCTGCTGGGCGCGATCCCGGGTCTGCCGAAAGTCCATCTCTATAACAAGGTCCTGGCCTACGAGGTGGGCGACGACTTTCTCACCCCCTTCTACAAGGCTTGGCGGGGCGAGCTGGAACCGTTCGTGGTGGTGGTGGAGGGATCGATTCCGAACGAGAACATCAACGGTGATGGCTACTGGACCGGGCTGGGCGCCGACCCCGCCACCGGGCAGCCGATCACGCTCAACGAGTGGATCGATCGCCTGGCGCCGAAAGCGACAGCGATGATCGCGGCGGGGACCTGCGCCACCTACGGCGGCATCCACGCCATGGCCGGCAACCCAACTGGCTGCATGGGGCTCGCCGACTACCTGGGCTGGGACTACAAGTCGAAGGCCGGGCTGCCCATCGTCAACGTCCCGGGCTGTCCTGTGCAGCCTGACAACTTCATGGAAACGTTCCTCTACCTCCTGTACCAGGTGTCGGGACTTGCCCCCATGATCCCGCTCGACGAGCAGCTCCGGCCGACCTGGCTGTTCGGCAAGACTGTCCACGAAGGCTGCGATCGGGCCGGCTACTACGAGCAGG
>QHBT01000044.1 GCA_003244185.1 Candidatus Dormiibacter spiritus | reverse complement strand
CCGCGATGTCCTGAGACATGACATTGGTGCGCCCGGAGGGAATCGAACCCCCTGCCTTGCGGTCAGGAGATCGGCCCAGCCCCGTTTAGAAGTACGATTTCGTATTCGCGGAGTGCCTCTGACTACTGCTCTGTGACACCGTTTTACGGCCCAATTGCTGTACGGATGGCGGCCGGCTGGCGAGAGCCGCGGCCGCGTCCGGGCCGGAGGCAAGTGTTCCCAAGAGTGCCTCACAAAGTGCTTGCCGGTCGATGTCGTCGGGCGTGAGGGCGATCGCGTTTGCGTTTTCCGTTCAGTGGACCTCGGATCCCGGTTAGCAGTTCTTCCCACCAATTGGTGTGCGACTTAGGACGCTTCCACTGAGCGCCCGCCGGTGTTAGTCGAAGACACGCCTGAACATGGGGTAAAATCCGCACCGAGACGTCGATCACACGCCCTTAAAGGGGATCGGCTTGCGTGCGTCCCGGGACGGTTCTCGTTCGGCGGTGGGCGCAACCAGGGCGGTGACGGCCAGATGCAGGTCCCTTGAAGTCAGCACGTTTCCGGGTGTCGGGAATGTCGCGCTGGCTCCGTCCCCGGTACACCAGTGGCCACGACAGGCCGCGCGACGAAGAAGGAGAAACCACCATGACGATTCGGCGGATGGACCACGTGAGCGTCGTCGTCGACGACATTGAGGCTGCTATCGCGTTCTTTGTCGAGCTTGGAATGGAGCTGGAGGGCCGGGCGCCGATCGAGGGACCGTGGGTGGACCGTGTCAACGGGCTCCACGGCGTCCGAGTCGACATCGCGATGATGCGGACCCCGGACGGCCACGGCCGGCTCGAGCTGACGAAGTTCCATACCCCGACGGCGGTCAGCGCTGAGCCGGAGAACGCACTGGGAAACACCCTCGGCCTACGTAGCGTCATGTTCGTTGTCGACGACATCGACGCCACTGTCGCCGCCCTGCGAGCCCACGGTGCGGAACTCGTTGGAGAGGTGGCGCAGTACCAGGACAGCTACCGGCTCTGCTACGTCCGCGGCCCCCAGGGGATCATCGTCGCGTTGGCGGAGCAGCTCAACTAGCGGCCCGCGCAACCCGACCTGCGACCAACCAGGGGCGCCCTACTCGGTGGCTCTGACCATGGGCTCACGGCAGGGAGAGGCCCTCGGACTGCTCTGGCGGGATGTCGATCTCCGACTCGGCTACCTCCGCATCTCAAAGCAGTTGCAGCGCATCGACCTTCGGCTGCGGCTGGTGGACCTCAATACTGACCGCAGCCGGCGAACGCTCGTCATGCCGACCTCGATCGTCAACGGCTTACGGGAGCATAGAGCCCGGCAAGCTGAGGAACACCGCGGCCGCGGCGTGACGGTCCAGTCGGAGGACCTGGTCTTCACCCACAAGGACGGGGGCGGCCTCGAAGGCACGACGGTCACCAGGCACTTTCACGAGCATCTGGACCGGGCGGGCCTTCCCCAACGACGCTTCCACGACCTACGTCACTCGTGCGCGATCCGCCTCCCTGGTCCAGGGGGTATCACCGCGCGTCGTCATGGAGGTACTCGGACACTCGGAGATCGGGATGACGATGACCACCTCACGTCATTCCCGAGCTGCGTCGGGATGCTGCGGACAGGATGGAGGGCCTGCTGAATTCACCGGAGCTCTAGTCGGTGCTGGCCACCGCTCTCAAACCACGGCCCCGGTACCTGGCGGACCTCCTCGTGGGTGGCGGTCACCTCTTGTCATGGATGGTCACGGCGTAGCCGTCAGGGTCAGCAAAGGTGAATGTCCGCCCGAAGGGCCCGTCGATCGGCTCGGCCAGGATGGCCACCCCCGCTTTGACCAACTGGTCATGGAGAGTCTGAGCATCATCCGCGTGCAGCCAGAGCGCGACCCCTGCTCCTGGCCGGGGACGGATTGCCTCCATGTCAAGGGCAGGCTGCGGCTCGCGTACGGCGAAGGCAGTGGGTTCGGTATCGAAAACGACGGCGTGGGGCGGACTCACTGCCGCCCGTCGTAGGCCGAGACGGCTTTCATAGAAGTCAGCTGAACGGGCGAGGTCGCGGACTTGGAGTGAGATGAAGTCTGGTCCGGTCACAGTCATGTAGTTCGTGCCTCAGTGAATTTTACGGATGTCAGGGTCCTTACATGCAGTATATGTCAGGATGCTGACATGAGGCAAGTCGAAACTCTCGGGGAACTCGATCGCTCGATGGGCTACGTTCTCAAGCAGGCGTCGGCGGCTCTGCGCTCCGCCATGGAAGAGGTCCTCCTACCTCTTCAGCTGACCATGCCGCAGTACGCGTGCTTGGAGCTGCTCAGCCGACGCTCCGGGCAGTCCAGTGCCGAGCTAGCCCGCGGCGCATTCGTCACTCGGCAGTCGATGAACCAAGTCCTGCGCGGACTTCATGATCGCGGGCTCCTAACCCGACCCGCCGTGGCTGCCCGTGGGCGAGCCCTGCCCACGCAGCTCACGCCCGAAGGAGTCGCCAGACTGCAGGTGGCAAGCGCCGCCGTCGTCGGCGTCGAACAACGAATGGTCGCTTCGCTGACAGCCGATGACCAGCAACGCCTCCTACGCCATCTGGCGACCTGCGCACATGCGCTGTCCTGAGATGTGGAAGTTCGCCGTGGGACTTCGCGGTTGAGGCGCTCGAGTGAGTTCGTGGCCCAGACCTGGCGGCGGCGCCCCGCTCGTGGAGTCCAGCTCCCGTCAGCTGGGTTACCTCGGCGTCCATCAGTTCCTGGGCCAGCAGCCGCACGCCATCGCCGAGGAAGCTGGGGTCGGCGCCCTGCTCATCCTGGTTGAGTAAGTCCAACAGTGTCATCCTGAGATTGGCCATCGTCGTGGGCCTCCATGCGATTGAAGTGAATAGCTCCACTTGGATCCACACGCTGGCCGCCTCTGTGAAGCGGCCACGGATTTACACCACCTACTGCGACGCAACTCCGCATCTAGTGGCTTTCACGGAGACATCGCCATTTAGCCGCTGACTCGTGAACCTGATAACGACTGTCGCAATCGCTCGCCCTTCTGGATGTTGCATCCACGACTGGAGGATGTAACATCCTTCCAAATGCTAACGCCACCACTTCTCGAACAGAGCCTCGAAGTCCTCGGTCAAGCGCTTGCCGATCGCGGCCTTGCCTATGACATCGTCGTCGTTGGAGGCGGCAGTCTCATGCTGCTCGGCCTGATCGGGCGCTCGACGGCCGACCTGGATGTCGTCGCCATCATCGAGCATGGCCGCTATCTGAAAGCCACCACCTTGCCGACTGACCTCCAAGAGGTCGTGCGGGCCACCTCCGCGGTGATGGGAATCCGGCCGGATTGGATCAATCCCGGCCCAACGTCGCTGCTCGATCTCGGCTTGCCGGAGGGCTTCGCCGAGCGGACGATCGAAAGGGTTTACGGCACCCTCGTCATGCACTTGGCCGGACGAAACGACCAGGTTTTCCTGAAGCTGTATGCCGCCGCCGACCAGGGGCCACACAGCAAGCACTTCGAGGACCTCCTCGCGCTCGAGGCATCTGAGGAGGAATTGCTCGGAGGCGCGCGCTGGACACTCACTCACGATCCGTCGCCCGGCTTTCGCCAGGAGCTCATCCGTGCGCTCGTTGCGCTCGGAGTCGAGAATGCCGAACTCAGGATTTAGCTCCACCCTTCGCGAGTGCGCCCTGGAGACGGCCTGGAGCCTGTGGACCGAGCTCGGCGTGAATGGGCCCGCGCGCCGGCACTCGGGAATCGGCGTCGATCTCGAACCGCTGATCGTGACCACGGCTTATCTCTCCCAAGACGACGCCCGCCTGCGCGAGGAGTCGCTTGACTGGTGCGTCTCGAACTACCGATTCGTCTCCAGCGACCGGCTCCGCAACTACCTGCAGACTGCGGACGATGCGACTCAGCGCGCTTTCCATGCGTACGCGGCCACGGTGCGCCGGATTCGCCGGGTTAGCTGGCCCGGCGACGGGACGCCTTACGACTTCACGCCCACAGGTCGATCGTCGCCGCCCGATCTGAGCCGACCTGCGCTCCTCCAGCTCCGCCTGCGGGCGGTGTTTGGAGTCTCGGCCAGGGCTGAAGTGCTGCGCTGGCTGCTTGACCAGCCCGCCCGCTTCTTCGGCGTTCTCGAACTCTCGATGAGATCGTCCTACGGAAAGGACAACGTGGCCGACACGCTCGATTTCCTCGTGCGGGCCGGCATCGTCACCACTTCAACGATGACGACGGGCGGCAACCTGCGGGTGTTTCGGATCAATGGAGAGGGTGCGCTTGTGAAAGCCCTCGAGAGCTGGGCAACGGTACCCCAGCAGCGGTGGGACGCCGTCTTCCGGATAGTCGTCCAGCTCCTCGAGTTCGCCTCCACACGGGCTGCCCAGCCTGCCCCTCGCGCTGTCGAGATCCAGCAGCTCCTGCCGACACTGGAAGGCGATCTTCGCTGGTTGGGCACTTTCCCGGCTCTTCGACAGGGTGTCGAGGCGGTGAATGATGATTTCGACGAATGGGCGATCCGAGCTGTGCGTCATTGGGCGAACCTAGAGGCTACCGAGCGCCGTCCTGACCGGACCCCGAAAACGGATCGCTCACCCAGTCCCCGAGCCCCCCGAAGCGGGCTCTGACGTGATTTTCGATCCCCACACCCTCCTGTTGGGTCGTGAGCTCCAAAGAAGGAACGGTCCCACATCTCCTTGGGCTGGGAACTCTCAGACCCGCTCTATCTGAGGCGTTTGGCACCGGCGCTGACACCTCGATGGTGACCGTTTGAGGAAACTGCTGCAGTACTGCTGCAGTGGCGAGGCCTCACTCGGTGGCCTGCAGACCAAATTGGTATTCAAAATTGGTGCGCCCGG
>QHBT01000028.1 GCA_003244185.1 Candidatus Dormiibacter spiritus | reverse complement strand
ACCACTTGACAGGACATGGCCCTGGCGTGCGGTCGTGGGGAGGCGCCAGGAAGCTGTAGCCCCACTCATCGAGATCCTGGTTTTCGAGACAAGTGATCACGACTCGGCCGGACTTGCCGCGAAGTCTGAGGTCGATCTCTAAGGGGCTGGCCGAGGGGCGCCTCTCCTGGTGACCACCAACCAAAGGTAGCGGCGAACCCGGGATTGCTGGCTCTTGGCGGTCTTAACACCTAACGGGCCAAGCGTGTAGCACGCAATGTGCTACTGTCGGAGCGTGGAACGTATTGGTGTGCGGGAACTCCGGCAGAATGCTTCGCGGTATCTCGCGCTGGTAAAGGCGGGCGAGACAGTGGAAGTTACGGAGCGAGGAGAGCTGGTCGCCCTGCTCTCGCCGCCCGGGGGATCCCGGAGCACAAGGGACCGGCTGGTTGCCGCTGGCCGGCTCGTTCCTGCGTCCAGCCCAAGCGGGCGCCTTCGGTCACCCCGCCCAATGCCAATAGCTGCCGGCGAGCCGACCAACCAGGAGCTGCTCGATGTGGAGCGCGAGGACCGGCTGTGATCTATCTGGATTCTTCGGCGCTGCTGAAGCTGGTCCGGCGCGAGGAGGAGACTTTAGCGCTGAGCGAATGGCTCGACCTGCACTCTGAGCAACCGGTGGTCTCCAGCGAGCTGGGACGCGTGGAGGTCATTCGGGCCGCTCGGAGGCTTGGCGGCCAGGTCCCGGTGGAGGCTCGCGCCGCCGTGGATGACCTCGACCTTGTTTCGCTCGACCGCGGAGTGCAAGATGTCGCCTGCGACATCGGCGATCCGCGGCTGCGCACCCTTGACGCGGTGCACCTGGCTTCAGCGCTGCTGCTCGGCGAAGGGCTGACCGCGTTCATCGCCTACGATCACCGTCTCGCTGGCGCAGCTCGGGCGGCCGGCCTGGCCGTCGTCACCCCAGGCCAGCGCCCGCCGCCTCAGAAGCTCTGACCCCGGCGCCTGGAGGCGGGCATTCGGATAATCTTCCGGACCGATGAAGCTGCTCGAATACCAGGCGAAGGAAGTCTTGAGTCAGCTCGGGATTCCCATCCCATCGGGCAAGGTGGCGACCACCCCGGACGAGGCAGCTCGGGCCTGCGCGGAGCTCGGTCCGGTCGCTGTCAAGGCGCAGGTGCCGGTCGGCGGCCGGGGCAAGGCGGGCGGCATCAAGCTAGTTCAGACCGCCGACGAGGCCCGGGCGGCGGCGGAGCAGATCATCGGCATGGACATCAAAGGCTTTCGGGTGCCTTTGGTCTACTGCGAGACCGCTTTGGATATCGCCCAGGAGGTCTACCTGGGCTTCACAGTCGATCGCGACGCCCGCGCCAACGTCGTCATGCTCTCAGCCCATGGCGGCATGGACATCGAACAGCTGGCGGAGGAGTCACCCGAGGCCATCGCCCGCCTCTACCCGAACCCGTGGCGCGGCCCGCTCAACTTCGAGCTGAATCAGCTGGTCTGGGCGGCCGGTCTGGGCTCGCACAGCCGGGCGCTGGTGCCTGTGATCCGGCAGCTCTACCGCGCCATCACCGATTACGACGCCGTCACTGCTGAGATCAACCCGCTTGTCATCAGCAAGGAGGGCCAGGTGGTCGCAGGCGACGCCAAGCTGGAGACCGACGAGAACGCCGCCTTCCGCCACAAAGCGTTGGAAGAACGCTACGGCGACGTGGTGGAGGGCGACCCCTACGAGCGCGAGGCCAAGAAGCGCAACCTCACCTACGTCTCGCTGGACGGCGAAGTGGGGATCATCGGCAATGGCGCTGGACTCTGCATGGGCACGCTGGATCTGGTCCAGCGCGCAGGCGGCCGGGCCGCCAACTTCTGCGACATCGGCGGTGGGGCAAAGGCCGAGGTGGTGGAGAACGCCCTCTCCGTCATCCTCATGAACCCCAACGTGCGGGGAGTGCTGATCAACGTCTTCGGCGGCATCACCCGGGGCGACGAGGTGGCCCGCGGCCTCGTGCAGGCTCGCGACAGCCTGAACCTGCGGCTGCCCCTGGTGGTGAGGCTCTCCGGCACCAACGAGACTGAGGGGCGGGAGATCCTGCGCGCCAACGGCATCGAGCCGGGCGCCAGCGGCTGGGAGGCAGCTCAGAAGATCGTGGAGATGACTAGATGAGCATCCTCCTGAACCGCGACAGCAGGGTAGTCGTGCAGGGCATCACCGGCCGGGAAGGCAGCTTCCACACCGAGCAGATGCAGTCGATGGGCACCAAAGTAGTCGCTGGAACCAGCCCCGGTAAGGGCGGCACCACTCATCTCGGCGTGCCGATCTTCAACACGGTGGCCGACGCCGTGCGCGAGACAGCCGCCAATGCGGGAGGCATCTTCGTGCCGCCCCCGTTTGCGGCTGACGCGATCATGGAGGCGGCGGCGGCCGGCCTGACGCTGGTGGTCTGCATCACCGAGGGCATCCCGATCCAGGACATGATCCGGGTCAAGGACTTCCTCCGTCTCCATCCCGGCTGTCGGTTGATCGGCCCCAACTGCCCGGGCCTGATCACGCCGGGCGTGGCCAAGATCGGCATCATCCCGCAGCAGTTCTCGCTGCCCGGTCACGTCGGCGTAGTGTCCCGCAGCGGCACACTCACCTACGAGGCGATGGCCGCCCTGACCTCGGCCGGGGCAGGCCAGTCCACGATAGTGGGTATAGGTGGGGATCCGGTGCTGGGTCTGTCGTTTTGGGACGTCGTCCAGCTCTTCGAGAACGATCCGGAAACTACCCATCTGGCGCTCATCGGAGAGATCGGTGGCACTGATGAAGAAAGGGCGGCCGAGCTGCTGGGGCGCGGCTCGCGCCTCAAGACCGTCGCCTTCATCTCCGGCCGCACGGCGCCGGAAGGCAAGCGCATGGGCCACGCCGGCGCCATCGTCTCCGGCAACCGAGGCACCGCCAAGAGCAAGGAGGAGGCGTTCAGCGCCGCCGGGGTCCGCGTGGCTGAGACGACCGACGAGCTGGTGGAGATGTTGGTCGGGGCCCCAGCGGCGCGACGGCCGGCTGGCGAACACCAGACGGAACCCGGACAATCCTGATGAACCGCTTCACCAGAACGCCTCACTGCTAGACTCGCAGGCGTGATGCCGGTTGCCCTGGCGGTAGTTTCGGCCGACCACTACGCCCGCGTGCGCAATGTTTGCCTGCTCGCGTTTTTCTCGGCCTGGCTGCTGTACACGCGCTTCTTCTGGTCCTTGCACAGCGTCAACGCCACCCTGCCGCGCTGCCCCTTCCTGGCGGTCACCGGCCATCCCTGTCCGCTCTGCGGCGGCACCCGCTCCTTCGCCTACACGTGGAACGGTGACTTCGGCCACGCCCTGCTGCTCTATCCCCTGGGGCCAGTGTTCTTCGCGGCGACTGTGGTCGGCATGGCCTTACTGATTGTCGCCTTGGTGAGAGACCGGGACGTCCGGCTGCTGGCCCACCCGGCATTGCTGCGGGCGCTCCCATTTCTGGCCGCCCTGCCGCTGCTGGTCAACTGGGCCCTGAAGCTGACAGTACTGCCGAACTGAGCCGCAGGGAGGCGTGCCTCCCCTTGCCCTTAGGATGGCGGCCGTGGATTTCGAGCTCAGCGACGAACAGAGGGGGATCCGCGATCTCTGCCGCGACTTCGCCAGCCAGGTGGTAGCTCCGGCGGCGGAGGAGCTGGACCGGCAGCATCGATTCCCCTACGAGATAGTTCGCCAGATGGGCGAGCTGGGCCTCTTCGGGCTCCCGTTTGGCGAGGAGCACGGAGGCGCCGGCGCGGATTTTCTCAGCTACTGCCTGGCCATCGAGGAGCTGTCCCGGGGGGACGCCGGAGTCGGCATCACGCTGGAGGCGGCCGTCTCGCTGGGAGCTGCGCCCATCCACGACTTCGGCACCTCGCAGCAAAAGGCAGATCTCCTGCCCGACCTGCTGGCCGGCAACCGGCTCTGGGCATTCGGGCTGACTGAGCCGGGCGCCGGCTCAGACGCTGGCGCCACCACCACGCGGGCCGAACGGCAGGGTGGAGAATGGATCATCTCAGGCAGTAAGCAGTTCATCACCAACTCCGGCACTGAGATCTCCGCCGGCGTGACGATCACAGCGCTGACCGGTCGCACGGCTGCCGGAAAGCCGGAGATCAGTGCGCTGCTGGTGCCGGCCGGCACTCCTGGTTACGTGGTGCAGCCGGCCTATCGCAAGCTCGGCTGGCATTCCTCTGACACCCATCCCCTGGCCTTTGACGGCTGCCGGGTGCCTGAAGACAGCCTGCTTGGTCGGCGGGGCGGCGGCTACTCCCAGTTCCTGCACACGCTGACAGGCGGCCGGGTGGCGATTGCTGCGCTGTCGGTCGGGCTGGCCCAGGCTTGCCTGGACGCCGCACTCAGCTACGCCAAGGAACGGGTCGCATTCGGCCGGCCGATCGCCAAGCACCAGGCTGTGCAGTTCAAGCTGGCCGACATGGCGATGGAGGTGGAGCTCTCGCGCCTCATCACCTACCGCGCCGCCACCGCGTACCAGAACTCCGCCGGGAAGCTCACAGGCGAGGTGCGGCGGCTGGCGGCGATGGCCAAGCTCTTCAGCTCAGAGACTTCCAAGCGGGCGGCTGACCAGGCTGTCCAGATCCACGGCGGCTACGGGTTCATAGAGGACTATCCGGTGGCTCGGTACTGGCGGGACGTGAAAATCAACGAGATCGGCGAAGGCACCAGCGAAGTTCAGCGGATGCTGATCGCCCGCGAATTGGGCTGCTGACCGGAACTGCGCCTTACTCGTCAGGGACGTCGTCAAGCGTGGGCGTCAGGGCGCAGACCCAGCGGCCGTCGTCCTTGCGATGGAAGAAGCGGGCATAGCCCGGATTCCTGGACACCATCGCAAACTGCTCGGGAGTGATGACCGTCCGCAGCCGGGACAGATCACCGAAATCAGGGTCCCGCATGATCCCGCCGACCACTCCGGAGAGCTCGCGCCACTGCCCTTCGCTGAGGGGCTCACCGAAGCCTGCGACGGTGACCAGCAGGGCGGCAGTGGGGCCTGTGATCGTGTTGGGCAGGATCTTCTCCTGCTTGGCTCGGGTGACTATCTCCTTGCCCTGTTCGATGATCGCGTTGATCCGATCCCGCCGCACCCCTATGATGTCGCGACCGCTGCCGATCGTGGTGCCTTCCAGATAGCGCGGTCCAGCATCCATGGGCGATGGCTATTGTAGGTCCGCCATGCAGCTGGAACCTTCCGCCGAGCAGCTCGCCATCCAGGACGCGGTCAGGGGCTTTGCCGAGGCGGAAGTGAGACCCAGAGCGGCTGCGATCGACAGCGAGCACGCCTTTCCGCGCGACATCATCCGGCGCGCAGGCGAACTCGGTTTTATGGGCATGCTGATCCCCAGTCAGTACGGCGGTGCGGGACTCGATCACCTTTCCTTCACGCTGGCGGTGGAGGAGTTGGCCCGCGCCTGTGCCAGCACGGCGGTGATCATCGACGTGCACAACTCGGTGGCGAGTGAGCCGATAGTTCTCTTCGGCAGCGAGCCGCAGAAGCAGCGCTGGCTGCCGGCGCTGGCCCGCGGGAGCACCCTAGGCGGATTCGCACTTACGGAGCCGGGCTCCGGCTCAGACGCCGCAGCCCTGAACACTTCCGCCCGGCGGGCGGGTCAGGATTGGGTTCTGAGCGGAACCAAGGTCTTCATCACCAACGTGGGGGAGGCCGGGCTCTACCTGGTCTTCGCCCGCACGGCCGCAGAGGGGGCCACGGGGATCAGCGCCTTTCTCGTACCGGCCGATTCAGCGGGGCTCAAGGTCGGCCAGGTCTTTCGCAAGATGGGGCTGAACGGCTCGGTCACCGGCGAGCTCGTGCTGGAAGAGGTGAGGGTGCCGGCGGCGAACCTGCTCGGCCCAGAGGGGGCAGGCTTTGCGATCGCCATGCGCGCTCTGGATTCGGGCCGGATCGGCATCTCCGGGCAGGCCCTGGGCATCGCCCGGGCAGTGCTCGAGGGCGCGCTTGACCACACGCGTCAGCGCCGCCCCCTCGGCCGGCCGGTGGCTCTGGACCAGGGCGTGTCCTTTGTTCTCGCCGACCTGGCGACCCAGCTGACCGCCGGGCGGCAGCTGGCTCACAACGCGGCGTCACTCTGCTCGACCGGCCGGCCGTTCACGCGCGAAGCCGCCCTGGCGAAGCTCTTCTGCACGGACCTTGCCATGCACGCTGCCAGCCAGGGTGTCGAGCTGGCCGGCGAGCCCGGATACCTATGTGAACAGCCCTTCGAGAGACACTTCCGGGATGCCAAGGCGCTGCAGATCTATGAGGGTACGAACCAGGTTCAGCGCCTGGTCATAGCTCGCTCCCTGCTCAGAGGGCGGCCATAAACTCAGCGTATGGACTTCAATTTCTCGGCCGAGCAGCTGGCCATCCGGGACACCGTCCGGGAGCTCGTCCAAGACCGGGTGGCGCCTCGCGCGGCGGAGATAGATGAGAAGTCCGAGTACCCGGCTGACCTGGAGAAGCTGTTCGCGGAGAACGGCATCCTTGCCATCCCGTTTCCGGAGGAGTACGGCGGCATCTCAGGTTCCAGCGTCACCATCTGCATGGCGGTGGAGGAGATCGCGAAGGCCTGCACGAGTTCCTCGCTGATCCTGGCGGTGCAGGCGCTCGGCTCCTATCCGATCCTGCTGGCCGGCTCCGAGGAGCAGAAGAAGCGGCTTTGTCCTCCGCTGGCGGAGGGCAGGGTCGCCGCCTATGCGCTTTCGGAGCCTGATTCGGGCTCCGACGCGGCGGCCATGCGGACCAGCGCCAAGCGCTATGGCGATGAGTACGTCCTCTCCGGCAGCAAGATCTTCATCACCCACGGCAGCCTGGCTGACACACTTGTCGTCTTCGCCCGAACCGATCCTGATGGCGGTTCCCGCGGCACCTCGGCTTTCGTGCTGGAGCGGGAAGAGAGCCCCTGGACGGTCATCAAGCTGGAGCACAAGCTGGGCATCAGGGGCTCGCCGACGGCGATGCTTGCCTTCGACGAGGTGCGGGTCCCGGCGCGCAACCGGCTGGGCGAGGAGGGCCAGGGCTTCAAGCTCGCGCTCGGCGTGCTGGATCGCTCGCGACCGGGGATCGGAGCGCAGGCGCTCGGCATCGCCGAGGGGGCGTTTGAGTACGCCCTCAACTACGCCAAAGAGCGCCGCCAGTTCGGCCGGCCGATCGCCGAATTCCAGGGCTTGCAGTTCATGCTGGCCGACATGGCCACCCAGATTGAAGCCGCGCGGCACCTCGTCTACCTGGCCGCTACCAAGGTCGATTCGCACGCGGAGGATCTGACGAAGATGGCTGCCATGGCCAAGCTGTTCGCGAGCGACATGGCCATGAAGGTGACTACCGACGCTGTGCAGGTCTTGGGCGGATATGGCTATATCCAGCACTATCCGGTCGAGCGGATGATGCGCGACGCCAAGATCACTCAGATCTACGAGGGCACCAACCAGATCCAGCGCATAGTGATCGCTCGCGCACTGCTGCGCTGAGCAGGTCGCTGGAGCCGGTTCGCCCCCCGCTTAATCGACCCGTTATATAGTTTCCGGCTGTATGTACGACTTTGGCGACATGCTCGCCTGGCCGATGAGGGATCAGAGTTGGGTCTCGAAAATCCTCCTCATGGGACTCATCTGCCTCCTGTTGTTCGTGCCGCTGCTCAACACAGTGATTGTGGTCAACCTGTATGGGTGGGTCTACACAGCCTTCGACAACCTCCGCGGCGGGCGCCAGGAGATTCCTCCGGCTGGGTTCGGCTACATCGGTCGAGGCGTCAACCCAGGTGTGGTGCTGCTGCTCTACGGCCTGGTCGTCGCCGTCTTGCTGGGCATCGTGTACCTGGTTGGAATCGGACTCACAGCCATCGGCGCCAACGTGAGCGGTGATTCCGGCACGACTGGGACTCTCGGTGTTCTCGGCTTCCTGGTGATCCTGGCCGGCTACTTGGGGGCGCTGGTGCTGGCACTCGGGCTGGCGCTGTTGACTCCGGTGATCCTGCTGCGGACCTACTACGGCGGCATCGGGGCTGGCCTCAACCTGCCAGCTGTCATAAACGAGTTCCGGGCGGCCCCGCTGGACTCGTTCATGGCAGCGCTCGGCCGCTTCGTCGGCCAGCTTCTGGGCCAGGTGGGCGTCATCGCCTGCATTGTGGGCGTGGCCTTCACCATCCCATATGCCTATCTGGTGGATGCGGGTGCCATGGTCTATCTGGAGCAGCGGCGCCAGGCCAGAATTCCCCAGCCACCTCCCAGCAATCCCGGTTACTATCCGTCCCAACCGACCTACTGATAACTGATAAGGAGTCTTGCCTTGAGCGAAAATCCGCCGCCGCCTCCCAACCCGCCCGGTTCTTCCGGCGGGTCGGGTGGCTGGCAGCCCCCCTCACAGTCCGGCCAGGGCTCGTCTTCGGGCAGCTCCGGCGGCCCCGGTGGTTCGCAGCCGCCCTCTGAGTCAGGCCAGGGCCCGGCGTCGGGCGGCTCCGGCAGCTCGGGCGGCTGGCAGCCACCCTCCGAGCACGGTCCGGGCGGACCGCCGCCGCCGCCGAGCAGTGCTGGTGGTTGGCAGCCACCTCCCCAGCCTGGTCAGGGTGCCAGCGGGTCTGGCGGTTGGCAACCACCTTCCCAGCCTGGTCAAGGGGCCAGCGCGTCTGGTGGGTGGCAGCCGCCCCAGCCGCCGGGCCAGGGCCCGACAGGTGGTTGGCAGCCGCAGTCGGGCCAGGGCGTACCACCGCCCCCGCCGGCCCCGTCCTACACCCCGCAGAACCAGCCTTATTCAAGCGGCTCGCAGTACCCGGGTGGGTCCTACAGCCCACCGCCCTCTTACGCGACAGCGGGTGGCGCTCTGGCCGCCGCTCCCCGCGACAACGGTGCTCTCTGGTCGCTGATCCTGGGCATCATCAGCGTCCTCTGCTGCGCGCTCTGCGGGCCTGTCGCGGTCTTCCTGAGCCTCAGCGCCCGCCGCCGCGTTGCCGCCAGCGGTGGAACCATCGGTGGCGGAGGAATGGCGACCGCGGGACTCATTCTGGGTATCATCGGCACAGTCCTGCTGCTCGGCGGCATCATCTACGCCATCGTCGCTGTCGTAATCAACTCCCGCGGCGGCGGCTAGATCACGTAGGCTAGGGACCGTCCGCCTGCCGCGGGCGGCCCTTCCGCTCCCTTTCCTTCCCACTCCACGTTCCACTCAGAAGAGGTAGCCGGCTCCCATGTCAACGCCTTTCCCACCCTCGTCAGAAGCGATCACAAGCGAGCCCTCTTCTCGGCCTCGCAAGCGAGTAGTTCTCGCCGCCGCGCTGGCACTGGTGATTCTCGTGGGTGGCTTTGCCGCCTACCGGGCCCAGAGCTTCCTGCACAGCGTGACCGGGTTCAGCAATCCCTTCCAGGAAGCTCAGGAAGCCTTTCGGCCGGCTCCTGGCTCCATCGCTTGGAAGCTCAATCACAAGGAGCAGGTGAACCTGCTGCTGCTCGGCTACGGCGGGGCGGAGAACGACGCTCCCTGGTTGACCGACTCGATGGTGGTCGTGAGCCTGGACCCGGCCAGCGGCAGGGTCATGCAGGTCTCCATCCCGCGAGACCTCCAGGTCAAGATCGACGCCTTCCAAAATGCCCCTCCGGTGACCGAGAAAGTAAACACCGCTTACTCGGTGGCCATGGACACACAGGGTTGGACCGGTCAGAAGAGCCAGTTCCGGACAGGTAAAGACCGCGGCGGCCGGCTCGCCGAGCAAACCGTAACCGCCGTGACTGGGCTCAAGTTCGATGGCTATCTGGCCGCCGACTTCAAGGCTTTCCGCGATGTGGTCGACGCCATGGGCGGCATCGACGTCTGCTTGGACGGACCTCTTGACGACTACCAGTACCCGGATTATCACGACGGCTTTGTGAAGGGCGGCATCCACTTTCAGAAGGGCTGTCAGCACATCAACGGCGAGCAGGCCCTCCAGCTGGCGCGCTCGCGCCACGCTAAGCAGCCGGCGGAGGCCAGCGACTTTGGACGCTCCCGGCGCCAGCAGCTTCTCCTCAGCGCAATCCGCAAACAGGCCGCTTCGGTGAACGCCTTAACCAAGGTGCCGCAGCTCATGGACGCCCTCCAGAAGGACTTCTCCACCGACCTGGACCTGAACAACCTCCGTGCGCTCCAGGCGTGGACGAGCAAACTGCAGGACAACGCCATCGGCCACGCCGCCATCACAGTCGACGACCTGGTCACCGATCAATGCAGCAGCCCCGCGGCCTACCTGATCTGTCCCCTCGATCCCAGCTGGAGAATGATGCACCAGTACTTCGCCAACCTCTTTGTGGCCCCTAGCGTGGTGACTGAGAAGGCGCCTGTGCAGATCGCCAACGGCAGCCGCTCGCTGGCTGAGCTGGGCGATCGGGTGAGCCTCAGCCTGAAGCCTCTGGGCCTGCAGGTGGAGGCGCCCCAGCGGGTCCGCAGCGCTACAGCAACCACCGTATACGACTATTCGGGTGGCCACTATCCGGAGACGACCCGCTGGCTCCAGCAGTACTTCGGTGCCACTGTAGTACAGCCGGCGGCCGGCCAGCCGTCGCCGACCCCGCAGCCGCCGGCAGGGGGCTTGGTGGTCGTGCTCGGCCACGACTATGCCCTGCGCTGGCTCGGCCAATCAACCGCCTGAGCGCAAGGAGACGTCTTCGCCGCCAGATCCCTTTTCTGCCGGCGGCCTCCTGCAGAGGAGCCGTATGTCTGCTCCATGATGGAGCTGCATGCCGGAACGTAACCTGCTGGCCGAGTTCAAAGCCGGCAACATCCGCGGCCTGGCCCGCGCCATCTCGCTGGTCGAGCAGCGGGACCCTTCGGTCAGGCACCTGCTGGAAGGGCTGGCGAACGGTGCGCGGCGACCCCGGGTGCTCGGTTTCACAGGCGCCCCGGGGACTGGGAAGTCCACACTCGTCGATGCGCTGGTCAGCAATCTCCGCGAGAGCGAGCTGCGGGTAGCAGTTCTGGCCGTCGACCCCAACTCGCCCTATTCGGGTGGCGCCATCCTGGGGGATCGCATCCGCATGCAGAGGCACGCCCTTGATCCGGGCGTCTACATCCGATCCATGGGCGCCCGCGGGCACTTGGGCGGTCTCTCGGTGGCGACCCGCGAGGCCGTTCGCCTACTGGGCGCCTTCGGCTTTGACGAGGTCATCCTGGAGACGGTGGGCGTCGGCCAGTCGGAGTTGGAGGTGGCCGCCATCGCTGATACGACGTTGGTCGTGTTGACGCCGGGCTTGGGCGACGGCGTCCAGATGATCAAGGCAGGAATCATGGAGATAGCCGACGTCTTTGTGGTCAACAAGGCAGACCTGCCGGGCGCCCAGAAGACCATGCAGGAGATCCGTTCCATGCTCAGCATGGGCCCCAAGCTCAGCTGGCGCGCGCCGATCGTCGGCGCCAGCGCCATCAAAGGCGAGGGAGTGGACGAGGTGTTGGCGGCGGTTGAGCGCCATCGCGCCCACCTGGAGGCGAGCGGCGAGGCGGCCGAGCGGGCTGAGGCGCGGTTGAAGGACGAAGCCGCCGATCTGGTCGCCGAATGGGCTCGGGCTCAGGCCCGACGTCTCTTGGACCAGGATGAGGCGGTCGCCGGCCGCCTGCGTCGCGATCGCATCCCCTATGCCGCCGCCGAGGAGATCCTGACCCGCGCTGGTGGCCGCCTCGTGCCTGAGGCAGCCAGAACCTGAATCAGGGCTGTTCCCGCAACAAGGCGGCGCAGGCCGATTGGTACAGTCCGAAGCGTGAAGGTTCGCTACGCGAAGGAGACGTTCGCTGAGTGGCAGCGGCAGTTCGAGGCAGCGCCGAAGCGTAGTGATGGCGTGAGCGCCACAACAGTTTCGGGAGCGGAGATCGAGCCTCTCTACACCTCAGCTTCGCCGGCTGACGGGCCGGAGGAGCTGCCGGGCGAGTTTCCCTATACGCGGGGCATTCACGCCGCCGGCTATCGCGGCAGGCTCTGGACGATGCGCCAGTTCGCGGGCTTCGCAACCGCGGCTGAAACCAACCGACGGTACAACTACCTGCT
The DNA here is from genome assembly GCA_003244185.1 of Candidatus Dormiibacter spiritus. Taxonomy (GTDB): domain Bacteria; phylum Chloroflexota; class Dormibacteria; order Dormibacterales; family Dormibacteraceae; genus Dormiibacter; species Dormiibacter spiritus. Next base: position 47,591 of record QHBT01000028.1, on the reverse strand, counting down.
GGAGAACGGTCAGACAGGGCTCTCGGTGGCGTTTGACATGCCAACCCTGATGGGCCAGGACTCTGACGCTCCCACCAGCCGGGGCGAGATCGGTCACTGCGGCGTGGCGATTGACTCCCTGGACGACATGGAGACGCTGTTCCGGGGCATACCGCTGGCTCAGGTCTCTACCTCGATGACTATCAATTCACCTGCCGCTGTTCTGCTCTGCATGTACCTGGCGGTGGCCGAGAAACAGGGCGCGTCGATGAAGCAGCTGAACGGCACGCTCCAGAACGACATCCTGAAGGAGTTCATCGCTCAGAAGGAGTTCATCTTCCCGCCCGAGCCCTCGATGCGGCTGGTGGTCGATTCGATCGAGTACTGCGCCAAGGAGGTGCCGCGCTGGAACACGGTCTCCATCTCCGGTTATCACATCCGGGAAGCGGGCTCGACAGCTGCTCAGGAGCTTGCGTTCACGCTTGCTGACGGCTTCGCCTACGTCGACGCGTGCCTCGAACGAGGTCTGAAGATCGATGACTTCGCGCCACGGCTGGCGTACTTCTTTGACGCGCACATAGACTTCTTCGAGGAGATAGCGAAGTTCCGCGCCGCGCGCCGCATCTGGGCTCGTCACCTGCGGGACCGCTACGGCGCCCAGGACGAACGCTCCTTGAAGCTCCGCTTTCACACGCAGACGGCAGGCGTTTCACTCACTGCCCAGCAACCGGAGCTGAACGTCGCCCGGACGGCCATCGAGGCGCTCTCAGCGGTGCTCGGGGGGACCCAGTCGCTGCACACGAACGCCATGGATGAGGTTCTGGGTTTGCCCACTGACAAGTCCGCTCGCATAGCGCTTCGCACGCAGCAGATGCTCGCTTTCGAGAGCGGGGTCGCCAACACTGTCGACCCGCTTGGCGGCTCCTACTTCGTCGAGGCGCTGACCGACCGGATGGAGGCGGAGGCGGAGGCGTACTTCGAGCGGATCGACGCCTACGGCGGCGTCATCCCGGCCATCGAGGCGGGCTTCATGCAGAAGGAGATCGCGGACGCCGCTTTCCGCCATCAGCAGGAGCTGGAGACGCGCCAGCGCCTCATAGTGGGCGTGAACGAGTTCACCGCCGGCAATGAGGAGGACGAGATCGAGATCCTCCGCATCCCGCCCCGCCTGGAACAGGAACAGGTGGAGCGCGTTCGTGAAGTTCGCCGCCGACGAGATCAGGCGCGGGCCGCAAAGGCGGTGACTGAGCTGCGCAAGGCAGCCGCCTCGCCGAGTGAGAACCTGATGCCCTACATTCTCGACGCCGTCCGCGCCTACTGCACGGAGGGGGAGATCATGGGCGCCATGGTTGACGTCTTCGGCCTCTACACCGAGAAGGCTGTGATTTGAGCGAGGTGGCGGCCGCCGGCGCGCAGGTCGAGGAGCCCGCTCGACCAGTCAGGATAGTGCTGGCCAAAGTGGGCCTGGACGGACATGACCGCGGCGTGAAGGTGGTTGCCCGAGCCCTGCGCGACGCCGGCTTCGAGATCATCTACACGGGCCTGCGGCAAACCCCGCAAATGGTTGTCGAGGCCGCCCTGCAGGAGGACGCTCAGGTAATCGGTCTCTCGCTCCACTCGGGCGCGCACATGACCCTCTTTCCCGCAGTGGTCGAAGAGCTGAGGAGGCGAAGGGCCGAGGACATAGTGGTCTTCGGTGGGGGCATAGTGCCCGAGGACGACATAGTCGAGTTGAAGAAGCAGGGGGTGGCTGAGATCTTCACGCCGGGCGCCCCGCTGCAGTCGATCATCGACTGGCTGCGCAACCGCTTCCCCGCCCGCTAGGATCAGCGCCGGCGGAGACCGGTTACCGTCTCCCTAAATACCGCGGGCGCCGCCAGGACCGCTCAGCGGATTGCCCTTGTCGTCGGTGGTGATCTGAGCGAGCTGGTTCTGGACGGGGCTGCCATCCCCCGGGTAGAAGATCACTGGCGTGCCTTCGGGCGCCCAGTTGAACATCCAGACCTCGGTGTCGTAGGGCACGTGAATGCAGCCATGGCTGGCGAGCGACTCGTTGTTCTCGGAGCCGGGGCCCCAGCAGCAGCCCTGCCAGGGCGCGTCGTGGAGGCCTTCACCCGTATTGGTGAACCAGAGCACGTACTGAACCATCGTGTCCGGGTACCAGTAGGGCGACCCCTTCGGCCAGGGCGAGTGCATCTTCCACGGATGTGACTTGCTGAGCACCTTCATGGGGCCGATGTCGGTGGGCAGAGCCGGCCGGCCGGTGGTGATCTGAGTGGAGCGGACCTCCTGGCCGTTCTCGTAAGCCCACAGCTGCTGGGCGTCATGCTGCATCAGGATCGCCTTCGGGGGCAGATTGCTGAAGAGCCCGTCGTGGATCTGGAGGTTGTAGCGCTGGAGGGCGGCGGCAGCCACGGCTGCCTCATCCACGTTGCCTGAGCCAAGCTTGGCGGCGTATTTCTCGAGCTTCGCGTAAGCCGAGTTGACAGCGTTCCAGCCCTTGAAGGGGCTGGGCTTGTTCAGGTAGGCGGCTGCCGTCGCGTTGTTGCGGCCCTCGGTCAGAGCGTCCTGGCCGGCCTTGTGGATGGCGTCCAGATTGCCGGCGGTCTTGCCCTTCAGATCGGCGGCCGCCGTTTGGATGGCGTCGTTCTCCTTGGCCTGGTTGGCGGCCAGGGTGGCGATGTCGTTGTTGAGTGCCTGGGCGTCGGCCGACACCTTGCGGTAGTCGGTGATGGTGTGAGCAGCGCCCTGCTCCTTCACCGCGCCGTCCAGCTGCTGCTGCAGGGGAGTCATGTCAGCCGGGTCGACGCCGATCGCCTGGCTGTTGGCCAGGGCGGCCTGGTCGGTCTTGATCTGGTTGGCAGCGTCGCTCTGAGCCGATTCGAGCAGCTGACGCTCACGCACAGTCAGCTGGCTGTTCAGCTGATCCGCTGTGGTGGCATTGGATCGAAAGAATTGAACCCGAGCCGGTGGCCAGGAGGGCGCTTGGCTGTGGTCCATACCTGAGAGCGCGCCGGCGAAGGGCTGAAGGTCCGCGGCCGAGTAGCCCTGCGCCTGCGCCTGCTGCAGCGCGGCGCTCAGACGCGCGCGGTTCTGCTCAAACTGGGCTTGGGCACGGCTGCTCTCGCGGTCAGCAGTTAGCAGGAGGGAACCGCCGAGGGCGATGAGAGCCACCAGGTTGAGTGCGACGAGAACGTAGATTCTGGTGATTTTTCGCATTGAGTTGCTAAACTTGAACGCGCGGCAACAGCGTTTTGTTTCGCGCACTGCAGATGATACTCGCGCCCGCTGAAAGGCGACTTGACTCACTCTTGGAGACCGTATGCAACTGAATGCCAACACGCGGGACAGCCTGGGCAAGGCCAGCCGCAAGCTCCGCCATCAGGGCCTGCTGCCCGCCGTCCTCTACGGCCACCGCACCAAGGCCTTCAACCTGCAGCTCGACGCGCGCGACTTCGGAAGGGTCTTCGCCAGGGTGGGACGAACGTCGTTGATCGACTTGGTAATCGACGACGGAAGACCGCACAAGGTCCTGGTCAAGGAGATCCAGCATTCGCCTCGCTGGCACCACGTCGTCCACGTCGATTTTCACCAGGTCAGCCTGCGGGAGAAGCTGCAGGTGGAGGTGCCAGTGACGGTGAGCGGCCTCCCGGCCCTGGTCGATGCCGGCGACGCCGACGTCCTGCACGTGCTTCACAACCTCAAGGTCGAGTGCCTGCCCACTGACATCCCGGACGTCGTCGATGTCGATATCTCGGGCCTGCAGGAAATCGACGAGGGCATCCGGGTGGGCGAACTGCGGCTCCCTCAAGGAGTGAGTGTCGTCGATGATCCCGATGAGATGGTGGTCAAGCTGACGGCGCGCCGCGACATGGTCGCCGAGCTGGCCGCCGAAGAAGCCGCGGAAGGCCAGGCCGAAGAGCCGGCCGAGGCGGCCGAAGAAGAGCCGGCCGGCGACCAGTCTCCGGAAGGGGCCGAATAGTCCCCTCGATCTTCAGGCCGGCCGGACCGGCGCCGGCGGTCTTGAACCCTGACTGGTACTGGAACTCGCAGGCGCTGGCGCCGGTCCGGCAGGTCCTCTCGGGGCTGCTGGTCCTAGCCCTCATCTACCTGCTGGCGCTGCTCACCCGGCGCATACTGCGTCGCGCCCTGACTCGCCGGCACATCAGGCCCGACATGGCACTGCTCACCGAGCGCGCCGTCTACGCGGGGCTGATCGGGCTCGGTGTCTTCGAGTTCATCTCCCTCTCGCTGGGAAATGCTGCTGCCGGCCTGACCGGGCTGCTGGTCGCGGCTTTCGTGACCAGCCTGGGCCTGCAGGACATCTTCAAGAGCTATGTCGCCGGCTTCTACGTTCTGCTGGAGCGGAACGTCGTGGTCGGCGAGCTGTTGGAGACGGGCGGGGCGACCGGTCGGGTGGAGGAGGTGCGCATGCGCACCACCTACCTGCGAGGCGAGGACGGCGCGCTCATAGTGATCCCCAACATCTCACTCTTCAGCAACACCGTGACCGTGCGGGCCGCGCCTCCCGATTGGGCCAGCCCGAAGTCCAAACCGGAGCCTGAGGCCCCAGCCGGAGCCTGAAGCCGAGCCAGCGGAGCTGCTACTCGAACGCAGCCAGCACTATCCGGCCGAGGCTCGACAGCTGCTCAGGGCTGAGATCACTCTCCTCAGCGAGCAGCCGCCGGATTTCCGCAGCCGCCAGCTCCCGGTGTACTCCGGCGCTGTATTGCCCGGCCAGTGAGCGAAGGTGGAAGGTGTGGTCCGGCCGGCCGTCGTTTGCCTCGGGTGGCTGGATGGCGTCCAGGCTCACGAAGCGGCTCCAATTCTGGACCTCCTTGGCGCCCGTCTCGGCTGCGTCGGAAAGGTGCATGACGTTGACGCCGCCGCCGATTCCGTAGCGCTCCCGCAAGGAGCCGGGGCGGGCCTTGGGCACCTGCGTTTCGCCCAGGACGTGACGCATCTGGACCAGAGCCTCCGGCTCCGCTTCAAGGCGTCCGACGAGGACGGGTAGCGCTGTCATGAATTGGACGAGCCAGGGGAAGAAGGGGCGGTCGGCGAGGAAGTCGTAGTGGCTCTCGACCAACTCCCGCGGCGGCTGGAACCAGGTGAGGCCCTGGAGCTTCCAGTCGCGCTCGCTGGCGAGCCACTCCCAGAGAGCTGCGCGCGCGGCCAGACGGTGCGCGGAGTCCGGTTTGAAGATGACAAGCGCTTCTGACACGGCTGACCATGCTAGCGCCGGCAGGGAAAGGGGCCTCCCGGCAGCCTGACAACCACCTCGCGAGAACCGCAGAATGGTTGCCATGGCGTCAACCGTCACTGTGCGCGGCGAGGGGATGGCCCGCGGGCGGCCCGACCGCTACTCGATCGGGCTGACCGTGACTCGACTCGAGGCCACGCCCGACGCCGCCCTGGAAGAGGTGGCAAGGCGAAGCGCAGCACTGGAGGAGGCTTTCACGGCCGTCGGCCTCAAGTCCGCGGACTGGTCGAGCTCGGGCGTCTCGGTGCGGCCCGAGAGCGAGTGGGACGCTCAACGCCAGGAGCATCGCCTACGCGGTCACCGGGCCACAGTCCACGTCATGGTCACCCACGACGACCCCAAACTGGCCGCACGCCTGGTGAGGGAGGCAGTTCAGCAGGCGGAGGCGGAGGTGGTCGGACCGAGCTGGACGCTGTCCCCCAGCCATCCAGCGCGGGCCCAAGCCTGCGCCGAGGCGGCCCGCGACGCTCACCGCCGGGCCGTCGCCTACGCCGGGGCCCTGGGCCTGAGGGTGGGAGCTGTGGCCGAGGTGACCGAGGCTGACCTGCGCCCGACTCCTCCGCCCCAGCCTCGGGCGATGATGCGGGCGGCGGCAGTGTCCGACTCCGCTCCCGAGCTGAACCTCGACCCGGGCGACGCGGACATCACAGCGATCGTCCAGGTCACCTTCGACCTGGAGCCTGCCTGAGCCACGAAGGCAATCCGGGACCACCCATAGCCGGCCGCCCTCAATCTCAGCCAGGTCCTGGCAGGTCCCGGGGAGTCGGTTCGTAGAACCGCTGGCCTCTGAGTGCGTCAGGCAGATGCTGCTGGTCGGCTTTCCCGCCCTCGAAATCGTGCGCGTAGCGATACCCGGCTCCGTAACCAAGCTCCCGCATGAGCGAGGTGGCGGCGTTCCGCAGGTGCAGCGGGACGGGCAGGTTGCCGTGCTCCTGCACTGCCTGCCGGGCGGCGCCATACGCGCGATAGGCGGAATTGGACTTGGCTGCGAGGGCCAGGTAGATCGCTGCCTCGGACAGCGGCAGCACCGCTTCGGGCATCCCGACCAGGTGCGCCGCCTGCTGAGCCGCCACCGCCAGGGGCAGCGCCGCAGGGTCGGCCAGGCCGACATCCTCGGCGGCCGAGAGGACGAGCCGGCGGGCAACGAAGTTCACCTCCTCGCCGGCTTCCAGCATCCGGGCCAGCCAGTACACGGCTGCGTCTGGGTCGCTGCCCCGGACGCTCTTGATCAGCGCCGAGGCCAGGTCGTAGTGCATGTCACCCGCCCGGTCATAGAGAAGGTGTGGTTGCTGGAGCGCCTGCTCGACTTGAGGCAGCTCGATCCGGCGGCCCCGAGCCAGCGCATGAGCCGCCTCGAGCGCGTTCAGCGCCACGCGCGCGTCACCTCGGCTGAGCTCCAGGAGTGCATTCTCGGCATCCTCCGTCAGCTCTGCCCTCAGCTCCAACAGGCCGCGCTTTACGATCGCCGCCAGGTCTGCCCGGTCGAGCGGTTCGAGGCGAAAGACGCGGCTGCGGGAGAGGAGTGGTGAGTTGACTTCGAAAGAAGGGTTTTCGGTGGTGGCGCCGATCAGGGTAACTGTGCCGTCCTCCACCGCCGGCAGGATGGCGTCCTGCTGCGCCTTGTTGAACCTGTGCAGCTCATCGATGAAGAGCAGGCTCCGGCGGCCGAGGCGGCGCACTTCTGCCGCCTGGGCGAGAGCTTTGCGCAGGTCGGCCACGCCTGACGTCACGGCGCTGACACTGAGGAGGTGGGCGCCGGTCGCCTCGGCCAGGATCCTGGCGAGGGTCGTCTTACCCGACCCAGGCGGTCCCCAGAGGACGAGGCTCGGCAAGCGGCCCGAACCCGCCAGCTCGCTCAGCGTCCTGACCACCTCCTGCTGACCCTCGAGTTCGGAGAATTGCCGCGGCCGCAGCCGGCTGGCCAGTGGCGCGTCCGCCTGGCGACCAGCGTCGGCCGGCGGCGTTGGCTCGCCGCGAGGGGCCCGATCGCTGAACAGCTCGCCCTGCTCTCTCATGGCGAGAACGATAGTCTCCCGCTCGCAGCCAACTAGGCTTAGAGTGCCTTGACTCGCATCTACCTGATCCGCCACGCCACTGTGGAGAACCCTCGCAACCTGCTGTACGGACACCTCGACAACTTCCGGCTCAGCGCGAAGGGCCGCGAGGAGTCAGCGGCGCTCGGGCGGCGGCTCAGCCAGAGCGGCCTCAGCCGGATTGTCCACAGTCCGCTGGAGCGGGCCCAGGAGACTGCCGAACTGATAGCCCAGCAGCTCGCCGCGCCAGCTGAGTTGATCGCCGACCCAGAGCTGAGTGAGGCGGAGTTCAGCCGCTATCTCCAGGGTGTGCCTTACTGGCAGATCCCGGTCCGCCGGCCCCTCTGGTTCGTCCACAAGGCGCGGCGCGGCCTGCTGCCGGGCGATGAGAGCTATCGGGTGATGGGCGGTCGGGTGCTCCAGGTCATGCAGCGAGTGGCCGCCGAACATCCTGCTGAGGTTTCGGCGCTGATCAGCCACGCCGATCCTCTCCAGGCAGCCTGGATCCTGCTGGACGGTCGCCCTCAGAACGAGCGCGAGATGCACCGCAAGCTGGTCGACCGAGCTGGTGTGCTGGAGGTGGATGTTGTGGCGGGTGAGGTGCGGGCAGTCAACTACGTGCCGCCGCCGAGCGTGACGGCGGTGGCTCCGGCGGCGTAGCCACGACTGCCGTGACGAGAGCGTTTCCGGAAGGCTTTCTCTGGGGCTGCGCCACCGCTGCCCACCAGGTCGAGGGCGGCAACCACAACAACGACTGGTGGGAGTTCGAGCAGCGCGGCGGCATTCGAACCGGTGACTCCTCCGACCCCGCCTGCAACCACTACCACCGTTTCGCCGCCGACTTCCGGCTGCTCCGCCAGCTGGGCCAGAACGCCCACCGCCTCTCGATCGAGTGGTCGCGAGTGGAGCCGGCGCGGGGGGAGTTCGACCTGAGCCAGCTGCGTCACTACCGCGACGTGCTGACCGAGCTGAGAGAGCAGGGCCTGAGCGCGATGGTCACCCTTCACCACTTCACCTCCCCGCTCTGGTTCACGCGCCGCGGGGGCTGGGCGGCAGCGGGTTCACCGGCCGCCTGGCTGCCCTTCGTGCGGCGGGTGGCAGAGGAGCTGGGCCACCTGGTCTCATTCTGGTGCACTCTCAACGAGCCCCTGATCTATGCCTACATGGGCTGGCTCGACGGCGAGTTTCCGCCCAGCCGCCGCGGCGACTGGCGGGGAACCTTTCGGGTCCTGGCCAATCTGCGCCGGGCCCACGAGCAGGCGTATCGGGATCTGCACAAGATCACGCCGCAGGTGCCGGTTGGCATCGCCAACCATCGCTGGCCACTGCTGCCCCACAACCCGACCCGCCGGCTCGACCGGCTGGCAGCCAGGGTGGGCGACCGGCTGATGACGAGCTGGCCGGTCGGCCGGGGCCGCCTGCAGCGCGTGGTGGAGGCGCCCAGCGATTTTCTGGGCGTGAACCACTACAGCCGTGAATTGGTGCGTTTCACCCTGCGCCGCCCGGGTCAGGGATTCGTCGAGCGCAGCGTGCCACCCGGCCTGCCGCTTTCCGATTTCGGCTGGGCGGTCCAACCTGACTGGCTGCGCGAGGCGCTGCTGGAACTGAAGCCGCTGGGCAAGCCCGTCTACATCACCGAAAACGGCATCGCCAGTGCCAGAGACGAGCCGCGGCAGTCCTTCCTCTGCGCGTCTCTGGGCAAGGCCTGGGAGGCGATTCAGGCTGGTGTCGATCTGCGCGGCTACTTTCACTGGACCTCGGTTGACAACTTCGAGTGGGCGCGGGGCTACTCGATGCGCTTCGGGTTGATCGGCGTGGACCTCGAGACCCAGGAACGGCAAGTCAAGCCCTCCGCTGAGCTGTATGCGCGCATCGCGAGGGCGAATGCCCTGCCGGACGAGTAGCGCCCGATGAGACTGGGGCTGACTCTGCCCTACACCGACCGAATTCCCCGTGAGATGACGCTCGCCTTCGTGCAGGCGGGCGATCGCCTCGGCTATGACACAGTCTGGATCGCCGAGGTGTACGGCTGGGACGCCTTCACGGTGCTTACTGACCTGGCCAACCACACCGAGCGCATCAAGCTGGCGACCGGCATAGTCAACGTCTTCAGTCGCAGCCCAGCCCTGATCGCCCAGACAGCAGGGTCGCTCGACAGCATCTCGGGCGGCCGCTTCGTCCTCGGCCTGGGCACTTCAGGCCAGCAGGTTGTGCAGGGCTGGCATGGGGTGCCGTTCGGGCGGGGCGTGCGGCGGCTGCGCGAGACGACCGAGATAGTCCGTTCAGTTCTGCGCCGGGATCGGCTCACCTACGAGGGGGAGATCTTTCACCTCCCACAGGGGCTGAAGCTGATCACGCATCCTGTCCGCTCGCGCATCCCCATCTACCTGGCCACCCTGACCCCGGCCGGAATCGCCCTGGCGGGTGAGATCGCCGACGGCTGGCTCCCCATCTTCTTCTCGCCGCATCACTTCTCGAGGGCCTTCGAGCCCGAGCTGGCAAGGGGAGCCCAGCGGGCTGGCCGGTCCCTGGCCGAGCTCTCGATCTGCGTCTTCCAGCCAGTCATAGTCACCGACGATGTGGCGCGAGGTCGGGACAGCGTTCGGGCGCAGCTGGCCCTGTACATCGGCGGGATGGGCACCAGGCAGCGCAACTACTACAACCAGCTCTTCTGCCTCTACGGTTTCGAGGCCGAGGCGAGAGAGATCCAGGAGCACTACCTGGGCGGCCGGAGAGCGCAGGCGACCGCGGCGGTGAGCGACGAGATGGTCGACCTGGTCAGCATCATCGGCCCCATCCCTGAATGCCGCCGCCGGCTGGACGAGCTCGCAGCGTTGGGCGTCTCTGAGGTGGCGGTCGATCTTCGGGTGCCCGGTGACGATCCGGCCAGCGTCCTCGCGGCCCTGACTGGCCTGGCTCCGGCCGGATGAGCGCCCGGCTGGTTGTCTGGACCGGCGTCAGCGCGCTGCTGCTGGTGATCGTGGTGGCGCTCGGCTGGGGCCTGCTCCATGCTCGCTCTGATCCTGGGTTACTGGGCCAGGCTGCACCAGAGTTCTCGGTCGAGCGGCTGGACCGCGGCGGCCAGACGAGCCTGCACGAGTTGCGCGGCCAGCCGGTGGTTCTCAACTTCTGGGCCTCCTGGTGCCAGCCCTGCCGGCAGGAGATGCCGCTGCTCGCCCGGGAAGCGGTGAGCCGGCGGGCCACTGTGCACTTTCTCGGCGTGGACACCAGGGACACAGCGGAGGCGGCGCGCGCCTTTCTCTTGGCCCAGCCTGTACCTTATCCGGTGGGTCAGGCAAGAGGTGGCATCCCGTCCGGTTATCAGACGGATGGGCTTCCGACCACTTACTTCCTCAACGCCGCCGGGTTTGTGGTGGCCCAGCACCGAGGCCCACTCAATGCAGCGCTGTTGAGCCGCTATCTGGAACTGGTAGGAATCAAGTCATGAACGCCATCTTTTCCGAGCAGCGCGCGTGAGCGTCAGCGTGCGCGCGACAGCGCTGCTGGGACGTTGGCGCTGGCTGCTGCTGGGGCTGGCGGTGGTCGGCCTACTCGGCTATCTGATCTATTCGGCTACAGGCACCTCGGCCGAGTACTACGAGACGATCAACGAGATGAAGGCGCATCCCTCGGACCGAGAGGCGAGGGTGCTGGGGGTGGTGCAGGACGACGTGGTGCGCTCCGACGGCGGCTTGCACATCCGATTCACTGCCGCCGAGGGCTCCAGCACGATACCCGTCGATTACACGGGCACTGTGCCGGATATCTTCCGGCCTGGCGTTCAGGTGGTGGTGGCGGGCAAGGTGGGCTCCGACGGGGTCTTCCACGCGCGCACGCTGCAGACGAAGTGCCCCTCCCGGTTCGCGACGGCCTCGCCGGCAAGCTGAGGAATCAGCATGTCGGCCGCCATCCTCGGCGCGGCGTTCCTGCTCACAGCGCTGGTGCTGGACCTGTCCAGCGGCGTTCTGGCCTTAACCGCCGGGCTGCGCGGGGATCCAGTGCTGGCGCGGGTCGCCCGTCGAGCTTTCTATGCCGGCGCGACAGGCGTGGTGGGAGCCGCGGCAGTCCTTCTCTACGCCCTGCTGAGCCACGATTTCTCGCTCGCCTATGTGGTTGAGCACACCGATCGGTCGCTGGCGACGCCGCTGGTGGCTGCCGCTTTCTATGGCGGGCAGGAGGGCTCGCTGCTCTACTGGGCGCTCCTGCTCAGCCTGCTGGGCGCCGCCTCTCTGGCTGCAGCCCCGAGGCTCGGGACGAAGCTGCCCGCCTACGCCAACGCCATCCTGGCCGGCCTGGCCGGGTTTTTCCTACTCGTGCTGGTGTTTGTGTCCAGTCCGTTTGACGTGCTGCCAATCGTGCCCGGCGACGGCCTGGGCCTGACCCCGGTACTGCGCGACGGCGGCATGCTCGTGCATCCTCCCTTCCTGCTCGCCGGCTACAGCTCCTTCGCGGTTCCCTTCAGCTTTGCCATGGCGGCGCTCTGGGCCGGCGAGGCTGCGGCCGGCGGCGAGTGGATCCGTCACACCCGGCGGTTCGCACTGCTGGCCTGGGCGCTGCAGAGCACCGGTCTGGTGCTGGGCATGTGGTGGGCCTACCACGTCCTCGGCTGGGGCGGTTACTGGGGCTGGGATCCGGTCGAGAATGTCGCCCTGCTGCCCTGGCTGGTGACCACCGCCTACCTGCACACCGCCCTGGTTCAGGAACGAGCATCCGGCCAGCTGCGCACCTGGGGCTTCGGACTGGTGGTCACGGCTTTCCTGCTCTCGATCTTCGGCACCTTCATAGTCCGCAGCGGCGTCGTGCCGTCGGTGCACACCTTCGCGGTGAGCCCGCTGGGACCCTGGTTCTTCGGCTTCTTTCTGATCTGCCTGGCGGCTTCCTTGGTCACGCTGACCAGGGCGGGGCGGTCGGCGCCTGGCCCTCAGCTCGCCTCGCCCGCGGCGGTCTCCCGGGAAGGCGCCTTCCACGTTCAGAACGGCATCTTGCTGGCGCTGGCCGCGGCGGTTCTCTGGGGGGTGCTCCTGCCACTCCTGAGCGGTCTCACAGGACGCCAGCTGGTGGTTGGACAGGACTATTACGAGAGGGTTTCGGCGCCCCTCTTTGTGCTCTTGCTGGCACTGCTCGGCTTCGGTCCTCTGCTGCCCTGGCAGCGCGCCGGTCGGACCTGGCTGCGCAACCTGCGCTGGCCACTGGCCGCCGGCATATTCACGCTCACTCTGCTGCTGGCCGCTGGGGTGCGCCAGGGCACCGCGCTTTTGGCCCTTCCCCTGGCGGCAGCGGGTCTGGCCACCTGCGGCCTGGAATACGCTCGCGGCACATTCCAGGCCCGGCGCCTGGCGGCCAGCTGGCCTGTCGCGTTCGTCAGGCTGGCCGCCCGAAACCGCCGGCGCTACGGCGCCTACCTGGCGCATATCGGCTTCCTCGTCTTGGTGATCGGCATCGCCGGCTCGCACGCCTGGCAGCAGCAGCAGGACGTGCAGCTGAAACCAGGCCAATCCATGACGCTCGCCGGCCATCATCTGACCTACCTGGGAACGCGAGAGGAGCGGCAGGGAGATCACGTTGCGCTGATCGCGCGGCTCAGCGCCGGCTCGGCGATCTATGAGCCCTCCCGGCTGACCTATCCGGCTCTGGGCGACCAGGTGGTCAGCCGCGTTGCCATCGACTCAGGCGCGCTCGATGACGTCTACGTGGTGCTGACCGGGACGTCGGCCGGCGACGTGGTGTCGCTGCGTGTCTTCGTAAATCCCCTGGTCAGCTGGGTCTGGGTGGGGGCTTCGCTTCTTGTCACAGGCATGGTCCTGGGCCACCTGAGCCTGCCCCTGGGCGCCCGCCAGAACTCCCCGGCTCTGCGGCCGGTCCCAGCTCGAACGACTTGATCTGGCTGCTGGCCACCGCTCTCTTCCTGGCCGGGGCGGCCTATGCCCTGTGGCCGCTGCTGGGACGGGCCCCCCGGAAGTGAGTGTCATCGTGGCGGGTGCGCTGACTCAGCGCTTTGGCTCGAGGCTCGCTCTGGGACCGATGGATCTGCAGGTCGCCGCGGGTGAGCGTCTGGCGGTGCTGGGTGACAACGGAGCCGGTAAGACCACTCTGCTCCGGCTCATCGCCACCGCTGCCCGGCCCGCGTCCGGCCGGCTGGTGCTGTTCGGACTCGACGCCGGAGCACAGAGGGAGCGGCTGCGGGGAAGGCTGGGCTATCTCGGCCATCAGCCGGGCGTCTACGAGGAGCTCAGCGTCAGGGAGAACCTCGAGTTTTTCGCAGTCCTCCAAGGCGTCTCCACCCAGCGGGTGACAGAGGCTCTGGAAGAGTGCGGGTTGGCGGCTGTACAGCGGGCCCGGGCGGGGACGCTCTCCCGGGGACTGCAGCAGCGCCTGGCGCTGGCCCGCTCGGTCCTGCATCAACCCGAGCTGCTGATCCTGGATGAGCCCGACGCGAGCTTGGACTCGAGCGGTCGGGCGCTGCTCGGCCGCCTCTTCCGGGATCGCACAGTGCTGATGGCGACCCATGACCGAAGCCTGGCCCGCGAGCTCTGCTCCCGCGGCCTGCTGCTCAAAGCCGGACTACCGGCGGGCGATCCCTGGGCGCTACAAGTCGTGAACGCTGACTAGCATCGGCCTGCTAGATTGCGATCCCTTCAGATAGCTTTGGCCGTGGCGCGGAAGGACCTGCGCAGCGAGTGGCGCGGTCGCGAACTACTGCCAGCACTCGCCACCTTCGTCGTCCTGGCGCTCTTGATCGCCAACTTCGCCTTCGATCTGAACGGCGCCAGCGTTCCCCGCCTGGCACCTGGCATTCTCTGGCTGGTCCTGGTCTTTGTGGGACTCGTCGCCTTCGGCCGCAGCTTTGCAGGAGAGAAGGACCGGGGCTCGCTGGAGGCGATGCTGTTGACTCCCGCCCCCGCCGGCGCGCTGTTTGCCGGCAAGGCCGCCGCGGCCGGCCTCGTGCTCCTCGCCACCGAGGCCGTGCTGCTGTTGGGAATGGCGCTGTTCTTCGGCGCTCCCCTCTCAGCCGCAATCGTCGCCATCAGCGTCGCCGCCAGCCTGGGCATCGCGGCCCTGGGTTCCCTCTTCGCTGCCCTGGCCGCCCAGACGCGCGCCAAGGAACTGCTCCTCCCGGTGCTCGTCCTGCCGCTCTGGCTGCCGTTCGTGGTGCTAGGTGGCAGGGCTCTGCAGGAGGCCTTCGCCGGCCAGGCGGTGAGCCCCGAACCATCACTTCTGCTCCTGGATCTGGGGGTACTCTTCTGGATAGCGGCCGTCCTGGCGGCCCGCTTTGTGCTCGATGACTGAACACCGCCTGCCCTATGTCCTGACAGCTGCCGGCGTGGTCGCGTTGTTGGGAGCGCTGGCCATGGTCTTCCTCTATGCGCCCCAGGACGCGGTCCAGGGGCCCGTGCAGCGGATCTTCTACTTGCATGTCTCCGCCGCCATCGCCGGCTTCGCGTGCTTTGCGATTGTGGTGGTGGCGAGCGCGACGCACCTAGTGCGCCCCGGAGCCGCGAGCGACCGCCTGGCGCACGCGGCAGCGCAGGTCGGGCTCGTCATGCTGACTGTCAACATCTCGATGGGCATCGTCTGGGCCAAGCCGATCTGGGGCTGGGATCCCTCCCAGACCTGGGATGCCCGCTTCACCACGACGGTCGTGCTCTGGCTGATCTACGCCGGCTATCTGCTGGTGCGGAAGTTCGCTTCGCCGGGCTGGCAAGCCAGCCGGTTGGCGGCTGTCGTCGGCATCTTCGGCTTTATCGACGTCCCGATCGTCTACTTCAGCGTGCAGTGGTGGCGCACCCTTCACCCCTCACTTCGCGCCGGCAACGGGCAGCCGGCGCTGCCTTTTGCGATGCTGCTGACCTTTGGCGTCACCGTCGTCGCGACGCTGATCCTGACGGCGGCCCTGGTCAGCATCCGCTACAGCATCGAGCAGCAGGCCGAAGAGCAGGAGGGCCGCGCCACGAACGCCAGCCTGGAGCTCGCCCGCTGATGTACCTGGGACTCGGTTACGCCCTCGGCCTGGGCATTCTGGGCGTCTATCTGGCACTGTCACTGCGCCGGCTGCAGCGTCGCCCGTAGAGCGAGCGCACTGGCTAGCGAGGCTCGTCAGCCGACTGATTCCCGGAGCCCTCGCCAGACGGCTCTGCCTCCCGCCGCCCGGCGCGCAGTGCCGGCAGCAGATCGGCGAGCAGGCGGGCGGTGAGGCCCCAGATCGCGGTGTCCACCACCGGCAGGTGCAGCCCCGGCCAGGAGTCGGCTGCTCCGATCCAGGCGTTCTCGTCGATCAGCGTGCTGAGCGGCACTTCCAGCACGGCAGCGACCTCGTCGCTATCAGGGACGAAGGTCGGCTCGGGTCCTCGCAGCCAGGCCACGAACGGCACCACTGAATAATTGCTCACCGCCGCGTAGACTGGTGGGGCGGCACCGAGTGGCACGAGGTCGTCGGTATTGACACCGATTTCCTCATTTGCCTCCCGAGCCGCGGCGGTCCACGCATTCTCGTCGGGAAGGAGGCCTCCTCCGGGGAGCCCGATCTGGCCAGGATGGTTGCGTAGGCCGCTTTGCCTGACTACGAAGGGAACGTGCCAGCGACCCTCGCGCCGGAATAAGAGCGCGACAACGGCTGCTGGTCGAGCCCCGCGTCGAAAGGTACCCCAGCGATCGATTGGAAGGAGGGCGGCGGCGAGCCGCGAAATCAATTCGGGAGAAGACGGAAATGTCATCTGACGGGAGGCTGCAAAGGCTGCGTCAGAGTGAACGGCATCGTACTGAAAAGGTAGGTGAGGCGCATGATTGATGAGACGAATCTGGCTATCGGCGAGTTGGAAGAGACCATCCGGCGCAGCAATGACCGCCGCTATGCGTTCTACCGCATGCTGAACGTGACCGACAAGGTCCTCTGGGGCCTGGAAGAGATGAACCGGGACGGCGTGAAGACCGTGCCTCGGAAGCTCCGGAGCGCCATCAAGCAGCAGATGGCCGAGCTGCCCGCCGGTTGCAAGAACGTATATAGAGATTCGGAGCAGGTGCAAGAGATTCTGGACTCCGTCTTCGAGGTTCAGGAGAGTCTGTTCCGCTGGCGCGACCCGCAGCGCTTCAGTGGCGACGAGGAAGACTTCGACCGGCTCGTCGGCTAGCGGGCGAGGGGACGGCGCGAAGGGCCGCCCCGAAATCGCGGCGGAGGCCGCCGGCGCCGCCCCGAGCGAGGTCATCTCCCGCTATTTGGAGGCGATGTACTACATCGACGCCGAGGGTGAGAGCGTCCGCTCGGCCCGCTTGGCCGACTGGCTGGGAGTCAGCCGGCCCACAGTGACTGTCGCTCTCCGGCGGATGGTCAGGGATGGCATGGTGCGTTTGGATGGTCGCAAGCAGGTGGTGCTGACAGACAAAGGTCGCCAGGCCGCCGCTTCAGTAGTGCGTCGCCACCGGATCATGGAACGCTGGCTGACTGATTCCCTGGGTCTGAACTGGCTGCAGGCCGATGAGGAGGCAGCCCGCTTGGAGCATGCTGTCTCGGAGGCGGTCGAGCAGAAGCTGTGGGACCATCTGGGCCGACCGCTCACCTGTCCTCACGGCAATCCCATCCCCGGTCACGCTGAGCTGAACCCTGATGAGGTGCGGCTGGCCAGCCTGCCCCAGGGCAGCACGGCGGTAGTCACCCGGATCTCCGAGGTGGCCGAACGAGAAGCCCCCACCCTGCTGCGCTATCTCTGGGACCGGCGTCTGGTGCCGGGGGCAGCGCTCAGCGTGATGGAGGCGGATCCGGTCGGCCTGACGCTGCGGCTGAAGCTGGCGGACCGGGAGGTGGTGCTCAGCCACGAGACAGCTGCCAAACTCTGGACGCGCCCGGAGGCCTCGGCGACCCGCCGGCCGCCTCCAGGAGTTGAGCAGGTGAGGAAACCAGCTGGAAGGGGTAACAATCAATTGGTGAGCGCTCAGTGACGGAACCCAAGACCGACTCCACGAACCCGCCCGCCGGCTCCGCCACTGCCGGGGAGTTGGTGCTGGAGCCGCCGCAGGCAGTCAGCCCCATCAGCACCAGCCAGGCCGCCGGCACGATCCGCGTCGACCCTAAGACGGCCCAGCAGATCAGCGGGGCGGTGAGCAGCTTCGTCGACTCCCTCGCCCAAATCGAGACGAACTCCCCCGACTTCACCCGCAAGGTGCAGTCGGTGAGCCAGATGGGCAACCAAGAGATCCGGCGCTCGGCCGAGAGCTCCAATCGCTTTCTGGAGCGGCCCACCAACGCGCTCAACCAGGGTCCGATCGGTGAGACCTCGCAGGTCTCCAATGCCCTGCTGGCGCTCCGCCGCCAGGTCGAGGATCTGGATCCGTCGCGGGGGCTGAAGAACCCCCGGCGAAGGTTCGGCCTGGTTCCCTTCGGGAATCGCTTCCGCGACTACTTCCACAAGTACCAGTCGGCTCAGGGGAGCATCGAAGCCATCATCCAGGCGCTCTACCGCGGCCAGGACGAGCTGATGCGGGACAACGCCGCTATCGAGCAGGAGAAGGCGAATCTCTGGGCCATGAAGGGTCGACTGGAGCAGTACTCCTACATGGCTTCGCAGCTCGATGAGCAGCTGACAGCGAAGGTCGGCCAGGTCCAGGCCAGCGATCCCGAGCGCGCGCGATCCTTGCAGGAGAACGTGCTGTTCTACGTGCGGCAGAAGCGCCAGGACCTGCTCACGCAGCTGGCGGTCACCGTGCAGGGCTATCTCGCCCTTGATTTGGTCCGCAAGAACAACCAGGAGTTGATCAAGGGCGTCGATCGCGCGACCACCACCACGGTCTCCGCCCTGCGCACTGCCGTGATGACGGCCCTGGCGCTGAACAACCAGCGTCTGGTGTTGAACCAGATCACTGCGCTGAACGAGACCACTGGCAACCTTATCGAGTCGACCTCGGTGATGCTTCGCGAGCAGACAGGCGAGATCCAGAGCCAGGCGGCGAGCGCTACTGTGAGCGTCGAGAAGCTGCAGGCGGCGTTCAACAATGTCTACGCCACCATCGACATGATCGACACTTACAAGGTGGCGGCGCTGGACAACATGAAGAAGACCATCGATGCCCTGTCGGGCGAGGTGGCCAGGGCTCAGGTCTACATCGACAAGGCGCATCAGGCGGATTCGGGGCAGCAGATCGCCGCCGGGGCGGGGGAGCTGATCCTCCCCGCCCACAAGGCCGGGTAGCCGGCGATGGGGCTGGAGATCCTGCTCTTCGCCCTGATCGTGGCAGGCGCCGCGGGCGTGCTGGCCCCCCGTCGAAAACGTCAGCGGGAGCCGGATCCCTATGAAGAGAAGCAGCGCCAGGAGTGGGCGGCGGCCGGCCAGGCGGTGGCCCACTCGTCGGATCTCGCCTCCGGCCGCCTGCCGGTGCCTTATCAGCTGAAAGTGGACACCATCCGGCGCAAGGTGCAGTGGATGTTGAGCCGCTACGCCGACCGCTTTCCGCCCGGCTCGCAGGAACACCATCTGATCGGCGCGACTGCCACTGATTACCTTCCCAGCACGCTCAAGGCGTACTTCGCACTGCCGCCTGGATATGCCAACTGGCCGGTGCGGCCTGATGGCAAGACGGGCCTCCACGTGCTCTGGGAGCAGCTCGATCTGCTCGACCGCAAGCTGGATGAGCTGGCTCATGCGGCCCAGCGAAACGATGTCGATCGCCTCCTGGCCAATGGCAGGTTCCTGGAGGAACGCTTCAGCGACGTCGGCCGCCCCAGCGGTGTTTCAGGGGAATAGCTTGACCAGCACGGGCTCCAGCCCGCCCAAGGCGTAGCTGGACTGCCAAACGGTTTTTCAAAAGCAGCTTTGAATTGAGCCTGCACGTCAGCCGGCATCCGCTGGTCATGGACTGCTTGGCTGGGCTGCGGGCGGTGGACACGCGGTCGGATGAGTTCCGCGTCCTGGCTCGAAAGGTCATCACGCTCCTGGCTTACGAGGCCACTGCCGACCTGACGACCAGCCCGATCACTGTCCGCACGCCGCTGGCAGAGACCGCTGCCGCCCGCATCGACCACGAGCTGGTTGCCATCCCTGTGCTGCGGGCGGGGCTCGGCATCCTCTCGCCAGTACTGGAACTGTTCTCGCGCGTTAGCGTGGGTTACATCGGACTGGAGCGGGATGAGAAGACGGCGCTCGCTCGCATCTATTACAACAAGCTGCCGTCGCTCGGCGGTAAGACGCCACTGCTGCTGGACCCCATGCTGGCCACCGGCGGCTCGGCCGCTCAGGCCGTCGAGCTGATCAAGGCTGCAGGCGGCGAGGGCACCCGCATGATCTGCGTGGTGGCCGCCCCAGAGGGCGTCCAGGCGCTCCTGCGCCAGCATCCGGACGTCGACATCTACACCGCTGCGCTGGATGAGGGTCTCAATGACAAGGCGTACATAGTGCCAGGCCTGGGCGACTTCGGCGATAGGCTGTTCGGTACGCAATGAGCAATCTGCAAGACCTCCGCCGCCGGGCGGCCGATTGTGCTCGCCGGCTGGATGAGCTCCAGCCGCGGGGTCCGGGCGAGCCAGGGGCGCCCGATCCTGCGACCGGCGAACGCTGGGACAGGTTCAACGTCCTCGGCCACGTGGGCGAGATGCTGCCCTTCTGGACGGGGGAGATGCGCAGGCTCCTGGAGGGCGCGAGCGAGGTGGGTCGCGACGAGGACGGCTACGTCCGGCGCGAAGCGGCGATCGCCTCCGCGGCGGAGGCCGACGAGGCCGAGCTGCTGCACGCGGCCAGGAGCGGCACAGCCGGCCTCGTCGCCCTGCTCGACGACCTGAGCGAGAGCGACCTCAACCGTGTCGCCCTGCGGCGAGGCAGGGAGGGGGTGCGGGAGTCAACCCTGGGCGACCAGCTGGAGCAAACCCTGGTTGGGCACCTGGAGGAGCATGTGGCGCAGCTGGAAGGCAGCTCGTCGCCCACCGCCTGACGGTCTGCTGGTCAAGCGTTCAGATCGAGGACGACCTTGCCGAACTGCTCGCCGCCCTCCAGATAGCGCAGCGCCTGGCTGACCTGAACCAGCGGGAAGCTGGAATCGACCAGAGGCCGCATTCCCCGATCGAAAGCCCTCAGGACCTGCTCGAACTCGCCGGCGTTGCCCATGGTCGACCCCAGCAGGTCCAGGTGGTTGAAGAAGATGCGGGGCAGATTCAGCTCGGCTTTGGGCCCCGAGGTGGAGCCACAGAACACCAGCCGGCCGCCCTTGCGGAGCGACTTGATCGACTCGTCAAATGTGGCCGGGCCCACGTGCTCGAAGACGACGTCAACACCGCCGCAGAACTGACGTAAGGGTTTTGCAAAGTCCGCGGACTCGAACGTTGCCTCGGCGCCCAGCCCCTCCGCCTTAGCTCGCTTCGCGGGGCTGCGGCTGGTCGCCAACACCCGAGCTCCCAGGTGCCTGCCGATGACGATCGCCGCCGCGGCGACGCCGGCTCCGGCGCCGACGACGAGCATGGTCTCGCCGCGTTGCAGGCGGGCTCGAGTGACGAGCATCCGCCAGGCGGTCAGGAAGGTGAGCGGAAAGGCGGCTGCCTGGTGCCAGTCAAGCCGGGCAGGCTTCTCGTAGACGTTCTGGGCGGGGACGTGCAGCAGCTCGCAGGCAGTGCCGTCCACATGTTCGCCGAGGATTCCGAAGCGCTCGCACTTCACCTGCTCGCCGGAGCGGCACCACTCACACTCCCAGCAGCAGGCCACAGGGTAGACGACCACCTCGTCGCCGGACTTCCAGCGAGGATCGGTGGAGTCAGCCACAACACCGGCGCCGTCGGCGCCGATGACACGCGGGGGATCGATTCGCTGGGCGCCGCTGGCGAGCCAGAGATCCAGGTGGTTCAGCGATGCGGCTTTGAGCTCGATTGCCACCGAGCCCGGCTCAACGCCTGTCCGCGGGCGCTCTTCGATTCGCACCCCGCCGGGGCCCGAAGGCTCTTGGTACACGGCGGCGCGCCCCTCGCTCCTGAATTGCACCCGGCCATGTTAGTGGACGGTAATCGCCGGTCTTCGATCAAGCGGCAGGCTCCGCGTCCGACTGCCAAAGTCCACCAGCTCCGCTACGATGCTTGCCAGATGCTTGAGACAGGCCTGTTCGTCATCGGCTTTCTCTACGTGGCTCTGAGCTTCGCTGCCATCGTCGGCCTGTTTCAGAATCGCGATCGCCTGAAGCGGCGCCGCTAAACCGGCCCTGGCAGCGTTCACCGACCTCGTGATCACCGAGGCCCTGGCTGGCAAGACGCTGCTGGTCACCGGCTCAACCGGGTTCCTGGGCAAGTCCATAGTGGAGAAGCTGCTGCGCTCGGTGCCCGACGTCGGCCGGATCTATCTCGCCATCCGTTCCTCAGCCCGCCGCCCGGCGGCTCAACGGCTGCAGCGGGAGGTTCTCTCGAGCCCGGCGTTTGGACGCCTCAAAGCCGAGCTGGGCGAGGCCGAATTCGAGCGGTTGACGGCAGCGAAGCTGGCAGTGCTCGAGATCGATCTCGGCCACGACGGCCTGGGGCTCAGCAATGAATCGCTGAACAAGCTGCGGGAGTGCCAGATAGTGATCCATTCTGCTGCCGCGGTCGAATTCGACAACCCAGCTGATCTGTCCGCGCAGACCAACCTCCTGGGCGCGGCGCGCCTGGTCGAAACGCTGACCAAGACTGGCAGCCAGCCGCACCTGGTCCACGTCTCGACAGCCTATGTGGGGGGCATGCTCCGCGGATTGGTGAAAGAGGAGCTGCCGCATGATCCCGGCCTGAACTGGCGCCATGAGGCGGCGGTGCTGACCACGCTCCGGCCGGCGGTGGAGGAGGAGAGCCGGCGACCCGAGGTGCTGGAGAAGCTGCGCAAGCAGGCCCGCAGCCGCCTGGGCCCGGCGGGTACCCCGGCCCAGGCCCGGCAGGTCGAGCGATTGCGTGAGAAGTGGGTCAAGGATCGCTTGGTGGAGCGAGGGCGGGTGCACGCGCGCTCTCTCGGCTTCACCGACATCTACGCCTTCACCAAAGCCATGGCGGAGCGGGCGGTGACCGAGCTCCGAGGCGAGATCCCCCTCAGCATCCTGCGGCCCAGCATCATCGAGAGCGCTCTGGCTGAGCCGCAGCCGGGCTGGCTGGAGGGCTTCCGCATGGCGGAGCCCATCATCTTCGGCTTCGGCCGTGCTGTGCTCCGAGACTTCTCAGGGCTCCCCGACTCGCTGCTCGACATCATTCCCGCTGACTATGTGGTGAACGCCGTGCTGGCGGTGGCCGCCTCGCCGCCGCCCGCGGGCGAGTACCGGGTTTACCACGCGGCCTCCGGCAGCCGCAATCCGCTCCGGCTCCGGGACATGTATGAGCAATCGGGTGAGTTCTTCGGGAAACATCCGCTGCGCGATCGCTGGGGGCAGGCGATCGGCACGCCCACTTGGACCTTCCCCTCGCGCGGCGAGCTGACCGCCAAGGGCAAGCTCGCCCTGCGGGCGGTCGGGGCGGCGCAGCAGCTGGTTGAGCGCCTACCCTTGGGGGCCAGGTCGACCCACTGGTCGGACGACCTCACCGAACAGCAGGCGAAGCTCGAGCGCTCACTCAACCTGGCCGACCTCTATGGCGTCTATACAGAGGTGGACTGCATCTACGACACGCACAACCTGATCTCGCTCTGGGAGCGCCTGCCCCCCTCCGAGCGAGCCACCTTCCCATTCGATCCGGCGACCTTCAGCTGGCATCACTACTTCCAGGAGGTGCACCTGCCGACTGTGATCCGGATGGCCCGCGCGGACACAGGACCGCGGCAGGGACCAGGCCCGAGCGGCAGCACGGCGCCGAAGCCGGAGACGAGCACAGCCCTCAACACGCTGCAGCGCCGCGCCGGCCGGACCGACGTGATGGCGGTCTTCGACGTCGACGGAACCCTCATCGAAACCAACGTCGTCGAGTACTTCTTCTGGATGCGCCTCAAGGACCAGCCGCTCTCCGAGTGGCCCCGTTTCCTGGCTCAGATGGCCGCTCAGAGCCCGCGCTGGCTCTACCTCGAGCGGCGCTCGCGGGCGGAGTTCCAGCGTTCGTTTTATCGCGAGTACGAGGGGCTCGAGGCGGAGGAGATGCGGCTGCTCGGCCGCGAGGCGCTGCAGGCTGTCACCCTGCGCCGCATCTATCCGGAGGGCATGCGCCGCATCCGGCGTCACAAGGAGGCGGGCCATCGCGTTCTCCTGCTCACCGGCGCCGTCGATGTCGTCGTAGAGCCGCTGGCAGAGCTGCTGGGTGTCGACCTCGACTGCGCACATCTACTGCAGAAGGACGGCCTCTTCACAGGCGATCTTCGGTCTCCGCCCTCAGTGGGCGAGGCCCGGGCCAGCCTTCTCCAGGAGTACGCGGGCCGGCATGCCGTCAACCTGGCCGAGAGCTTCGCCTACGCCGATGCCATCTCCGACCTGCCGATGCTGGAGCTGGTCGGCACGCCGGTTGTCATCAATCCGGACGCCCGGCTTTCCCAGCACGCCGACCAGCGCGGCTGGCGAGTCGAGCGTTGGAAGATGGCGCCTGGCAACTGGCGGCTGCCGATGCCAGACCCTCGCTCAGCGACGTACAGAGAGGCGGCGCGGCGATGACCCTGGCGGTGGTTGGTTAGGCTCGATGCTGGCCCTGCAGTACGTGCGCTCACTGCCGCGGTACGCGCTGGTCAGGGCCACCGGCGGCCGCGCCGGCGTGGCGACCGGCGACTTCTCGCTGCTGCACCTGGGCGACGTGCAGGAGCCTGAGCCACCGAACGGCAGCTGGCGTCGCGTGCTGCCGTCGCTGGCTGGCATTTGCGGCTCGGACACCGCGGCCATCACTGGTCATGCCTCGCTCTATCTCGATCCCTTGACCAGCTATCCCTTCGTGCCAGGGCATGAGGTGGTAGGCATCTTGGCGGGCGACGGCGCCCGCGTGGTGGTGGAGCCGGCGCTTGGCTGCGAGGTCCGCGGCTTGAGCCCGCTCTGCGCTCGCTGTGTTGAGGGCCGCCCCGGTCTCTGCCAGCGCGTCGACGAGGGGGATCTGGCGGTGGGCCTGCAGACCGGCTACTGCTGCTCCACCGGGGGCGGCTGGGGCGAGGTGCTCATAGCGCACGAGAGCCAGCTGCATGAGGTGCCGCCAGCGCTGAGCGACGAAGCGGCCGTCCTGATCGAGCCGTTCGCTTGTTCGGTGCACGCCGCTTTGCGCGGCGCCGCGGGCGCTGAGGACGTGGTGGTGGTCCAGGGCACCGGCACCATCGGGCTGCTCACCCTCGCGGCGATCAAGCTCTTCTGCCCGCCGCGCCGGCTGATCGCAGTGGCCAAGCATCCGTTCCAGCGCCAGCAGGCTCTGCGCCTGGGTGCCGACCAGGTGATCCGGCCGGACGAGGTGTTCCAGCGGATCCGCTTCGCCACCGAGGCCCGCCGGCTGGACGGTCCCAACCTCTCGCTGCTCCTGGGCGGCGCCGACCTTACCTTCGAGTGCACGGGCACGGCCGCCGGTCTGGATGACGCCTTCCGCTACACGCGGGCCGGGGGGAAGGTGGTGGCCGTCGGCATGCCTGGGCGGGAGAGCGTGGATTGGGGACCGATCTGGCAGCGCGAGCTGACGGTGATGGGTGCCTACGCCTACGGCACCGAGGCGACCGGCGCGCGCACGTTCGACATGGCCTTGGCTGCCGCGCCGGAGCTTGGTCTGGAGCAGCTGACAGGGCCCCTGTTCCAGCTGAGCGAGTACCGCGACGCCATCGCCTACGCCGTCCAGGCGGGCCGCCGCTCGACGGCCAAAGTCGCCTTCGATCTGCGCGGCCTACGGCTCTAACCACTAGGATCACCTAGCTGATGTCTCGTCCGGGCGCGGTTCTGGAAGTCGATCGCAACTCGCCGCCGACGCTCTTTCACTTCGGCGAAGGGGTGCGCCTGGAACGGCTGCCTCTGGGCAGCCGCATCCTCTATCCGCCGGATCCGCTCGAGCCGATAGCTCATCCCGAGCGTGCCATCCGGCGGGCCCTGGCGCATCCCCTCGACGACGACCCGCTGAAGGACCTGCTGCGCCCGGGCATGAAGCTGACAATCGCCTTCGACGACCTCTCGCTGCCGCTGCCGCCGATGGCCCAGCCCGATGTCCGCCAGCTGGTCATGGAAGAGGTGGTCGAGCTGGCCGCCGAAGCCGGGGTGGAGGACATCCACCTCATCGTCGCCACCGGCCTGCACAGGCGCATGACCGAGGACGAGATCCGGCATATCGTCGGCGACCGCATCTTCACGACTTTCTGGCCTGACTGCCTCTACAACCACGACGCCGAGGACGAGGGGGAAAACGTGCGCATCGGGCAGACCTCCGATGGGCACGAGGTCACGCTCAACCGTCGCGCGGCGGAATCCGACCTGGTGGTGTACGTGAACCTGACCCTGGTCCCGATGGACGGGGGTCACAAGTCGATGGCGACTGGCCTGGCCAGCTATCGCGGCATCCGCGCTCACCACAACGTCGAGACCCTGCTCGGCTCGCGGTCCTATATGCATCCCCCCGATTCGCAGCTGCACCACTCCTGCATCCAGCAGGGGCGGTTGATCGAGGATCACGTGCGTGTCTTTCACATCGAGACGTCGGTCAACAATCACGCCTTCCCAACTGTTGCCAACTTCATGCAGAAGCGGGAGACGGATTGGACGCCGGCGGACCAGGCTACTTATCTGGCATTGAAGCAGCTGAGCGATTTTGCGCCACGAGACCTGAAGCGGACCATCTTCCACTCGATGAAGGCGCCCTACGGCCTCACCGGTGTCAATGCCGGACAGGTGGATCAGGTCCACGAGCGGACGCTGGACGTGGTACGCAAGCAGATGACTGTGGAGGTCGACGGGCAGACTGACATCGTCACCATGGGCCTGCCCTATCTGGGCCCGTACAACGTGAACTCGATCCTGAACCCGGTCCTGGTCGTCTGCCTGGGGCTCGGCTATCTCTTCAATCTCTACCGGGGCAGACCGGTGGTGAGAGAGGGCGGCGTGGTGATCATGACGCACCCCTGCCGCTACGAGTTCGACTCGGTTCATCATCCCAGCTACATCGACTTCTACGATGAGGTGCTGGCGGACACTACAGATCCCGGCCAGATCGAGAGCAAGTACGAGCGTCGGTTCGCCGAGGACGATTGGTACCGGCAGCTGTTCCGCAAGTCACACGCTTACCACGGTGTGCATCCGTTCTATGCCTGGTACTGGGCGGCGCACGCGCTGGACCATGTCGGCGACGTGATAGTGGTGGGTGGTGAGCGAGAGGTGGTTCACCGCCTGGGCTTCAAGGCCGCCACCACGCTGGCAGATGCCTTCGAGATGGCTGAGCAGACGGTCGGGAGGTATCCCAGCGTCAGTCACCTCAGGACTCCGCCGCTCCTGCTGGCGGACGTCAGGTAACCAGTTTGAGCTTGGTCGACGATGTCCGCCAGGTACGCCGCGGCTGGCACTGGGGGGAGGTGAAGCCGCGCAGCTGGCCCGAGCGGGCGCCTGCCGTGCCTGACCGCTCGAGCAACCTGGGCTGGGCACGGGCCGAGCCGGTGAGGAGCGCCCGCTGGCTGCTCCAGAAAGGTGTCTCGCTGCCCTTCACCCGCGTGATGGCCAACCCCCAAGTCCGCGGAGCTGAGTGGATGGAGAGCCTGGAGCGGCCTGCCATCATCGCCGCCAACCATGCCAGCCACGCCGACCTTCAGCTCCTGCTCTACGCGCTGCCCGATCGAGCCCGGGAGCGAACCGTCGTCGCCGCAGCTGCCGACTACTGGTATCAGCGCCCCTGGCTGGGCCGGCTGGTCAGCCTCTGGCTGAACACGTTTCCGTTTTCGCGCACGGGTGGCCCGCAGGCCGTCCTGCATCACTCGAGTCAGCTGCTCAAGTCAGGCTGGCACCTGCTCATCTTCCCGGAAGGCTCCCGCTCGGCCGATGGCCGGGTGCAGGAGTTCAAGCCGGGCGTCGGCTTTCTCGCCCGGGAGACAGGTGCGCCGGTGGTGCCGATCCACGTCCGCGGCGGCCAGCGCATCATGCCGAAGGGCCGTGCCTATCCGCTGCCCGCGCCGGCGCAGGTCAGGATCGGCCGGCCGCTCCAGGCCCAGGGAAAGGAGAGCGCGCGTGCCTTTGCCGGTCGCGTGGAGCGTTCTGTCCGCGAGCTGGCCGCGGGCACCGACGAACCGGACGTGATCGGCAGCTGGATCGAACGCTGGCGGGCCGCTGGGCCTCCTTCAGGGGCGGCGGCTCGGCGGCGGAGCTAGCGGCTGCGCTGGTCGCTCCCGGTTCGAGACAAGTCCAGCTGGGCGCACAGTTCGGTAGACTCGCTGCAAGTTTGGCACGTTCATCGACACCGCGACGTGGTCCTCGCAGACCCAAGGCGCAGAAGGAAGCGACTCCCGACCAGCAGAAGGAAGAGGCGGTGGTCATGGATGCTGTGGTGTCCCAGGCCCTACCCAACGCGATGTTTGAGGTGGAGCTGGAGAACGAGCACAAGCTCATCGCCTACGCGGCAGGAAGGATGCGACGCTACTTCATCCGCATCACCCCTGGCGACCGGATCAGAGTCGAGCTGTCACCCTACGACCTGACGCGCGGCCGCATCGTCTACCGCTACCGCGAATAGGCGAGCAAGGGGAGGCAGGCCTCCCCTTCCAAAACCCCTCCCGGCTTGGTTTTAGAGCCAGGGTCGTCGCGAGAGCACGCGGTCTTCGTGGATCCGCTGTTCTGCTTCGATACCGACGTCGGGTATCGGCCGGGATAAACCCGGCCTGTCGACCTGACGTTGGCGACGAGTTTGGGGAGGCAGGCCTCCCTTCGAATCAGTAGTGGGAGCCGGCGCGGGCGCCCTGGAAGCACTCCTGACAGTAGACGGGCCTGGCTCCGGTCGGACGGAAGGGGACCTGCGTCTCGCGACCGCAGCTGGAGCAAACGACGTCGAACATCTCCCGCCCGGAACGGGCCTGGCCCTGCCCCTCGCCCGCCTTCTTCTGCGCCCGGCAGCTCGGGCAGCGGCGAGGCTCATTCGTGAGGCCCCGGGCTTGGTAGAACTCCTGCTCGCCCGCCGTGAAGACGAACTGGCTGCTGCAATCACGACAGGTCAGCAATTTGTCCGCGAATATCAACGAAACCTCTCCTCAAACCCAAGCCGGCGGCAAGGCCACCATCTCCCTGTGGCGCTGCCCATCAGAGGATGTTATTACCGATCGCGCCTCGATGGGAAGCTAACCTTGGCGAGATGAGAAGCGACTACACGCCCGGAGCGCGCAATGCCGTCCGTGCCTGTCTCAACGTGGCTGCCGACGACCGCGTCGCAGTCATCAAGGACAAGGGTCGGCTGGCGATCGCCGAAGCCATCGAGGAGGAGGCTCGCGCCACCGGGGCGGAGGTCCGCAGCTGGCTGATGGAAGACCTGATCCAAAGGCCGGCTCGCGAATTCCCCCGGCGTCTGGCCGAGGAGATCCTGGCCTTTGAGCCGTCGGTCTCCTACTTCATCGGCGAAGGCCTGCTAGGGGAGCTGGCCTTCCGCCAGCCGATGCTGGAGCTGCTCGAAGGCAGGCTTCGCTGCCGCCACGGCCACATGATAGGCATCGACCATCAGCTGATGCTGGAGGGGATGGCCGGCGATTACGAGGAGATCTACTCGGTCACGCGCAGGGTCTGGGAAGTGGCCCGCCAGGCGAGCAAGATCGAGGTGGCTACGCGTCTCGGCACCGAGCTGACCGCCACCTTCTCGCCCAGCCGCCGCTGGGTGCCCTGTGACGGTCGCTACTGGGAGCAGGGCCAGTGGGGCAACCTTCCCGAGGGTGAGACGTTCACAGCCCCGCTGAGCTTGGACGGCGTGCTGGTGGGCGAGGAGCTGGGGGATCATTTCGCTCCCAAGTACGGCCTCCTGCCCGAGCCGATCAGCATCCGCATCAGGGACGGCAGGGTCCAATCCGTCGAACTGAGCAGCCGACCGGAGCTCGTGCGGGAGGTGGAGGCCTACTTCGGCCAGAGCCCCAACTCGAACCGGGTGGGTGAGTTCGCCATCGGCACCAACACCGGCTTGCGCAAAATCGTCGGCAACTTCCTCCAGGACGAGAAGTTCCCAGGCGTTCACGTGGCCTTCGGCGATCCCTACGGCTCCGCCACAGGCGCTGACTGGAGCTGTCCCAGCCACGTGGATGTCCTGGCCAGCCAGGCCGACGTGTGGGTGGACGGGCGCAAGATCATGGAAGCCGGCCGCTTTCAGCTCTGAGCGCCGCCAGCTTGACCTCTGATCGTCTGTTCGGACAGGCGTCCAGCACAGCCGAGATGTTGGATGCGGTATCTGACGCTGCCTGGCTGGAGTCGATGCTCCGGGTCGAAGCCGCCCTGGCCAAGGTCGAGGGCCGCCTCGGCCTGATCCCGCCAGAGGCTGCAGCGTCGATCGCCTCTTCACTATTGGCTGCCGAGCTCGATCCGGAGCAGATCGGCCGCGAGGCAGTCAGTGCCGGCAATCCGGTGATCCCGATGGTCAGGATGCTGAGCAGGGTGGTGCCGGGCGAGGCGGTGGGCTACGTCCACTGGGGAGCCACAAGTCAGGACATCCTGGACACCGGGATGATGCTGGTAGCGCGCAGGGCGCTGACCCTTATCACGCGGGACACTGATGCGGTGGCGGCCGCGGCCGCTGACTTGGCAGTACGCCATAGGTCCAGCGTCATGGTTGGGCGCACCCTCTTGCAGCAGGCTGCGCCGACGACCTTTGGGCTGAAGGCCGCGGGTTGGCTGACTGCAGTCAGGGAAGCCCGATCCCGGATTCGCGAGATACAGCAGGGGGGCCTCGCGCTTCAGTTCGGCGGCGCGGCCGGCACGCTGGCAGCTCTGGGCGAACGGGGCCTGGATGTGTCCCGTGAACTCGCGCGTGAGCTCGGGCTGGTCGAGCCTGTCCTGCCCTGGCACACTGCCCGAGGCCGCGTCCTCGCTTTGGCTACAGCGCTGGGCATCCTCACAGCAGCCGTCGGCAAGATCGCCCTGGACGTGCTGTTGATGGCGCAGAACGAGGTAGCTGAGGTTTCCGAAGGCGCCGGCGGGGGCTCATCCACCCTGCCTCAGAAGCAAAACCCGGTGGCCGCTGTGGAGGTCCTGGCCTGTGTCAGGGGCGTGAACGCCCAGGTCGCTCTGCTCATGGCCGCGGCCCTGCAGGAGCATGAGCGGGCGGCCGGCGGCTGGCAGGCGGAATGGCCGGCGATCAGTGAGCTGTTCAGATTCAGCGCCGGCGCCATGGGCCGCACCGCGGGAATGCTGGAAGGCCTCCAGGTCAATCGCGAGCGGATGACCGCCAACCTCCTTCAGGGAGGCGGCCAGGTAATGTCCGAGGGCGTGATGATGAGACTCGCAGCGCGCATCGGTCGCCCGCGGGCCCACCACCTGGTAGGGGAAGCGGCTGCGGCCGCAGTGAACTCAGGCCGGGAGTTCGGGGCCGAGCTCAAGGCCGACCCTGAGATCTCTGCCCAGTTGAGCCCGGCCGAAATCGATGCCGCCCTTGAGCCCGGCAGCTACCTGGGTTCGGCGGAGGCTCTGGTCGATCGGGCTGTAACCGCCTACCAGATGGAAATGGCCGAGGGAAAGTGAGCGACCACAGCGACCAGTTCGAGCTCGGGCGGGAGGTCCGCCGGGCGGTCCTCGGCTCGCAGCACGTCGACCAATCGGAAGCGAACCGCACCCCGCTCAACGCCGACTTCCAGGACCTGCTCACCCGCTATGCGTGGGGCGAAATCTGGAGTCGAAAAGGTCTCGACCGTCGCACGCGCAGCTGCATCACGGTTGCCATGCTGGTGGCCCTCAATCACCCCGAAGAGCTGGCGCTGCACCTGCGCGGCGCTCTGCGGAACGGGGTCAGCGCGGCGGAGCTGCGCGAGGTCCTGCTCCAAACCGCTGTGTATTGCGGCTTTCCGGCCGCGAGAAGCGCGTTCCGGGTGGCGTCGGAAGTACTCGGGGAAATGGCTGATCAACCGCCCGGCGAAGGGTCCCCCGCGTGAGCCGGGCGGTCAGCGCCTGAAGAACCCTGGTGGCTCCCGTTGTTCAGAGAGCAAAGAAAACTGTCTCGCCTTCGCCCTGCAGCCGTATGTCGAACCTAAGCGCACCCGGTTCGGCCCGAGCGATCAGGGTCGGCCGGCGCTCTGGCTCGACGCGCGCCAGGACCCAGTCAGCGCTGTTGGCAGCAGTCTCCCCGGGAAAATAGATCCGGGTCTGGAGCTGCCGCAGGAGCCCGCGCGCGAAGATCGTGAGGTTGAAGTGCGGTGCTTGGACCGTGCCGCCAGGACCTGGCATTGGCGCCGGCTTTGACGCAGTGAAGTGAAAAGCGCCCTCGGGGTCTGTCGCGCAGCGGGCGAACTGCTCGCCCTGCCACAGCTCGAGCAGCGCGTCGGGGACTGGTGTGCCAGCGCCGTCCAGGACCTGGCCTTCGATCCGCAGCTCGCCCTGCCCCGACGGAGCTGCCTCGGAGTCCCCGGCGAAGGGCAGGGCAAAACCGAAGAAGGGGCCGACGGTCTGCGAAGGCGTGGGAGCGGTCCGCGCCACCTCACGCCTCCCACGGGGTCGAGTTCCGGCCCCTGAGCGCTATGTCCCAGCGGTAGCCGAGCGCCCAGTTGGGCTTGGTGGTCTCCCAGTCGAACGCCGCCACCAGCAGGTCTCGCCCGCGCTGATCAGGAATCGACTGCAGGATGGGATCGAAAGGCAGCAGTGGGTCACCCGGGAAATACATCTGCGTGACAAGCCTGCTGCCAAGCTCAGCGCCGAAGAGTGAGAAATGGATGCGCGCGGGGCGCCAGGCGTTGGCGTGATTGCCCCAGGGATAGGCTCCGGGCTTGATCGACACGAAGCTGTAGCGGCCCTCCGCGTCCGTCAGGCACCGCCCGGCGCCAGTGAAGTTGGCGTCGAGCGGGGCTGAATGGTCGTCGCCGGGATCGACGTAGCGACCGGCGGCGTTGGCCTGCCAAACCTCAACCAGGGTGTGCGGCAGGGGACGACCGTCGCTGTCCAGCACGCGGCCGGTCACGACTATCCGCTCCCCCAGAGGCTCGCCCCGGTGCTGGCGCGTCAGGTCGGCGTCCCCGCCGGAGACGGTAACGCGGCCGAAGGCGGGTCCCGGCGCCCGATGAAACCACTCCTCTGGCAGCCTCAGCAGCGCCGCCCGGGGAGCCCGCAGAATCGTGGATTTGTAGTCGGGGTGCAGGTACGGTGGCTCGAATCCGATCTCCGTCTCGCTCATCAGACGCCTCCGTCCAGAGCTGTCGCTGCACTTGTGTAGTTCTCCGCCAATGATGTCGAGGCAGCTCGCGACCGAGTCAGGTATGAAAGCTGGGCCAGCTGCAGGCGATGTTCGAAGGGATCGCCGGTCGGCCGGCGATGCAGCAGGCCTGTCATGAACGCTGAAAACTGCTGGGCCCGCCAGACCCTGTTCAGACAGCTCTCGGTGTACGCGTCCAGGAGGGTGGTCGATTTCGACCGATACCAGGCGACCAGGGCGCGGGCCAGCGTCTGGACGTCCGCCAAGGCCAGGTTCATCCCCTTGGCGCCAGTCGGCGGCACTATGTGAGCCGAGTCTCCGGCGAGGTAGAGCCGGCCGTGCTGCATCGGCTCCAGCACGAGGCTGTGCAGAGCCGTGATGCCGAGGTCCAGGATTTCGCCGGCTCGCAGGTCAGGCTCGGCCAATCGCAATCGAAGTTCGTCCCAGATGCGGGCCTCCGGCCAGTTCGCGAGATCCTCGTCCGCCGCGACCTGCAGATAGAGGCGGCTGACCTCCGGAGAACGCATGCTGTGCAGCGCGAAGCCGTTCTCATGGCAGGCGTAGATGAGCTCTCGTTCCGTGGGCGGCGTGCGGGCCAGGATGCCGAGCCAGCCGTGCGCATACACCCGTTCGTAAACCGTCGCGGGGACGGCTGTGCGGCCGATGCCATGGGCCCCATCGCAGGCGGCGATGAAGTCACATCCGAGCTCCGATTCATCCTCCCCTACACGGTAGGTGATGAGCGGCCGGTCGCCGACTATCGCGCCGAGCCCTTTTGCTTCAGCCTCGAAGAGGATCCGTCCCCCTGCCTGGAGGCGCGCTGCGATCAGATCCTTGACGATTTCCTGCTGGCCGTACACGAGAATCGTCCGTCCGGTGAGAGCCATGAAGTCGATGTGATGGCGCCCGCCGGCGAACTGAAGGTTGATACCGCGATGGACGAGGCCCTCTCGGTCCATGCGCTCGCCCACGCCGCTGGCTCGGAGCAGCTCGGCAGCCCCATGTTCCAGCACGCCTGCCCTGACCCGGCCTTCCGCGTACTGGCGGCTGCGCGCTTCCAGGACCACCGATTCGATGCCGGCCGTGGCGAGCAGGTGCGAGAGCAGCAACCCGGCAGGGCCGGCGCCGATGATGCCTACCTGGGTCCGTTCCTTCACTCCGTCAGGCTGGCAGCGCTTCCTTTTGCTCGAACTCTTCCTCTGCCACCTCGGCGACTGGCGCCTCGCTGAAGCCGGTACCCCGGCCGGCGGCTGCCTTGAGCGGCACCTCGCGCAGGAAGAAGCTCGCCACGACGGCGATGGCGACCACTGCGGCGGCGATGAGGAACAGGCTGTGCAGCGTGTCGGCCAGGCCGAGTCGGGTCGCGTGGATGACCTGGTCGAAGAGCGGCGCCGCCTGCGGCGGCAGGGCGGCCCGGAGATGGGCCAGGTTGTTGGGATCGAACAGCGCCTGCGGGCTGCTGCCGCCGGCCTGGCCGGTGGGCAGCTTGAACTGGGGCGGGAGGTGCAGCGCGGCGACCTGCTTCTGGATCGAGTCGGTCAGGCGGTTGGCCAGGACCGAGCCGAGCACAGCCGTGCCCACGGTGCCGCCCAGGTTCCGCCAGAACTGCACTTGGCTGGTGGCGACGCCCACCATCTTTCCCGCCAGCGCACTCTGCACCACGTTGATGGTGAGCGGGAAGGTGGTCCCCAACCCGGCGCCGATGATGACCAGGTCGCGCACCACCTCCCACTGGGTGGTGCCGACGCTGACCTGCGACAGCAGCAGAAGACCGCCGACGACGGCGCTGGCGCCGGCGATGGCCAGCACCCGATAGCGGCGGATGCGAATCATCAACTGGCCGGAAACGATGCTGAACACAATCAGCCCGAGCACCATCGGCGTCAGCAGCTGGCCGGAGTTGGTGGCGCTGACGCCCAGCACGCCCTGGTAGATCAGCGGCACGAAGATGATCGAACCGAACATGCCGAAGGCTGTGAAGAAGGCGATGATCACAGTGATGGTGAAGGCGTTCAGCTTGAAGAGCTGGAACGGCACCACCGGCTCGCTCGCCCGCCGTTCAACGAAGAAGAAGCTGATCAGCAGCACGCCGGCCAGCAGCAGGAGACCTAGCACCTCAGGTGACGTCCAAGCGTGGGTGTTGGTGATGGAAAGCGCAATCAGCAGCGGGACCAGGCCGGCTGCGAGAACAGCGCCGCCCAGGAAGTCGATCTGCCGCCAGTTGGCGTGCGACCGAACATAGGGCAGGCCCAGCGCCACAACCGCGACAGCCAGGATGCCCACCGGCAGGTTGACGTAGAACACCCAGCGCCAGCCGAGCCCGTCGGTCAACCAGCCGCCCAGTGTGGGGCCGATGACCGAGGAGAGGCCGAAGACGCCGCCGAAGACGCCCTGCAGCTTGACCCGCTGCTCAGGCGGAAAGATGTCAGCCAGCACTGTGAAGACAGTGGCAAACAGCATGCCGCCGAAGAGGCCCTGGATGGCTCGGAAGAGGGTCAGCTGAAACATGTTCTGCGACAGGCCGCAGAGAGCGGAGGCCAGCACGAAACCGACCATGCCTGTCAGCAGGAAAGGCTTGCGGCCGAACATGTCGCCCAACTTGCCGGCGATCGGAACCACAATCGTGGAGCTGACCAGGTAAGCGGTAGTGACCCAGGCGTAGTACTCGAGGCCGTTCAGCTCCGAGATGATGCGCGGCATCGCCGTCCCCACCACTGTCTGGTCCAGCGACGCCAGTAGGAGGGCAAGCATGACGCCCGCGGTGGCGAAGATTTTCTGGCCTCTGGTCAGGTTGCTAGCGGGCACGGCTTTCCTCCTCGTCGGTGATGGCTGGGTCAAGCGGCGACGGCTGAAGGTGGCCGGCCGGGTCGGTGGTGGTGGTGGTGATCTGCAGCAGGCGCCAGCAGAGGTGGCGGAGCTGCTTCCAGTCGGCTTCAGACAGCCGGTTAGAAAGCAGGTCCTGGGCATACAGCATGCGCTGGCGCATTTGGAGAACCTTCTCCTGTCCGGCAGGTGTGAGCTCGGCACGCCAGGAACGGCGATCCTCCGGGTCGGAGACTCGGCGCGCCAGACCGTCGCGCTCCAGATTGTCAAGCAGTCCTGTCACGTTCCGAGGGGTGACGCCCATGGAACCGGCCAGCTTGCCCAGGACCACGCCGGAGTCACTCCGGGAGAGCGCCTGCAGCATCTGGAAGCGACCTTCGCTGAGGTTCACGCCCTCACAGAGGCGCTCGCGCTTGTTGTGCAGGTGGCGAGCGACCTTGGTCAGCGCCACCAGCGCTTCGGCGGTGAGGAGCGTTGCTGGCGACGCCTGGGTGGCCTCCAGATCACGCCGGACCTGGACGTTATAGAGAAGTCCAGCTTCGTCAGCAGCGAGCGCTTCGCTCAGCTGCGGCCCTGTCTCCAGAGAAGTGCCGCCGTTAGGGGTTTCATTAACTGAGTTCATAGTGTAGTAGTTCAATATTACTGCATTCACGAGATCTCTGCCGGAGGGTCGGCTGGGTAAGCTAGCCCCTGGTGATCGCTAGCATCGGCGCGGCCGAGCCGGCCACCTGGAGGGAGGCGGGCGCAGCCGCGTTCTGCGCCGCGGCCGTGGGCTTGGGTGAGCGGACCCGTCTGCTCACCTTGTCAGCGGGCTCCCCCGGGGCCGGGGAGGTGCCCAAGACAGAAGACTACGAGGTGCTGGAGCTGACCGGGCCAGGCTCTCTCAAAGCTGGGCTGGCTGAGGTTCGCCACCTGCACCTGGCAGCCGTCCCGCCTCTCAGCGAAGCAACGATGGCGCTGCTGGCACGGGCAGTGGCCACCGCCCGTAGTGCCAGCGCCACGCTGTCGGTCAGCCTGGCCGGACCCGAACAGATCATCCAGCATGGCCGGCGGCGGCTGACCCAGGAGCTCGCTGCGCTGCGGCCCGAGCTGCTTTTTGCCTCCGAGGCTGGAGATGCGCTCCTGACGGCGCCGCTCTCTGAGCTCTGCGTGGTGCCGGTGGTGAGCATCGAGTCGGGCGGGCTGCGCGTTTTCGACCGCCAGGTGCCGGCGCTCCACCGCCTGAACAGCGGTG
The DNA here is from genome assembly GCA_003244185.1 of Candidatus Dormiibacter spiritus. Classification (GTDB taxonomy): domain Bacteria; phylum Chloroflexota; class Dormibacteria; order Dormibacterales; family Dormibacteraceae; genus Dormiibacter; species Dormiibacter spiritus. The sequence goes on along the minus strand of QHBT01000028.1, from coordinate 11,082 downwards.
GCGCGGCGCTCACCGCAGCTTTCTGCGTGGCGTATCTGGAAGGCGCCACGCCGCTGGAGGCGGCGGGCCGGGCTGTGCTGCTGGGGAGGGCGGCAGCTTCCGACGGGAAGCGGCGGCCTGAGCGAGCTCTCCGCGGACCCGCATGACGCGCGCCCGGCGCCCCGCGATGATAGTCGACGCTCACCTCGACATCGCCTGGAACGCTGTCGCCCAGGGTCTGCCCTTCGATCGGCCCACGCCCGGCTTCGTAGTGAGCCGGCCGGCGTTGGCCGAAGCCGGGGTGGGACTGGTCTTCGCCACCCTCTTCTGCGCTCCGGCCCGAGCGGGCAAGCTGGCGGGGCGCTTCACCTACAGGACGCCCCGCGAAGCCAATCTCATGGCTCGAGCCCAGCTCGGCTGGTACGGCAGCGCCGGGCCGCCGCTGGTCCGGGATCGGACCGAGCTGGACCGGCACCGGCGGGGCTGGCGGCCCGGCAAACTGGCGGCAGTGCTGCTGATGGAAGGAGCCGATCCGATCCGGAAACCGGCGGAGGTCGGCTGGTGGCAGGAGCGGGGCGTCCGCATCATCGGCCCTGCGTGGTCGGGCACCCGTTACGCCGGCGGCACCGGTGAGCCGGGCGGGCTGACCGGCCGCGGAGTGAAACTGCTCCGCGCAATGGCCCGCCAACAGGTCATCCTGGACCTGAGCCACCTGGCCGATGAGGCTCTGCGGGATGCACTCCAGCTCTGGCAGGGGCCTCTGATCGCCTCCCACAGCAACGCCGGCGCCATCGTCCCTGGTGATCGGCAGCTGGCGGACAGCGTGGCGGCGGAGGTGGGGCGGAGGGGCGGCATGCTGGGCGTGAGCTTCTATCGCCGGCATCTGCGAGCTGACGAGCGCCCAGCTCGGTTGGAGGATGTGGTGCGCCATCTACGGCATCTGGCCAGGGCTGCCGGTGGACCTGAGCATGTCGGCTTGGGCAGCGATCTGGATGGCGGCTTCAAGGCCTCCGAGGCCGCAATCCGGCGCGAGGGCCAGTTGAGCCGCCTGGGCCAGCTCCTGCAGCGTCATTTCTCGGCGCGGCAGGTGGAGGGGATCATGGGAACGAACTGGCTCGAGTTTCTGGGCCGCAGCTTGCCCGCGGCAGCGCCGGAGGCCCGCGCGGCAAAGTAAGGAGAAGGAGAGGTCATGAACCAGGAACAACAGTTGGTCCACACCTTCCACGAGCGCTACGGCTTGCCTCGCCAGGAGGTGCCCACCTGGCCGGGCGACCAGGTCCTCCGGCAGCGCATCCTCATGCTCGAAGAGGAGCTGGCGGAGCTGCGCAATTCAGCCCAAAACCACGATCTGGCCGAGGTGGCCGATGCCCTGGCGGACCTGCTCCACGTCGCTTACGGCACCGCTGTCGCCTGCGGCATCGACCTGGAGCCCATCTTCGCCGAGATCCACCGAGCCAACATGACCAAGGACCGGCACGAGCGGAGGCCCGACGGCAAGCCGGCGAAAGGCCCCGCCTACGTGGCCCCTGACGTACAACCGCTGCTGGAGGAGCAGAGGCGGCTGGCGGCTGCAGCGTCTCGCTGAAGACCTGACGCGAGTGCGTTGAGTGCCGACATGAAGCGCGCTGAACCGCCGCTCGATCGCTCGGTTCACTAGCGCTGGTCGGGGGCGTCCTCCATGCCGCGGACCGGCCGGCGGCCCCGCTTGTCGCCCGTCAACTTCCGCGCCGCCCAGCGCACGGGGTCGAAGTACTCATCGGCCACTCGTTCCTTGAGCGGGATGATGGCGTTGTCGGTGATGTTGATGTGCTCAGGGCAGACCTCGTAGCAGCACTTGGTGATGTTGCACATGCCCAGCCCTGCCTTGTGCTTCAGCATCGGCCGCCGGTCCAGCGAGTCCTTCGGGTGCATCTCGAGAGTGGCCGTCCGGATCATGAAGCGCGGTCCGTAGTACTGATCCTTCTGCTCGTGGTTGCGCAGAACGTGGCAGACGTCCTGGCAGAGGAAGCACTCGATGCACTTGCGGAACTCGGTCAGGCGCTGCACGTCTTCCTGCTGCATGCGCCAGGGCTCGGGATCCTTCAGATCCTCCTCGCTGGGCGAAAACGGCGGGATCTGCTTGTTCACCTCGTAGTTCCAGGAGACGTCGGTGACAAGGTCCCGGATCACCGGGAAGGTGTGCATGGGAGTGACTGTGATGTCGCCCTGGAAGCTGTCCAGGCGGCTCTTGCACATGAGACGCGGAAAGCCGTTGATCTCCGCTGAGCAGGACCCGCACTTGGCAGCCTTGCAGTTCCAGCGCACCGCCAGATCGGCATCCACGTGGGCCTGGATCCAGAGCACGGCGTCCAGGATGACCATGCCTTCCTGGGCTGGCACCTCATAGCTGACGAGTTCACCGCCGGTGGGATCGCCCCGCCAGACCTTCAGCGTGACCGAGCGGCCGGTGGCCTCTGCCTCCCGCAGGTGCAGGGGGACGTCATCGACCGGTTCAGCGACCTCTGATCTGACAGCCACTAATCCTCCCGCGTGTAGTCGGTGTTCCACTTCGAGTTGATGACTTCCATCAACTCGTCGGGGATGGGTTCCTTGGCAATCGCGTCAAGCTTGAGCTCCCGCCCGTCCTTCTCGACCACGAAGTTGACCTTGCCCAGCTCCTCATCGGGCTCCGGGTAGTCGCTGCGCGTGTGGGCGCCCCGGCTCTCCCGGCGCTCGATCGCGCTCACGAACAGCGCTTCGGCGTTGTCCACCATGCTCTGGACGTCGAGCGAGGCATGCCAGCCGGGGTTGAAGTGGCGGCCGCCCCCAGAGGCGACGGCGACCCGCGCCGCGCGCTCCTGCAGCTCCTTCACCTTGCCCAACCCGACCCTCAGGCCTTTCTCCTCGCGGATGATGGGCGCATGGCGCGTGAGCGCGTCCTGCAGCTCCGCGTGCACCTGGTAGGGGTTCTCGCCATCCTCTCCGGTGAGAGGTCGGAGGGTGTAAGCGATGGCCTCGCTGAGCTGGCCACTCTCCCAGCTGACAGCCTTGTGGCCCGCCTGGGCGAAGGCAGCCGCCGCGTCGCCCGCCCGCTTGCCGAAGACCAGCAGGTCGGAGAGCGAGTTGCCGCCCAGCCGGTTGGCGCCGTGCAGTCCGCAGGCGACCTCGCCGGCGGCGAAGAGGCCCGCCAGGTTGGAAGCGCCGGTCGCAGGCTCGACCCGCACGCCCGACATGGCGTAGTGGATGGTGGGGGCGACCTCCATCGGCTCCTTCGTGATGTCAACATCGGCCAGCTCATGGAACTGCTCCCACATGGAGGGCAGCTTGGACTTGATGAAGTCGGCCGGCTTGTGGCTGATGTCGAGGAAGGCGCCGCCATGGGGCGTGCCCCGCCCTTCCAGGACCTCCTGGTTGATCGAGCGGGCGACCACGTCGCGCGTGGACAGCTCCATGCGCTCGGGATCGTACTTCTCCATGAAGCGCTCGCCCTGGCTGTTCCGCAGCAGGCCACCTTCGCCACGAACACCCTCGGTGACCAGGAGGCCGCGCACTCCTGGCGGCCAGATCATGCCGGTGGGATGGAACTGGACCATCTCGCAGTCCTGCAGGATCGCGCCGGCGTGATAGGCGAGGGCCGTGCCGTCACCCGTCGACTCCCAGCTGTTGGAGGTGACCCGGTAGATCTTGCCCAGGCCGCCGCTGGCCAGCAGCACCGCCCCGGCCCGGTAGACGACCAGACCGCCGTCCTGGCGGCGGTAGGCGAGTGCGCCGCAGACGCGGCCGTCACGGACCAGCAGGCGCGTGACGGTGACCTCCATGTGGACGTCGACGCCAGGTGAGTGGACCAGTTTGTCCTGCAGCGATCGGATGAGCTCCAGGCCCGTGCGATCACCGATGTGGGCGAGGCGGGGGTAGGTGTGACCGCCAAACGAGCGCTGATGGATCAGGCCCTTGGCGTTGCGGTCGAAGATGGCGCCCCAGCGCTCGAGCTCCTGAACCCGCTCCGGCGCTTCCTTGGCGTGAATCTCAGCCATGCGCCAGTTGTTCAGCAGCTTGCCGCCCTTCATGGTGTCGGAGAAGTGAGTCTTCCAGCTGTCAGGCTTGGCCACGTTCGCCAGGGCGGCGGCCATGCCGCCCTCGGCCATGACCGTGTGAGCCTTGCCCAGGAGAGACTTGCAGACGACCTGCACCCGGCAGCCGGCCTGGGCGGCGGCGATGGCGCCCCGCATGCCGGCGCCTCCGGCGCCGATCACGAGCACATCGGTGCTGACCTCGTCGTAGTTGACAGCGGGTTCGGCCATCTATCCCATCGCCTCAGAGCCAGGCGGCCCCGCCGAGCACGCCGTGCGCGCCGAGCCGGATGTAGATGTCGGTGAACCAGACTGTGAACATGCTCACCCAGGCCCACAGCGCGTGGTTCGCGTTGAGGACCGTCACTCCCTTCCAGAGCCGGAAGCGGGCCTTGTGGCAGCTGAAACAGTCGGTGCTGCCACCGACGAGATGCCGCCAGGCGTGGCAGCCGTAGGTGTAGCCGAGCAGGCAGGCGACGTTGACAAGCATGATCACGTTGCCGAGCCCGAAGTGGAAAGCGCCCTGGTAGGTGAAGGCGATCACTGCGTCGTAGATCAGGATCAGAGTCTGCAGGGCTGTCGCGTAGAACGCGAAGCGATGGAGGTTGTTGAAGACCCACAGCCGCGTCTCGCCGCGGTAGTCGCGCTTTTCGGGATCCGTCGCCGCGCAGGAGCGGGGGTGGAGCAGGAAGCTGCGGAAATATGCCTTGCGGTAGTAGTAGCAGGTCACGCGGAAAGTCAGCGGCGCCCAGGCGACCCACAGGGCCGGTGGGATGAGGAAGCCGGCCAGGCGGACGTTCACCTCGGGCGAGAAGAAGGGGCTCAGATAGGGGCCGAACCGGCCTGTCGTCTCGAATAGAACCACCAGGCCCGAGTAAATGATGAAGAGCGAGAACACCACGACGATAGAGGTTGGGTAGAGCCAGTCGGGAAGCCTGCTGTATGGATTCTGGATGCCGCCGCGGAAGCGCTTTGCACGCGTCCCCGCGGCCTGAGTGGCTGCCACGACTTCAAAAGTGTAAGTCGGCACCGCCGGCCGGCTTGGCGCGGCCTCAGCCACGGGTCAGGCGGTCGTCCGCCCCGTCGGTAGGATGAAGGCGCGAATGCCCCGTCTCGCCCCACTTCTTCTGGGCATGCTCATCCTCGTCACGTGCGCCTGTGCAGGCCTGGAGGCCGAACCTCCGGTCGCCGCGACCCCACCGTCGACGCCCTCGGCGGTGGCCGCCCAGAGCTGGCTCCAGGATCTGAGCTTCAACGGCGACGTCAAGGGCAAGCTGAACCAGATCAGCCCCAGCCAGGCCAACCTGCGCAGCGTCTGCACTGGTAGCCGAGGGACCGGCGCCGAGAGCTGGATCCTCACGCTCTACGGGCCGATCGGGCGCCGGGTCTACGGGTTCCAGGTCGGCATCCAGCCCTACCGGGGGCCCGCCGCCTACAACGGGGCCAAGGCGCAGGTCCAGCTCTTCCGGCCTGACAACACTCTCGCCTGGAGCTCGGGCGGCGACGATGAAGTCAGCTTCAGGCTGGATCCGAGCCAGGAGTCAGGTCAGATCAGCGCTTCTCTGACCAATCTCAGCAACAACCAAACCAAGGTGAAGGTGAGCGGCCGTTGGTCCTGCCGGACCTAGAGCCGGCTGAGCTTCAGCGGCCTGTCCACTCCGGCTTGCGCTTTTCGAGGAAGGCGCTCATGCCCTCCTGGGCGTCGCCGGTCATCGCGTTGTCGGCCATCACTCGACCCATGAGCTGGTAGGCGTCGCCCTGGCGCTCGTCGATCTGCCGGTAGAAAGCCTCCTTGCCGACCTGGAGGGTAAGTTGGCTGGAGGAGGCGATCTGCCGAGCCAGCTCCATCACTTCGTCTTCGAGCCTGTCGGCCGGCACCACGCGGTTGACCAAGCCCCAGTCCGCTGCTGTGTTGGCATCGATCGGACGGCCGGTCAGCAGCATCTCCAGCGCCCGCTTACGGCCGATGACACGGCTCACTGCCACCATGGGCGTCGAGCAGAAGAGCCCGATCTTGACACCAGGGGTGGCAAAGGTGGCAGTCTCGGCGGCGACGGCGAGATCGCAAGTAGCCACCAGCTGGCAGCCGGCGGCGGTCGCGGTGGCGTGGACGGCGGCGATGACCGGCTGGGGCACTCGCTGGATGGTCTGCATGAGCTCTGTGCAGGTGTCGAAGATCGCCTGCTCGTCGGCCAGGCTGCGGCCGATCATCTCGCGCAGGTCATGACCCGCGGAAAAGGCTGGGCCTTTGGCCCGGAGGATGATCACCCGCACTTCCGGCCGCCGGCTCTGCTCCTCGAGGAGGGCCGTGAGCTGTTGCATGAGGGCCGTCGAGAGGGCGTTGCGCCGCTCGGGATCGTTCAGTGTGAGGAGCACTGCCGGTAGTCGGTCCTCCAGCAACACGTGCTCCAGGATGGCGGCCACGGTTAGGTTATACCGCGTGGATGTCACCTACGACCATCAGTGCTTCGGCTGCGGCGCGAACAACCCGCAAGGGCTTCAGATGCGCTTCGAGCCGCTGAGTGGAGAGTCGGTCTGCGAGTACGTGGTTCCCCAGCGCTACCAGAGCTGGGAGGGCATGATCCACGGCGGCGTCGTAGCTCTGATGCTGGATGAGGCGGTGGGCTGGGCGGCTTGGCACGCTGACCGGCCGGGCGTTACGGGGAAGCTGGAGGTGCGCTACCGACAGGCGCTGAAGAGCGGCGAGCGCATCCGCGTTGTGGGGAGGATCGACCGAGCCCGGCGCAGCCTGAGCTACGCTAGCAGCTACATCGAGCGCGTGGCCGACGGGGCCCGGATCGCCGAGGCGACGGCTGTGCTCATGACGAAGGAAGCGGCAGTTCTTTAGGGTCGGCTGCCGCGGCGGTGGCGGCCACCGGCTGACGAACGGCTAGAATGGCGGTTCGCTTTTCCGTAGGCGGGGGCTAGCGCAGTCCGGCAGCGCGCACGGTTCGGGACCGTGAGGCCCCGGGTTCGAATCCCGGGCCCCCGACCACCCTGTCCCGAATATCAAGGGGCCGGGTCAGGCCACTCCGAGTCGACCGTCCCACTGCCCTGTGTACCAACGCATGTTGCAGCAGGCTCACGACGGACGGGAAGATCAGGCCCGCCCTGATTATTCCGGCATGAAGCTTCCACTGCTGCTGTTCATGGTGCTCTGGATAGCCATCGCCGTGGTGAACGTCGTTTTCCCCCGATCAGTGTGGCGTCTCAGGTCCTGGCAGTTCAAGGATCCTTCGGCTCAGCCGAGCGAACAATGGGTCCTTCTCCAGCGGATCACCAGCGTGATAATCGGCGTAGCCGGCATCGTGATTATGGCACCACGCGTGGTTCGCTAGACAAGGTCTTCTCCGGGCTGCTTGCCCTATCGTCTCCCACAATCCGCGCAAAGGCGTCGACGTAACTCGAATCGCCGCTTAGGCTCCGGAGCAACCAGTATTCGGCACCCCAGAAGAGGTACGCCTCGAGCTGAATCCCTGCCCGGCGCGCCCGCCGGAGGCAGCGGTTGTAGTTCTCGATCACACGCTCGGGCGGGCAGCTGTACATCGCGCGGTCGGCCGGGTTTGGTGGTGCGGTCACCGCCTCCCACGGTTCCGCCTGACCCTCCGTGACCATCCGGCGGCGTCCCCGATCTTCGCTGGAAGGGACAAAGCGCCTTCGCCACGGACTGCGGTCGCCATCGAGGTAGGCGGTCAAGTGGCCGAGCCCGACCAGCGCATGGCGCGGGTAGTAGTCGATGCCGACGATGTCGGCCAAGCGAGCCGCAAGGTCCAGGGAATCTCCCTGGTCCCGGGTCCGCCACCATTGCTGTGCCCTCACCGGTAGGGATGTCGGCAGGAAGCCGTTGAGCAGGACCGGACGGGTCGGGTCCGCCCGTCTGACTGCGCTGATCTCCCGCTCCACGAAGTCCACTGCCAGGCGCCAGGAGTGCTCCAGGCCGAGCGGGTCGACCGCCTCGTGCTCGACCTGCCAAGCAACTATCGACCCGCGGCCGCGGTATCGCTCCACCACGCGAGTCACGAAGGAGGTCGCCGCTGCGAGGAGCTCGCCATTGGCCGCGGGCCTAATGAGGGAGCCCTCGCGCAGCGGTGGTCGAAGATGGTGGAGAGGCGCGTAAAACTCCGGATAGCCGAAGTTCTTCAGAGCGCCGACGCAGACGATCACCTGTTTGCCGGCCGTCTCAGCCGCCTCGATCTGCCAGTCCAGGTCGGTGGGATCGAACGAGCCGGCGTCGGGTTCCAACCGGTCCCAATAGGCACCCAGCCTGACCAGGTGGAAGGGATAGGCGAGCAGCGTTCGCAACGACACTTGGGGATCCAGACCCGTGGCCTCAGCCTGCCGCGGTCGGAAGCTTATGCCCAGTTGCGTCAAGCCGCGCGGCTCGATGGGCACGCCGCGCCAGCGGACTGTCAGCGGCTCTTCGGACGGTCTGATCCGGACCTCCGACGCCAGCGGCACCGTCAGGGCGGCCAGGACCGAGGCCGCGATTGCTGTGCGCGTCCTCATCGGGAGCGTTCTCGGTGATTTAGCAGCGCGGCACCGGCAACCAGGAGAACCAGGAAGAGCGCTGTCATCACAGCTATGTCCAGCAGCGGGTTCTCGGCCACCGCCGTCCCGTAGCCGGGGTTGCCGGCGTAGAACGCCGCCCGCACGAGATTGACAGGATAGCGAAGCGGCATCGCCCACGAGACGGCGTCGAGCCACTGGGGCAGTCCCCTCAGCGGCGCGATCACTCCCGCGAAGAAGTACTGCGGCAGGATCAGAAACGGGAAAACCTGGAGGGCGGCGCGCTGATTGGGCAGGGCCGCCAGGGTGGCCAGACCGAAGGCGCCGCCGAGCAGGCAGCAGGCCACACAGGGCAGGACCAGGGCCGCCACTTGGACCGGCCCAAGGTGGACTCTGAACAGCAGCGCGAAGACCACCACGCCGAAGCCCTGGACGAGCGCCACAAGGGTTTCCCCGAGGACCTTGCCGGAGACGATGGTGACGCGCGAAATGGGAGCCACGAACAGCTCCTGCGAGAAGTCGGTCTCGCGATCCTCGATCAGCGACATCATGCCAGCTGCCGTGGATTGAAAGAGGGTGGCGGCGAGCACCCCTGTGAACAGCAACGTCACCGAATCGAGTCCGGTGGCGCGACCCACTGTCGGCTGGAGCGCAGTGCCGAGGCCGGCGATCAGAAGTATCGGGAAGGCCAGGCTCACTCCGAGCCGGACGCGGTCGCGCAGCAGCTTTGTCAGGTCGCGCTGAGCGACGGCCAGCAGGGCCGAGGCCTCCCCGCCCACGCCGCCGCCCGCCCCGGCCATCACCTATCAGTCGGAGCGAGAATTGAGGTCACAGACCGTGATCGTCCTTGTGATCTCGCGTTCCATCACGAAGGTGCCGATAGGTGGCATCCAGCCCCAAGCGGCTGCCGATCCAGGCCACTGGGCGCATAGCTGAGGCGACAAGTCGGGGCAGGATGGGAGCGCGCACCTCCCGCTCGAATTCTTTTAGGAAGAGGGCCAGCTTGACGGGTCCAGGAAGGGTACCCAGCTCGGCCGCGGTCTCGAGCAGCTCCTCCATGTGCAGCGCGGGCCGCGCCTCCACCAGGAGCCGGGCAGGGGCTGGTCCGGCGTTGGCAAAGGAGTGTGGCACACCGGGAAATACGGTGACCGTTTCGCCCACCGCCGCAATGACCGACCGCCGTCCGAGCCGGAAACGCACCCGACCGTCCAGTACTGTGAAGCGCTCCTCCTGCTCAGGGTGAAGATGCCCGGTCGGAACGCGCCCGCCAGGACTGAGATGAAGCTCGAACTCGACGAGTCGCCCGCCGGTCTCGGCCCCAGTCCGCAGGAGGACTATCCGCTCTCCGCTGGCTGGGTTCTGGATAGTCCTGCCGGTCCTCACCTGGCCTATTGTCCGCGGACCGCGGGGACGGTCGCTCCCGGCCAGTGCGCCTGCCCCGAGCTGCCGCCTAACCGCTATTGACAGGCACCTGCGGCGTGGATCGACGACCAACTGATGCACCGAGCGGGGTCTGTCACGGCGCCCGGCCGGCCTGGCGCTCTCGGTACTCCGCGTTCGTGAACATGACGAAGAGCGTGTGATCGACGTCACAGCGTTCGCCGCCTGAGCGGGCGCCCGCTGTCCCGGCAGTCATAGTCAGACCGTGGCCATGATGCAGCTGTCGGAGATGCGGCGCACCCGCGCTGGCGCAATCAAGCCGCTGTGACTGCGCCTTGATCGGCCGGCCGCCTCTCGCCGCAATGCTGAGGCTGCCATCCCTCTCCTGCCGGATCGCGTAGGCGCCCTCGTGCAGCCGCCGGTGATGAAAGCCGCAGAGCGAGACTAGGTTGCTGAGATCAGTGCGGCCGCCCTGGGCCCAGTGCTGCAGGTGATGAGCGTGCGTCCGCCGCACTGGCACCGGGCAGCCAGGAAAACAGCAGCCCTTGTCCCTCGCGTTGAGAGCTGTGCGCAGCCGCGGCGAGACAGTCCGCCGGGAGCGGCCGAGGTCGATCGGCAGTCCCTCGCGCTGCCAGAGCTCCATCACCTCGGCATCACAGGCCAGCCGCTCCACCACCGAGGGCGGCAGTGGCTGCCCATCCTCCAGCGTGCAGCGACCACCCTCCTGCTTGCCGCTCAGCAGCGAGGCATCGACGTGAACCACCACCCGAGTCCGACCAGGTGCTCCCTCCAGCTCGGCTGCCGCCACGCCGGTGGCATGCTCGCAGACAGCTACCAGCGCGTCAGCCCGCCGCGCCGCCCAGGGGTCCTCCGCTGGATCCGGCACCTGGGGCGCTTCCCGCCCCTCGGCCAGCGTCTCCCCGACCGCCTGAGCCGGCTGCTGCGACCGCTCCAGGGCGATCGACTCCAGCACCGAAGCCACCATTGCTCCCTCCTCCGGCGGCAAAAGCGCGACCAGGCGCAGCATCCCGTCCTCGCGGTAGCTGGTCCAGAGGCCGCGGTTGGCAAGCTGCGCTTCAGGGTTGCCGTCGCGAGCCTGACGGTAGAGGCGGCAGATCCTGCTCAGCTGGCCGGCTGTCAGCTCCCGGCCCAGCTCGACCCAGCCCTC
>QHBT01000007.1 GCA_003244185.1 Candidatus Dormiibacter spiritus | reverse complement strand
CTACACATCTCGAAAGCCGTGCACACTAGGCGACCGCCTTGGGGCTCCCGCGCTCCACATGATCCGTCCATCGATTCCCCAAGACCTTGGCCACCCCGTTCGTCGGAGCCAGCAGCAAGAGGCTGAAACCCGCGACAGGAATGTTGACAAGCGCTATCACCATGGCGAAGGCGAACACAGCCGTGCCGAGGGCGTTCCTGCACATGCTTATCCGCCACTCCGGCAAGTGGCTCTCCCGCATCAGCCCTGCCCGCCGCAGGTAGGCGGTGAGGGCGGCATACACGATCCCGATCAGAGCCAGGTTCGAGCAGTAGAGCTCGAAAGCGGGGAGCAGGTTGCTGTAGCGCGCCTCCAGCGCCGCCGGGAACGGCACCAGGCAGATCAGAAAAAGCGCCATCAAATTCAAGGCCTGGAGGCGCTGATCCACCCGCAGCACCCAGCGGAAGATCCTGTGGTGCACCATCCAGTAGAGGCCTACCAACGCGAAGCTGATGGCAAAGCCAAATACATTGGGCAGCACCTTCCAGAGCGCTGCGGTGAGTTCTCTCTCGCCCTGGAGGCTGGTCAGCTGGGGGACCGGGATGCTCAGTACCAGCAGCGTCATGGCGATGGCGAACACTCCGTCACTGAGCGCCAGCAGCCGGCCCAGCCCATAGGCGTCCGGATCTCGGTCTGCCGAGTGGCGCCCTTCGTCCTCCGCCATGCGCCACATCCTGACCGATCCGGGTCGTCAGGTGCCGACCCGCCTCAGACCAGCGTCGGCACCGAGCTCCGCCGGCGGCAGCCGCAACACTGAGGCTCGACTCCCGGCCCCGCAATCACGTCCGAGCCGGCCAATGGCTGCTACTGTCGATTTCCGTCTTCCGCGTTCGACTATATGACTGCATGTGTCAGATTCGCGGCTCGGTCCGCGACAGGAGGTTGGTTGCATGAGGTACATCTGCTTGCTCTACGTCTCGGAAGCGGACCTGCCGGCGCCGGGAACGCCCGAATTCGGTCCGCTCCGCGACGCCAATTCGGCTGCCTCTGCCGAGATGGCGAAGGCAGGCGTCCTGGTGGATGGAGCGCCACTCCAACCATCGAGGGCGGCGACGACGATCAAGATCCGTGGTGGTGAGACGCTTCTAACCGACGGCCCCTACGCAGAACTGAAGGAGCAGCTCAACGGGTACTACCTGCTCGAGTGCGCCGACCTCGATGAGGCGGTGCGCTGGGCGCAGACGATCCCGGCTGCCAGGACCGGTTCGGTCGAGGTGCGTCCTGTGGTCAGGGTTGAGGGGCGCCCTTGACCGATGACCTGACCGCTGTGGTCCGCCAGCACTGGTGGACCACCGTCGCCTCCGTCACGCGTCTGATCGGAGACCTGGAGGCGGCCGAGGATGCAGCCCAAGACGCCTGCGTCGCGGCCCTTCGGCAGTGGCGGCAGGCACGGGTGCCGGAGCACCCTGAGCGGTGGCTTGTGAGCGTGGCCAGGAAGAAGGCACTCGACGCGCAGCGGCGCGAGGCCAAACGAGCTGAGAAGGAGGCGGCGGCCGTGCGGGACGAGACTCGCTCTTCGATCGAAAGCCAGGCGCCCGCGATGGTCGATGACCAGCTGGCGCTGATCTTCATGTGCTGCCATCCGACTCTCGAGCCAGCCTCCCAGATCGCGCTGACGCTGAGAGCTGTTTGCGGCCTGACCACATCCGAAATCGCCCGCGCTTTCTTGACGCCTGAGGCCACAGTGGCGCAGCGCTTGGTAAGGGCCAAGCGGAAGATCCGAGAGGCGGTCATCCCCTTCCGGACGCCTGACGGCGATGGCCTGGCAGTCAGGCTCGCAGCAGTTCTGCGGATCGTCTATCTCGTCTTCACCGAGGGGCACCGGTCGAACGCGAGCCAGGCGGGGACGCGCCCTGAGCTGTGCCGGGAAGCCATCCACCTGGCGAGCTCGCTCGCCACCATGATGCCCGGTGAGCCTGAAGTCAGGGGCCTCTTGGCCCTCTTGCTGTTGGTGGATGCGCGGCGGCCAGGACGGTTCGATGCCGAGGGCCAGCTGGTTCTCCTCGACGAGCAGGATCGGTCTCTCTGGGACGCCGCCAAGATCGCCGAGGGCGAGGCTCATCTCGCCTCAGCGTTGAGCCTCGGTCGCCCGGGGCCTTACCAGATCCAGGCGGCCATCGCGGCCCTCCACTCCACCGCCAGCACCGCCGCGGCGACTGACTGGGCGGAGGTGGCGGCGCTCTACGCAGAGCTCGTGCGCTGGGAGCCGACAGCCGTGGTCGAAGCCAACCGCGCGGTCGCAGTGGCGATGGCGCACGGGCCCACCGCCGGACTCACGATCCTGGATCGGCTCACCGACGACCCCCGGCTGGAGGCGTGGCCGCCATTCCACATCGCGAGGGCCGATCTCTTCTCTCGGCTCGGCCTGATCGAGCGCGCCGCCGAAGCCTATGAGAAGGCCCTCTCCTTGTCGCCGCCGGTCCCAGAGCGAACGTTCATCAACCGCCGGCTCGGCGAGCTGGCCCGACGAGGGCTGGGGCCCGGTGCGGAAAAGCGCTGATGCGAACCTGCAGCTGAGCCTCCCGTGCTGAAGCTAAATTGCAGAGATGCCTCAGCCACCCGCCAGCGCTGTCCGGCAGCTGAACTTCGGCTACGGCGCCAACCTGGATGCCAGTGTCTACGGTCGCTGTCGTGACGCCCTCGACCTGGGCAACGCGATCCTGCCCGATCACCGCTGGCTCGCCACGGCCGCCGGGGTCGCTACTGTCGTGCCGCAGCCGGGCAGTCTCGTCCACGGCGTGCTGTTGTCACTCAGCGCTCGCGACCAGGACAGTCTTGACAGGTTTGAAGCCGTCGACCGGGGCTTCTACCGGCGTGAGCAGCACGACGTCGTCACAGCCGCCGGCGCGCGGGTTCTAGCCTGGGTCTACTTCGCCAACCAGCCTGAGCCCGGGCGGCCCATCCCGCCCTACCTGACGGCAGTCGTCGACGCCGCCCGCCAGCGTGGTTTTCCCGCTGATTACATAGCGGAGCTCGAGGCTTGGGGCCGCCTCAACACGGGCGCCGTGGCCGGCCCGCGTCCCCACTGGGAGGAGATCTTCGGCGCGCCTCCCTAACCGAGCGCAGTTGAACTAGCTGCCGGCCAGCCGCTCCACGACCGGCGCCATCGCTTCGCGGTACGGCTCATGCACCGAGAGGTACGAGACACCGAAGCGCTCGCGCAGCGCCTGGAGCTGCTCCACCATTTGCTCCAGCGTTCCGATCAGCAGGTGAGGCGAGGCGAGGATCTGGTCCGCGGGCAGCTCGAACTGGGGCACCAGCTCATCGGCCTTCGCCCGCCGAGCGTCGGTGATCCAGACGCCCTGCAGCAGCAGGTTGAGCTCCAGCTCGCTCATCCGCTCACCGGCTGCCTGGCCCACCCAGCCCACCTGCTCGGCGAGGGCGGCCTCGGAGAGGCTGCTCATATCCGCTCTGCCCTCGACGAATCGAGGCGCGATCGCGACGATGTCGGCCTCACGGGCGGCGATCGACAGCAGCCGGCGACCGCCGCCACCGACTGCCAGCGGCGGATGTGGCCGCTGCTGGGGCTTGGGCCAGCCCTCCTGCTCGCGGGTCGTGTAGTGCCGTCCGCTGAAGTTGACGGGTCCCTCCGACCACAGCCCCTTCAGAAGCTGGATCGCCTCCTCCAGGCGGCCGACTCGCACCCCTGGTCGATCGAAGGGCAATCCAGCCGCCTCATACTCGGGCCGGTGCCACCCGGCGCCCAGGCCCACCTCCAGCCGTCCTTCGCTGAGCAGGTCCAGCGTGGCGATCTCCTTCGCCAGTAGGACCGGGTGACGAAAGTCGTTGTCGAGGACCAGAGTCGCCACCCGTAGACGCTCGGTGGCCCACGCCGCGGCGAGGAGTGCCGGCCCCGGCGCCAGCTGGGTTCCCAAATGGTCGGGAATGTGGAGGACCGAATAGCCGAGTTCCTCGGTGCGCCGCGCCTTCTCTTCCCACTCGCCCCGGCTGGTGGCGCTGGAGGCGCCGGCGCCGAAGCGGAAGCGGCGCGCCAAGTTCATCAATCCATGTTATCGTACAGCGACGGTATAGCTTTTACTACCAGCCGAAATGCCAAGTTTAATGCGCTCGTCTGCGCCTACCCAGGAGCCGCCATGACCGAAGCCACCCCCAGCGACACAACCAACGAGCGTTTCCGCCGCGGCGCCGCCAAGCTGATGGAGATCGACGGCGAGCATGGCCCGTCAGTGATCGACGCCCTCGCCGACACTGCCCCCGACCTGGGCCGCTACGTCGTGGAGTTCGCCTTTGGCGACATCTATTCTCGCGACGACCTGGACGATCGCCAGCGCCAGCTGGTCACGATCGGGGCGCTCACCGCCCTCGGCGGGGCTGAGCCGCAGCTGGTGGTCCACATCAACGCGGCCCTCAATGTGGGACTAACTCCCCAGGAGATAGTCGGCGCGATCACCCACACGGCGCCGTTTACCGGCTTTCCGCGGACCTTGAACGCGATCCTGACGGCCCGAACGGTTTTCGAGGACCGTGGCGTTCTACCTCTGCTGCGGCTGCCCCAGCAGCAGGTGACTGCCGACGGCAAGGCGGAAGCGGCGCCTCTGGAGTGAGCCGCGGTTGGCTTCGGAACCCCCGCTGACCGGCATGCCGGATCAGCGGTTTGACGCTGACCCCGTCCGGCGGTTACGTTAGTGAAACTCCGAAAGCCGTCAGGTTGACGATGTAGGTCCGCATGAACTCGGGGAGGATCAAACGGAATGATCGAACGAACGGCAACGACAAGAGTGGAGCCGGCCCCGCCGGTCCTACGGCCGTGAGCTCGTACGCAGGCTCCCCCACCGGTACCGGCGCGGCACCTGTTCGCAGCCTCGTTCCAGCTCGAATGGATAGGCTGCCCTGGACCAGCTTCCACTGGCGCGTAATCACCGGTCTCGGCGTGTCCTGGATCCTGGACGGCCTGGAGATCCAGATTGTCTCCACTGTGGGGTCAGTCCTCACCGACAAGGGAACGCTGCACCTGACCGCAGGGGACGTCGGCCTGCTCGGCTCGGTCTACCTTCTTGGCGAGGTCATCGGTGCGCTCGTCTTCGGCCGGATCACAGACAACATCGGTCGCAAGAAGATGTTCATCACCTGCCTGCTGATCTACTTGGTCGCCAGCGGCCTCGGCGGGTTCTCGTTCAACCTTTGGTCGCTGCTGCTGTGCCGCTTTGTGGCAGGGACGGGCATCGGCGGCGAGTACACAGCCATCAACTCGGCCATCGATGAGCTGATCCCCTCCCACTACCGGGGCCGGGTCGACATCGCAGTCAACGGCACCTACTGGGCGGGCGCGATGATCGGGGCGGCCGCTTCCATCTTCCTCCTCAACACCGCGATCTTCAACATCAATGTCGGCTGGCGCATCGGCTTCCTCATCGGTCCGTTCCTGGGCCTCATCGTGATCTACCTCCGGCGCGCGCTCCCGGAGAGCCCACGCTGGCTCATGACCCACGGGCGCGAGCAGGAGGCCGAGGAAACTGTGGACGGCATCGAAGCTTGGGTGGAGCGAGACGGCGTTCACCTGGAGCCGGTGCCGGACAGCAAGGCTCTGGAGGTCAGCGCGCGCGGCTCCATCTCGTACATCGAGATCGCCAAGACGATGCTGCGCGATTACCCGGGGCGTTCGTTCCTGGGCTTTTCGATGATGGTGACTCAGGCGTTCTTGTACAACGCCATCTTCTTCACGCTGGGTCTGGTACTGGGCAAGGTCTACAACGTCCCCGCGGACCAGATCGGCTTCTACATCTTCCCCTTCGCGCTCGGCAATCTGCTGGGACCGCTGATTCTGGGGCCCCTCTTCGACACCGTAGGACGCCGCAAGATGATCCTTGGGACCTACGGCGGCTCCGGCGTGCTGTTGGCCATAGATGCCCTGTTCTTTCACGCCGGCCTTCTCAACCCGATCACCCAGACGATCTTCTGGTGCCTGATCTTCTTCTTCGCTTCGGCCGGTGCCTCCTCCGCCTACCTGACGGTGAGCGAGATCTTCCCGCTGGAGCTGCGCGCGCAGGCGATCTCCTTCTTCTTCGCCATCTCCCAGGGCGCCGGCGGCGTGGCGGCTCCCTTCATCTTCGGCGCGCTCGTCGGCCTGGCGACTGCCAACGGCGGACTGAACCGGCTGCCCCTGACCATCGGCTACCTCTTCGGCGCTGCTGTCATGATCGCGGGCGGCTTGATCGCCTGGTTCTTCGGGGTCAACGCCGAACGCCAATCCCTGGAGGACATCGCCTCCCCGCTCTCAGCGGTCAACCGCCCGACTCCAGGCACGGCCGCCGTTTAGTCAATCGGCGTTGGGCGGCCGGCCTCTGCCGGCCGCCCAAGCTCTAGCCGAAGCGAGTACGAAGCAGCCCCAGTTCACAGCGCGAGCAGCCCTTGGCGACCGTGTCGGTCAGTCCAGCCGCTCTTCCAGCCGGCCAACCAGAGCCTCGATGGAGACGCGTTCCTGCTCCATCGAGTCGCGCTCGCGGATGGTGACAGCGTGGTCCTCCAAGCTCTCGAAGTCCACCGTCACGCAGTAGGGCGTACCGATCTCGTCCTGCCGCCTGTAGCGCCTGCCGATGTTGCCGCCTGTCTGGTCGTACTCCACGCGGAAGCGCCGGCGCAGAAGTGACTGCACGTCACGAGCGCAGCCAATCAGCGACTCCTTCTTGGAGAGCGGCAGCACAGCCACCTGCACCGGCGCCAAGTTCGGGTGCAGCCCCAGGACCACGCGCGTCTCCCCCCTCACCGACTCCTCCCGGTAGGCGTCGACCAGCGCCGTGATCATGATGCGGTCCACCCCAGCCGCGGGTTCGATGACATAGGGCAGAAATCGCTCACCGGATTCGGCGTCCAGGTAGCTCAGGTCCTGGCCCGACTGCTTCTGATGCGCGCCGAGATCGAAGTCCGTCCGGTTCGCCACACCCTCCAGCTCGCCCCAGCCGAAGGGGAAGTCGTACTCGATGTCGCTGGTCGCCTTGGAATAGTGGCTGAGCTCCTCCTTTTCGTGCGGTCGCAGCCGCAGTCGCTCAGGCGCGATGCCCAACACTTCCACGTACCAGCGCTGCCGCTCCGCCAGCCAGTGCCGATGCCACTCCTCATCGGTGCCCGGTCGGCAGAAGAACTCCATCTCCATCTGCTCGAACTCGCGCAGGCGGAAGATGAAGTTGCCCGGGGAGATCTCGTTGCGGAAGGCCCGGCCCTGCTGGGCGATGCCGAAAGGCACCTTGACCCGCATCGAGTTGACCACGTTCTTGAAGTCCACGAACATGCCCTGCGCCGTCTCCGGCCGCAGATAGACGACGTTCGCGTCCTCCTCGACTGGACCTATGAAGGTCTTGAACATCAGGTTGAACTGACGCGCCGGCGAGAGCCGTCCGCCGCACTCGGGGCAGCGCGTCCTGTCGTCCAGGTGGTCCTCGCGCCAGCGCTTCTTGCACTCACCCAAGCAGTCGGCCATCGGATCTGTGAAGTTGGCGAGATGGCCCGACGCGCGCCACACCTCTGGGTTCATGAGGATCGAAGCCTCCAGCCCCACCACATCGTCCCGCAGCTCCACCACATGCCGCCACCAGAGGTTGCGGATGTTGCGGCGCATCGCCACGCCGTAGGGTCCGTAGTCGTAGACGGCGTTCAGGCCGCCGTAGATCTCGCTGGACTGATAGACGAAGCCGCGGCGCTTGCAGAGAGCTACCACGCGCTCCATCAGCTGCTCCCGCGGGATCTCGATCTGGCTCAGCGCCTGGCTTTCCATCACGGTCTGAGTGACTCTACCGAGACCGGGTAGGGGCTCTTCAGGCGGGGAGCCGCATCTGGCGCAGGAACCGCAGCGACCGCAGCTGGCGGTCCAGATGGTGCTCCAGCTGGGCTGAGAGCACCCGATCCACCTCCGTGAGCAACCTCTCTTCGAGCTTGAGCCGCCGGTACAACGCGACATCGCCCGCCGCTAGAAGCCGCAGCACCTTGAGCGCCGGCACCGAGGTGAGCGGCAGCCCTGAGGTCCGGCAGCTGTCGCAGAGAAAGGCGCCCGCCTCGGGCGCGAAAGCGGCGGCCGCCTCGGGCAGGGACCGGCCACAGGAGCCGCAGACGTCCAGCCGCGGAGAGTAGCCGAGCAGGTCCAGGGCGACGGTCAGGAACCACGCGGTCGCGCGGCGCGGGTCCTCCTCCTCAGCGATCTCGGCCAGAGCTGCCGCCGTCAAGTTGAACACACCCTCCAAAGGATGACGGTCCTCCGAGACTCGATCGGCCAGCTCGGCGACCAGGGCGGCGTGGGCTGTCCGCTCCACCTCCGCCGGAATGCGCCTCAAATCCAATCGAACCACCTGGGTGATGATGTCGAGGCTGCGGCCTCGGGCGAGCTGGACGTCGATCCGGCCGAAGAGCTCTAGCGAGCCGGCCAGTCGCGACGTCGGCTGGCGCACGCCTTTAGCGATGGCGCCGACCTTGCCGTGCTCCTTGGTCAGCAGCGTGTAGATCCGATCCTGCTCCTTGAAATCGAGCTTGCGGAGCACTATCGCCTCATCGCGGTAGGTGCTCACGCCGGCCTCGCAGTCAGACGCGACGCTGGCTGGGGAGATCGGGGGCGGAGGGAATCTCCTCGCCGGCGCCCGTCCGCGGCGGCGGGTCGAAGCCTGCTTCGACCAGAACCTCATCCGGCCAGGGACGATCCGCGTGGAGGCGCAGCCGTTCGATCCGGTCCCCTTTGATCTGCTCCACCCGCCACTGGATGCCCGGCACCGCCTCGAAGGTCATACCCGGCTCAGGGACGTCGCCAACGGTGGCGTAGACATAACCGCCCACCGAGTCGTAGTCCCGGGATTCCTCGACTCCGAGCTCCAAGCGCTCGTTCAGGTCGGCCATGGAGTAGCGGGCGTCCACCAGCGCCTCGCAGAGGCCGGTGATCACCATCTGCTCCTCTTCCAGGGGGTCGAACTCGTCACGGATCTCGCCCACTATCTCTTCCAGCACGTCCTCCAGCGTCACTATCCCGTCAGTGCCACCGTATTCGTCCAGGACCACCATCATGTGCACCTTCTCGACCTGCATCTGGTAGAGCAGCTCGTCCACCTTCTTGGCCCCCGGCACCTTGCGAATGGGGCGCATGATGCCCTCCAGCCCACCCGGCTGGCCGCCCTTGGCCAGGTAGAGCAGCAGGTCCTTCACATGCAGCAGGCCGACGATGTGGTCAAGATCCTCGTCGTAGACCGGCAGCCTGGTGTGGCCCTTCTCTTCGAAGACCTTCAAGATCTCAGGCATCTCGGCAGTCTTGGGGATGGCACTGACGTCGGTGCGCGGAATCATCACCTCCCGCACGCTCATGTCGCCGATCTCGATGATCGAGTTGATCATCTCCTCCTCCTTCTCCTCGATCACGCCCTGCTCCTCCGAGACGCGGAGAAGAGTGCGCAGCTCCTGCTCGGTCAGATAGGCCGCGTGAGCGGCGCGGCCGCCGGTGACCGCCCGGCTGACGAGCGTGATGAACCAGAGGAACGGACGCAGGAACCTGGCCAACGCCTCAACCGGCGCGGCGGCGAACAGCGCCAGCCTCTCAGCGTTCCGGATGGCTAGCGTCTTCGGCGTGACCTCGGCAAAGATGAGCAGGAACAGCGAGAGCACGAGAGAGACCGCCAGGTCGCCCGCGACACCCCAGCTGTGCGGGAGGTAGGTAAGGCCCAGCAGCGTGGTCGCCGAGGAGGCCATGATCAGCGCCACCGTGTTGACGATCAGCACAGTGGAGAGGAAGCGGTTCGGTTGCTCGTGAAGGCGCTGCAGCGTCCGGGCGGAGTGGCTGCCTTCTTCGGCCAGGTGCCGCACCCGCAGGCGCCCGACCGAGGTGAGCGCGGTCTCGGTCGCGGAGGCGAGCGCGGCCAGCAGCACGCAAACGATGAGAAGCGTGAGTTCAATGGAGCTGGTGGCGGACATCTGGGGTTTCCGCTTCCTAGCGGAAGAGTTCGCTCACGCTGCGATTCTCGTGCACGCGCAGGATGGCCTCCGCCAGCAGCGGCGCCACGCTCAGCACTGTGAGCGGCGCTCCCCGCTTCTCCTCAGGGACTGGGATGGAGTCGGTGACTATCACCTCGTCGATGTCCGCCTCGCGCAGGCGGGCGCTCGCGCCGCGGGTCAACACGGCATGGCTGCAGGCGACCAGGACCCGGCGTGCGCCATGAGCGCGCAGTGCCCGGGCGACCTCCACCACAGTGCCGCCAGTGGAGATGATGTCCTCCACCACCACGCAGTCACGCCCCTCCACCTCGCCGGCCATTTCCATGATCTCGGCCGCTTCCTCGCGCGGCCGGCGTTTGTAGACGAAGACGATGGGCGCCTGGAGCAGTTTGGCCATCGACTCGGCGCGCTTGGCACCGCCCGCATCAGGCGCAACCACGGCGCAGCGGTCAAGGCCCAGGCTCCGGATGTGGCCAGCGAGGATCTTGTTGGCTGTGAGGTGGTCCGTCGGGACGTCGAAAAAGCCCTCGATGGCATCCGCGTGCAGGTCTAAGAGCAGCACTCGGTCGGCGCCGGCCAGAGTCACGAAGTTGGCCATCAGCTTGGCGCTGATCGGCTCGCGCGGCTGCGACTTGCGCTCCTTGCGGGCATAGCCGTAGTAGGGGATCACGGCTGTGATGCGCCCGGCGGAGGCGCGGCGGAGAGCGTCCAGCAGGATGAACAGCTCCATCAGGTTCTCGTTCACCGGATGGCAGGTGGGCTGGATCACGAAGCAGTCATGGCCGCGCATCGAGTCCTGGATCTTGACGTCGATCTCCCCGTCGGAGAAGCGGTTGACGCGGGGATCGGTCAGCTTCACCCCGATCGCCTCCGAGATCAGCCGGTTGAGATCGGGGTTGGCGGTTCCTCCGATCAGCTTCAGCTCGCCCCAGGGCGACGTGTCCTCCGAAGCGAACTCCACCGCCGTCTGCAGCCTGCCGATCATGCTCTCTCCTTGTCCGGGATGGCGCGAGCCGGGACGCCGACGACCGTGACTCCCGCAGGCACGTCTTTGGTGACGACTGCTCCGGCGCCGGTGCGGGCACCGCGGCCCAATCTGCGCGGTGCCACCAGCATGGTATCCACGCCGATGAAGCAGTCATCCTCGATGACAGTCGCTTTCTTCTGGCGGCCGTCATAGTTGGCGGTGATGCTGCCGGCGCCAATGTTCACCCCTTCACCCACCGTGGCATCGCCCAAATAGGACACGTGGGGGACAGCTGACCGGCTGCCGATCTCTGAGCGCACCAGCTCGGCGAAGCTGCCGACGTGCACACTTTCCTTCAGCTCGGTGCCCGCACGGAGCTTGCTGAACGGACCGCAATCGGAGCCGCTGCCCAGTGTGGCGCCGCTGAGCCAGGAGCTGTCGATCCGGATCCCGTCGCTGATCTGGCAGTCGTTGATTTGGGCGAAGGGGCCGATCCGGCACTCCCTCCCGATCCGGGTGCTGCCGGTAACCATTGTGTAGGGCTCCAGCACCGTGTCCTGGCCGATGCTGACCCCGGCGGCCACGTAGGTGCTGGCGGGATCGCGCACTGTCACGCCTTCCAACATGAGGCTCTCCAGCAGCCGCCGACGCATGGCGGTCTCGGCCCGAGCCAGCTGGACCCGGTCGTTGATGCCGATGGTCTCCTCAGCGTCAGGCAGCTTCACCACCTGCGTCCCGCTCAAGTGCTGGAAGACGTCGACCAGGTAGAGCTCGCCGGCCTGGTTGTCAGGCCGGAGTTGGGCCAGCGCTGCACTCAGCTGCCGGGCAGCGAAACAGTAGAGGCCCACATTGATCTCGTTGACGCTGCGGCTCTGCTCGGTCAGGTCGCGGTACTCGATGATCGCCGCCAGACCGCCTTCGGCGTTCCGCAAAACCCTGCCGTCATTGCGGCTGGCATCTTCGACGCTGGCCAGGCTGGCCGGCAGGCTGGCGGCGCGGTGAGCCGCCAGGAAGTGACGAATGGTCTCCGCCCGCAATAGCGGACCGTCGCCGTTTAGCACCAGCACATCGCCTTGGCCGAGCCACTCGGCGGGAACCTGGGCCAGCGCGTGACCTGTGCCGAGCGGCTCGGGTTGGGCCACCAGCCGCGCCTTCCCGGCCAGGTGTTCCACCACGCCGGGCTCGCCTGGCTGGTGGACCACGAAGAGCCGATCTGACTCGATGCCGACCTCGCGGCAGGCGCCGATCACCCAATCGATCATTGAGCGGCCGCAGATCTCGTGCAGGACCTTTGGCGTCCGGGAGCGCATGCGTGCACCCCGGCCGCCAGCTAGGATGACGGCTGAGAGTGGTAAGTCACTCAAGAGAGATGTCGAGCCGGATTATACGGTCGGCCCCCCGCCTGCTCCTCAGCCTAGCGCTAGCTGGCGCCTTGGCCACTGGCTTTGGCGCGCTGGCCGCCTGCGGCGGCGGTTCTTCGGGCGGCGCAGCCAGCCCGGCCTCCCCCACCTCGGCCAAGTCGAGCGCCACACCGACGCCGGCGGGCAACACTGTCTGGGTGGTGGCGACGGTGCCGGTCAAGCTGCACGGCGCGCCGGATCGCAACTCGGCCCAAGCTGCCCTTCTGGAATGGGGCTCGCAGCTGACGGTGAGCGAGAGCCAGAAGCCCGGCGCAGAGACATGGCTCCACGTCAAGACGGACGGTGGTAGTGAGGGCTGGGTGCTGGACGACCCCGAGATAGTGAGCCACCGCGCGGTGGCGAAGAAGATCAGCGACACGTATCGATTGCTCTATCCCAGCGAGTGGACGGTGGTGGGTGGCAACCCGCTCACCTTCAGCTCGGCGCACGGCGCTGCAGAGGCGGCGAAGCTCGTGGTCCAGACGGCTGACGAGGTGGGGAAGCTGCCGGTGCTGCCTCTCACGCCCGGCGCCGCCTCCGGAGACGACTCCATCCAGGTCGGCGATAAGACCTACACCATGCACTTCTGGAAGTCCGCCGACGGCGGTGCTGAGGCCGCTGTCAGCTTCAAGGAGGGAGGCACCGCGTACCTCTTCGACCTGAAGCAGAAGGGCCGCGCCACTCCCGACCGAGCGCTATTCAAGAGCGTGCTGCAAACGGTGATTCTGAATCCAGCGACCGCACCCGTCCCGAGTCCTACGCCGTAGTAGGCACCGGCAAGTGGCCCAGAAGCTTGCAGCGCTGTACGAAATCCACGGCAATCTGCCTGCTCTGCAGGCGGGGTGCTGGCTGAGCTAGACCAAGTGCACCCCGACGTGACCGGCATCCTGCCCCCGGGATCAGTGCCCGACGGTTTCGACCGCGGCCGCCGCTCGATCCGCCTCTTGCGCCAGGCGCTCGGCATGGTCCGCGGCTTGGGTGGCGCGCCGGAGCGCGTCGGCAGCGACGGCGGCGGCTCCCTTCGCCTCTTGAGTCAGCCTCTCCGCGCGCTGTCCGAGCTCCCCCGCCTCAGCCTCGAGCTGACGGGCTAGACGCGCCTGCGCGTCCGCTGCGCTCTTGGCGGCGTGCGATCGAGCGAGCAGGTCCGAGTCTGGTCTCACCTGGCTCGGCTTCGGCGCCGGTTTTGCCTTGGGCCGCCCTGTCCCGGGCCTGGGCGCAGGAGGCTGAACGATGACGCCCGCGAAGCCTCCGAACCCCTCCGGCTCCTGCTCGGCGGTCAGCCGGCCGGCTGCCAGCGCCTCCCCCAGCTCGGGAGGACCGAGCGACACAGCCCTCAGCGTGGTCTGCAGGCGCCGGCGCACCGCGTCTGACACCTCCCGGTCGCGGCTGTCGAGGAAGCTGGCCGCGCCGTCGACCGCCCACTGCAGGGCGTCGGAGTGGTCTGCCAGAAGTCCGCGCAGGTCTTTGACCGCCCCGCCCTCGAGAACCGCGACCTGGGCCTCCCGCAGCCGGCGCCCACTCTCCAGCAGCGCGTCCAGGGCGGACGGCGCGAACTCCGCCAGATGGTCGGCTGCCCACAGGCTGACAGTCGGCCGGCGGGCGGCTGCGATCTGCCGCGCGTGCTCGACCCGACCGCCCTGGCGGAGCTGTCTGACAAGGGCTCCGCGCCTGCCCACGAAGTTGTCCGGATCGCCACCGTAGAGCTCGGCTAAGAGCTCCTCGACACTTTGGCTGTCCTCCATTCGAGCGCTCATCTCCCCAGTCTCCCTGGTTCATGACACTCCGCGTGAGCTCAGTGTTTGATTGGCGTGACGATGGGTTACGATATATCGCATAGTATTTCGCGCGTGGAGGCTGACAATGTTCAACAGATTTCCCGGTGGACCCGACGAGGGCCACACCGTCGGCTTCGAGCCTGGCTTTGGCGGTCCGGGAGGGCCAAGGGGTCGGCGTCGAGGGCTGGGTCAGTGGGGACCCTGGGGCTTCGAGGACGGCCGCCCGGGTCGGGGGTTCCGGGCACCCTGGGGGCCGTTCGGGCCGCGAGCCCGCCGTGGCGACGTCCGCGCCGCCATCCTCGCCCTGCTCGCGGAGCAGCCTATGCACGGCTACCAGGTGATCCAAGAGCTCGAGCGGCGCTCCGGCGGAGCCTGGCGGGTGAGCCCTGGCTCCGTTTACCCGACCCTGCAGCTGCTCGAGGACGAGGGGCTCGTGACCGGTCAGGACGTGGAGGGAAAGCGCGTCTTCTCCCTGACTGAGGTGGGTCGGGCGCACGTGGAATCCCAGAGGCAGGGCGCGTCCCCACCCTGGGAAGAGGTGGCCGGAGGCACGGATGAGCGCATCGGGGGGCTGCGGGACGCGGCTTTTCAGTTGGGTGCCGCGGCGATCCAGGCCGCACACGCAGGGTCGACCGACCAGGTGGACCGGACGATCACCATCCTGAACGAAGCCCGGCGGCAGGTCTACGCGATCCTGGCCGAAGGCAAGTAGCAATTCGTGCGGGGAACCTAGTTCCACCCATCCATTCGTCGGGTTCCAGCCGCACAGCGATCCGCTGCTGCTCGAGCCGTTTGGCCAGCGTCGTCTTGCCCAGATCCGGGCAGGCAACAGATCAAGAAAAGAGTGGGCACTGGCCGAAAACCTAGATCGCGCTGGGTCCGTAAGGGTGGCGCCATGAGCCCATCGATCGCCGCTTCCATCGCAGCAGTACCGTTTTCCAAATGAGCCGGTACGCCAACGCGACCGAGCCAGCGTCCTGATCTGTGGTTCGACGGCAAGCCGGACCTAGACAACCCGCCACACACCGGGTGGTCGGCGTGCCCGCGGTCGTGCGCAACAGGGCGCTCGCGACCGGCGCGAAGCGGTGGCTCGACGACCTGCCCGAGCTGGTTGGCAACCTCGAGAGGGAGTGGTCGATCGCTGTCGGCCGTCCATATGACGACTCGACCGAGGCGTTCGTCGCCGAGGCGACGCTCGATGACGGCACCCCAGCGGTGTTGAAGCTGCTCATCCGCCGTGGTGAACAGGTTGCCAGGAACGAGATCACCGCCCTGCGGCTCGCGAATGGCGAGGGCTGCGTGCGGCTGCTGCGGGAGGACGCCGAGCGGGCGCACTACTTCTGGAACGGCTCGGTCGTTCGCTGAACCAACTCGCGCTCCCGATCCGGAAGCGGCAGGAGATTCTCTGCTCGACCGCTGCGAGACTGTGGCGTCCGGCATCCGGTTGTGGTCTGCCGACCGGGGCCGAAAAGGGCAGATGGCTCGTCGATTTCATCACGATGACCTGGGAGGAGCTCGACCACCCCTGCTCGGAGCGGGCCGTCGATTACGCTCTCGCCTGCGCGGCCCAGCGCATCGATGCCCATGACGATGAGCGCGCCGTCCTAGTACATGGTGACGTGCACCAGTGGAACGCGCTCGAGAGCGACGACGGCTTCAAGCTTGTCGACCCGGACGGTCTGCTGGCGGAGGCCGAGTACGACCTGGGCATCATCATGCGCGAGGCCCCTCTTGAGCTACTCGACGGCGACCCCCACGAGCGGGCACGGGGGCTGGCCCTCCGCAGTGGCCTAGATGCCACTGCAATCTGGGAATGGGGTGTCGTCGAGCGGGTGTCCACGGGCCTCCTGGGCACGAAGGTCGGCCTTCAGCCAGCTGCCCGCCAGATGCTGGCCGCAGCCGATCTCGTGGCTGAGTAGGCTTCTCCCCTTACCGCGGTGGGCTTAGGGCGCTTAGGTCCAGCTGCATGAGGGTGGTGTCGATCCAGCGACCGAATTTGTAACCGACGCCGTGCAGGCGGCCTGCCTCCCTGAAACCGGCACGTCGGTGAAGCGACATGGAGGCGGGCTCCCCAGTGTCTGCGATCACGGCGACGACCTGGCGCGCGCCCGCAGTGGCGGCTTCGGCCAAGAGCCGCGCCAGGAGACGCCCGCCCAGTCCGCGCCCCATGTGCTGGGACGACAAGTAGATGCTGTCTTCGACCGTGTGACGGTAGGCCGGCTTGGGCCGCCAGGGCGCCACGTAAGCGAAACCGGCCAGCTGGCCGCCTTGTTGAGCAACCAAGAACGGCCACCCAGCCTCGCGGATGCTCTTCAATTTGGCTTGCCACTCAGGCGGGGACGGGGGCACCAGCTCGAACGTCGCAACACTGTGCCGGACGTAGTGAGCGAACAGATCGCTGATGGACTCGCAGTCAGCGTCCCGAGCGGTGCGGATCTCTAGCGCAGCTTGCACGCTATCCAATCTCTGGCATGGCCGCGGAGCCGATTCCGCAAAGACGTTGGGCGTAGCTCACGGCCCTCGCCAGCTGTCTTCGGCTGGGGAGATGAAGCGCCAGCCACCGCCCTCATCCCGGATCACCCGCCAGCCCTCCTCGTGCACCCGGCGGTGATGCCGGCGGCAGAGCAGCAGAAGGTTCTCCAGCTTCGTCTCTCCGCCATCCGCCCAGTGCAACACATGGTGGGCGTCGGTCCACTCCGGCGGCCGGTCACAGTCCGGGAAGCAGCAGCCACGATCCCGTCGCTGCAGCGCCCGCCGCACAGACGGCGGCACCACCCGGCTGGCATGATCTGCCTCTCCGATCGTCCTCTCGCCCTTACGCTCGAGGGTCAGCAGGGCATCGCAGCCGTAGCGGCGCACTGTCTCCCGCGGCCCCAGCACCTCACCGTTCAGCTCAGCCGGCGCTGAACCAGGCTCCTGGCGCAGAGTCCCGCACTCGCAGACCAGGTGCAGGTGCGGCTTCTGTCCCGCTCGCTCAGGCAGGGAACCGGCATCCAGCTGCCGCCGCGCCAGCTCCACCAGGGCGTCGGCTCTACGCTCACCCTTGGACCGGCTATCGCCCGCCAGCGGCGCGCCTTCGATCGCCTCCAGGGCTGTGCGCACCAGCTCCCCACCCTCGTCGTCCAGCTGGCCCTCCAGGAAGTACAGGCCCTGCCAGGACTGAGCCAGACCCAGATGCCGCTTCTCATGGAGGGCGTTTGCATCAGCCTGGGCACCTTCTGGATCCAGGCAGTGACGCAGGCGCTGGGTCAGATGCCGGAACTCCCAGGTGTCGAGCTC
Source organism: Candidatus Dormiibacter spiritus (assembly GCA_003244185.1). Taxonomy (GTDB): domain Bacteria; phylum Chloroflexota; class Dormibacteria; order Dormibacterales; family Dormibacteraceae; genus Dormiibacter; species Dormiibacter spiritus. The sequence goes on along the minus strand of QHBT01000007.1, from coordinate 43,293 downwards.
TCCTCCCCAGCGAACCAGGTCCGCCTCAGCCGGCTGCAGAGCTTCGGTCCCCACCTGACTGGCCAACCGGCCGACGAGGCCAACATGCTGGGCGCTGAGCCGGCCCTCTTGGAAAGCGGCGGCGGTCTGGGGCAGCTCTTCCAGCTGCCGGCCCAGGCGGATGCGATCAGCGCTGGCGCCGGAGCTGAACTGGCAGTTCCGGCGGAGCCAGCCCTGCAGGCTCTGATGCCCGCTCACCGCCCAGCCCTGCTGCTGGTCGAAGACGCGGAGCTCGGTGGTGAACTGCGCCTCCAAGCGGTTGATGCCCTGGCGCATCTGCTTCAGCCGCTCCGCCTGCACGACTCCTGGCAGGTGTCGCGTGTCCTCGCCCACCAGCGACGCGATCGACTGCGTCACCTCATCCAGAGGAGAGGCCCAGCTGTTCGCTGCCATCGAACCCATGTTCGTATTGTATCACGTCCGGAACCTGTCCAACAAACATGGTGTGTGAACATTTCCGGCCGCCGGCCTGGTGACCAAAGCTCTTCGCCATGATGCCCTGCTCGCCTGGGATGTTCGCTGCCTTAGCACTAGGCTCGCAAACACAAAGCACCAGGTCGGCGGATCGCCGGGTCTCCCCTAACCCGTTCTTCCCAGCGTCTTCCATACTGGGGAGTTCGATGAATACGCCGACGAGCGCAGACACCCTGGAAGTCCCGAGCACGAGCCTTGACTACGCACGTGCAGTGGTGCTTGTTGAGGGAATCAGCGACCAGCTAGCGCTGGAAGCGCTGGCAGAGCGCCGCGGTCGGAATCTTGAGGCTGAGGGCATATCCATTGTGCCGATTGGGGGTGCCACGACCATCGGGCGCTTCCTGGATCTGTTCGGCCCCCGAGGGTTGCACCTCAGGCTGGCGGGCCTCTGTGACGCCGGGGAGGAGGGCGCCTTCAAGCGCGGCCTCGAGCGGGCCGGCCTCGGCGCCAACCTCAGTCGGGCCGAGATGGAATCACTTGGCTTCTATGTGTGCGTCGCAGATCTGGAGGATGAGCTCATTCGCTCCCTCGGCGCCGGCGCGGTGGAGCAGGCCATCGACGCCCAGGGGGACCTTGAATCATTCCGCACCTTCCAGAAGCAGCCTGCGTGGCGAGGACGGACCAATGAGGAGCAGCTTCGCCGCTTCATGGGCACGCGCGGCGGCCGGAAGATCCGATCCGCGGCCTTGCTCGTCGACGCGCTCGATCTCGCCCGAGTGCCCCGGCCGCTGGATCGCGTACTTGCTCACGTCTGACATCAACGAACGTGCCGGCCCGCAGACCTTGCTGTATTCAGCCCATGCTGCGCCGACTGCGCAGTGGTTCAGACGCTGGGAGAGGGCCGGAGGGGCGTCGCTCCTGCCGGCAAGACATCCAAATTGATGGTGCTCCTTTTTCCGCCGTCCCAGGAAACACTGAACGACCAGCAGCCTGGCGTTGGTACGTCCACTATCGTCGGCACTTGATTGCCGTTGGTGGCACCTCCGAGGACTTCCACCACCGGTCCGGAGCGACCCAGCGGGCGCCCCTCGATTCTCTCCGGAGGTGCACTCCTGGCCACCCAGAGGATCTTGTTTGACGTGCCGTCAGGTCGATGACCCTGGGCAACCAGCTGACCAGCGAAGACATAGGCCAGGGCGTCACCAGGCTTACCCAGAGCCCAGGGAACTCGCCAGGGGCTTCCCGGTTGCGCCGTGAAGCCAGCCTGGGCCCAGTCGGGGGGCGCCCCCCTGGCAATCACCTGGGTGCCGGCACACCCACCCGAGATCTCCTGGGCAGGCAGGGACGCGATCGGTGAGGTCTGCCGTGCGATCGTGCCGTTGGTGCAGCCAGTGACTATCACGACTATCCCAGTGATGGCGACGCGCCACAGTTTCTGCCGCAAGAGCAAACCCCTTAGCTAGACACACTACTCACAAGCGCTACGCTGCGGCCGTGTTCACAGCCGAAGGTCGCGAGCCCTGGCCTGCAGTCGCCTCGGACTCGAGGCGTTCTTCGGCAGAGAGCTCGACCGTCTTCCAGCCGAGGTCACGGCCCCGCTCCAAGGAGCTCTTGTGAAGTCGGTCGAGGCCAGCGAGCTGCTACGAGCACTCGCTGCGGCGATCCAGTGTCTGCTGGTCGAGATCCGCCAGGCCGAGCCTGGCCTGGCTGTGAGGCTCGAGCGGGTGCTCAGGGAGGTAGACAAGTGATCGATCCCGACGCTTGGGTGGCACCGACAGCAGTTCTCAGCGGCGAGTCACGATATGAGCCCACTCCCGTGTCCTCCATGCCGCGGTGCTCACCGCCGGTGGCGGGCCGGTCACCATTGGCGAGCACTGCGTGATATGGAGGGCGCGGTCGTGCGCGGCACTCGGGGCCACCCGATCGCGGTCGGCAATCATGTGCTGGTCGGTCCCCCCGCCTACCTCACCGGCTGCAGCGACGAAGACGATGTATCCATAGCGACCGGAGGGATGGTCTTCAACGGGGCGGTGATGGGCCGCGCCAGCAGCGTCGCCCTCGGCGGCGCTGTCCACATAGGCTGCGTGGTCGCACCCGGCGAGCGGATTCCTATCGGATGGATAGCAGTCGGTAACCCGGCGGCGCCTCCACCCGCCCACGGATGTCGAATCGATTCGGGCGGGGATAGCCGAAGTGGGCGGCTTTCTTCCCTACGTGTTCGGTGTCGATCCCGAGGCCGAGCGCAGTGATCAGATGCGGGAGGCCATGGAGAAGTACAGGAGGGCGCTGAAACGGCTCTACGAATGATCGGTGAACGCGGTCTCACCTTTACTGACCCTCCACCGAAGGAACCCCCCACCCGGGGGATGTGCCGAGAGCGTATTTGAAGGTCTTGAGAGCAGTCAATAGAGCCTGTTAAGAGGCCGGGCAGGTAGACGTCCTGACCTGACCCGACCGCAGCTCTGACAATGGAGACCGGGGGCTGGCTGAAACGATGGAGCAGGGCAGCGAGCAGGAGAGCGGAGCGGTTTCGAACTCAGCCGTCGGGCGGCTGACCGTGGCCGTGGCGGAGGCGCAGGGAGCCCGCGGCAGCATGGAGGACCGCCACCAGCTGCGCCTCACCAGCGATGGCGCCTGGGGAGCCATTTTCGACGGTCACGGCGGCGCTCGAGCGGCCGAGCTGGCGGCCGCCGAAGCTGCTCAGCTGTTGCCCAATCTTTCTCCCGGAGACGCTCTCCGCCGGCTGGCCGAGCTGACAGCCCAGGAGACCTCTGGCGCCTGCGCCGTGGCCTTCCGCCTGCAGGCCGACCGACTCGAGGTGGCCAACCTGGGCGACTGCGAGCTAGCACTGGTCCGGTCGGGCGGCATTGAAACCTTGACCAAGGTGCATCGCCTGAGCGACCGGGACGAACGGCAGCGGGTGCTGGCCGCAGGAGCGGCGATCGAGGGACCGTACGTGGTGGATCCCAGAACTGGCGACGGGGTGATGCCCACCAGGGTGCTCGGGGATCAGCCATATCACCACCTCGGCGTCAGCTCCGAGCCGGACGAGTGCGCCACGCAGTTCTCCGAAGGCTGGCTGATCGCCGCCTGCGACGGGCTCTGGGACGTGCTGGATCCGGCGGAGCTGCCGCCCCTGCTGAGGGGCAGCCCCGAGGATGCGGTCAGAGCGCTGCTGAAGCTGGCGTTGGATGAGCGGCGCAGCGGTGACAACGTGACAGTCATCGCGCTCCACAAGAAGCCGGCCGACCCAGCCGGCTGAGCGCCGGCCGCTCAGGCCGCGGGCGCCCCCTCCAGGTCCAGGCGGTCAAATGGAAAAGGTTCGGTCCTGGCCGGTGTGAGGAGGCGCCGGGTCGTCTCCAGACCCCAAGCATCGAGGTCAGCCAGGCGATCACTGGCCGAGCGCAGGCCGCCGAACTGCTCGATATGTGAGGCCCACTCCTCCCTCCCTTCCATGGCCGGTCGGGCGATCAGGCAGTCAGGGTCGTTCAGCCAGAGCCGCCCCTGCTGGAAGGCACGGGCACGTCCGGCGAGCATCGCCAAGCGGCGGGATGGCTGGGATAGGTCGGCTTCGTCGAGTACTTCCCAGAGAGCCACGTCAGGGCTCACGCGCATCGCATCGACCAAGCCGATGCTGGGCAGCAGGGGCGCCCCACAGCCCAGCAGAGTCGCCTCCGGCCCGACCGCTTCCCTGATCAGCCTCAGCCCTTCCCGGTAGGCCCCCACCTCACTGGCGTCCTGCCGCCGCCGGCCGGACAGCGCGCCGGCGTAGAGAAAGTCCAGCTTGAAATAGTCGAAGCCCCAGCCGCGGAACGTCGACACGACGTTCTGCAACCACTGCGCAGCCGCCGGATTGGTTACGTCAAGCGCATGCAGCTGCTGGCCCCAGTTGTGGCCGGCATCGGCGCCTGCCAGAAGCCAGTCCGGGTGCTCCTGCGCCAGCCGGCTCTCGGTGCCGGCGAGAAACGGTGCCAGCCAGATGCCCGCGCGCCGGCCGCTGGCGCGGATCCGGTCAGCGATCTCGGCCAAGGGTCGCTCAAAGCGGTTGGACGGCTCGAGCCAGTCGCCGACCTGCGCCTCAAAGCCGTCATCGATCTGAACCACCCCCACTGGAATCCCAAGGCGGTCCATGTCGGCAAGGTTCTCGAGCACATCCTCATCGCTGACTGCGAGGTAGTAGTGGTACCAGGAGCACCACACCGGCGGGATCTTTGGCAAAGGGCGGTCACGGAGGGCGGCCGCCTCTTCGGCCCAGGCCGCCAGCGCGGCCCCAAGATCGCTCGTGTGACTCTGTTCGCGGACGCAGCCGCCGTCACCAGTGGAGCTGATCAACAGCCGACCATCACGGACCTCCGCGCGCAACGACGGCACGCAGTCGGCCGGCTTGCGAGCGGAGAAGAGCCGCACCGGTTCACCCGCCCCTGGCAGCACCGCCAGCAGCCCTTCGCTCTGAAAGCCATGCTCTGGCAGGGGCAGGCCGGGCCGGTAGCCCATCGTATGTGCGCTGGCAGTGCGCGGGCGAGATGAGGTGCTGCGGGCAGGATGCAGGCCGGCGGGACTCCAGGATTGCCAGCCGTGCTCATAGACGAGCGTGTCCGGACGCAGTGGGATTTCGGCGATCGGGATGAAGGAGACTGGGTGCGGAGCCCTGGCGGCGGTCACCTGCCCCAGCCTAGCGAGACCGGCCGAGGGTGGCGCCCAAAGCGCGGCCAGTCCGAAGGCCGCAAGGGCCGCCCGGGCCAGGCGCAGCTCTACGATGTTGCCTCCGCGCGTAGCCGAACACCCGGTCGGCCTCCTGACCGAGGTGACCGCTCAGGACGAGATCAACTTAGCCGCGGCTTCATAAACGTGGTCCGCGACCAAGGCACCGTCCTCGGCCCACCAGCGGGGCTAGGCTCGTCGGCTCCCGCTCAGCTCCCGGTCTTTGATCCAGTTGTGAGCTGCCAGCTCCAGGCTGTCGTCGAGGGGATCCAGCTCCCGGTTCAAGGCGCGGCTCAGGATCAGGTCGGTCAGGTGGGGGTTCTTGGGCAGCAGGCTGCCGTGCAGGTAGGTGCCGAAGATGTTGCCGGAGACCGCGCCCTCGCTGCCGTCCTCGCCATTGTTGCCATTGCCTCGCCGGACCCGCCCCAGGGGCCTGACCCCCTCGCCGAGATAGGTGCGCCCGCTGTGGTTCTCGAAGCCTACGAGCGTGCGCGGCTGCAGCCCCAACCCAGGATCCGATTCGATTACGACATCACCTATGCACCGCTGGCCACCCGCCACAGTCCGGACATCCAGCAGCCCGATGCCGGGTAAGCGCTCCCCCTGAGCCGTCTGGTAGTAGTGGCCGAGCAGTTGATAGCCACCGCACACAGCGAGGAAGGCGGCTCCGCGCTGCATTGCGTTCGCCAAGCGGATGGCCTTCGTCTCCAGCAGGTCGTCGTAGACAAGTTCCTGTTCTTTGTCCTGACCCCCACCGAAGAAGAACACGTCAACAGCCTCGATGCCCTCGCTGGCGCCCTTGCCCAGCTCCAGCACCCGGACTTCCACGCCCCGCCAGCGGGCGCGCTGGACAAGCGTCTGGATGTTGCCGCGGTCGCCGTAGATGTTCATCAGATCGCTGTACAGCCAGCCGATCGTCAGCCTTTGGCCAGACGCGCTCACGTCCTCCAGTATGGCCGCAGCGAACCCCGCCTCACGAGCAGGGCGCGGACGTCCAGCATGGCTGTGTAGGTGCAGAGGATGAAGCCCTCCGCGCCGGCGGGTACGGCCTCCAGCAGCCGGTCGAGCGCGCGGTTGAGATCTACCTCAACCGTCGCCTTCAAGCCCGCATACTTGAGCCGCAGCGCCAGGTCGTAGGCCCGCACCCCTGTCGCGATCAGCGTCTCGGCCGCGCAATCCCCGCCCAGCAGCTCAAAGTCCACGTCCCAGATCCAGGAAACATCGCGTCCGTCGGCAATGCGGTCGTTCAATCCCAGCAGGAAGTGTCGACCGCCGCCCAACCGCTCAGCCTCCCGCAGGATCTCGTTGAACCCAGCCGGATTCTTGGCCAGCATGAGCGTGAAGCGCCGGCCTTGGTGCAGGAAGCGCTCCTGGCGGCCGAAAGCGGCGGGAACCTCTCCCAGCCGCTCGACCATGTAGCCGGGCTTCAGGCCCAGCGCTGTGCCGGTGGCGAACGCTCCCAGGAGGTTGTAGGCGTTGTAAAGCCCACCCAGCGCCGCTCCGACCTGAACTCCACCGACCGTGAAGCGGACGCCGTCAAGACCATCCAGCTGAACGCTTGTAGCGCTGAGATCGCGCTCGGGGCGCCCGAAGTCTCCGGTTGGGCAGGTGTAATCACCGTCGTGGCCGACGTAGACCTGCCGAAAGTCCAGGCGCGAGCCGCAGCGGGGACAGGTGCGGGCGTCAGCCGCGTGGGGCAGCTCCGAGATCGCCACCGCGGGGTCGTCGAGCCCGTACCAGAGGATCTTGAGGCGCCCCCTTCGCTCCCCGAGCCGGTAGCCGATCTCCGCCGTGCGGGGGTCGTCGGCGTTGAGCACCGCGGTGGCGCCCTCCGGCAGCGCCTCGAGCCCGCGTTCGATCGTCAGCGCCAGCATCTCCAGCTCGCCGTAGCGGTCGAGCTGGTCCCGAAAGAGATTGCCGACCACGACGGCTCGGGGCTTGAGCTCCGCCACCGCGGAAGGCAGCGTTGCCTCATCGACTTCGAATACACCCCAGTCAGCTCTGAATCGCCCGGTAAGTCCAGCGCCGGCCAGCACCGCGGACGTGTGGCCGGTGACCAGGTTGGCGCCTGCCCGGTTGGCCACCACCCGCGCCGGCAGCCCCTGGAGCAGGCTGGCGATGAGCCGGGAGGTGGTCGTTTTGCCGTTGGTGCCGGTGATGAGGACGCTGCCCGCGGTGAGCCGCTCGGCCAACAAAGCCAGCGTTCGCGGCTCGATCCGGCTAGCGACGAGCCCTGGCAGCGTCGTGCCGCCGCCCTGGCCGACGAGCCGAGAAGCTGTACCCGCCGCCTTGCCGGCGAGCACGGCGGCCAGCAGGCGGGGCGGCGTCAATCCGGACCCCAAGCCGCGACCGGCACGGCCACGGCCGTCCAGCAGCGGAGGGGTTCGAGCAGTCGTCGCGCCTTCGCCAGGTCTGGGGCGACAGCGAAGAAGGCGGAGCCGCTGCCTGTCATCTGCCAGGCCGGCCCCAACTCCTCGGCAAAGGCGGCTAGGCGAGGCTCCACCATCAGGGCCGCCCGGCAGAGCTCGTTCTCGCCGTCGCCGCCGACCTTGTCCCAGGCCTGATAGACAGCGGCGGTGGAGACGCCGTAGCCGGGCCACGCGAGGGCGAAGCAGCCTGTGACCGGCTGAACCGGTTCCAGTCGTTCGCCTACACCGCCGGCCCGCGCGGCTCCGCCTCGGAGGAAAAAGGCCACGTCGGCGCCGACCGAAAGGGCGATCCGCTGGAGGGCCGTCCAACCCAGCCTCAGCTCATAGACGCGGTTGAGGGCGACGAGGGCTGCGGCTGCGTCGCTGCTGCCGCCACCCAGCCCGGAACCCGGCGGAATACGCTTGTGCAGGCTGAATCGGGCCGGCAGCTCGCGGCCTACATCCGACTCCAGGGCATGCAGGGCTTTGAGGACGAGGTCCTCCTCCGGGGGCTCCGGCACGCCCCCGCTGAGGCTGGATTCGGTGGCGGGCTCGACCATGATCAGATCGTGCAGGGATACAGCTTGAAAGCGGGTTGAGAGCTCATGCCTGCCGCCCAGGCGGCGGCCCCTGATGCGCAGGTCCAGGTTCAGCTTCGCGTGGGCAGGGAGCGCAAGGGCGCCGAGACTCAATCGCGCCCGGCCAGCGGCAGGAGTTCCTGCCGGAAGCGGCGGCCGTTCTCCTCGTAGTGCTCAGCGGCGTGTTGCGGCCAGTGCGCCGACGATCCAGAGAGCGGCTTCTTGACCTTGGCCGGTACACCTGCCGCCAGGTGGTCGGCGGGCACCGTCTCGCCCTCAGCGAGAAGGGAGCCAGCAGCGAGGAGTGCCCGAGCCCCCAGTCGAGTGCGCTGGAGCATGATCGCGCCTGTGCCCACCAGTGCGCCGTCCTCGATTACGCAGCCTTCCACGCAGGCGTTGTGACCCAGCGTCGCTCTCGCCCCGATCACTGTCGGCAGCCCCCTGGAGCAGTGGACCACTGCGTTGTCCTGGATGTTCGTGCCTTCGCCGATGGTGATGGTCGACTCGTCACCCCGGAGCACAGCGCCGAACCAGATGCTGGCGCCGGCGGCCACCTGAACATCGCCGATCAGAACTGCCGTCGGCGCGACGTAGGCTTCGGGATGCACCTCTGGTCGCTTCCCGCCCAATTCGAACTCAGGCATGGCCTATAATCCTATGCTCGTGCTGATGTCCACCACTCCTGTCCTGGTGCCCGCCTTCCATGGCTAACATCGCTTCCTCCAAGAAGGATGCTCGCCAGAGCGCCGTGCGCGCCATTCGCAACCGCGCCATCAAATCCTCGGTCAAGACGAAGGTCAGCAAGTTCCGCCGAGCCGCCGCCGACGGTGAGGCTCCCGAGGGACAGGACCTGGACAGCCTGGGCCTGACGGCACTGTCCGCTCTCGACCGCGCCGTGGCCAAAGGAGTTCTCCACCGCAACAATGCCGGCCGCCGCAAGGCCCGCTTGGTCAAGCGCCTCAACGCGCTGACCGCTGAAGCTCCGGCAGAGGCCGCCAGGCCGGCGCGGACCAGCTCGGCCCGGAAGGCAGCGAGCAAGCCGGCCCCGAGCAAGACCAGAACAGGAAAGTCCGCCCCCGCCGCCAAGCCGGGTGCCAAACCCGCAACCAAAGCGCCAGCCAAGAAGAAGTAGCGGCGGCGCGGCTGGGGCAGAGCAGCCGAATGAGCGCAAGGGTTTTTGCTTACAGCCTTGCCAGCGCGGTGCTCAGGCCCAACTCGGAATCGATCTGGCCTGACTTGACCTCCCACTCATAGTCGAGGAAGACGTGTAGCCCGTCTTCGAGCTGGGCCGCGCTGACCGACCGGGCGGCGTCGTAGGCCTTCTGCACGACGAAGGGATGGTCGCGCATTTCGGCCTGTACCTGACTCAGTGTCTCACCTCGGTCCTGGCGGGTCCGCACTTCTAGCACGAGTGCCAGGTGGCGGCTCAGCCGGTACGCGATGGTGGTCGCCGGCTCCCGCTGCAGCAGGTCGTCGAGCACCCGCCAGGCCACCGGGCTCGGCCGGGGCAGGAGCGTGTCAGTGAGCCGGAAGATCTCCTCCGGATGCCCGGGCACCACCAGCTCGTCGATGGCGGCTTGATCCAGCTCATAACCGCCGGCGCGATAGGCCGCCAGTTTGTGAAGTTCGGAATTGAGGACGGCCAGGTCAGGCCTTGCCCTTCGCGTTACTGTCGCGGCCGCCGCGGCGGGCAGATCCAGCTCGCGAGCGCGACGGGCCACCCATTCGCTGATCGCTCGCGCTTTGAGCGGCGGATATTCGCGCACCGCCCCTCCCGCGGCTACGACCGCCCGGGCCAGCTTGCTCGCCGCGGGCAGCCGACCGCTCACCGCCAGCAGGAGGCGCGTCGAATCGGGCACGGCACTCAGCCCAGAGGCGAGCCCGTCACCCCGGCGCGCGACGATGCCCCGCACGGCCACCACGCGATAGGGATCCAGGAACGGGGCCTGTAACACGCTGTCGCGCAGCCGATCGGCGTTGAGCCCGGCCGAATCGACCGCCTCGTAGCCGAAGTCGGAAACCAGCTCCCGCCGCCAGTCCGCCAGCGTTCGCCGCGCCTCCTCGTCGATGAGGAACTGCTCATCGCCGTGGAGCAGCAGGACGGAGACAGGGACGGCCATCTGGCTCGATCGTAGCGGCCCACAGGTAGACGCCGGCCTTCATAAGCTCACTGCGATGTCTCCCTCCTCGCTGGTTCTGTAGACGCCGGAGTGGGGCAGATCGCGGGCCAGTTGGCCACCGCCGTCCGACACGAGAAGGCGACTGGCGCGGGCGGCCATCAAGAGCTCGGGCGCGGGCGCGCTCCGACCGGCGTCAGGAAGCAGCAGTTCGGTGCAGCCGCCAAGTCGGGCCAGGCGCGCTGCCGCCGCCTGCTGGGAGTCCGTGTCCAGATCGGCCATGTCACAGAACGTGCTTCCGTGGCCGGCGCTGACCCTCAGGCCGAGCTGGACCGCGTCACCACCGACCTCGGGGCTCAAGATGTCAATCTGGAAGCCGGCCAGGTTCACCCGTTGGCCGGCCTGGACCTGCAGCACCTTAGCGCCACGAGCCAGCTGCGTCAACGCCACCCCGCGCCAGGCAGTGCCACCCTTGGCTCCGGCCGGCAACACCACCGTCGCCACGCTGCGGTCGAAGCCGGCCAACCCGCCGACATGGGCAGCGCCAGTTCCCGTGATGATCAGACCATCCAGCGCCCCGATCCAGGGCGGGAGCCGAGCTCCCAGCTGCGCGGCCAGGCGGGTGGGGCTGGAACCACCGTCGATCAGCACCCGGCCGCCCGAACCGCTGAGCAGTACTGCCTGGCCCTGACCCACCGCCAGCACGGTGGCCGAGGTGTCTGGTCGGGACCATTGGACCACCTCGCCGCCGGCAACCAGGAGCGGCAGCACGACGCCGGCGACCAGTGCGCCTCGGCGAGTGCGACCGCCGCTCCGCTGAGCCACCAGAGCCGCCCCGAGCGCCACGTAGTAGGCGACGCCGCCAAGCAGCGAGATGGCCGGAACAGGCACAGCCGCGGCCGGCACCCGAGCGAGGAGCCCGGCCACCTGATCCACGTAGGCCAGCAGCGCCGCCAAGGGCACGGCGGCCAGCTGACCGATGGGCGGGAAGGCAGAGAGGGGGGTGATCAGCAGGCCCGCCGCCACCAGCGCGGGGAGAAGTGGCAGGACAAGCGCGTTGGCGACTGGCGCCACCGGGCTCAGCAGGTGGAACCCGCTGGCCATGAACGGGGCCGTGCCGATCTGCGCCGCGGCGGTTACGGCGAAGGGCTCCCGCAGAACCCCAGGGAGCCAACGAAGCCTGGCCTCGAGGCCCGGTGTCAGCAGGATGATCGCGGCTGTACCTGCGAAGGACAGCTGGAACCCCACATCCCAGATGAGCTCCGGCTGCCAGCCGAGCATCGCGGCAGCCGCCGCTGCCAGCGAGGTCCAGACGTAGGTGGGGCGCCCGACCTGGGCGGCCACCAGGGCCAGAGCGCCCATTCCGGTCGCTCGGAGCGCTGCCGGCGTCGCGCCGCCGGCCAGGGCGTAGAGGGCGATGAGTACCAGCACAGGCACTACCGCCAGCCGGCCGAGCAGGGGAAACAGCGCGGCCCGAGCCAGTCGGGCAAAGATCGCCACCTTGAGCCCGCTCAGCACCAAGAGGTGCACCAGCCCTGTCGCGATCAGGTCCTGCTGCAGTTGGGCGGGGATGCCGGAACGAACGCCGAGGACCACCCCGACCAGGACCTGTGCGTGCGGCGCCGGCAGCAGCTCGGCGATCGCGGCTCGGTACCGCTCTCGCAGCCAGAGCGGTGCCGCCCTGATGCCGCCTGCGGCCTTCAGCACCCGCAGCTGCGCCGGCCGCAACTCGAACTGGATCCCCTTCAAGGCAAGCTCCGTCCGCCGGTCGAAGCCTGGCCTGTCGCGCGGCAGGGCCAACCTTCCACTGACCTCGACCTCGTCACCGGGAGCAGGCTCGACCTGCGACCGCACCTGAGCCAGCAGCCGGCTGTGGAGGCCAGTCAGCGCTCCGCTGCCGGTGGCGGCAAGTGGCTGTACCACCGCCTCGTAGCCCTGGGCTTGCGGCTTGGGATCGTCGGTCACGCTGCCTCGTACGGTCACCTGCTGCCCCGCCAGTCGGGCGACCTGAGTCGGATCGAGCGCCGCTGGCCCAGGCGCCAGTTCGACGCGCCCGATCCCGAGCAGCAGAAAGGCGAGGCCCAGCCCGTAGATCGCCGGCCGGACAGCGCTGCCGAGCGCTGCTGAAGCAGCGCCAAGGCAGAGCGCCAGCACTCCAAGCTCGAGGCGGAGCACACTGCTGACGCCCGCCAGCGCGATGCCGGCGCTCCAAGCCAGCAGGCAGACCAGACCGAGCGTCATAGGTGAAGGTGGGGCTTCGCCTGCTTGTACGCATCCTGGCTCATGCCCAACAGCGTCACCAGCTGCTTCAAATTGGTGAACGCGCCGTACTGATCGCGATAATTCACCACCGCCGCGGCAAGCTCCGGGCTGAAGCCGGGGACGGCTGTCAGCTCTTCAGCCGTGGCGTTATTGAGGTCGGCTTTCGTCACCGCACTGCTGGAGCTGGAGCCTGACCCGCCGGTTGAGCGGGAAGCGCTGCCCGTGCGGCCACTCGCGGTGGCGCCGCGAGCCGGAACCTTGACCTGCTGGCCGTCCTTCAACCGAGCGGCGAGGGGAGGCAGGCGCTCGGGATCGGCGTCGGCGGTCAGGCCGCCGGCTGCCGCGATCGCGGCGTACACGCGCTCGCCCTTGGCCACGCGATACAGTCCCGGCTTCTTCACAGCACCGCTCACCTGCACGAGCAACCCTGACGACTTGGGCACCGCCGCCGCCACATCCGCGGCGGCCGGCTGGCTCACCTGGGCGCCCGCGGAAGCCTGGCGACCGCTGAGGTAGAGCCCGGTCAAAAGTGCGGCGAGGGCCAGGACGGGCAGGATCAAAAGCAGGAGGTGGGGCCAACCCTGAACGAGGCGCGGGCGTCGGAACATGGCCTGAAGCTAGGTCCGGGACATAACGGGTGGGAACGTTGGTTGTGAAGCTCGCAGCCCGAGAGGCGCTGTAACCTGGCAAAAGTTCGAGTCCCTTTCATTGGGGGGTCGCCAAGTGGTAAGGCAGCGGACTTTGGATCCGCCACTCGAAGGTTCGAATCCTTCCCCCCCAGCTTCCTTGTCATTCTCGGTGCTGCCACGCCGCGCCGCTGACGGCCGAACCGAAACGCCGCGCCAAACTGACCAGCCTCGGCCACGAACCTCGAGGCTTTTGTGAAGTGTGGCTGCGTCCGGTTGGGTCGCCGGCGCGACTTCGGGCTCTGTCAGACTGGGCTTTGTAGTCGCTGACTCCTACTCGAACACCGTGGGTCGGTGGCGGGTACTACCCAAACCCTTAGGAGGAACCAGTCCCATGAGCGTGACCGACCTGTTGCTTCAGAACAATGAGAAGTACGTGTCCAGCTTCTCGAAGAGCGATCTCCCAGCACCGCCGGCAAAAAGGGTAGCGGTGGTCGCGTGCATGGACGCGCGGCTGGACGTTCACAAGATACTTGGCCTGGAGGAGGGCGACGCCCACGTGATCCGTAACGCGGGAGGCGTGGTGACGGAAGACGTGATCAGGTCGCTCGTCATCTCGCAGCGCCTGCTTGGCACCGAGGAGATAGTTCTGATCCACCACACAGGCTGCGGGATGCTGACCTTCAAGGACGACGAGGTTAAAGAGCAGATCGAGCGGGACACCGGAGTCAGGCCCGCCTTCGCGCTCGAAGCATTTTCGGGGCTGGAGGCCGACGTCCGTCAGAGCATCAACCGTGTCAAGGCGAGCCCTTTCGTCCCCCACAAGTCGAGCCTGCGAGGTTTTGTTTACGACGTGAAGACCGGCCGCCTGACTGAGGTAGAGGTTGCCGAGCCGGCTACGCGCTGATCTGGTGCTATGGATGGCCGACCCTGGCCGCGCTCGTCAGCGGCGTAGGGCGAAAAAGCTCTTCCCCTCGAGCCGACGGAGCCAGCTGAGCCGCTTCAGCTTCCTCAGCGCGCTGAGCGTCTTTAGCGCCGGTTCCATTCTGAGCATCGGCAGTGCGGGCTCGATCCTCAGCATCGGCAGCGCTGGATCCATTTTGAGCATCGGGAGCGCAGGGTCAATCCTGAGTATCGGCAGCGCTCGCTCGATCCTCGGGGTCGGAGCCCGCGGGCACTTTCCGCGTCGGCGTGGCTAAGCCGGCGGTTCGGCAGGCCGCGTCAGCTCCAGCACGGCCGCCAGGAAGCGAGCCTCAGGCATAGCCCCCACGAAGGCGCCTGCACCGTTGACCACTGTGCGCGGCACTGACTGCACGCCATGCCGCTGCGACAACTCGGGAAACTCGTTGGCTTCGACGGAGAGCGCGGTGACCAATGGGCTCGCCAGCGCCATCCGGTGGGCCAGGCTCACGGCCTGTGGACAGTGCGGTCAAGTGGGCGTCGCAAAGACCATTAGCTCGACTGGCTCGGTCAGCTCGCAGAGAGCGTCCACCGTCGCGTCGGCGAGACCATGTTCGCCGCGAGACACCCTCTCGATGGCGTCAACCACCGTGGCGAACTCGTAGCCCGCCGGCAGCCCCTGCCAGCCCAGCCGGCCGCCGCCCTCATTCGCCTCGCCGTTGGCCGCCGCGAGCGTCAGGCTGGGGACCGGCCGTTCGAGCTCCGTCCTCGCGCTGACGTCCACCACTTCGAGCTGGACCTGCTCGGGCGCCGCAGCTGCAAGGTCCTCCGCCAGCTCTCGGGCGTCGCCGCAGGTGGCGCAGCCGAGACCGCCAGGGAGGATCAGCCGGCCGCTGCCGGGGCGGGTGTAGAGCGTTAACTGAACTGGGTCGTGGAGCCGTTCAGTGAAGCGTCGTTTCAACTGCTCCTTCAGCTGCTCGTTCAGAATTGCCATCAGCGCTTCAGCGTTTCCTCGCGGAAATGCTCCCAAACCCTGCCGTTGCCGTTGCCGTGCCCGTTCCCGTCCAGCGAGGGCCGCAGGCCCCGTGGATCGGCCACCGAAACGGACGGCGCCGTCTCATAGCGGTGATGGCCGCGGCGCTTGATCCAGGAGTAGAGGATCGGCACGACCAGCAACGTTAGCGCTGTGGAGGAGATCAGGCCGCCCTCGACGACCACCGCCAAGGACTGGGAGATGAGCCCGCCGCCACCCTCGCTGGCGAAACCCGTGGCCACCGGCACGAGTGCCACGATCGTAGCCACGGCGGTCATCAGGATCGGTCGAATCCTGACCGAGCCGGCCAGCACAAGAGCCTCTGCCAGGCTCCTGCCGGCCCGGTTGCGCTCCACGAAGTCAATCAGAAGGATCGCGTTGGAGACGACTATGCCGAAGACCATGAGGACGCCCAGCAACGCTGGCAGACCCAGATTCTGGCGAGTGACATAAAGGGCGAGCAGGCCACCGATCAAGGCCAGCGGCATCGCGCCCAGGATCACGAATGGGGTCGCCACCGAACGGAAGAAGGTGACCAGGATGATGAACACGATCGCGATCGCCACGCCGATCGCTATGAACATCTGCTGGAAGCTGTCGTTGATGTCGTTCTGCGTGCCCCCGGTGCTGATGGAGACGCCCGCCGGCAGCTGCAGCGACTGAACGCTCTGGGTCGCCTTGGTCGAGGCGCCCTGCGTGTCCGCCGCCAGCACATCAGCGTTGACGGTGACCTGCTGGGTACCGTCAACGCGGGTCACTGTGGTGGGCGCATCGGTGCGGGTCACTGTGGCCACGTCCTTCAGCGTCGTGCCCGGGCCCAGAGGGAGGTCCGCCAGCTTGCCCGCCGCGACATAGCTGGGGTCGACCCGCAATGTAATAGGAGTGCCGCCGGTGCCGCCAGTGCCCAGCGTGCCCACGTCCTTGGGGTTCAACACGCCGGCGAGGGCGAAGGCCACGGTGCCGGGTGTGAGCCCCCGCTCGGCCGCCTTGTTCGGGTCAACCGACACGAGCGTCTCCGGCTGGCGGACAGCGAGATCCGACTTGACGTTGGCGAGATCCGAATTCTGGCTCAGCTTCGCCGCCACCTGATCGGAGGCGGCGCGCAGAGCGTTGGGATCGCGGCCGCTGAGGCTGACCGAGAAGGCGCTCGAAGGTGGCCCGAAGCTCTGCACGCCAATCGTGTTGTTGCCCTTCCCGTAGAGCTCGTCCAGTTTGGTTTGGAGGCGCTGCCTGACCTGATCGGCGCTCTTCTTGTTCTTGACTATCAGGTTGAACCGCGCGTCGTTCTCGCTGACCGAGCCTGTGTAGCCGCCAAAGTCAGAACTGGCGATGGTCACCTCGACGGTCTTTACGTCAGGGTCAGACTGGGCCGCGGCCTCGAACGCCTTGACCCGATCGCTGGTAGCCGAGCTGGTCGTGCCTGGGGGAAGCGAGATGTTGCCGGAAATGTAGGCGGAGCCGCCAAGGTCGAAAAAGTTCTTCGGCACTGCCAAATAGGTGAGCGCGAGCACGCCGGCCAGCGCCAGAGCGGCCACCCCAACGACCAGCGACTTCCGGTAGAAGCGGCGCAGCACCCAGGTCAGAACCGGGATGTAGGGCCGAGCCAGGCGGGAGACATGTTCCGGCGCCGCAGCCCGGGCATTGGCTGGCCTGCCGCCGGCTGGGACAGGCTCACGGCGCGCCTTGGCGGAGAGAATGAAGCTCACCAGCACCGGGATCAGCGTCAGCGCCACCAAGAGCGACGCCAACAGGGAGATGGTCACCGTCACCGAGAACGGCAGGAAGAAGCGGCTGATGATCCCGCCCACCACCCCGATGGGCAGGAACACCGCAACACTGGTCAGGGTGCTGGAGATTACGGCGGAGGAGACTTCCGTCGCCCCATGCAGGGCCGCATCTCTGGGACTTTCGCCCTGCTGCAGGTGGCGATAGCTGTTCTCCAGCACCACGATGGCGTCGTCGACGATCCGGCCGACCGCGATGGTGAGGCCGGCCAGCGTCAGAACGTTGAGCGAGAAGCCGCCGATGGAGGTGCCGAGCAGCGCCACCAGAACGCTGGTCGGCAGGGACACGGCCGTGACCAGAGTGGCCCGCAAGCTGCCGAGGAACAGGAAGATCACGAGAATCGCGAGACCGGCGCCGATCAGGCCCTCGTGGACCAGGTCGTTGAGGGAGGCCTTGATGTCGACGGCGGAGTCGGTGCTGAGCTGCAGGTCGTCGTGTGAATCGAGCTTCAGCTTGGCGACCCGCTGGCGGACGTCATCGGAGAGCGTCACCGCGTTGCCGTTGCTGGCCCGGATCACCTGGATCTGGAGCGAGGCGAGACCATTCGTGCGCGAGATGCCGTTGGCCTGCTGATTGTCCATCTCCACCTTGGCCACGTCTCCCAAGCGCACAGCCGGCGGAGGCGCCGCCGGCGCGGGGCTCGGGCTGGGTCGCGCAGCGGTGGGACGGCTCGGGCTCGGGCTGCTCGCCGGCGGCGCCGCGGCCTGGCCGGCGCCAGGCTGGCCGGCAGCGCCTTGGCCGCCGGCCGTCTGCGCAGCGCTGGCGACGACCACCAGGTTCTTCAGATCATCGATGGTCCGCAGCGAGCTTGAGGCCTGGACGGGCAGGGTCTTGTCAGCATCGAGAGTGGTGCCCGCAGGAAGATCGACGTTGGCGCCGCTCAGCGCCTGCTGGACCTGCTGCAGGGAGAGGCCTTTGTCGGCCAGCTTGGCGCCGTCGAGTGTGATCAAGACGCGCTCCGTGGCCCCACCGGAGACCTTCACCTGAGCTGAGCCGGTGGCGCCGGTCAGGGCGGGGGCAATGACGTCGTTCGCCTCTCGGGTTGCCCTGACCAGGTCACCATCCTTGGCCGCGAGGGTGTAGGTCATGCTCGGGATCGCGTTGAAGCTGAATGTCTGGACCAGGGGCTTGCCGACTCCGCTGGGCAGCTGCACCTGGTTCAGGCGCTGATTCGTGTTGTCCTGGTCCTCCTTCAGGCTGGAGTCGAGGTCGAAGGTCAGGATCACTGTGCTGAAGCCCTGCGACGCGACGGTCTGCACGTGCTTCAGGCGAGGCAGGCCGGTCAGGCCGTCAGAAAGAGGCCTGGAGACGTCACGGTCCACCTGCTCCGGTCCTGCGCCTGGGTCCTGGACCAGGATGAAGACGGAGGGAAACTCAACCGAGGGCAGCAGCTCCTGGTTCAGTTTGAACGTGCTGAACACCCCCGCGCCCATCAGCACCAGGCTGAAGAGCACAACCACCGGACGGTTGTTCAAACACCAACTGACGATCGAATGCATTCAGTTCTCCAAGACGTTCTGGCCGGGCGGGCCAAGCTCTCGCTACCGGGCAGGCTCCCCACCTATTCCGGCACCACCAGCCTCTTCGAGTATGACGAACGGGGCCTCGTCAGGCGCGGTTGAGCGGCGCTGCCTGCTCCGACGGTGATCCGACTGGTGGCGGCGATGGCTGCGGCGCAACTGAGGAAAGGGCTCGCGGCGCACGTCCAGCGCCCAAACGGCTTCGAAGCCCAGGAGTTCTGCCCGGGCCACGAGGCGGCCCGTCGCGGCGGGGGATGGCTGCACCTGGCAGGGCAATGCCGATCGGCTTCACCTCAGCTCAGCTGCCCTCGGGCGGTTGGCATCAACCCTGCGGTCGGTTCGCCACTCCCGGGCGCCGCGGTGCAAGTGCCTGCATCCTCCCAGCGGAACTCCCCCGCGCGCGCGTCACTACACAGACCCCTCCAACCAAACCCCCCACCCATTTGGGGGCTTCAGAGTGCGACGGTTGAAGCGTATTCGGACCGACCGGACGCCGGTCAAGCCTGGTTGTTAAGGCGCTGAGGGAAACCAGTTGGCGGTTGAGCCGGCGCTGGAGCAGACCCGTCAGGGCACGAGATTGATCAGCCGGCCGGGCACGTAGACCACCCGCTGAGGCGGGCGGTCGGCCAGCGCTCGGACGACTGCCGGGCTGGCCAGTGCCTGCTTCAGCGCCGCAGACTCGGACAACTCGGGTGGGACCCGGAGGACGTCGCGCCGTTTGCCACCCACCTGGACCACCAGGTCAACCTGCGACTCACTGGCCGCCACCGGATCAAAGACCGGCCAGCTCGCGTCTGCGCAGAGACCCTCGCCGATCTCGCTCCACACCTCCTCGGTGATGTGCGGGGCCATGGGATGAAGGAGCAGGGTCAGGCTCCGCACCGATTCTTCCCACGCCATCCCCCGCTCCCCACCGGCGGCCAGGTGCTCGTGCATGGCGTTGCTCAGCTCCATCAGCGCCGCGACGGCTGTGTTGAAGTGGAACCCTTGGTAGTCATCAGTCACCTTGCGGATCGTTTGGTGGACCTTGCGACGGAGGGCTGTCGCGTCCGCTCCGGCACTGGTGACCACGATGGTTTCCGGCGCCAGCGCCAGCCGCCAATAGCGGTGCAGGAACCGCGTGCAGCCTGTGATGCCCTGGTCAGACCATTCCACGTCGTCCTCGGGCGGTCCGATGAACATTTCGTAGACCCGGCCCGCGTCGGCGCCCTGGGCTTGGACAAGCTCCTCGGGCGATACTCCGTTGCCCTTGGACTTCGCCATCACGGCGCCGAACCGAGTCACCATGCCCTGCGTGAACAGCCGCTTGAATGGCTCAGGCTCGGCCAGGAGGCGCGCATCCTGGAGGACTTTCTGGAAGAAGCGGGAGTACAGCAGGTGCAGGATCGCATGCTCTACGCCGCCCGTGTACTGGTCGACAGGCATCCAGTGATTTGCCAGCTCTGGATCGAACGGCCGCTCCCCATTCTGCGCGTCAGTGAAGCGGAGGAAATACCAGGAGGAGTCCATGAACGTGTCCATCGTGTCGGTCTCCCGGCGAGCGTCGCCGCCACAGACGGGACACTTCGTCTCATACCACTCAGGCTGCTCCGAAAGCCGCGCGTACCGGTCGGGGAGGGTGACGGGCAGCTGATCCAGCGGCACGGGTACGAGTCCGCAGGCCGGGCAGTGGACGATCGGGATGGGCGCCCCCCAGTAGCGCTGCCGTGAGATGAGCCAGTCGCGCAGACGGTACCGCTTGGCTCGGTGTCCCGTTCCCTGTGACTCAAGCTCAGCCGCTATGCGTTCGAACGCTTCGGCGCAGGAGAGCCCGGTCAGCCCGCCACTGTTGACCAAGACCCCCTCCTTGCTTACGAACGCGCGGTCCTCAGCGATCCGTTCCCCACCGCTGGGTGCGATCACCTGCCGAATAGGCAGACCGAAACGACGGGCGAACTCGAAGTCACGCTCATCGTGCGCCGGCACCGCCATGATGGCGCCGGTGCCGTAGCTGCCCAGGACGTAATCGGCTACCCAGATCGGGATCCTCTCCCCGGTCATCGGGTTGATGGCGTGAGCGCCGGTGGCAACCCCTGTCTTGCCGCCCTCGGTTGAGAGCCGCTGGATATCGGTCTGGTGCAGGGCAGTCTCGACGTAAGCCTGAACCTCGGCCCGCTGACGTTCGGTGGTCAAACTTGGCAGCAGCGGATGCTCGGGAGCCAGCACCATGAAGGTCGCGCCGTGGATCGTGTCCGGCCGGGTCGTGTAGACGCGGACGGCCTCGGAGCAGCTCTCCAGCGGGAAGTCCACCTCGACGCCATGGCTGCGCCCAATCCAGTTGCGCTGCATCGTCAGCACCCGCTCCGGCCACTCTGGCAGCAGGTCCAGGTCGTCGAGCAGCCGATCTGCGTAGTCGGTGATGCGGAAGAACCACTGCTCCAGGTAGCGCTTTTCGACCAGCACGTCCTCGTGCCGCCAGCAGTGGCCATTGATCACCTGCTCATTGGCCAGAACCGTCTCGTCAACTGGACACCAGTTGACGGGGGCCAGCGCGCGATAGGCGAGTCCGCGCTCGAAGAAGAGCAGGAATAGCCACTGCGTCCAGCGGTAGTAGTCGGGAGCGCAGGCAGTTACCTCTCGGTCCCAGTCATAGAGGATGCCTATCATCTCCAGCTGGCGGCGAAAGCTCTGGATATTGGCCAGAGTCCACTCGCGCGGATGCAGGTTGCCGCGCTTTTTCGCGGCGTTCTCAGCGGGCAAGCCAAAGGCATCCCAGCCGAAAGGGTTCAGGACTTCGAAGCCGCACATCCGCTTGAAGCGCGCGATGAGGTCTCCGATGACGTAGTTGCGCATGTGGCCGACTGTCGGGTCCCCGGACGGATACGGAAACATCACAAGGTTGTAGAACTTGGGCCGCTCCGAGGCGTCAGCCGCTTTCATGATCCCGCGCTCGACCCAGGTCCGCTGCCACTTGGGCTCGATTTCCTGCGGCACGTAAGTGCGCCGCCGCGTAACCGCCATGGCCACTCATGTTAGCTTCGGCCTAATGGATCATCTGCACGCCCCTTGGCGCATGGAGTACATAAGCGCTGAAGCGCAGCCAGGTTGCCTGTTCTGCCGCGTTCGCGAGGCTCGTCCCGAAGAAGACCGCGCCAACCTCCTCGTCTGGCGGGAACCAGAGGCGATCGCGCTGCTCAACCGATTTCCCTACAACCCGGGTCACCTCATGGTGGCACCGCGCCGGCACACGGGCGATCTAGCCACGCTGGACGGCGCGGAGCTGCTGGCGGTGATGGCACTGGTGCAGCGCTGTCTCCGCGTCTTGGCCGGCTCGGTCCATCCAGATGGCTTCAACCTCGGCGTCAATCTAGGCAAGGTCGCGGGCGCCGGAATCGCCGACCACTTGCACTTCCATGCAGTGCCGCGCTGGGACGGCGACACGAACTTCATGCCAGTGCTGGCTGATGTGAAAGTCGTCAACGAGCACCTGGAACGAACCTGGGAGAAGCTGGCCGCCGGCTTTCGCTCCGGCTGAGCGAGCGCCCGCCCATCGGTGGCCCTCTCCCGCCGGTGCGAGCTCTCGCCCATCGCCGGATCGGCTCCTGTATCATGGCCCGCGGCCCATCGGGGTGGGCGAATAGGTGTTTGTCAGTTACGCACGCAATGGAGTTGGCTTGGGTTCGGTAATCAAGAAGCGGCGCAAGAAGATGCGCAAGCACAAGCACAAGAAGATGCTTAAGAAGACACGTTGGCAGCGCCGGTAGCGTTCGCCGCCCCTTCTCGCTAAGCCGCACAGCAGACGCCAGCAACCATCAGCCGAAGCTGACCGCCTTCTGCCAGTCCTGCTCGAAGCGGCTGGCGAAGGCGGAGCAAGCTGCTTCATCAGCGACGAGCAGGTCCAGCTCGTGGTTCACTGATAGACCGCCTTGGCTCCAATTCGCGGAGCCAACCAGGAGCGCGCGCCCATCGAATAGAGCTGCCTTCGCGTGCAGCAGCCTCACCCCCGGCGGCAGGCGAAACCAGGCCAACGAAACTCCGGCTGACCGAAGGACGCGGTAGGCGGCCAGGTTCACCTCCTGGCTTGGATCCAGCAAGAGGCGGACCTGGACGCCGCGCCGATGCGCCAGCCCGAAGGCCGCGACCACTTCAGGGTCGGTCAGTGTGAAGATCTCGCCAACGATCGAGTGGCCGGCCGAGCCGATTGCGTGGAGCAGGGCCTGCCGCACCTCTTCGCCGGGCGCCGTCTGCAGTACGGGACCAGAACTGCGCGTATTGACCGGCGCCGGGACGCCCCCGGCAATTGACCAGTCCTGCTCAAAGATCTGGTGCAACCGCTCTAGTACCGGCAACGTACGGGTTTCCAGACCGTAGTCATGGTTCTCAGCGCTGGTGTCACCCCAGTTCATGCCAGTCACGAGTGCTGCGGCAGGCGCCAGGACGAGCTTCACGTGATCGATCTGAAAAGCTCGATCGTCCACGGGATACGCGCGCACGGCCAGGCCGCGCGCCGCAAGCCAGTCAGCCACTCGAGCGCTGGCGGGAACCGTTCTATCCACGATGAGCCGGACCTGAGCGCCCCGTGCCCGGGCTGCGAGCAACGCCTCGGCCAGGTCCTGCCTGCCGAATTCGTACATTTCGACTGATAGCTGCTGCCCGGCCCCCGGTGCCATCAGCAGTTGCTGCACTGCTGTGAAGATGGCTGCGTCCTGCCAGAGCTGGAAGGTTCCGCCGGCCGGGCCGGGCGGAGCCGCCTGCGCGGAGCAGCCGCCGACCAGCCCGAGCGCCGCCGAGAGCGCAAGGGCGATCTGAGTGCTCCGCCTGAACCGGTTGAACCGGCTGAACCGGCTGATGGTTGACACTCGGTCAAGGCTGACTCCCCAGGCACACGGCGCCAACCGTGCCTGTGAAGACGCCGTTCAGCCGCGCGCTGCTACGACACTCCCGAGCACAGCGCCAAGTTGAGTTGCTGCGCTGGCGTCCCTCAGCCCGACTTCGACATAGCCCAAGCTGCCGAGGTAGAGGAAGGGAACGCCGGGCGCAGCGTCGGCGAAAGTCCGGTGGACCTGCCGCACCCGGTGACCTGCCACTTCGAGTTCGGTCGGCAGGGCGCGCAGGCTTGTGACGATATTCCCGAAGCGGTCAACCCAAAGCACGTGGGGCTCGTCCATCTGAAGGCGGACCAGCTGTCCGCAGAAAGCGCCCAGGCGGTCCAAGGGCGTGCCGGACGCCAGGGCCGCCGCGGCAGGCGCGAACACGTCACGCCCGTGAAAGGTGGGAGCGGCGCCAACCGGCACTGTCAGCTCCACTCCGTGCACAGGGCGATCCGCATGCCGCAAAACGAACTCCAGGAGCCCGTTGTCCGGGCCGACGTAGCGGCGGCCGTCGCCGCAATCGAGCGCCAGAGCGCGCCGGTGCCCACCCACTCCCGGGTCGACCACCGCCAGGTGAACTGAAGGCAGCCCGGCGAAATCACGGGTCGCAGCCCAGAGCACGAAGGCCGCCGCCCGGATGTTGAACGCCGCCAGGTCATGATCGATGTCGATGAGCGGCGCCTGGACGCCGGCGCGAACGAGAAGTGCCTTCATGGCCGCGACGTAGGGTGACCCCCACCCGAAGTCGCTGGTCAACGTCACCACCTGAACGGGTTCTGCTACCAGTACCGCTGCTCCCGCCAGGGGTCTGCTTCGTCGTGGTAACCGCGCTGCTCCCAGAAGCCGAGCCGGTTCTGCGTCATGAACTCCAGTCCCCGCAGCCACTTGGCCGACTTCCAGAAGTACTTCTTGGGCACGAACAGCCGCAGAGGAAACCCGTGCTCCACCGTCAGATCCGCACCGTTCCAGCCATGGCAGAGCAGAACGTCCTCGTCGTCCAGAACCGGCAGTGGCATGCCTGTCGAGTACCCGTACTCGCAATGCGCCATGACGTGGCCGGCGTTCTTGTTGGGTTTGACGCGGGTCAGGATCTCCTGGATTGGTACGCCAGTCCACCGATCGCCCAGCCGGCTCCACCCTGTCACGCAGTGGATGTCAGCGGTCACTTCCTTGACCGGCATTGAGCGCAGCGTCTCGTAGTTCAGCTCCAGCTCACTGCCGACGGCGCCGAACACCTTGAAAGTCCACCGCTCCAAGTCGGGCTCGGGCACAGGACCAAAGTGCAGCAGCGGCCATTTGTCGGGCGTCGTGAGCACCTGGCCGGGCGGAATACGAGCCGGATCAACACCGTCGGGCAAGGGCCGGCCGCGCGCTTTCGGGCTCATCGGCCGTCGAGTATAGAGATGGCCGCCCGGAGCGGCTGCCGCAGTGGCCGCCGGTATACTCCCTGGCGTCAACCGGGGCGATAGCTCAGTTGGGAGAGCGCCTCCCTCGCACGGAGGAGGTCAGGGGTTCGACTCCCCTTCGCTCCACAAGCGCCGACTTTTCGGTCCCCCCAAATCTTAATCGCGGTCTGCCCGTCCCGCGTCTATGATCGAAGTGTTCCTATCACATTTAGGGAGGGTGCCATGTCAAAGAAGGCCGCGGAACACCACGGGCAGGCTGCCGATCACCATGAGAAGGCAGCTCAGCACCACCGGCAAGCCAAGACGCACCACGAGGCCGGTGACCATCAGGCGGCTGCGCATGACGCCCACACCGCCCGCGGACATCACGAGCATGCCGCCCACCACGCCTCCGAGGCGGCCAAGGCTCATGCGGAGGAACACGGCCACAAGTAGGGCGTTTCGAACACATCAGCGAACTGCGGCGGTCAGTGGTGAACCGGGTGAATCACTGACCGCTGGTGAAGCAAGCCGAACGCGGTTACCGATAACCCCGAAGCTCGGCTACCAGCCGAGAGCGTAGATCACGTGCTCGCAGTCAAGATCGGTCCGGCGCTCAAGACCTGACTTCTCGGCGACACGGCGGGCCGCCACATTGGCGGGGCGCGTCCGGACCACGAGGGGCAAGTCCGGAAGCCACCGCTGCCAGAGCTTGATCGCCGCCCGGAGGACTTCACAGGCGTAGCCATTCCCCCAGACGCTCGGGGAGAACCGATAGTAGACATTCAGGATCTCCCGCTCTCGCCAGGTCATCCGTCCAATCCCGCCAAAGCCGATCACCGCGGGCTCGAGCTCGGCGGAAACCGCCCAATGGCCGAAACCATAGCGGTCCCAGAGTTCTATGTCTCGAGCCACGATCTGCCGTGAGCCCCAAGCGAGCGCACCGGCCCATTCGGGTTGTATTGGTTAGTCGCTGGATCGCCGTGGATTACGAAATGCGCCTCCACATCGTCCATTACGGGCCGGCGCAGGAGCAGCCGCTCGGTTTGGACTCGAGCGAACGGCGCAGTCATGGCGTCTCGCCCAACCATACTCGGGACTTTAGGGCGCTGGCATGCGGCCTGCCAAACCTCTAGGCTGAGCTCAGATGAAGCAAGTCCTCAACTCAATCCCGCCCCAGTTCCGTCCGGCCCTGAATCTGATCGCGAACGGGCTTCGCACTCGTGAGTCGGACATCCGCGCAAACGTCGCCCGCGTCACGGCGGAGAACCCCGGGAAATCACCTGAAGAGCTGGCCCGGATCCTGATCGGCCAAACGCGGCGCCGCGTGTCCGCCACGGGAGCCGTGAGTGGCGCGACGG
This sequence comes from Candidatus Dormiibacter spiritus, assembly GCA_003244185.1. Lineage (GTDB taxonomy): Bacteria > Chloroflexota > Dormibacteria > Dormibacterales > Dormibacteraceae > Dormiibacter > Dormiibacter spiritus. The sequence goes on along the minus strand of QHBT01000007.1, from coordinate 17,314 downwards.
CAATCCTGCCCGGGCTGGGCACCATAGTGGCGCTGGGGACGGTGACGGGCCAGGGCCTGTGGGCGCTGGAGCAGGAGGCAGAGCTGGTCATGGCCATCGCCATGCTGTTCGGCCACGAACTGGCCGACTCGGATGACCGCCTGGTCGAGGCCCTCGTGATCGTCGGCGTCGCCGGCGGCGCCGTCAAGCTGCGAGACAACGTGCTCGTCGCCGGCGGCCGGGGTCTCAGCGTGGCTGCTTTCCGCCGCTTCCCGGCGAGCTTCGCGACCCGAACGGGCGGCCATGTACTGGGCCGCATCATCGCCCGCGTGGCTGGGACGCGCGCAGTCGCCTCCGTCGCCAGGGTCGCGCCCCTCGCCATCGGGTTGGTGGTCGGAGCAGGTTTTGACTGGGTGACTGTGACAGCCCTCGGCCGAGCAGCCATTCGCTACTACGGACCGAACGGGCCGGCCGCCCAGGCCGCCCTCGAGCCGCCTTACGTGCAGACCCCGCCCCGGATCAACCGCTAGCCAACCCCGGACCGTTGGCCTAGTGATGCAGCCCAGCCAGACGACTGACCACGCCGAGCCACCGCCCCTCCTCGACGTGCATGCCGCCCAGGCAATCGTCGACGGGTCCGCCTTCGGTCCCTGGTGGGGATTCCGGGTCGAGGCGGTCGCCTACGGGCGCGCCCGCCTGCGACTGCCCTTCCAGTCGCACTTTCTGAGGCCCGGTGACGTCCTGCAGGGTGGCTGCTGTATGACGCTGGCGGATGTCGGGTTCTGGATCGCGCTGCTCGCTATCGGCGGTAAGGACGACCCCGCGGTGACCTTGGAGATGAAAACGAACTTCCTGGGGACTGCAAACGGTGACCTGGTGTGCGATGCCCGAGTGATCAGAGCTGGGCGCCAAATGGTCTTCGGCGACGCCGAGACACGCGGCGAGGCAGGCCAGCTCGTCGCCCATCACACAGTCACGTATCTGCGTCCCTTCGCTGCTCGCGCCGAGACTGACGATTAAGGCGCAGGCCGTTTGGGTTCAGCGCCGCGCGAAGCTAGTCGAGGGTGAACATGCCCTCGCCCTCAGCCGTCGGCCTCACTCTTTCGTGTTCGTGCCGACAGTTGCCCCGGCTCGGGACCTTTCGGACTCCCCTCCTGCCTCCGACTTCGCACCGTCTGGATCCCCTCCTTCGCCCACCCGCCGCTGGCGCTCGGCCGCCTCCGAGCCGCGCGTCTCAGTGTCGTTGGCCGCCGCATCCTCCGCGAGACCACCCTCCTGCGGTGCACCCCCGACCATGCGGTTCAGCACGGCCCCGAGCAGGATGAACTCGCTCACAAAGAACAGCCACGTCGCCAGCAGGAAGAACAGCGAGAAGGCGGCGCCATAGGTGCTGAAGCCGTGCATGAGCTTGGAGTAGATGGGGAAGACCAGAGTGATTATCTCGATCAGCACACCCGCCAAGATGGCGCCCTTCAGGACTTCTTTCAGCTCGAAGCTGCGGTTCGGCACGACCCGGTAGATGATCGTCATGAAGACGATCATCACGACGGCGCCGACAATCGGGGCCAGGATGGTGGAGAGTGGCGTCAGGCCGGCGGCACCGTTGAGGACCACGCTCACCGCAAGGGCCACCACGAAGATGCCCATCATGGCCATCGTCATCAGCAGCTGGCGCAGGAACTTGCGCTGCTCCACGCCGTACATCTCACCCAGGGCGAACTCCAGATTGGCGAAAAGGCGGCTGCCGCTCCAGATCAGCCCCGCTATGGAGATGAGACCCAGCAAGCCCGAATGCTTGCTGGCACCCTTCAGAGTGCTGGTCAAGGCATCCTTCGCATCGCCGGGGAAGACGCTGATAACCACCGACTGCACCCGCTCAAGTAGATGCGGATCCCGCACCACCAGCCCGATGATGGCCAGCAATCCCAGGATCAGTGGAAACATGGACATGAACGCGTTGAAGGCGAGGCCGGCGGCGTAGTTGCCGGCCTTCGCCTCCCCGAAAGCCTTCAGGAGACGCCCTGGAAACGATTTCTGAGCGCGCTCGAGAAGACCCTTCATAAGCCGATTACGTGACTATCCCTGGCTCTGAGACTGGATGCTCGACTGCGCGCCCTGTTTCGCCTCGGACGCGTTTTCCTTGGCCGTATCTGCCAGCTCGCTCGCGTGCTGACCGCCGCTTTCGCGGGCGGTCTGGGCGGCACTCTGAGCGACGTCCTTGGCCACCTGCTGGCCGCGATTCAACGCCTCTTGCCCCGTCTCCATTGCCTTCTGCTTTATGGTGTCGGACGCCTGCCCCAGTCGCTCATCCTCGATGCGCGTCGCGGGCACTGCCAGGCCGACAAGGAAGCCGACGGCCACAGCCCCCAGGGCCAGTCCCAGCGGGTTGTCCTTGGCGACGCCGGCCGCCCGGGTCGCGTGGCCCTTCAGCTCGTCGCCGCTGGGTGCCTGGTCGCTGATGTCTGACGCCTTTCCGGTCACTCCCGAGACGAGATTGCTGACCTTGCCGGTGATGGCGTCACGCTTCTCGGAGATCGAGTCGCCGACGCGTGACTTCACGTCAGTCTTGTAGGTGATCGCGTCCACACGATCGCCCATCCGCTCCCGGGTCGCCGCTATCTCTCGCTGGATTTGCTCTGGGTCTTGACCCATTCCACATCCTCCTTAATGCTTTGCTGGGTGATTTCCGGGGTGGGCGGACCTGCCTTGGCAAGCTGCCTGCGACCGGTGAAGTACAGAACCGCCGCAACCACTGCGTAGATGAGAGTCACTATCAAGGCGGCCAGCCAGACAGGCATTGCCAGAGCCAAGGCGGCGATGATGCAGGCCGTCAGGGCACCCAGCGCGTAGAGGCCGGCGACGCCGGCCCCGCCCAGCTGACCGATGCCGAGCCCAGCCTGCTTGCCCTTCTGTGTCATCTCGGCTTTGGCCAGATCCAGCTCTTGGCGGACGAGCGTGCTCGTCTCCTCCGCCAGCTGCTTCACCAGCTCGCCGAGGGGAAGCTGGCGCAGATCCCCCTGAGGCGGAATCTGAGCGGTCCCGGGCCCCTGCGGAGGCGGAACTTGTTGAGCCATTCGAGCCTATCCCTGCCGCCGGTTGGGGTCGCCGCCCTCGCCCGTCCAGCCGCCCGTGCCGGCAGTGCCGGTCTCAGCCTGGTCACCGAATGCGCCCGCCGTTCCCGGCTCGGCGTGGGTGCCCCACTGACCGCTGCCAGTCCCCGGTTCGCCGCTCCAACCCCCGCCGGCGGTGCCGGCGGTGGTGGTGTCGACCGGCTCCGCGTACGTCGATGCGGTCCCACCCGTGTAGCTCTCGGTGCCGGTATAGGGCTGCCGACTGCCCGAAGAACCGCCGAAGAAGCCTGAGGTACCACCGCTGTAGCTGCGCTGGCTGGAGGCCTTCAGCATCCGCGCTGCCACGACCCCAAGAGCGACGCCACCCGCCATGACGATCAGGGGCTGCCGCCGGGCGAAGTCCTCGACGTCGCTGAGTATTGAGTTGCCGTCCGTGTTGCGGAGGTAGCTGCCGAGCTTCTCCACCTGCTCCGCGGCTCGCTCGGCGAGCTGGGCCGGCATGTCGCTGCCCTGGCTGCGGAGGTGATCGCCAGCCTTTCGCATCGCCTCGCTGACCGAGCCAACCTGCTCGCCCACAGTCGTCGAGTGCGTGTCGACCTGCTGACTGACCTGATCCTTGGCCGTGCCCGCGGCCTGCTGCGCCACGTCCTTGGCCTGATCGACCTTCTCCTGGACTACCTGCTTGGCTTGCTCTGTGGCGCCGGAGGAGCCGCTTTCGCCGAAACCTGACGCCCCGCTCTCGTAAGTCGAGCCGGTTCCCTTCCCGGCGACCGGGTCATGGCCGGTCGAACTGCTGTAATCGGTCAAGTTGAAACCCCTCCTTGATGCAAGGTCTGAATCGCTACCAACGGATGGCTGAGAGCCATAGGACCGCTTGCCCGTGCCCCGCCCACTTGCCTCATTCTACTCGTTTAGCCCTCGGCGAGTCAATGATTTGTGATAGTGCAAGACTAAGGAACTGCTCTGGAGACGCGCTCCTCTACTGGGTCCGCGTCACTTCCTCCAATTCGAACTCTCCCTCCCGTTCGATCACCAGCTCTTCCCGGCGGACGTCGCCCTGGACGACGCGCACCTCGGGCAACCGACGCTTGCGCACGACCACTTCGTCCACCACGACCGGCTGCTTGGAAACCACCACCTGCTCCGCCAGCAGCGGGACCCGAATGACCTCTTCTTCCTCGCTCGGCAGCCCGACGTTTCCCTCCCAGCTGGCCCGGGGCCGGACCGGCTGCGCGTGGTCGTACCCGTCGTCGACGTAGACGATCTGCTCCGGCAGGGGCTCAGTAAGCGGCACATGTTCGATGAAAACCTCTTCCCGCCTCACTTCAACCTGGATCGTGCGCTGCTCGGCGACGACGCGCTTGCCGACCCGCACCTCACCCACCTTGACCACCGCCGGTTGCGCGACCAGCTGCTCCTCCAACACATCAATGAACTCGCCGCCATCCTCGGCAGCCGCGTTGTCGCTGTGAGCTTCCTGGCCCAGATCCCGACCGCCGTGACGGTGAAGGATCCCCGCCGCCTCCAGCCGCCTGGCGCCGGTCACCGCCACCACGGGCCCCTCGGCCTGCGAGCGGCCACCCAGGAGGCCGCCCAACACCCCCTTGCTGTCAGCAAAGCCGGCCTGTTCCGGTCCGAAGCCCGCCAACCGCAGCTCATGAAGAGCCCGTTCAGCTTGTTTACGGTTGTCGAAAACCGCCTCTACCTCAGCCATCAGCGGCGGCCTCCCGGCTTCCGGCCCGGCCGTTGCTGGACCACCTGCCCGCCCTCATCCAGCGAATGCCGCTCGACGTCGAGCTCCTCGCGCCGGGCGTCAACTGTGACGGTGCGCTGTTCTGAGTGCCGGCGCTTGCCGACGCGGACCCGCTCGCGGACGTACGTGCGCAGTTCGGCGGCGGGCTCCTCCCGCTCCACGTTGACCACCAGAGGAGGCGTGCTGCCGATGGCGGCCGTAGCCGGACGCGGCTCGTTCACAGTTCGGCGTTCGATGACCACTGACTCGTTAAAGACTGTGACGTCGAGCTGCCGGGGCTCGGTTACTACCCGGGTCCCGACCCTCACCCGGCCCGCTTCGATGCGCCGAGTGGTGACCTCAGGCCGCTCTTCCAGCAGGTCCAACACCTCTGCCCCTTCGGCTGAGGTGCCTCCCCGCGGCGGAACCGGCTGGGCGCCCCTTGCTCTGATCGGTCTCTGCTCTGCCATGAGAACCCCCGATTTGAAATCAGCCTGCCGCAATGATGCGAAAGAGTATATCGTCAGTATCAGGCTTCGAGCTGGGGGCCACCGTCCACTCACATCATGCGAAGTCATGAATTAGGAGGTATTCAGTGAACATGGAGAACACAGTCGGCGACTGGGAGGGCAAGACGCTCTTCGACCAGGACGGCGGCAAGATCGGAACTATTGAGAACGTCTACACCGATACCGAGACCAACAAGCCGGAGTGGGCCCTGGTGCACACAGGCCTCTTCGGTATGAAGAAGAATTTCGTACCCCTGGCCGGTGCCACCTCCAATGAGAGCGGTTTCCGAGTGCCCTTCACTAAGGATGTCATCTCCTCCGCACCCAATGTGGGCAGCGACGAGGAGCTCTCGGAGCAGGAGGAGGCACGGCTCTTCGAGCACTACGGAATTCCCTACGGCGGGGAAACGGTGACCGCCCAGGGCAGCGGCGGCACCGGTGCGGATGACACCGCTCGCTATGACACGGAGCGTCGGGACGTCGGCACGGGCGACCAGGGCACCGTGCGCCGCCACGAAGAGGAGCTGACGGTGGACAAAGTCCGGCGGCCGTCTGAGCTGGTGCGTCTAAACAAGAGGGTGGAGACCGGGCCCGTCTCGACCAACGTCGGCTTGGAGCACGAGGAGGTCCGCATCGAGCGGCAGCCCCTGGACGAGCGCGCCCCCGCGGGCCAGCACGAGTTCGGCGAGCAGCAGCATGAGGTAGTCCTGCATCACGAGGAGCCCGTCGTCGAAAAGCAGGTGGTCGCCAAGGAGCAGGTGAGCGTCGAGAAGGACGTTCGCCGCGAGGACCGAGAGGTGACCGGCGACGTCCGCAAGGAGCGGATCGACGTCGAGCGCGAGGGCGGCGTCGAGGGTCGGACGGCCGGCGAGACGGATCTCGGTGGTCGCGGCACTATCGACGACGAGCAGCGCCGTCTCTGAGTAAACAGCTGGGAGCTGACCGCCGGGCGGCCAGCGAGGAGCGCCGGGGTGCTGCACCCCGGCGCTTTTCTATGGAATCAGCCAGGGGCGGCTAACCTGGCGCCATGTCGGAGACGGAATACCTGATCAGCTTTGCGTCCCCCACGCCCGAGGAGTATCTCGCCCTCCGAGAGGCGGCGGGCCTGGCGGCGAAGACACCGGAGGCGACCGAGCTGGGTCTCAGGGGCTCCTGGTTCGGGGTGACCGCCCGGAAGGGTGGAGAGGCTGTCGGCATGGGCAGGCTCGTGGGCGACGGCGGTCTCTACTTCCTCCTCTGCGACCTGGCGGTGCATCCTGACCACCGGGGACAGGGTCTCGGCAAGCGCATTCTGGCAGCGCTGATCGAGCACCTCGAGCAGAACGCCCTGCGTTCCGCGCTCGCCGTCGCCGTGACCACCGAAAACTGGGCTGACCTCTATCGGGAGTTCGGCTTCGAGCGGAACGGCGAAGGCTCGCTGGCGCTGGGCAGGACCTTCTGAACACCTGACCGACCAGCCTCTCGACGGTCATCCCGCTGAATCGGCCGGACGGTCCCGGGCGGCGTGCGGCCGCGTGACTGTGCCACCATGCGCTTCATGCGGGTGCTGATCGCCGGCGGCAGCGGTGTGCTGGGACGAAGCCTTGTCGTCCAGCTGCGCTGGGCGGGTCACGAGGTGACCTGCCTCGGCCGCTCACCAGTGCGGCTGCTGGCAGCGCGCGACCTCGGTGCCGAGGTGGTCGCCTGCGACGCGCTGGACCAGCTGGAGCTGACGCAAGCAGTTCAGAAGGCCCGACCGGACGTGATAGTCAATCAGCTCACCGCCATCCCGGCCACGCTCTCACCCCGCCGGCGGTCTGAGCAGTTCGCCGCCACCGACCGTCTGCGCACGCTTGGCGGGCGGAACCTGGTCGCGGCCGGCCGGGCAGCGGGGGCCAGGCGACTGGTCGCCCAGAGCGTGGCATTCATGTACCAACCGGTCGGTGGTTGGATCAAGGGCGAGGAGGCGCCGCTCTGGCTGGACGCTCCGAGCGAGATGCGGCGCAGCGTCGCAGCTATCGCGGAGCTGGAGCAGACTGTGCTGACCGCCCGGGATTTGGAGCCCGTGGTCCTCCGCTACGGCTACCTTTACGGGCCCGGCACCATGTTGGCCGCCGACGGTAGCATGTCGGCGGCCCTCCGCCGGGGTCGGCTGCCAATGGTGGGTAAAGGTGACGGCCACTGGTCGTTCATCCACATCGAAGACGCCGCGGCGGCGACCGTGTCGGCAATGGGCGCGAGAGCGGGCGGCGTCTACAACGTCGTCGACGATGAGCCGGCGGCCGTGCGCGACTGGTTGCCCGTGCTGGCAGACGCCCTGGGCGCCCAGCGGCCGAGATCGATGCCCGGGATGCTGGTGCGTTGGCTGGCCGGCCCATACGCCGTCAGCGTGATGACTGAACAGCGGGGAGCCAGCAACGACAAGATCTGCGCCGAGCTCGAATGGGAGCCGAAATGGAAGAGTTGGCGCGAGGGCTTCTTGACAGGCTTCGGCTAGTGCGTCCTTCAAAGTCAGCACGGCTGAACGTGGGCGCCGACTGACCTTCCATGGGTCAGACGACAGCGCCGATCATCTGATCGGTTTGCTATCCGCTCGCAGCTGGGCTCCGTGGCTCCGCGGCTGGGTTGCGAGCCTTGAAGACGCGGAAGAGCAACCAAAGAGACGGAATCAAGAACGCCATGCCTGCCGCGATGACCACGAGCATGGCGGTCAACGTCGCTGCGGGCGCGGCGCCGGCTTCGATGGTGACTCCGGGCGGTACGAGATACGGCCACTGCCCCACCACCCAAGCCGCAAGCACCAGCACCATCTGGGCGACCACCGCCGCACGAGCGATTCGTGGCCGCGACTTGAAAACCGCCCACAGCGCCAGCGGGCCGTTCAGCAGTGCCAGCAGGAATAGGGGAAGTCCTCGTCCTACGAGCGACTCGAAGAGCCGCGGGGCCTCCAACCACGCGGTCAGGAATGCCAACAGCCCAAGCGCTCCCGAGACTAGGCCGGCAGCCCCGGCGCGCCGCCGGAAGTCGGCCATTAGCTCGGGCCGGTCTTCAGTCTCCACCATGAGATAGGTGGCAGCCAGGTAGGCGCACAGCGCGAGGGCGAAGAGGCCCAGCACCACGGCAAATAGAGTTGTCCAGCCGGCGAAATAACCTGACTCGAGTTGAGTCCCCCTGATCACCACGAAGCCCCCGCCGACAGCGGCAGCTGTAGTGGCGAGAAGCACAGGGGTCACTATACTGGCGGCGCCAAAGATCACGCCCCAAGTTGAAGGAGGTCCAACCGCCTCGCGAGCGTGGGCTCGGAATGCGAACGCGGCGCCGCGCAGGATGATCCCTATGAGAGCAATGGTGAAGGGAAGGTACAGCGCCGTCGCCAGAGCGCCAAAGGCGCTGGGAAATGCTGTGAAGAGGCCGGTGATGAGGAAGATCAGCCAGACATGATTGGCCTCCCAAACCGGCCCCAGCGCCTCCGCCACCGCGCGCCGCTGGTCGCCAGCCCGGGGACCGCGCGCCAGGATGTCCCAGACCCCTCCCCCGAAATCTGCGCCGGCCAGTACCGCATAAGCGGCCAGGGCCAGCCAGAGAATGGCAGCTATCAGCTCCGCCGCGTTCACGACGACACTCGGCGCCGTTGCGGCGACGCTTCGGCGCCGCTGGCCGGCTTGCGGTTGTGCGCCGCCGCAGCCAGAAGCAGCCTGGCGGTGGTCAACGCGAGTCCTCCGTAGATGACCAGGAAGATCAGAAAAAACGGACCCAACCCCGGCGCCGAAGTCGCCGCCTCGGACGTTCGCAGGATGCCGTAGACGATCCAAGGCTGGCGGCCGAACTCGGTCACAAACCAGCCTGACTCCATGGCCACCACGCTGGCCGGACCGGCGAGCACCACTGCCCAGAGCAGCGGCCGCCAGAGCGGGATTCTGCGGCGCCAGAGCATGAGACCCCAGAAGCCCAGAGCCAGGAAGCCCAGCAGGGTTCCCAGGCCGACCATCGAATCAAAAGAAAAGTGGACGAGAACCGGATTTGGCCGCTCTCCAGGGGGAAAGGAGTCAAGTCCCTTCACAGGTGCGTTCACATCAAAGGTCGCGAGCCAGCTCAACGCGCCAGGGATCTCCAGCCCGTAAAGGACGCGGTGCTGAGAGCTGGACGGAATCCCACCGATGGTGATGGGCGCGCCGTTCTGGTTTCGGTAAACGCCCTCCATGGCCGCGAACTTGGCGGGCTGTGCTTCATAGATGAATCGAGCGCTCGCGTCGCCGGTGACGCCTGCCAATCCGACGGCGACCAGCCCCATCGCCATTCCGGCTGCCAGGCCGCGGCGGTGGACCAAGTCGGTGCGACCTTGGAGCAGGCCGGCAGCATAGACCGCGGCGAAGAGGAAGCCCGTCACCACGTAAGCAGAGACGAGCATGTGCGGATCCTCAGTCGACGTCGACGGATTCAGCGCCGCTCCCAGCGGGTTGACGCTCCGCAGCTGGCCATCCGGGCCCAGCCGAAAGCCGGCGGGAGTGTTCATCCAGGCGTTAGTCATGACGACGAAGAGCGAACTGGCTGCCCCACTCAGGACGATCGGAATCGATGCCAGCCAGTGACCAAGAGGAGGTAGGCGGTCCCAGCCGTAGAGGTAGAGCCCGAGGAAGATCGCTTCAATGAAGAAGGCGAACCCCTCGGCTGTGAATGGCAGCCCGATCAGCGCACCGGAAAAGGCCATGAAGCGCGGCCAGAGCAAGCCCAACTCGAAGCTGAGCACGGTGCCCGACACAGCTCCGACCGCGAAGAGGATGCCGAACGCCTTGGCCCAGCGCCGGGCGAGCAGGAGCCAGGTTTCGTCGCGTCGCCAGAGTCCCAGCCCTTCCGCCACCGACATCAGCAGAGGCATCCCCACGCCGAGCACTGCGAAGACTATGTGGAAGGCGAGCGACGTGCCCATCGTCGCCCTGGCGATGGTGACGTTGTCCATTACTGGCCCCCTCTAACCTGGCCCTCTGGTCAGCAGGTGAGGTCCCCGCACGGGTTTCCCCGCTACAGGGTTCAAGAGCAGGTTCTCACGAGGTCGCCGGGCTACCACTGCCGGGCTGAACCTGGCTCGGCGCGGTCGCTTTGGCATCATCCTCCTCTACCACCAACACAGCAGGCTACCGCCGTGATGGCGCATAGCGCGAGCTGCAGCCGCCTGCCTTGCAGCTGGCTGGATGGCTCCGCTGCTTGGGAGTCAGATGGTCTGGTTAGCGATCGTCAGGTACTTGAGGGTCGCCGCGCTAAGCCGCCCCGAGCGGCGTTCATTCAGGACTTCGCAGGCCCAATCCCAATGAATCGACACAGTTGCCCCGGGCTCGACCTGTTCGACGAAGCCCAGGCCGTTCAGCTGCCGCTTGACGCTGCGAATCTCAGATTGGCCCAGCGTCAGCTTTCCCCCCTGCAGGACTATCGGTTGACGCTCGACCCTGAGCTCGGAGTTGCCCACGTCGAGGACCCGACCCCAACTGATACGACAGGAATCCATCGGTTTCAGGGCAATGGTCGCCCGCTCATCGCGCATCAATCCGCCGCGCGTGTAGATGTCGAACACGTGAAAGTTGTGGTGCGGCCGCGCGCTCAGCTCGAGTTTGCCGGCCAGCCATTGGAAGTCAGCAGCTTTCATACGGGGGCGGAAGCGCTTACTCAAAGAGTCATAGAAGCTCGCCGCGTCGACTCGCTCGAGCAGGCCATTTCCGATCCAATACGCTTCCACCACTCTCTCATCGAAGGGATCGGCGATTTGATTCGCTTGCGCGATCAGGCACAGATACGGGTAAGCGCCCTCAAACCGGCGCTCGAGCTCGAGCAGGCCCTTGTCCACTGTGCGCGTCGACACGTATTCCAGCAGAGCCTGGTTGTCCTCGGGCCCACAGTAGCCAAGCTGATTGGGGGGAAACGCGTAACGTCCGAAGAGCAGCGCGCCCCTCGCGTTCACGCCAACGCCGGCGCCGGCCGGTCGAGAGCCCGCCGATATCAAGTTACATATTCCTGATGCGCAGGTAGCGCTGGATGTCATTGCGGCTGATGGCGGCCAGGGCACCTGCGACGCCGACTACCATCAGCAGCAGCAGCCTGGGTCCGAATACGATTGACGAATTACCTTTGGGACTGATTCCAAATGGCATTTCAAACTCCTTGGGTTAGGGTCAACGCTGACCCATCAAATTCTTCGTCGCCAGCCCGCGATTCTTCGCTGAACGCTGCCAACAGGTCCAGCGTTTCGAGCGCCTCCCGCTCGTCGATCTTCTGGAGCGCGTAACCGATGTGAACCAGCACGTAGTCGCCGACGGCGGGCTGTTGGTCGGCTGCGAGCAGCCCCAGGTTCACATCCCGCACCACTCCCGCCAGTTCAACCTTGGCCATTCCCTGAGCCTCTTCCGACACCTCCGTCACTCGACCCGGCACCGCTATACACATCAGTGGTTATCCCCTTCAGCCTGAACCTACAAGTTCCGTATGCGCAGGTAGCGCCGGATGTCGTTCAGGGAGACAAGCAACACTATCAATACCGCCAGCACTATCAGCGCCAGAACCACCAACAACCAGACGGGCATCAGGCCACCTCCTCCTTCTGACTCAGGCGCTGCAGCAGCGTCTCGACAGCGTCCACCGCTTTGCTCACAGCAGCTCGTACGGGACGGCTCAAGCTCATCCGCCCCTCGTCGGATCCGAAGCTGGCCGGCTCACAGCCGACGATCAGCGTCCTCGGCAGGGTGCCGCCGAGCTGCTTCACATGCTTGAACACCTCCACCGGGTTCATGGCATGGCTGTCGATGAACGCGCCGCCGCCGAGACCGTCCACCTCAGGTTCGATGATGTGCACGGTTCCCGGTTTCTTGCCCAGGGGCAGCGCGTCGATCAGGATCGCCGCCTCATAGTCCTCCATGAGCGCATAGGCCAGATCGAAGCCGCGGATGCCGAAGTCAGCTATCTCCACGTTGGCGGCGTGCGGCCTTTCCCGCAGGCGCGCCACCACCTCCACGCCGAACCCGTCGTCGCCCAGAAAGACGTTGCCGATGCCGGCCACCAGGATGCGCCCCTCTCTCATTCGATCGGCTCCAGCTCGGCTGGCTTGAAGAAGAAGCGATGACCGGGCTGCCGCAGGTGGCCCAGGTCCCGGCCGGGATCGTCGTCGAGGACCACAGCGACGTGAAGCTGGTCGTCAAAGTCCTCTTCGATCGCCTGCACCACTGCGTTGCGGCCTGCCAGCTCTAGATCGAAGATGTCAGCCCGACCGCTGGGTCGCAGCACCACCCGCGAGCCGACGCGCAGCTCGACACCCTGGCACTCCACGCTCTCGACCTTCTGAGTCTGGCCCCAGGGGTCCAACCGGCTGTCCAGCGGCTGTCCGGGCTCAGTCATCACGCTCGGCCAACGAACGGACCCCGCGCAGCGCGCCGTGCAGGCTGAGCAGTTCGTCGCTCGTCAGGGACTCCGAACGCTCGAGCATCGCTCGCGTGCGCGGGTCGGCCTGTCGCATCTGCGCCTTTTCCTCGTCGGTCAGAGTCAGGATGCGCAGCGTCAGGATCTCATCGATCTCAGTTCCGTCGAAGAGGTCGCCCGGGCTCTCCGGCGCGATGGCCGGGTGGTCCTCCAGGATGATCGGTGAGGCGAGCACAGTGTCGCTGGCGCTCGGAGCGCCGACCAGCACCGGCCAGACACCCAGATTGCGGCAAGCCTCGGTCTCAGCCCGGAGATCACCTGGCGGGTCGGCCAGGGAAACGAACTCACCACCTGTAGCGCGCAGCACGACATGGCTGGAGATACAGGCATGCACCGCAGCCTCCTCCCGCCGCATCCCAAGCGGCTCACCGAGCGGAGTCAGATTCGCGAACCGCACGCTCAACCGGGCGGTCCTGGGGGCAACGAGCTGGGCCGAAACCTCGACCTCTCCTCTCAGTGGTGGCGACTCGCGCACGATGGCAGCGGCAATCGTGCCGTCGCTCTCGCGCAGAAGTTCCAGAGTTCGCTGGGCCGGAAGGTCCATCGGCAGCTTGCTATTGGCCAGGAGTAGCTCCTGAATTTCCCTGCCGCCCACTTCCACCCGGTGCTCGACAGCTTCCTGCCAGGACGAGTAGGTCTCGCCTGCCACCACCACCGATTCAGCCGGCTGGAGATCGGGATCGCCGTCCGGCGGTAGGTCGGTCCCCGGTGTCACCAGCCTGCCCACTGTGCGCCGGACAAGACGCAGAAAGCGGATGCTGGTGTCGACTGTGCAGCCATGCTCGAAGCGCAGCAAGCACTGCGCCTGCAGAACACTCGACTCACCCTCATTGGCCTCCGCGTACGAGCGTGGGAAGACTCCGCCAAAGGTCCAGCGGACCTGATTCTTGGTTGACCTGGCACTGTAGGGATAGAGGATGTAGCCCTCGTAGAGAACCGCCTGGGCGATGGCCTCGACCGGATCGACCGGCGCGCTCACCCTGCCGCCTCCGCCGGTTCGCCGGCCAGCAGCGATTCCAGCGCCTGCTCCCAGGTCATGTGACCGCGGCGGGCCTTGTACAACTCCAACCTTTCGACCACGTCACGCCGCAGCGCAAGCCAGGCGGTATTGGGGTAGTACATCTCCATCATCGACCTCCAGACGGCGACGGGCAGCTTGTACGACGCCTCCTTGTTCCAGGAGATCATCCCGATTTGCAGGCGGCCCTCCGAGTCAGTGAAAAAGATGGTGCCGCTGAAGAGCAGCAGGAGCGGTACGTCCTCGCCGTCCAAGGCGTGCAAGTACTTGGCGGAAAGCACGTTGAAGTCATAGGTACAGGTGACCGGCAGTTCCACCACAGTGCTGCCGAGAAAACCATGGACGTTGAGGCCGACGTGCGTCCAGAGCAGGCTTCGCAGAGTCTGCGACCAGCGCTCCGGTTCCGCGAACAGCTCGAAGAGCCGCTCCTTCTCGCCGGCACCGTAGCGACGGCGCTGGGCCTCGATGCGGACCTGGCAGTTGAGAGCCACCGACTGGATCCGCTCCTCTGTGGAGTTGCTGATGCAGAGCTTGAGACCCAGGGTCGGTGTCGTGCAGTACGGCACCGGCGACGCGCCGTCGACGCGGAAATCCAGGTCAGGCATCTCGCGCACTCACTGTTTCCGCCCGCTTGTCGAGGTCGCCGAAGAAGCCCGTGATCATCCGCCAGACTTCGGTGCCACCAGACAGCCCTCGCCAGCCCATCCGGATCAGTCCCACCAGGCGATAGCACTCGTCGATGGAGGCGAGGTAATGGTCGCGCGCTCCGCCGACTCGATTCACGAGCAGCGCCTCAACCGCCGGCTGCATGCCGCGCAGGACGGGGTTGGCCTCCTCAAGTTCCTCCCAAGCGTCAAAGGTGAGCAGAGAGCGCGTGGCACCGGCCGGGCTCGGGTAGACCGCTGCCACCTGCCCGCTGGGATGCGAGTGCTGGAAGAAAGCCATGCTGACGGGGACGCCAAAGCTTGCCCAGATCTCATCCGACATCTCGAAGTCGGGCACGAAGCGCACCCCGCTCGGGATCAACCGATAGTGTTTGGCTTCGCGATCGGCAAAGAGGATCGAGCAGGGCTGGCAGCTGCAGACAACTCGTTCAGTGCTGAGTTGGAGCAGATGGCGGTGCTCGTCCGGGATTGGCTCACTGCAGAGGTCGCAGGTCTCGCCCAGCTCACGCTGCCGAGCCATTCCCCGCAGCGTCGCGAAGGCGCTCGGGGAAGGCGTGGGGTTGCCCATTGTGTGAACTTAGCTTTTGGCAGCGCCCGCCAGGCGGACTTCGCCGTCTGTCTGCAGCAGCGGCAGCGGCTCCAGGTGGAGTTCGTTGTCGACCCCGCGCCCCGCCAGCTTGACATCGAACCGGGCCTGGCAGGCAGCGCACGTCAGAATCGCCTCACATAGGTCACCGCCCACGAGCGAGGCGCCGCAGGCCGGGCAGCTGTCGCGGTAGGCGAAGGTGGTCTCGCCCCAGCTGCAGAAGAGGACAGCGCTGCCGCCGACGCGGACCACCTTCGTCGAACCTGACTCGAGATGTCCCACTCCGGCGACCACCTCCCAGTCGGTGCTGGCGGGCTTCGGGGCGAGCGGCTTGATCTGGCCCAGCGGGATGAATCCCTCAGGCGGTCGTTCGGCGCTGTCGTCGGCCACTTCGATCGCTACCACGTCGGGCGCCGCCTCCATGATCTCCCGCTCGACAGCGAACTTGAGAGTGACCGCCGAGGAAGCACAGCCTTGACATGTGCCCTCCAAACGGAGCCGCACCACTCCCTCATCCAGGCCCACGAGCTGGACGTTCCCTCCATGCGAGCCCAAATACGGCCGCACCTTGTCCAGGGCCTGGAGGACCCGATCCTCCAAACCCAGCGGATGCACGCCGTGGAGCAAGAGCAGTCCGCCCACCACCGGATCTTTACCCAGCTCATCAATGAGCGCCTGGCCCTGATTGGACGAATCCGAGATCAGTTCCAAAGTTCGTTCAAGCCCCTCGCCATGGAGGTTCAGGAGCGCCTGGATCGCCTCCACGGCGCGCCTCTTCACCTCCTCGTCGGCGAGGGCCTCAACTTCGTTTATCAGTGACTCGGTTTGCTGAAGTCGGCGGTCAAATTCCTTTCGCTGCAGGATGGCCACTACTTGTCATCTAGGCCTGGTGACCGAACATCGGCGAGTGCTGCAGATTGAGCTCCTTGCCAGGTCCCAGGTACATGTGCACTCCGCAGGGCAGGCACGGGTCGAAGCTGCGTACCGCTCGCATGATGTCGATGCCTTTAAAGTTGTCGGGACCGTTTTCTTCGAAGATCGGCGTGTTCTGCACCGAGTCTTCGTACGGGCCGGGCTGACCCCACTGATCCCGCACCCCGCCATTCCAACAGGTGGGCGGATACGGGTGGTAGTTGGCAATCTTGCCCTTGCGGATCACGAGGTGGTGGGAGAGCACGCCGCGGACAGCCTCGTGGAAGCCGCAGCCGATCGCCTCATCGGGCACCTCGAACGGCGTGAACGTCTTGATGTGGCCGGCGTGGAGCTCCTCCAGCGCCTTCTCTACGAAGTGGTAGGCGGCCGCGCACGCATACGCCTGGAAGTAGGTCCGAGCCCGGGTACGCTCTAGCGCGTTGCTCCACTGGGGCACCCTCCACTCGAACTCCGCTTCGGGTTTGAGCGCCGTCTTGGGTAGGAAAATCTTGACGCTGTTGCCGGTGGACTTGATGTAGCCGATGTCGACGAGGCCCGCCTTGGCTGTCGCCCACAGGCGCGGCAGCGGCCCGCCGCCTGTGTCGATGACGAGGTGCTCTTTCGTGGCCTTGTCGTACCAGCGCGGCGACATCGTCCAGGAGTACTTCCCGCCGGGTTGCATGTTCCTCTTCTGCGGCCGCGGGATGGTCGTCTGGTTCCAGGGATGGTGCTGGTCGACAGGGTTGCCAAGCGGATCCTTCGGCACGAAAGTCTCTTCGTTCTCCCAGTCGTCGTAGTAGGAGCTGCCAAGCAGGATCCGGATGCCGAGGTTGATGTCGACCAGGTCAGTGGTCAAGAGCTCGCCGTCTTTGATGATGGCAGGGGTCACGAACATCTTGCGGCCCCAATCCGACATGTGGTCGTACCTGAAGTCACAGTGGTCGGGGTCCTGGAAGGAGCCCCAGGACCCCATCAGTATCCGCCGCTGACCAACCTTCTCATAGCCCGGCAGCGCGTCGTACCAGAAGTCCAAGAGGTCGTCATGCAGAGGCACGCACTTCTTCATGAACTCGGCGTACTTGGTCAAGCGAACGAGGTAGTCGGTGAAGAGCTGGACTGTCGGCACGGTGCCCACGCCGCCGGGGTAAAGCGTGGAGGGGTGAACGTGCCTGCCCTCCATGAGGCAGAACATTTCGCGCGTGTAGCGGCTTACGACCAGGGTCTCCCGGTAGAACTCGCCGGTGAAAGGGGTGAGGGCTGTCATGATGTCGGCGATCGTCCGGAAACCATGGGCGTCAGCGTGTGGCGCCGGCGTCTTGGTGGCCTTCTCCCAGACCTTGGGGTTGGTCTCCCTGACCATCCTCTCGCAGTAGTCGACTCCCACCAGGTTGTCCTGGAAGATGTT
>QHBT01000016.1 GCA_003244185.1 Candidatus Dormiibacter spiritus | reverse complement strand
TGACGCGGTGGTCATCGCCTTTTTCAAGGGACTACGCGCGCCCTCGTACACCACGTGCCCGGACACTAACCTCTCTCGC
This sequence comes from Candidatus Dormiibacter spiritus, assembly GCA_003244185.1. GTDB lineage: Bacteria > Chloroflexota > Dormibacteria > Dormibacterales > Dormibacteraceae > Dormiibacter > Dormiibacter spiritus. The sequence continues at coordinate 3,198 of QHBT01000016.1, read as the reverse complement.
CGGTGCCGCACTGGCGAGGAGATTGTTCTCGACCCACCGGCCGGGCTGAAACCGGAACCGAGCGAAGCGGGGATGATCCATGAAGGCGCATTCCGGGAGATGTTGCGGCATGTACTGATGGAAATGGTAGAGCCGCCCAGCCAAGACCTTCGCGACCGGGTGCTGGCCGTGATCCGGGCCATAGGGACGCCCGCCGACTCCCGCACCCGGATCCAGAGGCGATGGCGGCGGCCGAGATGACAGCAGCCTGAAGTGGGTGAGTCACCCATGTTTAGGGAGCTGAAACCTTTCGCGCCCTAGCTGCATCTTCTTGGGGGAAGCCTGGTGGATTCGCTGAACAACCTGCATCCACCTGATCGAGGCAAGAGAACATTCGCAGTTGGCTTTGGAGGGTAAGTAGTTGGTAGTTCCCAGCGTTTCGAATTTCTTCGAGGGAGTTGTGGTCTCGATCACTGCCGCCCTGATCACGCTGCTCTCGTTCATCCCGGCTCTGATCGGGGCACTCCTGATCCTGATCATCGGCTGGATCATCGCGGGGATTGTGGGCCGCCTGGTGACCACCGTCCTCCAGAAGGTGGGCTTCGAGACAGCTGCCGAGCGGACCGGCGTGACCAACTTCATCTCCCGCAGCGGCGCCCGAGGCTGGACTGCCTCGAAGGTGATGGGTGAGCTGGCCAAGTGGTTCATCCGGCTCATCTTCCTGGAGGCCGCCGCCCAGGCGGTGCACCTCACAGCCATCAGCGATCTGATCAACCGCCTGATCTTCTTCATTCCCAACCTGGCAGTGGCGCTGGTGGTGCTGCTGATCGGGACCCTGGTCGGAAAGCTGCTGGCTGGCATCGTGCGGGGAGCAGCCTCGGAAGCCGGTTTCGAAAGCCCGAATTTACTTGCCTCCGTGGCGCAGTACGCGGTCATCGGCTTCGCCGCAATCATCGCCGTGGATCAGATCGGAGTTGCGGCGACGATCGTGAACACGCTGTTCATGGCGATCGTCGGCGCCATTGCCCTGGCGGTGGCGCTGGCCTTCGGGCTCGGCGGCCGTGAGGTCGCGGGCGAGATGTGGCGGCGCTGGTACCTGAAGAGTCAGGGCGCGGCATCCCGCCTGGAGCAGGCGGCGCAGTCGGCTTCGGCTTCGAGCAGCCCGCCGCCGCCCCAGTCGCAGGCAGGGGCCCAGCGGGCCAGGCCGGTCGAGTCCTAAGCGTGGCGAGGCGACGACAAACGCGCCGTGTTGGATCGACGTTGGCGGCCGGCCTGAAGAGGCAGGAAAGGCATTGGCTGTAGACAAACCTGACTCAACAGCAGGTAAGCCCTCCGCCGCCGAGGAGAAGCAGTCCATTGAGCTTCGCGAGGAGGAGCTGCAGGCGCGCAAGCAGCGAGTCCAGATCGGCGAAGTCACGCTGCGCAAGGAGGTGGTGACAGAGCGGCGAGAGATCGAAGTGCCGGTTGTTCGGGAAGAGGTGTTCGTGGAACGACAACGACTGCCTGAGCCAGCCCCAGCGCCCGATGCCCAGATTGAAGAGGGCGAGTTTCGCGTCACCCTGTGGGCCGAGGAGGTCAGTGTCGAGAAGCGTGCTGAAGTGCGCGAGGAGGTCGGGCTGGGCAAGCGCCAGATCGGCGACACCGAGCACGTTGAAGGTGAGGTGCGGCGCGAGGCCGCCCGCATCGAGCGCCACGGCGTGGATGCAAGCGCTGTGGATGAGCCAGGAAGCCGCCATGGCACCTAGGGCAGACAAGATTCCAACCGCCGGCTGGGTTGAACCGGCCCGTCGCGAGGCCGGTGGTGAGCTGGAGACGTTGTCGTTCCTGGAAGAGGAGTTGGTGCCTCGAACCAATGCCGTGAGCAGGGGCGAGGTGATCGTTCGCAAGCACGTCGTGACCGAGATGCGGGCGGTGCAGGTCCCGGTGCGGCGAGAAGTCGTGGAAGTGTACCGGCGCGGACCCGACGGAGATCCCGTTGAGCCGAGCGAGCAGACCGTAGCGCCGAGTAAGCTGCCGAGCGAACCTACGTCGGCGGAGGCGGGCGGGGTCATCTGGGACTCTGAGCCCGAGGAAGAGATAGACCGATTGCCGCTCCTCGAAGAGGAGCCGGTCATCACCACCCGGCTGGTGGTCCGAGAGGAAGTCGTGGTTCGCCGGCTTCGCTACCGGGGCCACCGGCGCATTGCTGAAGAGGTGCGGCGGGAAGAGCCGCGCCTGGAAACCCAGGGACCGGTGAGCGGTAGCTCAGCCGAGCTCGATCAATTCAAGGAGGATTGAGATGCATCAGTACGAGGACTACCACGGGAAGACTCTTGTGGACAGCGAGGGTGAGAAGATCGGCACCGTCTCGCAGCTCTACGAAGACACCGACACAGGGGCGCCCGAGTGGGTCTTGGTCAAGACCGGCTTGCTCGGAACCAGCGAGACGTTCGTGCCAGTCGCCAACGCAACCTCCGAGGGAGACCAGCTGCGCGTTCCTTACACCAAGAGTCAGATAAAGGACGCGCCCAACGTGGAGGCTTCTGGTGAGCTGTCGACCGAGGATGAGGACAGGCTCTACCAGCACTACGGTCTGGACCGTTCCACCACCCGGTCAGGCAGCGGGCACCCGACGGGCGATGCATCCAGGGAGGGCTACGTGAGGCCACCGTCGGGGCTGGAGCGGCGTTCGATGCAACTGCGTGAGGAGGAGCTGCAGGCGCGCAAGCAGCGAGTCCAAACTGGTGAAGTACGGCTGGGCAAGGACGTCGTGACCGAGCGTCGGCAGATGGACGTCCCAGTAACGCGGGAAGAGGTCTTCGTCGAGAGGACGCCGGGGGGCGGACGGCCCGCCGAGGGCGGCGAGATCGGCAAGGACGAGACGATTTCGGTCCCGGTCAGCGAGGAGCAGGTCCAAGTCGAAAAGCAGGCCAAAGTGCGGGAGGAGGTCTCCCTGGGTAAGCAGGAGGTGCAGGGAACCGAGCGAGTTGAGGGGGATGTGAAGCGGGAAGAAGCTCGCATCGACACCGAGGGCTCGCCCGGAATTCGCGACAAGAAAAAGAACCTGTGATCATCGCTTTCGCGGGGGGCCGGACTCAGGTCCGGCCCCGCATGCTCAGAGCGGTTGGCCGCGCGAGCGCGAGCCGGCTCCGGAAGGCCATACAGGCGGAGATTCAGTAATGCTCAAGCGGGAGCCAATTCGCTCCTAGCTCTTAGGCTGAACAGCTTCCGAGATAACGC
>QHBT01000042.1 GCA_003244185.1 Candidatus Dormiibacter spiritus | reverse complement strand
ATGTGCTGAACTCGCACACCCCCGTCGGCTCCCGGGCGACCGCAACTCCCAATGTGAAGGAGTCGCAGATTATGCGACCGGTTGATCCCGCCGAAAGAAATGAAAAGGGCGCCCGCCGTTGGCAAGCGCCCCTTTGCTTACTGGTCGATCAACGAAGCGGCTTACTTGACCTCGCGGTAATCCGCGTCCACCACGTCGTCCTGCCCCTTGTCTGCGGGACCAGTCGGTTCGGCGCCGGTGCCGGACGTGGCGCCAGCCTCCTGATAGACGTGCTGGCCAACTTTTTGCAGAGTCTCGTTGAAGTCATCCATCGTGCTCTTCAGCGTCGCCACATCGCCGTTCTTGCTGGCGCCGCGGAGAGTCTCGAGCTTGGTCTCCACTTCGCTCTTCACGTCGGCAGGAACCCTGTCGCCATGCTCCTGCAGAACCTTCTCGGCCTGGTAGATCATCTGGTCGGCCTGGTTGCGCAGCTCGACCTCCTCCCGCTTGCCGCGGTCCTCGGCAGCATGCGACTCAGCGTCCTTGACCATGCGCTCGACCTCGCTCTTGTCGAGTGCAGACGAGGCGGTGATGGTGACGGACTGCTCGCGGCCCGTGCCCTTGTCGACAGCCTTCACGCTGAGGATGCCGCTCGCATCGATGTCGAACGCGACCTCGATCTGGGGCATGCCCCGCGGCGCCGGCGCTATGCCGTCCAGGTGGAAGCGGCCGAGAGTGCGGTTGTCACGCGCGAACTCGCGCTCACCCTGAAGCACGTGGACCTCAACTGAGGTCTGATTGTCAGCTGCAGTGCTGAAGATCTGCGAACGAGACGTCGGGATTGTCGTGTTGCGGTCGATCAGCTTCGTGAAAACGCCGCCCATCGTCTCGATCCCGAGGGAGAGCGGGGTCACGTCCAGAAGCAGGACATCCTTGACCTCGCCCTTCAGCACGCCTGCCTGGATGGCGGCGCCGATGGCTACCACCTCATCGGGATTGACGCCCTTGTGCGACTCCTTGCCGCCCGCCAGCTCCCGCACCAGCTGCTGGACGACCGGCATTCGGGTGGAGCCACCGACGAGCACCACCTCGTCGATCTGCTGCGGCGTCAGGTCCGCGTCTTGCAGTGCAGCCATGAAGGGTGCCCGCAGGCGCTTGGTCAGATCGGCGGTCAGGGACTCAAACTTGGCCCGCGTGAGAGTCATCTCCAGGTGCTTGGGCCCTGTCTGGTCGGCTGTGATGAAGGGCAGGTTGACGGTCGTCTCCAGCCGCTGCGAGAGCTCGATCTTGGCCCGCTCGGCCGCCTCGGTCAGGCGCTGGAGGGCCTGCCGGTCAGCCTTCAGATCGATGCCGTTCTCCTTCCGGAACTCGTCGGCCAGCCAGTCCACGATCTTGCGGTCGTAGTCGTCGCCGCCCAGGTGGGTGTCGCCGTTGGTCGACTTCACCTCGAAGACGCCGTCCCCTACGTCAAGCACCGAGACGTCGAAGGTGCCACCGCCCAGGTCGAAGACCAGGATGGTCTCGTTGGCCTTCTTCTCCAGCCCGTAGGCGAGCGAGGCGGCGGTCGGCTCGTTGATGATGCGCAGCACGTTGAGGCCCGCGATCTGCCCGGCGTTCATGGTCGCCTGCCGCTGGGAATCGTTGAAGTAGGCGGGCACTGTGATGACCGCGTCGGTCACCTTCTCGCCCAGATATGCCTCAGCGTCGGCCTTGAGCTTCTGCAGGATCATCGCCGAGATCTCCTCCGGCGTGAACTCCTTACCGGCGTTGGGCACCTGCACTGTGACGCGATCCTCTTTGCCGGACCTGACGTCGTAGGGCACGATCTTCCGCTCCGAGTCGACCTCGGCGAAAGTGCGGCCCATGAAGCGCTTGATCGAGGAGATGGTGTTCTCCGGGTTGACGGCCGCCTGGCGGCGCGCCAGCTGGCCCACCAGCCGCTCGTTTGACTTGGTGAACGCGACGACAGAGGGAGTCGTCCGCGACCCCTCCGAGTTGGGGATGACCACCGGCTCGCCGCCTTCCATGACAGCGATCACGGAGTTGGTCGTGCCCAGGTCGATTCCTACTGTTTTCGGCATCTGGTCCTCCGATTGTTGAGATTCACTGCCTGAAGCGTTCCCCGGCTTTGGGGGCAGCAAACGCCTCCGCGCTGGACTGTAGGCTAGCCCTAGTGGCTCGCAGTTTCGAGTTCGACCCGGTCAGCTCCGTCAGTGTCGGGGCCGAGGGCCAACCTGGCCAGCGTCAGTTCTTCCTTCAGATCGAGGGCTCGGGCCAGCGGGCGATCCTGGACTGTGAGAAGGTGCATGTTCAGGGGCTGATCGCCCGGATCGTGCAGCTGCTCGAGGCGCAGGGCCTGGAGTCGAGTCTGGAGGGAGCCACCCCGCCTCCCGCCGAGTATGGGCAAGCCGAATGGAGCGTTGGGGAACTGGGCCTTGGCTTCCACGACGGCCGGGATAAGTTCGTGCTCATGGCTCGCGAGCAGGCCACCGAAGCCGAGCAGGATCCCGAGAGCCTGGCCACCGCCCGCTGCTGGCTGAGCGCCGAGCAGATCCTGCTCCTGGCACGCCAGGCCATGGTGGTGGTCACCTCCGGGCGGCCCACTTGTTCGCGCTGCGGCCTGCCCATGGACCCGAGCGGGCATCCGTGTCCCGCCGCCAATGGCGCCCGACTCATCGTCTGAGAGTGTGCTGCCCCGGAAGTGGGACCTGGAGTCGATCGAGGAGGCGCTGACCGGGCTGCCCGAGATCGAGCTGAAGGGGCTCTTCAGGCGCTCGTCCAACTACACGTTCCTGGTCGAAGTGAGCGGTCCCAGCGAGAGCCGCCTGGCCGTGTACAAGCCGGCTCAGGGCGAAACCCCGCTCTGGGACTTCCCCCCCAGCACGCTCTTCCGGCGAGAGGTGGCGGCTTACCGTCTGGCCAGGCATCTCGGCTGGCCGAGCATTCCACCGACGGTCGTCAGGGTCGAAGCGCCCCACGGCGTCGGTGCCCTGCAGATGTACATCGACGCTGATCCCCGCCTCAGCTATCTGCGGCCGCCCGCCGGCCCAACGCCGGACTGGCTGCCCGTGGCGCTCTTCGACGTCCTCACCAACAACGCCGATCGCAAGGCGGGGCATTGCCTGTTCGACGCCACCGGCAAGCTGTGGGTCATCGATCACGGCCTCACGTTCCATGTCGAGCCCAAGCTGCGAACGGTGATTTGGGACCAGGCCGGCCAGCCGGTGCCGCCTGCGCTCCGGGATGATCTCTGCCGGGCGGCGGAGTCACTGGCCGGGGGATCGCTGGACGGGCAGCTCTCCCAGCTGCTGAGCAGGGCCGAGCTCAGAACTCTCGGCCGGCGGCTGCGAGCCGCCGCCAAACCCGGCTTCCGGCTGCCGGAGCCCACCTCCGACTGGTCGATACCGTGGCCTCCTGTCTAGCGTCCTGCGCCAAAGTTCGTTGAGTAGATTGTGGCAGGCGCTTAATGGGCGCCAGTCCTGGCGCCGAGGCCACGTCGCCTCAGCCCTGCTGTAGAACCAGGCGGTTGCCGTCCGGGTCCCGCAACACCGCCTCGAGCCCATAGGGCCGTTCTTCCGGCAGCTGCTCGAACTCTGCCCCGTCGGCCGCGAGCCGTTCGCATTCCGCCCGCAGGTCGTCCGCCACGAACACCAGCCCCTGCAGTGAGCCGGCGGGCATGCTGTCGAACCAGTTGACCAGTGTCAGTGAAGTGGCGGCTCCCTTCGGCGCCACCTGAACCCAGCGGAAGCCTGGGATGGAGGCATCCTCGCGGATGAGTTCGAAACCCAGCTTGTCGACGTAGAAGGCCCTGGCCCGGTCCTGATCGGAAACGGGAACCGAGACGACGGTCACCTGCTTGATCGCCAAGGTTATGCCCTCCTGATATATGACGACCCGATATAGTGATTCGGCCACGGTATCATAACGCTGTGGACTATGTCAATCAGTCATAGGAAAGTCACCAGGTCGCGACTGGCCCTTCCCAATACAAGCAACGCGGTGCTCGGGCTCCTGGCCTTCGGCAGTGAGCTCTCCGGATATGAAATGCGGAGGTGGGCGCTCAACCTGCGCTTCTTCTACTGGAGCCCGGCCCAAAGCCAGATCTACGCCGAGCTGCGACGCCTCGAGGGTCTGGGCTACGTCACTTCCCGCGAGGTCGAGCAGGAGGGCCGCCCGGACAAGCGCCTGTACCGCATCACGGAGCAGGGACTCGACGCGTTCCGACACTGGCTGAACGAGGCACCCCTGGAGCCGCCCGTTCTCAAGCATTCGGTGGCGCTGCGACTGTTCTTCGGAAGCCATGCCAGGCCGAACCGGCTCATCGAGCTCATGGCGGAGCACGTCGAAGCTATGCGCCATATCCTCGGAGAGCTGAGCGAGGTCCGCTTGGGGCTGGCCGACAACCCGCAGTTTCGCTACCCGGCCCTGGTTGCGGAGTGGGGCCAGGCATACTTTGCGGCCGAGGCAGAGTCCGCGGCGCGAATCGTGGATCGCCTCAAGTCCGAGGTATCCGAGTCGGCGGAGCGAGAGCAGCCCTGACAGACTACGGTTCGGCGACACCGGCGGATCTTGCCACCGCACAGACCTGCGGATCGGGCCTCACCGACTGATCGTGCAGTCAAGCGGGCTCGGATACTCCTCTCCGAAGCGAGGTCTGAGCGGGGTCGGTACTCTGGCCTGCGGTATGAGACGACGCCCAGCCGCCTGGCTGCCGCTGCTGCTCTTGGCGTTCGCGCCTCTGCTGCTGGGCGCCACACCGACGCCGCCGCCGACTCCCGTGCCGACGCCGATTCCGCCCAGTCCCGTGCTCAACATCTCGCCCACCTCCGGTCCACCAGGGACCAAGGTGACAGTCACCGGCAGCAACTTCCCCGCCAACCAGCCGGTGCCGATCTACATCGACAGCCCAGAGAGGCAGCTTGGCGTCGCCAAGAGCGACGCCGCAGGCAACCTCGCCCAGGCGATAGTCGTCATCCCAAACGGCATTCCTGAAGGTTCCCACGTCATCTGCGGAGCGGCCGGGGTGCAGCCGGCCTGTGGGCAGTTCCAGGCCCAGCCGGCGCCGACCCCAACTCCCACAGCTGTCCCCACGCCCACTCCCACGGCTGTGCCCTCACCTACCCCGACGGAGACGCCCAGCGCTTCCCCCAGCGCCACTCCTGTGGCCGGCTCCGGGAGCTCCGGTGGCGGCGGCCTGCTCGGCTCCCTCTTCCGCTTCCCCTTCATCCTCTTCCCGCTGCTGTTGCTGCTGGCGCTGGCGGCGGCCATCTTCCTCATCGTCCGCTCGCGCCGAACCCCGCCGGGCCGGCTGCCGCCGACTGTGGTGACGCATCGTGGCGTGGGTCCTGCCGGGAACCCCTACAACCGCCCCGGCACACCCGGTGCACGCCTGGGCGGAACCGGCCAATCGGCCCGACCGGGCTCACCTTTGACCCCGGGCTCGGAGCTGCCCCCCGCGGGAGATGCCGCAGCCGGCACAGGGCTCGAGACCGCAAGCGGCGCTTCAGGCGGCGTGCCGCCCGGGACGGAGCCGACCGACGCCGTTCCTCCCGGCTCAGTTCCAGCGGGTTCGCGGGAGCCGGGCAGCGCAGGCCGATCGGCCGGCCCCGCCGGGAACTCTCCCGTCCCAGATCCCGCAGCTCAGCCTCCCACCGGCCCAGACCAGGCTGACCTCGCGGCTCCCCCGCCGCCCCCCGATGAGAACCAGGGCCCAGGCCGGCCGGCGGCCGGCGGAGGCGGCGGCCAGGAACCGGGGGGACCGCTGAGGCCGTTCCAGGGAGATCGCGCCAGCTCGGGCGACATCTGGACCCCGCCGGGCGGCCGGCGAGCAGCCGGCTCTGGCTACGATGAGCCCCCGGATCTGCCTGAACCTGGCGACTGATGATCTGAGGAGGAAATGATGTCGTCTAACGCCGCGGCGCGCCGCAGCCAGCCAGTGCTGGCCGACGCCTTTGCCGGCTCCCTGCTCAGGGACGCCGCTCTCGTCATCGGCTTTGCGCTGATGGTCGGGATCCTGGCCCAGGTTGTGATCCCGCTCCCCTTCACCCCGGTTCCGGTCACCGGCCAGACGTTCGGCGTGCTCGTCGGCGGCCTGGCCCTGGGCTGGCGCCGAGCACTGGCCGGGATGGCGGTCTACGCTCTCGCCGGTCTCGCCGGGGTGCCCTGGTTCGCCCAGGGCCACGGCGGCTGGCAAGCGCTTTACCTGCCCTCGTTCGGCTACATCCTGGGCTTCGTGGTGGCCGCCTCCCTGCTGGGCGAGCTGGCGGAGCGACGCCTCGATCGCAGCCCGCTGACCACCCTCGCTGCCATGGCCGCCGGCAGCGTTGTCATCTACCTGTTTGGCGTCACCTGGCTGGCCGCGACGCTGCACGTCAGCTTGCTCAAGGGCATCCAGCTGGGCGTGCTGCCCTTCCTGATCGGGGACGCAATCAAGTCACTCCTCGCCGCCGGCCTGCTGCCCGGCGCCTGGCGCCTGGTCGGCCGCAACCACTGACGGTTTCTGACCCGCTCGAAGGTCCGGCCGGCTTAGCCAAAGCACCTTGGCGGGCCGGTGGGCGGCCTCCGGCTAGCCTGGACTTGGTGTCAAGCTACGCATCGTCCGGCGCGCTGACTCGCAGCCGCAGTCGCCTACTGGTCGCGGTCAAGCCTTACTGGCTGCATCTCTATCTGCTCGCCTACACCCCGCTTTTGTTGCTGCTGGATTCGCGGACGCAGAGCCTGGCTCAGCAGTCGGCGCTGGGCGTCCTGACCTTCTTCGTGCTCTGGCTCTGCACGCTGAAGCTGCCCCGGGGCCAGCGGCTGCAGGTCTGGCTCTGCGTGGGTATCGCCACAATCTTCGAAATCTTCGGGTCGCTCATCTGGGGTGTCTATCGATACCGCTGGCACAACCTGCCCCTATACGTCCCGCCTGGCCACGGCCTGGTCTACCTGTTCGGGGTCACCGCCGCCGCGCTACCCGTATTCAGACAGCACGGCCGCCGGGCCGCTCAGGTGGTGCTGGCGCTCTGCACCCTGTATGCGATCGCCGGCTTGACGGTTCTGCCGCCGGTCACCCACCGCCTTGACGTGCAGGGCGCTCTCTGCTGGCCTGTGCTGGCCTGGTGCATCCTGAAGACTGAGCGCTATGCCCTCTTCGCGGCCATCTTCTTAGCCACGCTTGATTTGGAGCTGGCAGGCACGCTGGCGGGCGACTGGACCTGGTTGCCTGTCGCGCCCTGGGATGGGGTGCCCTCGGGCAATCCGCCATCGGCGATCGCCGGCGGCTACAGCCTTATCGACGGCTCTGTGGGCCTGGTCCTGGCGGCCCTGGCCGGGCTGCGCCTGCGCGCGTGGGCCACGCCGCTCGGCCCTAGGCCGACTCCGGAACCATCAGGTGCCGGCGGAGACCGATGAGGGAGGCGGCCGCGCCGAGCAGGATGCCCACCAGCAGAAGGATCAGTCCAGCCGCAACGCCAGTCGATACAGTGAACCCGGGCACCAGCGCCCCCAACCGGTTCGAGCCGCCCACCGTTGCTCCCACCCCGGCTCCAATGGAAACCAGCAGGCCGGCGATGAGGCCCGCGATGCCACCCGTGAGCGCTCCCTCGAAGAGAAAGGGACCGCGGATCATCCAGTTGGGCGCGCCCACCAAGCCCATGATGGAGATCTCTTCCCGCCTGGCATGGATGGCGCTCTGAATGCTGTTCGAGGTGACCAGCACCGCCACCAGGCCAAAGATGGCCAGGAAGGCCCCACCCCCGACCGCGAGATAGGTCAGCGCCTTCTGCAGCCGGCCGTAGGCGCCGGGATCGTAGGAAGTCGGCTGCACAGGGTCGATAGCCTTCTCCTTGCTGACTGAATCCGCCACCCCCGACACGTCCTCAACGCGCTTCAGCTTCACGTCCAGGCTGGCCGGAAACGGGTTGCTGCCGGCGCCGCTGGCCAGATCCCCCAGGCCCGGCCGGTTCTGCGCCTTCTTGAGCGCGTCAGCCTTGCTCGTGTAGCTGACCGACCGCACTCGGCTGTCGGCGCTGAGCTTTACCCGAAGCGCGTCCACGTCGGTGGGGCTGGCGTCGTCACTCAGATAGACGTGCAGCACAGCGGCGTCGGACGACTCCCTGTCGGCCAGCAGGTGCAGAGCGAAGCCGCCGAGTCCGACCACGCCGGCCAGGATCAGCAGGAGGGTCATGGAGATCAGAGCGGGCGCCGTGCCGGCCAGGTTTCGGGCCCAGCTGACGGCCGCGCCAAAAAACAGGTGGTGGAGGACGTTCCGCACGACAGTCAGGTAGACAGTCCGCCGTGGGAACGGCGCCTTCAGGACGACTGGGCCCATCCCAGCTTTCCCACCCGGCCTGCCGGCTCGTCGCGCACCAGTCGGCCGTTGACGAGCGTCAGCGTGCGCTGCTGCCGGCGCCTGACTATCTGCAGGTTGTGCGTGGCCACCAGCACGCCGGCGCCAAAACGAGCGATGTCGGTGAAGAGATCGATGATGCTGACACCTGTGTCCAGGTCGAGATTGCCTGTCGGCTCGTCGGCGATGACGAGGCCGGGCTGGCGAGCTATCGCCCGGGCGATCGAGACCCGCTGCTGCTGGCCACCTGACAGCTCAGCCGGGTAGTCCGCGCCTCGATCGCCCAGCCCCACAGCTTCCAGAGCGTCGAGAGCGCGATCGCGGGCCTGCTTGTCGGAGACCTTGAGATCGGTCACCTGCAGCGCGAAGACTATGTTTTCCAACACCGTCAGGCGCGGCAGCAGCTTGAAGTCCTGGAAGACCACACCCACGCGGCGCCTGAGCGCCGGGATCCTGCCCGGCTTGATCCTGTGCGCCGGAATCCCGTCCACCCACACCTCACCGTGGGTGGGCGGCAGCTCTCGGTTGATCAAGCGGAGCAGCGTCGTCTTGCCAGCACCGCTCGGTCCGATCAGGAAGGCAAGCTCCCCCGGCCGCAGACTGAGGCTGACGTCCTCCAGAGCAGTCCGCTCACCGAAGGCGCGCGTCACCCCTGACAGCTCAAGAATGGCAGTCAAACTAACTACCCTACCAACGAGTTGGCATGTAGCTTGCCTACCTAAACTCGTCGGATGCAGGAAACCGGCCAATACCGCCTGCGCTCGGCTGCGGGTCTGCGCTTGGCGGTGCTCATCGGCCTGGTCGGTTTCCAGCTCCGCGCAGTCATCGTCGGCGTCGGGCCGGTGCTGCCCCAGATCCGCGACGAGCTGCACCTCTCCTTCTCTGCTGCAGGCGCTCTCACAGCCATCCCAGTGCTGGGCCTGGGCGCGGCGGCGATCCCGGGCGCCCATCTTGTCAACCGCTTCGGCCCCCGGGCGGTGGTCGCGCTCGCCACGGCCGGCCTCGGGCTGGCAGCACTGCTCAGGCTGGGGCCCCCGGAGCCGCTCTCACTCTTTCTCTTCAGTGCCGTCCTGGCCCTCTGCGTGGCTGTCGTCCAGCCCGCGCTGATGGTTTTCATCAGAACCTGCTTCCCCGCCGCCATCCAACGCGCCTCGACCATCTACACCACCTCGCTCGGCCTGGGCGGCCTCTGCGGCGCGACCCTGACCGTCCCCCTGCTCTTCCTGGCGGGATGGCGCGGCACGTTTGTCATCTGGGCAGTCCCCATCCTCGTGGCGGCGTGCCTCTGGCAGCTCTGGGCTCCCCGGGAGAGCGGCAGCACCGCCACGCCGGGCCGCATTCTGGCATTGACCCGCGAACCGGCCGTCTGGCAGGTGGCCGGGCTGTTCGGCGCGCAGAGCCTCGTCTACTACGGGACCAGTACCTGGCTTCCCTTCACGCTTCGCTCAGCGGGGCCGGGCACCCTGACCGGGGCCCTGCTCGTGCTGAACCTTGTCAACCTGCCGCTGGCCGCAGTCCTGCTGCTGCTGCGGCGGCCCTGGGCCACCTCACGCTCCTTCTATGCAGGTGCCGGGATCCTCATGCTGGCCGGCTCGCTCGGCTTTGCCCTCGGCCTGACCGGGCTGGCCTGGTTGTGGGCGGGGCTGATCAGTGCTTCCATCGGCATGACCTTCACAGGCTCCATGGCCCTGCCCGCCCTGCTGGCCCGAAGCAGCGGTGACGTGGCAGGCTTCTCGGCAATAGTTCTGACCGCCGGCTACGCACTGGCTTTCCTGGGACCGTTGGCCGGCGGCGTGCTGCTCGACCATCTGCACAGCAGCAGGGTCCCCTTCTGGGTCCACGCCGGCGCCGCGCTCGGCATATTCTGCCTTGCGCTGATGCTGCCCAGGGTGCCGCCGGAGCCGCTGAACAGGGCGGCGGTCAGCCTCGCTGGCGCAGCTCCACCCGCCTGATCTTGCCGCTGATCGTCTTCGGCAGCTCGCTCACGAACTCCACCTCGCGTGGGTACTTGTAGGGAGCGGTCTGCCGTTTGACGTGCTCCTGCAGCTCTGCCGCCAGCTGCGGCGTTGGCTCGTGGCCGGGCACCGTGATCACGTAAGCCTTCACTATCGTGCCGCGCATCTCGTCCCGCTTGCCGACGACGGCGGCTTCGGCCACGGCCGGGTGCTCGACCAGCGCGCTCTCGACCTCGAAAGGGCCGATGCGGTAACCGGCCGAGATGATCACGTCATCACCCCGACCGACGAACCAGAAGTAGCCGTCCTTGTCGACATAGGCACGGTCCCCCGTCACGTACCAATCGCCCCGCTGCGCCGCCGCGGTGGCGGCCTGGTTCCGCCAGTACTCGCGAAAGATCCCGACCGGCCGCTCGGGCCGAGTCCTGACGGCGATGTCCCCCTCGTTGTCAGGCGCCAGCGACTGCCCTTCCTCGTCGATGACCGCGACAGTAATGCCGGGCGAGGGCTTGCCCATCGAGCCTGGCTTGACTTGGAGCGTGGGATAGTTGGCGCAGAGCAGGATGGTCTCGGTCTGGCCGTACCCGTCGCGGATCTCGTGACCTGTGCCCCGCTTCCAGGTCTCGATCACCTCTGGGTTCAGCGGCTCGCCGGCGCCGACGCACCAGCGCAGGTTTTCCAGCTGCCGCCGGCCCAGGTCCTCCAGGACCAGCATCCGGTAGGCGGTCGGTGGCGCGCAGAAGGTGGTGATCGGGTACCGGTCCAAGAGATCCAGTGTTTCGGCAGCGGAGAACCTGCCCCTCGCGTCCTGCACGAAGAGCGCCGCCCCCATATTCCAAGGTCCGAAGAAGGAACTCCAGGCGGCCTTGGCCCAACCTGTCTCAGAGAGATTGAGATGCAGGTCGTCAGGGCGCAAATCCAGCCAGAAGCGGCCGGTGATCACGTGGCCGATCGGATACGAGGCGTGGGTGTGAAGAACCATCTTGGGCGGACCGACTGTGCCCGAGGTGAAGTAGATGAGCGCGGGATCCGCGCTGGCAGTGTCGACCATCCGAACGTGGCCGGAGGCAGCCTCCACCTCGGCTTCGTAGTCGAGCCAGCCAGGCCTGCTCTCACTGCCGACTTGCAGCAACACTCGGAGGCCCTGACACTCAGCCCGCACCTCGTCGACACGCGCGGCGCCGTCAGCGTCCGTCACGTAGGCGACGGCCTCCGCCAGCTGCGAGCGGTAGGCGATGTCCTTGGCAGTCAGCAGAACCGGGCCCGGCACAGCCACCGCGCCGGCCTTGAAGCAGCCGAGCAGCACCTCCCACCACTCAGGGACCCGGCCCAGCTGGACCATCACCCTGTCACCCGCCTGGACTCCCTGCTGCTGCAGGACCTGCGCCACCCGCTCCGAGCGCTGGTCGAAATCGCGAAACGTCAGCCGCCGTTCCGAACCGTCGCCGGCCAGCCAGAGCATGGCCAGCTTGTCGCGGTCCTGCCCCCAGCGGCCCACCACGTCTCGCGCAAAGTTGAAGCGGTCGGGGACCTGGAGCCGGAAGTCACGGACGGTCGCCTCGTAGTCGGTCAGGTTGTGCCTACCGTCTGGCTTCACTGCTTACCTTTCAACTGCTCCTCAGCCATCGCCGGGCTACGCCCGAAAACTCCTCGCGGGCTGACTCCAGCCGCCTCAGTGCTGCTCGCCGCCCGGGCATGGTTCGAGGCTAACAGTTCCGGGTATCAAGTTCGCAAATGGCAACCCCCACCACCCTCTGCGGCAACTGTGGTTCCCCGCTCGCTCATCCCGCCGCCGGTTGTCTCACTTGTGGCTTGCAGGCCGCCGCCCCACCGACCTTGCAGCGCCGGAGTCGCTTTCTGGCCGCCGCGCTCAGCGTCGTGCCGGGCCTGGGTCACATCTACCTCGGCCACAAAGCCAAGGGCCTCATGACCCTTGCCGGGTTCGCCGGGCTTCAGCTCTTCGGCGCCGATCTGGACCTCACAGTGGTCGGCGCGGCGGTGGGAGTCCCGATGGAGATGGGCGGCTTCGGCCTTTGGGCCTGGAGCATCATGGACGCCTACCGGCTGGCCGGCCAGGAGCAGGTGCCGCAGAACGCCTGGCGGCCCGGCTACCGCTAGTTAACTGAACGGCTGGTTGGACCCGAGAGAGATTCTCTTCAGCGGGTTCAGACACTACTCAGCCGGATAGGTCCGCGTGGTCCTGCCAGCCTGACCTCGCGCACACCGGCCTCGCCTTCCTCGACGCTCCACCAGCCCGCCTGGCCCTTCAGCACCTCGCCGAGAAGGCTCCGGGCGCGGGCCGGGTCGGGGTCCGACAGCAGCAGCGATCGGAACCGCACGCGGCGCTGGGGGTCTGCTGGCGGCAGCCAGCCTGGGTACTGCTCAGCCGGTACCTGCCACTCGATGAGAAAGGGCAGAGGACTCGGTTCCCCGTCAGCGACCAGTTCCTGCATGCGCCATTCGAGGCGACTCCCGTCAGGCTTCGTTCGCGAGCCCTCGGTCAGGGCAGGTAGCGGGAGCCGCAGACGGAGCAGCCGTTCGCGTTCCGCCGCCAAGTCGTCAACCGTGGCGATCCAGACCGGAAAGAGAGTCCCATCAGCCACCGCGCGAACGACTCGCCGAGAAGCGGGATGGCGCTCGGCCTCATCTTCGTCAGCGATGGTGATCAGCTCTAAATAGCAATCACCCAGCGGGATAATCCGGTTGGCGGTGCCGCGGCCGGGGTGACGGCCTCCGGCTATCGAGCGCAGCCCGTAATCGGCATGGAACCTGGCGGCAGCGGCCACCAGGTCTGCAACCGCTATCTGGACGTGATCGAAAACAAGCCCCGGGGCGGGCGCTTCAACACCCGCCCGCTGCCGAACTGCAATCGCTAGCCTTGAGTCGGGGTCGTC
The DNA here is from genome assembly GCA_003244185.1 of Candidatus Dormiibacter spiritus. Lineage (GTDB taxonomy): Bacteria > Chloroflexota > Dormibacteria > Dormibacterales > Dormibacteraceae > Dormiibacter > Dormiibacter spiritus. Next base: position 26,751 of record QHBT01000042.1, on the reverse strand, counting down.
TTCGAGCGACGTCGGCTGGTCCCGGCGCCAGCGCGAGTAGTCCGCCGACGGCGAGTTGTGGGGCCGGCAGTGAAGGCGCGCTCCACGCGCCGCTGAAGGTTGCGAAGACCCTTTTCGATGGAGGCGGCCGCCGCGCCGCCACCCTGATTGGCCTTCTCGAGCTGGCGCTTCAGGCTGCGGTTCTCCTTGATCAGGTCGTTGACCATGGTGTTCAAAGTCTCGACGAGTTCCGGCCCCTTGCTGCGCGTATCGCGACTCCGACTTCCCGCGCGCGTGGCGGTTCCAGCAGTGGTGCGATTCTTGCTGCCCGGCGGGCGGCCTCGCCGACGCGGGGCAGTTGCTATGACTTCTTGTTCAGACATTCAGACTTCTCCTTCAGACGCCTTTTTCGCTGTGGTTGGAAAAGTCAATATAACCCGGATCACGCCGCCAGTGAGAGGTTGCGCTTGCTCATGCTCCGCAGTCCCTCGCGGGCAAGTTCGTGGGCCGGGTTGGCACGGCGGCTCACATAACGTACTACCCGATGCCGGTGACGAACACGTTCCCGCACCTCGCTGACGGCCAGCCGGAATGTCTCGCTGGCTTGAGACCGGCTGCGAACCACCGGCGCGCAGTCGGTGCGTACAACCACGCGATAAGCCGGCCAGCGGGCCGCCGCCAGGTCGAGCGCGCCGGCGCACACCTGCGCCTCCAACTGGGCCGAGCCGCCCGTATGGTCCAAACCGAAAGACTCGGCATAGAGCAATCGGCCGCGAAAAAAAACTGCAAGGCCACATCCGGCCCGGCCATTTCGGTCGAGAGCAGCATCCACGTAGATCAAGAGACACTCCCGCAAGCGGACCTCCATTGAGAGATTTGCGGGGAGTGTAGCACCATCTGGGGGCGCTGCGCCCGGTCCACCCAGCATGTAGTGCAAAGTGGGTCCGGCGCGGGACACTAGTCCCGGCGACTACTTGATGGTGGGATCAGCTCGGAACCGCTCGCATGGTGGCCGCCGTCGACATGGAGGACCTCCCCCGTGGTCATCGGCAGGTAATCGCTGAGCAGCGCGCAGACGCTCTTGCCCACCGGGCTGGGGTCACGTGTGTCCCAGCCCAGCGGCGCCCGCTTGGCCCATGTCTTCTCGACCTGATCGAAGCCGGGAACACCTTTGGCGGCGATGGTGCGAACCGGCCCCGAGGCAACTGCGTTGACGCGAATTCTGTAGCGCCCCAGGTCGCGCGCCAAGTAGCGGACCACCGCCGCCAGGGCGGCTTTGCTGACGCCCATCCAGTCGTAGGAAGGCCAGGCCATCACCGAGTTATCGAAGTCGAGAGCGACGATCGAACCGCCCCGCTCTTGCATGGCCGGGAGCAGTCCTGCCGCTATCGTCTTCAGCGAGAAAGCGCTGACCCGGTAAGCGGTGGCGGCGCTCTCCCAAGGCGTCTGCAGAAAATTGCCGCCGAGCGCGTCGTCAGGGGCGAAGGCGATGGAGTGAACCCAACCGTCCAGTCGGCCCCAGCGGCCTATCAGCTCCTCGCCGGCGGCCTCCGCATCCTCCTGCTTGGTGGCGTCGAGCTCCAAAACATCAGCCGCTTGGGGCAATCGTTTAGCCATCATTCGGGTGATGTTGGCAACGCGGCCGAAACTGGTGAGGACGATCTCGGCCCCCGCCTTCTGCGCCTCTTCAGCGATGGCGAAAGCAATGCTCTTGCGATCGAGCACCCCTGTGATCAGCAGTTTCTTTCCTTCGAGCAGCATCGCTGTAGGTTAGGGCAACAAGCGCCCTGCCTCCCGTCATCGGTAAGGCGAGAAGTGTCGGACCAGGGCTGAGAATTACTCGTCGGCTTGCTGCTCGCCGAGACCGGCTGCTGCTTTGCCGCCAAAGTGTGCTTCAGCCAGAGCCGGGATCTGGTCCTGTCTCGACAGGCGCCTGGGGTCGGGACGACCAATCGCTCCAGGAGCCCTCATACAAGCGCGTGCCGGAAATGCCTGCCAGCTCCAATGCGACCAGGTTGTGGCAGGCGCTGACACCCGAGCCGCAGTAGCAGACAGTGTTGCCGGCGCCCACTCCAAGCGAGCGAAAGCGCTGCCGCAGCTGCTCGGCAGACAGGAATCGACCCTCAGCATCCAGATTGCCTGACCAGGGGGCGTTGCGCGCGCCTGGGATGTGACCGGCGCGGGCGTCGATCGGTTCTGTCTCACCGCTGAAACGCTCTCGGGCGCGGGCGTCCACCAAGACTGTCCCGGCCGGCAGGCCCTGCATCTGCCCGTAATCGAGCACCCAATCGTGCGACGGCTCTGCGGCCTGAAAGTCCCCCGGGGCGACTGTCACCGGCTCGCGGCTCGTTTCCCCCGTCCAAGCCTGCAGTCCGCCATCCAGCAGGTACACCTGATGATGGCCGAAGTAGCGAAGCAGGAACCAGAGCCGGGCGGCAACAAAGCCACCCTGGTCGTCGTAGACCACCACCTGCGAGCTGCGCCCCACGCCTGCCCGGCGCATGGCGGCTTGAAACTGCTGCCGTCCGGGTAGAGGATGGCGGCCGGCGCCCGAGCGGTCGCCGGTGACTTCGGCCAGGTCGACAAAGACAGCCCCGGGGATATGGCCCTCGGCGTAAGCGGCAGCGCCCGAGCGGCCATCGAGATACCAGCGAAAGTCGAGCACCGAAAGCTCAGGTTGAGCCAGGTGCTCAGCCAGCCAGCCGGCGGGCACCAGAGGACCCCGCACGTGGTTTTTAGTGGACCACTAGCCGGCGACGGTGCCGAGAGCGAGCAGCGCGAACAGCCCGGCCAGGTAGATGGAGGAGTAGCCGAAGAGCCGCCGCGTCCAGCCCCGCCTGACCAGATCGAGCAGGCACAGCGTCACCAGGCCCAGACCCAGAACCAGGGCGCCGGCCAGATAGATGGCGCCCTCGGCATGGGTGAGAAACGGCACCAGGCTGACAACCAGTGTCAGCACCGCGTAGACCAGGCTCTGCCGTTTCACCGAGCCGGCTCGTGCGACCACTGGCAGCATGGGCACCTCCACCGCCTGGTAATCGCGCCGGATCATCTGCGCCAGCGCCCAGAAGTGCGGTGGCGTCCAGAAGAGGATCACAGCGAAAAGCGACAGCGCAGTCCAGTCCAGGCCGCCGGTCACCGCAGCCCAGCCCACCAGCGGCGGCATGGCGCCAGCCGCTCCGCCGATGACTATGTTCTGAGGCGTCGAACGCTTGAGCCAAATGGTGTACACGAAGATGTAGATCAGCGTGCCGATGAGGGCCAGGCAGGCAGCCACCAGGTTCGCGGCGCGCCACAGCACCAGGAAGGCGACGACGTTGAAGAGGATGCCGAAGACAAGGGCGTTTCGGGCCGGGATGCGCCCCGCCGGCACCGGCCGCCGCCGAGTCCGAGCCATCACGGCGTCGATGTCGCGGTCGAACCAGGCGTTGATGGCGGAGGCCCCACCGGCGGCCAGCGTGCCGCCCAGGAGCACAGCCAGCACAGCTTCCAGTCGGGGCACGCCGTGCGCCGCCGGCAGCATGGCGCCGAGCGCGGTGAGAACCAAGAGAAGCACGACCCGCAGCTTCATGAGGCTCAGGTAGTCCCGGATCTGGGAGAACGCGCCGCGCCTGGCTCGGCTGGAAGTTGCGGCCGCTTGGTTCACCAGCGTCCAGTCTAGGCGGGGATCAGGGTCCCGCTGCCCAGCTCAGCTCCGATCAGTGCAGCGCCGTGAGCGCCTGAGCCAGCGCCGCCTCGTTGACAGGTCCTGCCTGCTGATCGCGGATGGTGCCGTCGGGGCCCACCAGAACTGTGGTCGGGAACCCTGCGACTCGGTAGGCCGCCGCGACGCGCCCGTCCTGATCCAGTGCCAGCGACGCCCTGACCCCGATCGAACGCAGATAGCCGCTGGCGGTCGCCTGGCTCTCGCGGTTGTCGACCAGCAGCAGGCTGGTCTCCGGGTGCTGGGCGGCAAACCGCTGCAGTGCCGGCAGTTCCTGCCGGCAGGGCGGGCAACCGGTCCACCAGAAGTTCAGGATGAGCGGCCGGCCCCTGAACTGCTCCAGCGTCACGCTGCCGCCGTCGCCAGCGGCGAGGCTGAAGGCGGGGGCTGGACTGCCCGACCGGGACGGCTCGCTCGCAGTAACCGTCTTCAAGGCTTCCAGCACCTGCGCTGAGCCCCAGCCCTCACCATGGCCGGCCAGCAGCTCGCGACCGGCCGGGTCCAGCTCGGCGCTTAGCTGGGCGGGGAGCTTGCCCCCCACGTCCGGCGCCCCCGTGTAAGCGGCGCGCACATAGCCGTGGCGGTCGATGAGGACGAGTCCTGACGTGTGGGTGTCACCGGTGGAGGATTGAATGCCGAAAGGCGCCCAAAACTCCGCGATGGCGTCCTGGCTGCCGGTGGCGAAGAGCCAGTCGGCGCCTATGCGCTCGCGATATTGAGCCAGTACCTGCGAAGTGTCGGTGCCCGGATCGGTGGTCACCTCGAGCAGGTTGACATCAGGTGCTGCCTGGCGAAGCTGGAAGAGCAGGCCTGTGTAGAGCGGGCAGGTCTGGTGGCAGTTGGTGTGGAACGCGGCCACAACTGTGTCCCGGCCGGTGAAGGTGCTCCGATCCAGGGGCCGGCCCGCTTGGTCCTGGAGGCTGACATCGGCGGGCCTGGTCAGCTTGCCGCCCAATTCCTGCAGGCCCAGATTCAGCTCCTGGTCGCCGATGTAGGCGCCGCCGGCCGGCACGCGTCCCCCCTCCACCGCCAGCAGCAGCGGCTGAACCTGGTTGCTGGAGATGGTGATCTTGCGGGCTGCGGGCTGTCCGGGAATCTGGAGCTCATAGCTGCCGGGCCGAACGCTGAGCTCCTTCAGCTTGGCGCTCTCAGGCGCGCGCGGGACTCCGCCCGAGACGTCGAAGGAGCCGGCGCCGATCGAGATCCTGGTAGGTCCGAGCCGGTCGGGCTGCGCGGCGGCAGCCAGGACCAGGAGCGTGCCCGGTGCGGAGCTGCTGCGGAGGCTGATCAGCTGGTAGGCAAGGCCCCCGGCGGCCAGTGCCCCGAGCGCGAGCAGAGCCAAGAGCAGCCGCAGACGGACAGACACCTCTACCTTCAGTCTCCCGACGCCCCGCCCGGGATCTTCGCGGCCGGCGGCGTCCACGGATAGCGGGCGCGGACTTCGTCGATGTAGCCGGCAAACGCGTCGGCCGTGGGCGCGTGCTCGATCTGGAGGACGTTCTCAGCGTTCGCCTCCCCGCTGTGGGAGAGGTTGAAACTGCCCACGAACACTGTGTCGTCGGCCACTGTGCACTTGGCGTGCATGAAGTCGTGCAGCGAACCTGGCGCGTAGGGCTCCGAGCGCTTGGCGCCCCAGGGCACTGCGGACGAGATCCGAGCCCAAAGGCCCAACTTCCAGGCCGATTGGGGCTGCGAACCCCACTGGCGACGCACCTCGTCCATCTGGGTCTCATCAAAGCACCCGGCGATGTCTGGGCCCTGCCTGGAGATGGTCTCGGCCAGACTCGCAAGCACCGGACCCGAGGTGAGGACAGGCGAACAGATGCGAATCCGGCGCTGGGCCAGCGCCAGGCGCTGAGCGATCTCATGGACCAGCTTCTGGGCGCGACCAGGAGTGAAGAAGGCCCGCAGCCGCAGGTCGGGTTGGGGCTGCCGCCACTCCGGCTCCTCCTGGCCCGAGCCCTGGACCGAGCGCAACTGGAACAGCTCCTCAAAGTTGGCCCCGTAAGCAGCCGCGATGACCGGCTCGGCCAAGCGGACTATGACGTTCTCTTCCCGGGTCCAACTGTCAGTCGTCCAGTTGGTCGAGCCCGTCCAGACGGCCGCCTCCGGCGTCGCGACGTCTCGGACCACGTATTTGTGGTGCATCAGATCGGGTTCGCCCGGAATGGGCTGGAAGGGAACTCCCAGAGCCTTGAGCCAATCCCAATCCACGAAGCCAGGCGGCGGCAGCGGCTTGCTCCGCCGGGGCGGCTCCTGGTTGAAGAGCAAGCGGACCCTGACTCCCCGACCCGCGGCCGCCTGGAAAGCTGCACGCAGCGTGTCAGCCGCCGGGCCGCTGGGCGCCAGGTCGTAGATCGCCACATCCAGGCTCTCCCGGGCGGCCGAGAGGAACTCTGCCAACAACCCGGCGACGGCTTCAGCGGGCTGGCCGCCGTCCCGCAGAAATGTTGGCTTCAGAACAGCTGTCTGGAGGTCTATTGGGCGTCCACCTTCCTCTCATCGTGGCTGGGCTCCAAGGCGCCTCGCGTGGCCAGGTCAGCCGCCTCCTCGGGATCATCGGTGATGGTCAGGAGCGACATGTCGTCAGGTGACACCAGGCCCTGGTCCAGGGCCTTCTCCTGGAGCCAGTCAAGCAGTCCTCCCCAGTAGGCGCTGCCGAAGAGGATGACCGGAAAGTGCTCGATCTTGCCTGTCTGGGCCAGGGTGAGGGACTCGAACAGCTCGTCCAGGGTGCCGAAGCCCCCTGGAAAGATGATGAAGCCCTGGGCGTACTTGACGAACATCATCTTGCGGACGAAGAAGTAGCGGAATTCGACCCCCACCTCGCAGTAATCGTTGAGTGACTGCTCATGAGGCAGCTCGATGTTGCAGCCCACCGACAGGCCGCCGGCTTCGAAGCAGCCCCGGTTGATGGCCTCCATCATCCCCGGCCCCCCGCCAGTGATCACCGCGACGTCGCGGCGCGCCAGCGCCGCCCCGACACGCAGGCCCTGCTGGTAGAGCGGATTGTCAGGCCTTACGCGCGCGGAGCCGAAGCAGGTGACGGCCGGCCCCAAATCAGCCAGCGCGTCAAAGCCCTCGACGAACTCAGAGACGAAGCGGAGCACGCGCCAGGAATCGCTGTGGCGATCGTAGATGCTCGGCGTCTGCAGCAGGGTCTGATCGGCGGGCGGACGCTGCTTGGGAACCACGAGCGCGCCGGCGCGCCGGCGCTCGGTCATGGCCGGTAGTCTACGGAGCAGCGCGATAGTTCCTCGACTGCCTGCAAGGCCAGGAGCCATGAAGTTCGAGCAGACCTACATCCCTTACGGCGGCTACTGGTCGACGCCGTTCGCTCGCTGGCAGGGCAGCCTGGCCCAGCAGCATCCGATCCAACTCGCTGCCGCCGTCACGCGCTCAGCGCTGGCCGAGCGGAAGATCGACGCCAAGGACTTCCAAGCGCTCTTCCTGGGCACCACTGTGCCTTCCCCGCAGAGCTTCTATGGCGCACCCTGGTTGGCCGGCCTGATCGGCAATCCTGACATCAGCGGGCCGACGGTGATGCAGGCCTGCGCCACGTCGGCCAGGATCATCGCGGACGCAGCTGTGGAGGTGGACTCGGCTGGCGGCCCCGGCTGCATCCTGGCCATCGCCGCCGACCGCACCAGCAACGGACCCCACATCTACTACCCGGACGCGAGTGGCCCGGGTGGTCGCGGGGTGACTGAAGAGTGGGTCTGGGACAACTTCCAGAACGACCCCTTCGCCCAGGCCGGACCGATGGCCGCCACTGCTGAGAACGTGGCCGAGGCGGAGAGCATCAGCCGCGAGGAACAGGATGAGGTGACGCTGCTCCGCTATCAGCAGTACGCCGCCGACCGAACCCCCGACGCCGACGGGTTTCTGAGCCGTTATCTGGTGCCAGTCGAGCTACGCGACCCCAGCGGCCGGAAGGTGATCGGAACCCTGCACGACGATGAGGGGATCTTTCCGAGCACTGCCGAAGGCCTGGCGCGGCTGAAGCCTGTGAGAGACGGCGGGACGGTCACCTACGGCAGCCAGACTCACGCTGCCGACGGCAACTGCGGGCTGGTCCTGACCGGCCGGGAGCGGGCGCGGGAGATGAGCCGCGACGGGTCGATCGAGGTGCAGCTGCTGAGCTTCGGCCAGGCTCGGGTGAAGCCCGGCTTCATGCCGACGGCGCCGGTGCCGGCTGCGCGCGCGGCCCTGGCGGCGGCCGGACTCGGCATCGAGGACATGGCGGCTGTCAAGACTCACAACCCCTTTGCAGTCAACGACGTGTACTTCTCGCGTGAGTTCGACCTGCCCTTGGACAGCTTCAACAACCACGGCTCCTCGCTCGTCTTCGGCCATCCCCAGGGACCGACAGGTATGCGCCTGCTGATCGAGCTGGTGGAGGAGCTGGCCGAGCGCGGCGGCGGCCGGGGCCTGTTCAGCGGTTGTGCCGCCGGCGACACGGGCGCCGCGCTCGTCGTGAAGGTCGACAGCGGCGGCCGCTGAGGTGATGAACCCCGGACACCATGGCACCGGGGATCCCCTGCTGGCATACTGCCAGGCGTTGGCGCCAACGAATGAGATCGTTGCCTCCCGCCTGCTTATCCCCGTGGAAACGGGCCACGACTCCCAACGAGCACCGATGACACCAGATCGACGAACCGGGCAACCCTGCGCCGGTTGGTCAACGGGTACCAGGTCTCTCACGCGATCCACGCGGCAGTGACGCTCGGCATACCTGACCGGTTGGGGCAAGGTTCGGCCCCGGTGGCTGAGCTCGCGGCCGCGACGGGCTCGCAGGAGGAGGCCCTCTATCGCCTGCTTCGCGCCCTGGCGTCGGTCGGTGTCATTGAGGAAGGCAGCGCGGGCCTACATCGCCTCTTCGGGCGTCGGCGACAGGTGCAAGCTGCTGGCGGACGACTTCTTCGAATCGGTCCCCGGGAACGCCGACGCCTACCTTCTGAAGGCCGTCCTGCACGACTGGTACGACCCCGAAGCCACACGCATCCTCAAGACGATTCGGGCCGCAGGGCGCGACGACAGTCTTCTCCTGATAATCGAGCAGATTATCGAGCCCCCAAACCAGGGGCCTGAAGGGAAGTTTTCTGATCTGAACATGCTGGTTGCGGCCGGCGGACGCGAACGCACGCGCGCCGAATGGGACGACCTCCTCCGCGCTGGTGGTTTCGAGCTGAGGCGGGTCCATCCCGCCCACAGCGTTGCCGTCCTAGAGGCGGCGGCCATCTAGCATTTGCGGGCGGTTCTTCGTAGCATTTACCCGCTTCGGGCGTCAAGATCGTTGAAGATCGACCTGCAGCCCGAAGCCGGTTCAGAAATTGGTGGAGGCGGCGGGAGTTGAACCCGCGTCCGAAGCAGCGTCCCCTGGGATCTCTACGAGCGTAGCCGGGATTTTGCTCTCACCGCAGGGCTCCTCTCGGCAGGATCCCTGACGGCCAGCGCCGGTGAAAGTCCCTGAGCGGGGCCGTCGCGCCCCCGCCCGAGCAAGCCGGCAAATGTGACACCGTTACCCCGACCGGCCGGCGCCGCCGGGGGCGATGCCCGGGCTCCTACGTCCCGGGAACTCGTCATCTACTGCTTACGCAGCGAGGGCGAGCTGTCGCTCATTATTGGCATTTGTGTTGCCTGCGCTGTATCGCTCACGCCTTCGGCTCGCAATCCCAAAGCCCACTTGCCCCGTCGAGACCGGACGCCCCCAAGGACAACATTGAACTTCTTGTTGCCCCCCAAGCTTACCCGCTCCGCGAAGCGAGAAACCTACCCCCGCAGCGCTCGTGCCATCTCCCGCTTGGCGTCCGCCGCCGCCAGCGCCTGGCGCTTGTCGTAGAGCTTTTTGCCCCGCCCCAAACCGATCTCGACCTTCGCCCGGTTGCGGGCGAAGTAGAGCCGGATCGGGATCAGCGTGTACCCCTTCTGCTTGACCTTGCCGATCAGACCGGCGATCTCCTCTGCGTGCAGCAGCAGCTTGCGCGGCCGGATCGGCTCGTGGTTTGTGTAGCCACCCCGTTCGTAGGCGCTGATGTGGACGTTCTCCAGCCAGGCCTCGTGCCCGTCGACGCGGACGAAGCCCTCCCGCAGGTTGGCTCGACCGGCGCGAAGAGACTTCACCTCGGTCCCGGCCAGGACCAGGCCTGCCTCCAGGGTCTCGTCGATGAAGTAATCGTGGTAGGCACGGCGGTTGACAGCGACGTCGCGGAACCGCGGCTTCTCAGGCACGTTTTGCCACCAACAGTCGGGCCGGCATGGGCTTGCGCCCAGGCAACTGGACCTCTTCCAGCAGGTAGGAGCCCTCGCCGCAGGCCACTTCAACGCCCTCGCGCTCGGCTCGCAGAACGGTGCCCGGTTCGCCCCCACCTGACAGCGGCCGTCCGCTCAGAACCTTCACCCGGCCGCCGGCGAAGGGAACTGTGACACCGGGCCAGGTTCGGTAGGCGCGCACATGACGGTCGAGCGCTTCCGCCGCCAGCGACCAATCCAGCTCGCCGTCGGTGCGGCTCAGCTTGCCGGCGTAGGTTGCACGGGCATGGTCCTGGTCCTCTGGCTGAATCTCCGGCAGGCGGGTGATGGTCTCGACCAGCAGCCCCGCGCCCAGCCGCGCCAAGCGGGAGGTCAGTTCGACAGCGTCTTCCCGGGGGCCGATGGCGGTTTCTTCGCGGCTCAGCACTGGGCCATGGTCAAGCGCCTCGTCCATCACCATGATGCTGACGCCTGTCACCCTGTCACCCTCCCGGATGGCGTAGGCGACGGGCGCGGCGCCCCGCCAGCGCGGCAGCAGCGAGGCGTGGACGTTAAGCGGACAGCAGCTGGCGATGGACAGAACTGGGGCCGGCACTATCTGGCCGTAGGCCGCGACCACCAGGAGCTCAGGCTTCAGGGCAGCTATCCGACTCACCGCTTCCTCTGCCCGCAGCCGCTCCGGCTGGAAAACCGGCACTCCCAGCTCCTGCGCTGCGAGCTTGACGGCCGGCGCCGTCATCTGCAGGCGGTTGGCCGGTCGATCTGGTTGAGTCACGACCAGCTCCACCTGATGGCCTGCGGCCGTCAGCGCTCGCAGGGCGGGTACGGCGAACGGCGCCGTCCCCGCGAAGACGAGCCTGCTCAGGCCTCCACCGCCTCCAGCTCGGCCTCGTGCTCCTCCGCGGGACGCAGTGTCTCCAGGCTTGTCAGGCGGTCGGTGAAGAGAATGCCGTCCAGGTGGTCGATCTCGTGCTGGAAGGCGCGCGCTGTAAAACCTGAGGCCTTGATCCTGACCGGCTTGCCCTTGCGGTTGAGGCCCTTGACGACCACGTGCTCGGCCCGCTCCACCTCGCCCACCCAGCCGGGGTAGCTGAGACAGCCCTCGTAGCCGATCTGGCTGCCCTCAGCCTTGACCAGCTCAGGGTTGATGAGCGCGTGGTGCTGGTTTTCGTCGCCCTTCACCACTATCGCGCGCAGCGTGACGCCTATCTGGTTGGCGGCCAGGCCGGCGCCGGGAGCGGCGTACATCGTCTCGACCAGATCGTCCAGCAAGCGGATAGCTGAGCCGTCCACGCGAGCCACCTTCTTGGCCTTCGTGCGCAGGGCCGGATGCTTGAAGTCGAGGATCTTACGGATCGACATCGGGCCAAAGAATTCTACCGGCGCCCCAGCCTCCCAAACCCCGGTGTCGCAGCGAGCTGGTGACCCGCTGTACTAGCCTGCAGCGCCGAGACGGACAGCCGCAACTCGACTGCGATGCAGTTACTATGACTGCATGAGTGTGGTTATCACCGTTCGCGATGTTCCGAATGCCGTGCGCGACGAGCTCGCCGCTCGTGCTGCCCGCGCCGGCAAGTCACTGCAAGAATATCTACGTGGCATGCTCGTGGACACCGCCGCACGCCCATCCGTCGACGACGTCATCGCCCGAGCCCGCGCACGCGTTACCGCCACCGGGGCGCGAGCTGGCGCGGAATCGATACTCGCGGCGCGAGACGCAGACAGGCGTTGAGCACCAGGGCAGTCTGCGACGCCTCCGCCGTCGTTGCCCTGCTCCTCGACGCAGGCCCGGACGGACGATGGGTCGCCGAGACACTGGCCGGCGCCGGCCTGAGCGCCCCGAGCCTGGTCATGTTCGAGTCCAGCAACATCATCCGGCGGCACGAGATCGCCGGGCTCATCAGTGCCGACCAGGCCGCGCAGGCCCATGTGGACTTGCTCGACCTGACGATCGACTTCTGGCCATACGAGCTCCTCGGCACGAGGGTCTGGGAGCTGCGCAGGAACCTTTCCAGCTATGACGCCAGCTACGTCGCTGTCGCCGAGCTGACGGACGCGCCGCTGGTAACGCTCGACCGGCGCATCAGCCATGCGCCCAACCTCAGGTGCGCGGTAACCATTCCTTGACCCGAGTTCGACGGAGCTCTTGGTTGAGGTCGTCCTCCCCCCGCCCCGGGGGGAGGCAGGTGGGGGGCCTTGGCTTGCAGGCTGGACCAGAGCCGCCATTTCGGTCCTGGGCATCTCGCCGCAGCTCCTGGGCCCTCGAGAGAGGGGCTTGACGGACCTTGGACGCAAGGTCTCACCACAGGGCGGCGGGGCAAGGCGGGCCGCTGACGCCCCCCTTCCGAGCCTCCCCCCGCGCTGCGGGGGGGAGGACGCAACATGCCTGCGCGGCTTCTCAAGAGCTCGGGGACCGGACAGGCGAAACCGATCTCTGAGGTGCCCACCTGACACAGCTGTTGGCTACCCCCGCGGATCTGAACGAGCGCATCCAGCCGTGGGATGTCTAGCCGGCCGGGTCCACGTCGAAGGACCAGCCACGGCCGCCGGGCAGCAAAGGCCGGATCCGGCCCAGCTCCTCGCCCTTGAGGGTCACCTGCCAGCGGTACTGACCGCGCAGCTGGTGCAGGAAGGCCGGGGCCGGGCCCTGCACCCGGATTCCCGCCAGGTGCTCTTTGACCAGCGCGGCGGCGAGAGCCTCGGCCGCGTCGCGCGTCACCGTCGCCGCCTGATCGTCGTCGCGATGGCTGTAGGTAAGGACCGCGAGCTCCGTGAAAGGAGGGAATTGGAAGCGCTGGCGAGACGGCAGCTCGGCCGCCGCGAAGCCCGCGTAATCTCCCTCGGCCGCCCGCCGCAGCGAGTAATGATCGGGATTGGAGGTCTGAACCACGACAGTGGCGGACCGAGCGCCGCGGCCGGCCCGGCCGGCGACTTGGCTCAACAGTGCGAATGTCGCCTCGGCCGAGCGGTAGTCGGGAAAGTGAAGGGGCAGGTCGGCATCGATCACACCCACTGCCGTGACCCGCTCCAAGTCCAGGCCGCGGGCAACCAGCTGGGTCCCCACGAGAACGTCCGCCCGGCCCTCGCTGAAGGCCTCCAGCACGTCCAGGTAGCCGTCAGGTCCCCGGCTGGAATCCCTGTCCAGGCGGAGAACCCGCTTTTCCGGCCAGAGCTTCTTGACCATCCCCTCCAGGCGCTGCGTCCCCACACCCAGGCCGCGGATCTGCCGGGAGCCGCAGTGCTGGCAGTATTCGGGCACCGGCCGGCTGTAGCCGCAATAGTGGCAGGAGAGCGCAGCCAGCTCCAGGTGCTCCACCATGGCGACCGAACAGCCGGGGCAGCCGACCGACGCGCCGCAGTCCTGGCAGAGGACGAAGGTGGCGGCGCCGCGGCGGTTCAAGAAGAGGATCGCCTGCTCGCCCTGGACCAGGCTCTGCTCCAGCACAGTGTGCAACCGCCGGCTGATGGGTAGGCGGCTCCCGTAGCGGGCTTCCCGGCGCATGTCTACAAGTTCCACCTGTGCCGGCCGGCCCACCACACGCCGGCGCAGCTCAGCCAACCGCAGCTTGCCTGACTGCGCCTCGGCATAGGCACTGAGGCTGGGCGTGGCGGAGCCGAGGATGAGGCGGGCAGCGGTGACTTCGGCCAGCCGGCGCGCCACCCAGGAGGCCTCGTAACGGGGCGTGCGGTCCTGCTTGTAGGCGCTGGAGCCCTCCTCGTCCACGCAGATCAGGCCCAGGCGCGCGATCGGCGCGAAGATGGCCGAGCGGCTGCCGACCACCACGTCTACCTCGCCTCGCCGGATGCGCCACCACTGCTGAGCCCGCTCCAGGTCGGTCAGCTGGCTGTGGAGGACGGCTGCCGGCCGGCCGAGGCGGCCGACCACCCGAGTCACCAGCTGGGGCGAGAGGGAGATCTCAGGGACCAGCAGCAGCACGCGCAGGCCTTGGCTGAGCGCCTCCTCCGCCGCGCGCAGGTAGACCTCCGTCTTGCCGCTGGCGGTGACTCCATGCAGAAGCACCGCCGAGGATTCCCGGCTTGCCTGCACGGCGGCAGCCTGCTCCCAACTCAGCTCAGGACCGGCCTGAGCCGGTCCGCTGGGTAGGGCCACCTGCAGCAGGCGGCTGTGCCGGGTCTGGCGGCTCGACGGCCCGGCTCCGCTGGAACGTCCCAGCCGCACCCGCGGCGGCAGGAACGCGCGCAGGCACTCGATCAGCGGCGCCCAATAGTGGTCGGCCACCAGGCGCGCCAACTGCAGGTGATGGGGCTGCAGGAGCGGCTCGGCGTCGGCCCTTTCGATGTCCTTGACAGAGCGGTCCGGCGTCCAGCTGTGGACTTTGAGGACATAGCCATACGAGCCGCGCGGCCCGAACGGGACCCAGACGCGATGCCCTGGCACAACATCCACAGCTGTTGGGACCGCGTAGGTGTACGCCTCCCGACCGAGGGAACGCGCCGCCTCGACAGCGACCTCGGCGTAGAGCGCCACTATCGACTGCGCCGCCGGACGCGCTCTCGCTCCAGCAGCGCCTCCAACTCAGCCACAGCCCTCTCGGCGTCGTCATTCACTATCGCGTGGTCATAGTGATCGACGAAGCCCATCTCCCACTCGGCCAGCCGCTGTCGCTCAAGGTTGAGCCGGGCCGGATCGCCGCGCTCCTGCCGTCGACGGGTCAACTCCTCCATGGAAGGCGGCAGAACAAAAATGTAGACGCCGTCAGGCCGCCGCTGGCGCACCTGCTCGGCACCCTGCACATCGATCTTCAGGATGACGTCCACCCCGGCGCCCTGGATCTCCTCCACCCGCCTCGCGGAGGTGCCGTAGAAGTGGCCGCCGACCCTGGCGTGCTCGAGCAGCTCGCCGGCCTCGATGAGAGACGCGAACTCCGGCACGCTGACGAAGCTGTAGTGCTCGCCGTCCACCTCGTAGTCGCGCCTTGGCCGGGTCGTGTAGGAGACCGAGTAGCGCAGGCTCGGATTGCGCCGCAGTAGCATCTCGATGAGCGTGTCCTTGCCCACCCCACCAGGGCCCGAGATCACCACCAGGAGAGCATCGGCGGTGGCGGGGACGGCGTTCACAAACCCTCCCAAAAGGTGGTGAAGTCGTCGGGTGGCGGCGCCTCAAAGCTCAAGGGCTCATCGGTCAGCGGATGCCGCAGACGAAGGCGCCAGGCGTGAAGAAGTGGCCTCGGCGGCTCGCCCTGACGAACGCCGCCATAGAGATCGTCACCTGCCAAGGGATGTCCGAGCGCCGTCAGATGGACGCGGATCTGATGGGTCCTTCCGGTTTCCAGGTCGCAGCAGACGAGCGTGTGACCTGGCCTCTTCTCCAGCACCTGGTAGCGGGTGCGCGCCGGGCGGCCGCCGGCCACCACCGCCATCCGCAGGCGGTTCGTCGAATCCCGGCCGATGGGGCCCTCCAGGATGCCGGAGGTCTTCGCCGGGACGCCCCTGACGATCGCCAGGTAGGTCCTGCTCAGTGTGCGCGCCGCCAGCTGTGCGGCCAGCGCCCGGTGGGCCACGTCGTTGCGGGCCGCGAGGATCAGGCCCGAGGTGCCCTTGTCGAGTCGGTGGACGATCCCGGGGCGGGCCTCGCCGCCGGCGAAGGACCACTCTCCGCCCAGTCCCAGCAGCGCGTTGACGAGGGTGCCGCTGGAATGGCCGGGGGCGGGATGAACCACCATGCCGGGCGGTTTGTCCACGACCACGAAATCGGGGTCGTCGTGAATCAAGCGCAGCGGGATGCTCTCCGCCGCCGGCTGGCCCGTCACCCGCTCAGGTCGGCTGTACTCCAACACATCGCCCGGGCGGACGGCGTCGGCCGGCTTGGCGGCAGCCCCGTTGAGCCGCACCAGCCCAGATCGGGCCAGCCTGGCCGCGGTGCTCCGGCTCAGGTTCGGATCGAGCAAGGCGAGGGCGCGGTCCAGCCGGCCGGCCGCAGCTTCGCCGGCCGTCAAGCGCTTCGCTGACGTCGCAGATACCCGAAGAGCAGCAGCAGGACGCCAAGCGTGATCGCTGAGTCAGCGACGTTGAAGACCGGCCAGAAGAACACCGCAATGAAGTCTGTGACTGTGCCATGGACCAGCCGGTCGTAACCGTTGCCGAGGGCCCCACCCATGACCAGCCCCAGCGTGCCGCCCAGCGCTGATCCCACCGGATTGCGAACGACGTAGTAGAGCAGGCCGCCGGCGACCACCAGCGAGGCGACCAGGAAGAACAGGGTGGCGTTGGGGGCCAGGCTGAAGGCTGCCCCTGAATTGTGGGTGTTCACAATCTGCACGCCAGGTCCGGCTGAGAGCGCCGTGCCTGGCGTCACGTTGGCAGTGACGAGACCCTTCGTAACTCGGTCCACGGCGAGGACGACCACAGCCACCACCGCGAACAGCACGCGGCCCGAGCTCAGCTCGCGCGTTTGAGCCCTATCCAGAGGTCCTCTCCGATCTCAGCGCCTGCCAGCTCAGGCGGGCGCTGTTCGACGACTTCGCGCGCCAGCGTTTCGGCTGCCACCACGCCACCGAAGTGACTGATCACTTGAGGCCAGTCTCCAGCCCCGGCCAGGAACAGGACTATGCGGTCTTCGATCTGGAGACCGCTCTGCTTGCGCAGATCCTGCACCCTCCGGATCAGATCCCGCGCCAGGCCCTCCAGCCGCAGCTCCTCGCTGATCTCGGTATCGAGCAGGAACTGAGGTCCGCTGCGAACCTCCTTGACGTTGAGCTCGTCGCCGATGATCGCAGCCAGCTCGGGCCTGAACTCGCCGGGCAGGGTCACCGACTGAAGCGGCTGGCGCACCTTGAGCCGGGCTGAGTCGCGGGCGGCCAGGCCCTCCACCACCGCCTGCCGCGCCTCGGCCATCTCCTGTTCGAGCTGGGCGTCCTGCGCCGAGCCGGAAGCAGTTGGGAAGTCCGCCAGGTGGACGCTGGCGCCGGCGCAGAGGTTGCGGTGCAGCGACTCGGCCACGAAGGGCAGGAATGGCGCCAGCAGCCGGGAGAGGCTGACCAGCGTCTGGTAGAGCGTCTGATAGGCGGAGAGCTTGTCAGCATCGGATTCGGACTTCCAGAAGCGGCGCCGCGACCGGCGCACGTACCAGTTGGAGAGCTCCTCCACGAACGCTTGCAACGGCCGGGCCGCCCCGTTGACGTCGTAGTGCTCGAGATCGTGATCGACGGTCTCCACCAGATGGTCCAGCCGGGAGAGCAGCCAGCGGTCCAGTACCGGCCGTTGCGAGAGCGGCACCTCTGGTGACTCCGGCGAGAAGCCATCGATGTTGGCGTAGGTCACGAAGAACGAATACACGTTCCAGAGGGTCAGCAGGAACTGCCTGACGACGTTCTGCAGGGTCTTGGGGCCGAGCCGTTGATCCTCCCCCACCGGGGAGACGAAGAAGTGCCAGCGCACAGCGTCGGCGCCGAACTGGTCGAACAGCTTGGTCGGGTCCAGGATGTTGCCGCGGGACTTGCTCATCTTCTGGCCCTGATCGTCCACTATCATGCCCAGGCAGATGACGTTGCGGTAGGCGTTCTGGCGAAAGAGCAGCGTCGAGATGGCGAGCAGTGAATAGAACCAGCCGCGGGTCTGGTCCTGGGCCTCCGTGATGAAGTCAGCCGGGAAGGTTTGCTGGAACTCGTCGGCGCCGGTCCTGGGATACCCGCGCTGGGCAAAGGGCATGGAGCCCGAGTCGAACCAGCCATCGAGCACGTCGGGCACGCGCTCCATCTGCCCGCCACACTTGCGGCAGGGCAGCTTCACGGCATCGATATACGGTCTGTGCAGATCGGTCTCCGGCGGCAAACCCAGCTCCTCGGCCGAGGCTACGCAGCGCCGCTCGCCGCAGCTGCAGATCCAAAAAGGCAGCGGCGTGCCCCAGTACCGAGTCCGCGAGATGGCCCAATCGACGTTGTGCTCCAGCCAGTCGCCCATGCGCCCGGTCCTCACATGCGCTGGCACCCAGTTGGCGGCGAGGTTGTTGGCCACGAGCTCATCCTTGACAGCCGTCGTTTGCACGTACCAGCTGTCCAGCGCGTAGTAGATGAGCGGCGTTCCGCACCGCCAGCAGAACGGATACGTGTGGCGGATCTGCTCCTCCCGGTAGACCAAGCCGCGTTCGCGGAGGTCGGCGATGATGTAAGGATCGGCGTCCTTGACGAACATGCCTGCGAAGGCCTCCACCTGGGGCACCATGCGACCGCGGAGGTCGACAGTGTGGCGGATAGGAATGCCCTTCTCCTGGCAGACGCGGAGGTCGTCGGCGCCGTACGCAGCAGCTGTGTGGACCACACCCGTGCCCTCCGCGGTCGAGACGAAGTCGGCGTCGATGACGTAGAAGGCGCGCTGCTCGGGCGGCAGATAAGGAAAGAGCGGCTCGTAGTCGAGGTCGAGCAGCTCCTGGCCTGTGAAGCGCTTCAGCACCTCGTAGTCGCCCTGCAGCAACTCCTGTCTCGCCTCCGCCAGAATCAGCTTCTCGACCGGCTCGCTGGAGCCGGCGCCGGTGCTTCGCTTTTGGACCAGTACGTAATCGAGGTCGCGGCCGACCGCCAGGGCCACGTTGCCGGGCAGGGTCCAGGGAGTCGTGGTCCAGGCCAGCAGGAAAGTGTTGGGCTGCTGCTTCAGGCGGAAGCGCACATAGACGCTGGGGTCGGGGACGTCGTCCTCGTAGCCCTGGGCCAGCTCGTGGCTGGAGAGCGGAGTGGCGCAGCGGGGACAGTAGGGGGCGACTTTGAAGCCCTTGTAGATGAGACCGCGATCCCAGATGCTCTTCAGTGCCCACCAGACTGACTGGATGTAGTCGCTGTCGAGCGTCCAGTAGGCCGCGTCGTAGTCGAGCCAGAAGGCCATGCGCTCGGAGAATGCGCGCCAATCGGAGACGTACTCGTAGACACTCTCGCGGCAGAGCCGGTTGAACTCTTCGATGCCGAAATCCTCGATCTGCTGCTTGCCGGAGACACCCAGCTTCTTTTCCACCTCCAGCTCCACCGGCAGGCCATGGGTGTCCCAACCTGCCTTGCGCTCGACGTAGCGGCCTTTCATCGTCTGGTAGCGGCCGAACAGGTCCTTGAAGGCGCGGGCCAGGACGTGGTGGGTCCCCGGCCGGCCGTTGGCGGTGGGCGGTCCCTCGTAGAAGACGAAAGGCTTGCCCCCACGGCGGTGCGCCAGGCTGCGGCGGAAGGTGTCCTCTTCCGCCCAGAGCGCCATCACTTCCCGCTCCAGGTCCGGGAAATGGACTCGGGGCGAAACCTCTTGAAACCGCTTCTCCGTCTGCATGTGGCCGTCCTTCAGAAAGTTGATCTGGGACGAGCCCTGACGGCCCGCGGTACCACCCAGGTTCCCGCCTGACAGCGGACTCTCATGTGGCTCCGGCTCCGGAGTGATCTCAGCCTCCTGCCCGCTGCTCGCATCTCAGCTGCGCGAGCTCTCTGTGAGCGGTGAAAAGAGAGGCCTACCTGTCTCCTTCGACGCCGGACGACGCTGCTAAGTGTACCGGCGCCCGGCAGCGAGGGTCGACGATCGGATCCCCAGAAAAACGGGGCCGGCCGGTGGTCACGGCGCTGATCGGTCCACGCCCGCGGTGCTGGTCCCCGCTGGCACCGCCAGCGCCTGGCCTGCTGAGTCATGATCAGACTGTGGTCAGGCCCTGGCTGATTGATGAATTGGCGTACTCGGGCCCAGAACATCGCGACCCTGCCTTTGTCGCTGGTTACGATCACAAGCAAGGAAAACCCGACCCCAGCGAGGATCTGGCCGTGCTCCAGGCGCACGTTCGGGGGCGGACCTCGACCCTTATCGACATGGGCGCCGGGACCGGGCGATTTGCAATCGCTGCCGCGCGTGACTTCGGCCGCGTTGTCGCGATCGACGTCTCGCCGGTGATGATGAGCGTGCTGCGCAAGCGAGCGGCCGAGGCTGGACTATCGAACCTTCACGGCGTACAGGCTGGGTTTCTCAGCTACGACCACTCCGGACCACCGGTCGACGCCGTGTACAGCCGCAACGCGCTCCATCACCTACCCGACTTCTGGAAGGCTGTCGCCCTCGATCGCATCGGCCGGATGTTGAAGCCAAACGGTGTCCTGCGATTGCATGATCTGATCTACGACTTCCAGCCATCTCAAGCCGACGATGTGCTCAGCCGATGGCTCGACGGCGCAGTGGACGATCCCACCAAGGGCTACACCCGCGAGGACTTCAGCACCCACATCCGCACCGAGCACAGCACTTTCCGTTGGCTGCTGGAACCGATGCTGGCCGCCGCTGGCTTGGAGATAGTGACGGCCGATTTCCGTCAGTCCGTGTACGGCGCCTATACCTGCGTCAAGGGTTGACTCACGACGCGGCGGCGACCGGGTCGTCAGTGGGTGTGGGCGCCTAGCGGACGAGGCGGCCCAGCAGCTGGACCAGGAGCTGGATCCCGAAGAAGACGACCACGAAGGAGAGGTCGAAGCCACCCATCGGCGGGATCACGCGGCGAACAGGCCCCAGCACAGGCTCGGTGATACGGACGGTGATCAGGTGGATCTGGTTGCGCGGGTAAGGCTCCAAGAAGCTGAAGAAGCCGCGTACCACCAGGCAGAGGAGGAAGGCCCAGAGAAAGGCCTGCAGGAGGGTCACTGTACTTGTCATCGCTGCTCCAAGCTACGGGGTCCAAAAAGCACAGCCCCGAGCCGAAGCATTGTGCTGCCTGCTCGCACCGCCGCCTCCAGGTCCCCGCTCATGCCCATGGAGAGGACAGGCAAAGGTCGGCCCAGCCGCTGTTCGGTCTCATCCCGAAGCCGCCGCAGCTCCTGGAAACTTGCCTCCGCCCCCCCGCCTCCGGCACCCATCGCCATGAAGCCCCGAAGCTCGATGACTCCGGCCACGGCGACAGCCGTCGCCACCGCCGCTTCAGGGAGGACGCCGTGTTTCTGCTCCTCCCGAGCCACGTTGACCTGCAGCAGCGCCTGCGGAGCCGCGGGCAGTTGGCTGAGCGCCTCGGCCAGACGGAGGGAATCCAGCGACTGCAGGAGCTGGAAGCGGCCGGCGTGCTTGACCTTGTTGCTCTGCAGATTGCCGATCAGGTGCCAGCTGGCGCCGGCCACTTGAGGCATCTTCGCCAGCGCCTCCTGCACCCGGTTCTCGCCAAGGGCAGTCAGACCGGCAGCCAGCGCCGCTCGGCATGCTGCGGGGGACTGGCGCTTCGTGGCAGCCACTATCTCGATGGCGCTGGGGTCGCCGCCAGCCTGCTCGATGCGCCGCCGGACCCCGACGAGCCGCTCAGCGATCGTCTGGTCGTCGACGCCGGCCTCAGGCAAGGGCTACCAGGCAGGCGCAGCGCGAACCGTCAGGGCGGCGCCTGTGCGAGGCGAGAAAGCTGCTCTCGTAGGTGCAGGCCGGATGCTCGAAGACCTGGTTCGGAAGGACGCCGGCGCGCTCCAGGTGGCGGCGGTTGGCCGCCCTTAGGTCGAGCTGAAACCTGCTAGGCGTGGCGGCCGGCCTCACGAAGCGGCGCTCGAAGTGAGCCGCGACCTCCGGCGGCACCTGGTAGCACCTGCCGCAGATGCCTGGCCCCAGGCCCGCCAGGAGGTCGGCCGGGCGGCTGCCGAAGTGAAGGGCCAGGGTGCCCACGACCTTGGCTGCGATGCCGGCTGCGGTCCCCCGCCAGCCGGCATGAGCGAGGCCCACGGCCCTGCGCACAGGATCGAAGAGGAGGACCGGATAGCAGTCTGCAGCGGTCACCAGGAGGCCCAGGCCAACCCGGTCGGTGACCAGACCGTCAGTCTGGGGCACCAGGTCTTGAGGTTCGTCCACGCGGGCGACTCGGGAACCGTGCACAGCCCCCGCCGTGACCACGTTCTCAGGCGGCAGCGTCAGCTCCTCGGCCAGCGCTCGACGAGCCGGCGTGCGGCTGTCGGCGCCGCCGACGATCCTGGCCATCGAGCCCAGCGTCAGAGTGGAGAAACCATGCTTCAGGCCGGCGATGGCGGCCAGCGGCGGCAGCTGCAGCACCGCCGGTACCTGGCCCGAGGCGAGCTCAGTAGACAGGCGGCGCATCCCAGCCGACGTAGGTGCCGTTCAACGTCTCGCAGCTGGCGCTGAGCCGCTCCCGAAGGCGGGTGATGGTGCCCGGCGTGGGGACGAGCGTGCTCGTGGCGCGCAGGCTCCAGCGACCGTTCGGTAGCGCCCGCACCTTGCAGGCAAAACCGTCTCTCCCCAGTGCGTCAACTGCCGAGAGAGCTTCCTTCTCGCTTGCGAACTCCAACAAAGCGCTCACCGGATGTGGGAGCTCCAGCCGGGAGCCGAGGTCGCGAAGTTCGTCGAGCTGGGTCAAATCGGAGGGATCCGGCGGCGCCAGGCTCTCCGTAACCGGCCGATGCAGCAGTCCACGGGGGATGAACCATCCCAACCAATCCATCTAGTGGACTGTAACAGCCGAATATGGAGCATCCGACGCCCCAGACGGGCGGGCTCGCTTCGCTCGCCGATGCCGGCGCTCCATTCCCCGCAAGCGGGGCCCCCTAAGCAAGGGGGCCCGGCGCGCGTCGTCACCCATCTTGAGATGGGCTCCTCCTTGCGCCACCCGATCCTTGGCACCACCCGCCTGGAACGCCGGTCTCCGAGCCTGCGGCCTGCTCCACATCCGACAGTTACAGCCCTCTAGTGGACTGTAGCGATTGGCTGGAGAGCGGCCGCAGGCCCTTGGCCGGCGTGACAGAAGGACCGTGCCAACGGGCGCCAGGCACTCCAAGAGTTATCGGACCCTGTCGTAGAGGAGGCAGAGGGCGTCAGATTCGGTCCTCGAAATATCCGTGAGGGTCCACGACGAAGCAGGCAAACCATCCTCGAAAAGTCGGACACCGCCGCCGACCAGCTCAGGGCAGAGCGTGATGCTCAGCCGATCGAGCTCGCCGGCGTGAAGAAGGTTCCTGATGACGCTGACGCTGGCGAGCACGATGATGTTCCCTTCGCCTTGCTGACGCAGCTGCTTGACCTCTGCGGCCGGGTCTCTATCGACGATGCGGGAGTTGGACCAGGCGGCGTCCGTGAGAGTCGACGACAAGACGACCTTTTCGACCGAGTCGAGCCACTGCGCGAAAGTGCGATCGCGCGGGTCGGCGTTCTCGTCCATCGCGACGGCCGGCCAATAGGCACCAAACCCCTGATAATTCTTGCGGCCGAGCAGCACCGTCGTGGCCGTGCTCGTCATGCGCACCATGTGTTGCCGCGATGCATCGGTGATGGCGTGGGAGACTATCCAGCCCATGTCGTAGTCGCCTTCGCGGCCGTTCACGCGCCCGTCCAGTGAAAGCGAGATGTTGGCGACGACAGTGCGGCCGCTGCTGGTCTCGTGCTTGGTCATGTCAGTCCCTCCCCTGCCGATGGCGATCGGACGAGGTTCGGCGCCCGCGACACTCGGTCGGTTCCCAACCTACCGCTTGCGGCTGGGCTTAGCGGGCCGCCTTTTGACGCTGGCGGCTCGAGAGCACCTTGTCGATCTCGCCCCGCACATCCTGGAGGTCCATGAACTGGCGGTAGACCGAGGCGAAGCGGATGTAGGCCACTTCGTCGAGATCTTTGAGCCGGCTCATCACCATCTCCCCGATGTCGGTGCTGGGGATCTCCACCCGGCCTGTGCGACGGAGCTCAGACTCGATCTGCGCCACCATGGTCTGCAGCTTCTCAGGCGAGATATCGCGCTTATCGGTCGCCTTCTTCAGGCCGGTGAAGAGCTTGGGGGGGTCGAAATCCTCCCGCCGTCCGTCCTTCTTGATCACGTAGAAGGGCACTGTCTCGATCCGCTCATACGTGGTGAAGCGCTGTTCGCAGCCCAGGCACTCACGCCGGCGCCGGATGGCCTCCCCGACCTCGGAGTCGCGCGAATCGACGACCTTGAGCTCGGGGTGGCCACAGAACGGACAGCGCATCGGAGAGGTCTTAGATCACTAGTGGACAGTAACTGCCGAATATGGAACAGCCGACGCCCCAGACGGGCGGGCTCGCTTCGCTCGCCGATGCCGGCGCTCCATTCCCCGCAAGCGGGGCCCCCTAAGCAAGGGGGCCCGGCGCGCGTCGTCACCCATCTTGAGATGGGCTCCTCCTTGCGCCACCCGATCCTTGGCACCACCCGCCTGGAACGCCGGTCTCCGAGCCTGCGGCCTGCTCCACATCCGACAGTTACAGCCCACTAGCGACGAGGGCGCATGAAGGCGGGGATGCTGAGATCGTCGGCATCCGCCTGATAAGCGGGACGGCTCTCGGCGAGAGGCCGCGAATACTCGACTGTGGTGCTGTCGCTGGCCAGAGTCTGTCCTGCCTGCTGGCGCTTGTTCTTGCCAAACCCGGTCGCGATGACGGTGATCTTGACCTCACCCTGCATGCGCTCGTCATTTACCACGCCGAAGAAGATGTTGGCGCCCGGGTCGGCGGAGGCCTTCACTATCTCGGCTGCCTTTTCGCACTCGAACAGCGTGATGTCCTTGCCAGCCGTGATGTTGAGCAGGATCCCCTGCGCGCCATCGATGGAGGTTTCCAGCAGAGGGCTGGAGACCGCGTCCTTGGCCGCGTCCTCGGCCCGGGTGTCGCCGGAGCCGTAACCGATGCCCATCAGCGCCTCGCCAGTGTCCAGCATCACCGCCTTCACGTCGGCGAAGTCGAGGTTGATCAGGCCCGAGTTGACTATCAGGTCGGCGATGCCTTGGACACCCTGCCGGAGCACGTCGTCGGCGATCCGGAAAGCGTCCTCCAGCGTGCTCTTTTTGTCCACGACCTGGGTCAGGCGATCGTTGGGGATAACTATCAGTGCGTCGACGTTGTCGCGCAGCAGCTTGACGCCTTCCTCGGCCGATTCGTTGCGCACCTTGCCTTCCCAGCGGAAGGGCCGGGTGACGACTCCGATGGTGAGAGCGCCCTCCGCCTTGGCCAGGTTGGCGATCACCGCTGAGGAGCCGGTGCCCGTGCCACCGCCCATGCCGGCGGTGATGAACACCATGTCGCAGTCCTTGACCAGCTCGCTCAGCTCCGCCCGGCTCTCCTCCGCCGCGTCGCGGCCCTTGGTCCAGTCGCCGCCGGAGCCGAGCCCGCGGGTCAGCTTGCGCCCGATGTTGACTTTGATGTCGGCATTGCAGCGCTCCAGCGCCTGCATGTCGGTGTTGACGGCTATGAAGTCGACGCCTTTCACAGCGGCCGAGATCATGCGATTGACCGCGTTGCCGCCGCCTCCGCCGCAGCCGATGACCTTGATCCGAGCCCTGCCGTCCTGCCTGTCGAAAGCTTGCATGGTCTCCTCCTGCATTTCGTTCAAAAACCCCAGCTGGATCGCAATCTGAATCCCTTGGATAGATTTCCGTCGCTGGCGCCGCACCTAGAAAAAGTCACGGAGCCATCTCACTGTCTTCTGGTAAGCGCCGGCGAAGGCGGCGGTCTCCGCCTGGCTGCGGCCGGCCGCCGGCTGCGCCCGCTGGCCCCACTTGCAGAGGCCGACTGCGGCCGCGAAGGAAGGCGCTGCGACCCGATCGGCGAGGCCGCCGACACCTGTCGGCAGGCCCACGCGCACCGAAGTGTCGAACACCGCCAGCGCCGCGTCGGTGGTGCCCATCAAGCGAGCTCCGCCGCCCGTCACCACCACGCCTGCCGGCAGCGGCCCCTCGTATCCGCTCCGCCTCACCTCCTCCCAGGCGAGGTGGAAGATCTCGCGCATACGGGGACCGATGATCTCAGCCAAGAACCGCCTGGGGGTCGGCTGCAGGCGATCGCCGCCGACCTGGCGCACGTCGATCCTCTCCTCGTGAGGGATCACCTCCGGCAGGGTGTGCCCGTAGTTGAGCTTCAACATCTCCGCCTCGTTCAGAGTGGTGCGAAGACCAATGGCTATGTCGTTGGTCACATGATTGCCGCCCACCGGCAGAACCGCCACGTGCATCGGAGAGCTCTCCTCATAGAGCGCGACGTCACTCGTGCCGGCCCCGATGTCGATGAGACAGACGCCCAGGTCCATCTCATTCGCGGTGAGCACGCCCTCGCCCGAGGCCAGCCCTTGCGTGACCACCTCGTCCACATCGAGACCGCTCTGATGGACGCACTTGATGACGTTCTGCACAGCTGTGCCGGACCCGGTGACTATCTGGGTCTCGACTTCCAGGCGGCGGCCGTTCATTCCCACCGCCTCCTTCACGCCTTCCTGGCTGTCGACCTTGAAGCCACGTGGCAGGACGTGGATGACCTGGCGGTCGTTCGGGATGCTGATCGCGCGGGAAGCCTCGACCACGCGGTCGACGTCGTCCTGACCGATCTCGTGGTCGGGGCGGCTCACGGCTATCACCCCCTGGCCCGTCCGCGAGAGGATCTGGGGTCCGCCGAGGGAGACTATCACCCCCTCGCTCCGCACGCCCGCCATGCGCTCAGCGATAAGGATTGCTTGCTGGACAGCCTGCACCGTCTTCTCGATGTTCACCACCGAGCCCTTGCGCAGCCCCTCGCAAGGAGCCTCTCCGACGCCTGTTACGTTGAGCTGGCCGTACTCATCACCCTCGGCGATGACCGCGGCCACCTTGCTGGTTCCGAGGTCGAGTCCGACCATCCGCTTCCGCCTGGACAAGGGTTGTAGAGGAGCCTCCGATAGAAGATGTAGAGAAAGACCTGGCGGGTCTTGGCGAGTATACCGCTTGGCGAGGCTTTGCGCGAAGCTGATGTTGCCCAGATGTTGGGTGCCGATCGCTCGGCACCGGCTTATCTGGTATCCGGCTGGCTGCCTTCAACGTCGCCGCCAGGCGGGTGGCGAGCCAGTGGGACGACCGGCTAGGGCTCCCCTGAGTCGGCCGACTAGGGTGTCCTCTCCCCGAGTGGTAGCG
>QHBT01000018.1 GCA_003244185.1 Candidatus Dormiibacter spiritus | reverse complement strand
TCTTGTGAGCCGTTCACTCTAGACGCCGGTTCAAC
Source organism: Candidatus Dormiibacter spiritus (assembly GCA_003244185.1). Taxonomy (GTDB): domain Bacteria; phylum Chloroflexota; class Dormibacteria; order Dormibacterales; family Dormibacteraceae; genus Dormiibacter; species Dormiibacter spiritus. Next base: position 82,610 of record QHBT01000018.1, on the reverse strand, counting down.
GCCGGCCCTGAAGGCGCTTTCAAGCCGCCGCCTCCAGGCCTTCGTCGGGTTGGGACTGGGCAGCGGCGGCCGCCTCCCAGCTGATCAGCAGGTTGAAGAAGCCGGTCATGTTGTGGAGGATCTGGCGGGCATCCTCCTCGGTCAAGGGGACGGGGGAGAGGGGCTGCCAGACCTCGATAGTGGCCTCCAGGCCGTTCGCCCGATCGCAGGTGGCCGGAACAGAGCCAAAAGGGTGCGAGGGCTCGCGACTGTCAGCCGCTTCAGGTCGAACCTCAGCCTCCGGCCTCATGCTGCCGATCCGCCTGGATGGTCCGGCTTGGGCTCGTGCGGGCCAGTCTTGCCGCCGTTGAGAACCCTGAGCCTTGGCTGGTCCTCCGGCGAGCTTGGCCGGAAGCTTGTCGCAGACCGGAAAACCCGATCCGCCGCGGGTTTTCCGGACCTTTCCGCGGCGCCCGGAAAGAGCCGGGCAACCCAACGGAAAAGCCCATCAACCCAACAAGTGGAGACCTCAGGTTCTGTTGAATCGTCGGAGACGAGGGCACGCCAGGCGGGGACCTGATCCCAGCGCCGGGCGCGCAGCTTAGCCGGCGGGGCGCTGCCGAAGAGAAGGATCGGCTCCCGCATCCGTCGGAGAGCGTCTGCGGAGGCGAGGGGCTTGCCGACGCGCTGCCCCGCCTGGCTCCAGCGGCCCTCCGAGGTCCGGCTGGCGAGCTCGTAGTCACGGGTCTCGTCACCGATCGCGCGCGAAAAGTGCTCGAGCGTGCGAAGGTCGCCCTGTCCGGGCAGCAAGAGCCGGGCTCGGCAGTTGTTCCAGACCGTTCGCGCCTGCTCGGTGCCGTAGCCAGATTCGAGCTGGGCCAGATCGTGGAAGCAGAGCAAGAGCTGGAGTCCCTGTCCTGGTCCACTCGAGGCGTAGCCGCCCAGGCGGGGAATGCGGGCGAAGTTGGCCACCTCGTCGAGGGCGAGCAGGAGCCGAGGTTGGAGGACGCCGCCCTGGCGGCGGGCGCGACGAGTGGCGGCCGCGAGCAGCGATTGGAGCAGGGCCGTAAACAGTGGCCGGCAGCGTTCGGCCTCCTCGGCAGGTGCCACCAGGTAGAGGGTGGCGCCCTCCGCCAGCAGGTTCTCCGTGTCAAAATCGACGCCTGCTGGGGCTTTGGCGGCGGTCGCTCGGGCGACGCGGCCGTCAAGCCAGAGGGAGAGGCTGGAGCGCGCGGTGGAGGCGATCGAGCCTGCCTCCCGGGAGGGAGTGGTGGCGAAGGCGGTGAGCAGCTCGCGAGCGACTGGGTCGCGCTGGCGGTTGGCGAAGCCGACATACTGGTTCAATCCCAGCGTGTTGAGCCAGGTGATGACGCTGCGCAGGTCGCCCGCCTCATCGCGGGCGGCCAGGATCAAGCCGGCGATCAGGCTCGCCGCTGAGAGATACCAGTGGGCCGAGGGCCCCGACTTGCCATCGGAGGTGAAGAGATCGGCGAGCTCCAGGGCTGCGGCTGCGTCGCTGGCGCCCGCCACCGGGTTCCAGACCGCGCTCCGGAGCCCAAGCTCGCTCACCCAGCCCAGCTCGCGATCCAGGGGCGCGAAAACCCAGACCGGGCCCAATCGGACGCGGTGGCGGCCGGTGAGCCGGACCAGCTCCTCCTTGGTCGAGGTGGCCACCGCCGCGCCAGACCAGCCGAGGAGAGTGGGCACCACCACCGTAGAGGTCTTACCCGAGCGCTGGACGCCGAAGACGATCGCGTTGTCCTCCCGCGGAGTCTGCAGTACGCGCCGACCCCACCAGCCGAGCACGATGCCGTCCGGCTTTAGACGCTGGGGACTGCTGCGGCGTCCCAGCAGCCGAGCATCGAAGGCGCGAGCCCAGCGGCTGTCGCCATGGCTCTGGCTACCCGTACGAACGAAAAGCCAGCCAACCAGCCCCCGACAATGCACGTAACCGTAGGTCCCGAGGCCTGCCATCCCGGCCAGGACGATGAGGGCCACCGGCCAGAAGAGGTAGGGACTCAGCTCCAGGCCGAGACCGCTTTGCCAGGGTTGGGCCGGGTCGCGCAGCAGGCCCTCAAGGAGTAGCCCGGAGCCGCGGGCGGGCGAGGGCAGGCTCTCCAGCCCCTGTGGTCCCTGTTCAAGGAGCAGGCTCAGGACCAGAGCTAAGTAGAGCCAGAGACTGACCGCCATGGCGACGATCGCAAGGCCGATCAAGAGCCCCAACAGCGGATCCATCAACTGCGGTCGGCTGTCAGCGCTGACACGTCTCATCGGCTCATCTCCCTCTCACGCTCCTCGCTCCAGCCCCGGCGCTCGGCGTCCCGCGCAAGCTCAATCCGATAGCGCTGAGCCATCCTGGCGAAGACTCGTTGCAGCCGCAGCACTGGCGCCTGCGGCCGTGGACGGGACGATGGCCGTCCCCGCAGCGGGTCCTGAGCGGCCAGCCGCGACTGGATGCTGGGCGAGTGAGCTTGCCTCTGCCTGCGCTCGGCAGGTTCCCGGCTCATCTCCAGCAGCCGGTCCTCCAGCGACCGCTGGCGACGCCGCTCGCCGCGCTGGCGATCGATCTCCAGGCTCAGCGCCCCTTTCATGCGCGTCAGGCGCTGCTTGGTCACTCGCAGCTCGCGGAAGCTACCGTTGCTCGTCTGACGGCGGGCCGCCAACACGATGTGGACGTGGGGATGGTCGGTGTTGCGGTGCTCGGCGGCGATCCAGGGCGGTAGGCCACCCGTATCTCGCTCGAGCTGGGCCATGCTGGTACGGGTCAGCTGACGCAGGTCGAGTCCACGGGCGTCCTCCGGCGAGAGCACGAAGCGGTAGACCGCCCGCGCCAGCCGCTGGTTGCCGGCTGGATCCGGGTCAGGCAAACCAGCCAGGGAACGGCTCACGTAGCGACTCAACTCACGGCGCTCGCGATCGCCGACAGTCCTCGTGCGATCGAAGAGCCGGCCGTCTGGCGCCGCCGAATCACGATGGGCGACGTAGCGGACCAGCCCAGCCACTCCCCGATCTCGCTCGCCGAGATTGTGATGGTCGCGGTAGTGGACGTAGCGGAGAAAGCCGCCAAGCGCCTTGCCTGCTGTCGCGCCGGCGACCGTGTACTGAACGGACAAGATGGCGCGACGGCTCAGCATGCCGCCTCCTCCGCCATTGCCTGCTCCAGTCGGAGGAGCCGGCTGCGGGCGGCGCCCGCCGCCTCCTCCCAAAGCCGCTCGGCAAGCTCGGCTCCGTCGGGGATGATGCTGACCAGCAGGCGCTGGTTCTGCTCGATGGCAACCAGGCTCGCCAGCGCGCTCTCGCTTAGGGCTTGGAGCCGGCTGGCGATCGCCTCGCCGGCGTCGCCACCGGGAGCTTCTGCCTCGGTGGCCAAGCCTCGTTGGACCAGCAAGCGGACGCTGGCGTTCAGCGCCAGCCCGCCCTCGCTCGCGAACCTTTCCAGATCGGCGTAGGACTGGTCAGAAAAGCGGACGTGGACATCGCGACCCTGAACGCGTCGACTCCTGCCTTCCTCAGCCAAGCGCCATACCTCCATCAACCGGCGTGCCGTTTTGGCGGCATGCCGCTTATCTCAGCGCCGCGAGGCCAACCCCTCGCAGGAAGTACGGACCCTGGGAGGAGCAAGGAGCTCCTGCGCCAGCCCTCGGCCCGAAGAGGAGAAGGACCCGCCGAGTCGGAGGGTTCCTCTACTCCTTTAAGATGCGCATTGGCAAGTGGCCGAGAAGATTGAATCTGACCAGCGGTGAGATCAGCCAAGCCAAGTCCCGCTCCGGAGGGTAGGCTGATCAAGCTCTCAGAGGCAGCCCGCCACCTGGGCTGTCACATCGAGACGTTGCGCCTCCGAGTGAGAAGGGGCGAGCTTGCTGTACGCAGGGGAGCGCACGGCGCCTATTACCTGACCAGCACCACGTTGGCCGAGCTCCGCCCGCCGCGGCCTTTTCGTAGCCGCGTCTTCATGCCCGAGAGCCTGGAGTGGTCATGGCAGCTCCTGGAAAACCAACTGCCGGCCGAGGGACGGAGTCGGCAAGATGCCTTGGGGCTGATCGCGCGGGTCCGAGAGAACCCGGAACTGGATCGCCCCCTCTACCGTCTGCTCTCCGTCCGGCGACTGCGGGCAGCCGGGCTGCGTTCGTCCGAGATCGCCTTGCAGGTCGGCATCTCCACCCGCCAGGTGCGTCGCCTGGCTCGTCAGAACCTGCTCGCCGGCATCGCCCGAGCGCTCATGCGCGAGCAGGCGCGGAAGCGGGCCCGCCTCGTTCGCGAAGCGCGTGGAGTCGTTGCCGACATCCAGCGTCAGCTCGCGGCCACCGGGTTTCAACGCCACCGCCGGCTGCCCTATTGGCCCTTCGCCGCGGTACCTCCCGGACATCCGGGGCTAGCCTTCAAGAAGGTCTGGCCGGAGGACGCCGAGACGATTCGATATCTTCGCCACGCCGGCTTGAGCGAGGAGCAGATCGAAGCCATCAAGCTGGCCGGGATCGGTGCCGACGAGCTGAATGAGCTCGTCGTGCAGGGCTTGCGCCAGAGCCCGAAGTGAGCATCGCGCACCCTCCTCGCCCAGCACTACTCCAGGTGGCCTCTGGTCACTTCGACACGCCGCTCCGAGACCCTGTGGTGTAGAGCCACGGTGGCGGGAAAGTCTGCCCGGCGTCGACCCGCTGGCGGTGATCCCGGTCGCTTGGTCGAACGTCGACTCGTGTGGTGGCTCCCCTCGACATGATCGCCATCTGACCTTGAGACACCGTCTGTGGGGCTCGGCGAAGCGGATCGGCCTCGGCGGTCCATCTACTGGGAGCGGGGGAGGGGACCACCACCGCCGTCTACCTCGGCAGCGATCACCGCGTGAAGACGTGGGCCAGGCTCAGGACCAGCTGGCTCGACGCCGCCTTCCTCGAGCCGGGCACCGTGCTCGACACACGCACCCCGGTGGGCGGGTGCCGCTTCCGTCGTCCTTGCCCGGATCTTCAAGGTTCGGGGGCTTAACGATGAGGCGAGACGGCACCTTCGCGATGCCGGGTTGAGCGAGAAGCAGATCGAGGCCATCAATCTGGTCGGGATCGGCGCTGACGAGCTCAATGAGCTCCTCCTGGACGGATTGGGCCAAATTCCGGGCTGACACTGTCTTAGAACGACGGGCCAGCACGGTCGCCGCTTGACTAAGTCGGGCGTTTGCCGTATCAAACCAATTATCGTCGGCAGTAGTGGCGGAGGTTCAAGTGCTTCACACGGCACTGACTGCGGTAGCCTTTGTGGCCCAGGTCGGGTTGGGAGTAATGTTCCTGTGGTCGGCTGCCGGAAAGGTGTTGGAATGGTCACTGTTCCAGTCGACGATCGAGGGCCTGGGCTTAACTTCGACTGTTGCTGGCTCCGCCGCTGGCTTGCTGATCGCAGCCGAGTTCAGTTTGGGCGCGCTGGTCGCAGTGGGCCAGTATCCAGCGATGGCTACCATCGGTGTCCTGCTGCTGCTGGTCCTGTTCGCAATCGTCGGCCTCTACGCCGAGCAACGTGGACTAAGCCTCTCCTGCAGCTGCTTCGGTCGCGCTAGGACGAAGCTTGGCAGGACGACAGTTATTCGTGCTGTGTTACTTGGCATTCCCACCTTGCTTGTCGGGCTCTCATCTCGAAGCGGGCCATCGGCCTGGCCGACAGACTCTGGGCCGGCGGCAGTGGTGCTGCTGCTGTGTGGTCTGCTACTCATCCATATACACGGCCACAAGGGTAGGGCGTGGTCCGCGCCGTGAGTATCTGGTTCTGGCTTAGCTATCTCGCCTTGGCCACAATGGCGGCCGTACTGAGTTTCATGGTAACGGCGCAGCAGCGCAAGTTCTCTCACCTTGAATCGGAGTTCCTCCGCAGTCGCGACCCCGTCCCAGTCGACGCCGCGCTCCGCCTGGATAGGGAGCTTCCTGCGCTGACAGGCTTGCGTGGGGATTACGGCAGTGAGAGTTCCTGGGAGGAGTTCTTTGACGAGCGCTCTGGTGTGTTGCTCGTGCTTAACGCGGCCTGCGCGCCGTGTCGGTATTTGGCGGATGAGTTGAATGCCCCAGCGGCCGAATCAATCCTGAGGCGCGCCGTGGTGGTCGTTGAGGGTACAGAGTCGGAGGCTCGGACTTTGATAGCCGGGAGTGGACTCAAGGCCGCTCGAACGCTGCAGGTGAGCCCTGGAGCCGTGAACTCATGGCTGGGCGGCAACATCAGCCCGTTACTGGGAGTGATCGAGCAAGGCCGGTTGGTGCGGGCGGTTCAGGTTCATAGCCTGGACCAAGTTCGGCGGTTTCTAGCCCGGGTCGATTCCCGCGACCCGGCTGGTGTCAGTGCGTAAATGAGAAAGGAGGAAAGATGACGACCATTGCACGTGCGTTCGACGCGCTGTTCAGCTTAGGTGTCAACCATCAACAGACCCCCGGCGACTGCCACTGCCCATGCTGTGCGCAGTACGCATGTGCCCGGTGCAACACCTATTGCGTGGACGATCATGGTTACACCTGCTGGAGCAACTGCGGATTAGGGTGCTAGCAGTAGCAGTCGACCTCTAATCAACGGCGCGCTGAGGTGACCGCGTCTCATCTCAACGCGCACGGTCCGGCACGCGATGGCATAATCGGCGCGCGTCTGGGGCGGAAAGGGGTGCAGTCGTCCGACCGCTGAGTGCCGGCCGTCTCGTGCTTCTACGGCTGCGCCGCCGGCTCGCATCGTCGGTAGCGCTGCTGCTTGCGTTCGCCATGCTGTCGTGTCTTCTCAACACGGTGGCGTTGCTCCAGTTGTTCAGTGGTGAGGCCGGCCTTCAAAGCACGCTTCAGACTTTAGGCGCAGGCCGGAACGTGGACATCTCGCTATCTGGCTTGCGCGGCGACTTCCGGCCGGATCGGTCACAGCCGCCCGTATCGCGAGCCGCCGCCTACGCAGCGTTCGTTGCCTCCAGTGACAACTTGGTCCGCTCCACGCTTGGGCAGCACCTCCGCCAGAGCGCTCGATACATCGAGAGTGAGGATCTTCAGCCAGGAGCCTTGCCAGGCGGGGGACCGGCGGCCAATGTGATCAAGGTCGTCGGAGACCAGGAGATGCTTGCTCACGTTCAGGTCATCCAGGGCGCGCTCATGACACCTCAAGCGCAGTTCGCCGGACAGCAGGTGAACGCGACGGTTACTTCGCAGGCCGCACAGGCCCTTGGCCTGCGCGTGGGTTCGACCGAGTGTTTCAGGACGCTGGAGGGCAATGACTTTCCGTGTCTGCGAATCGGGGCCGTTTGGACGCAGCGACCCGCCGACCCGTACTGGCAGGTGAGGGCGATCCCGACGTCTGCCCTGATCGTCGACGAGCGCTCCTTCTTCGCCCTATTAGCCATGTTGCCGCCGACCTTTGCCGCATCGGCACATGTGGTCTACGCGCCCAGTCTGGCGACGTTCCACGAGAAGGATTTAGGCGAAATTAGGGCCGACTTCCGCCGACTTCGCACTGGCGCGACGACGCTCGGCTCAGTCCAGGTCGCGACCGACCTCGATTCAGCACTTGGCTCATTCCAGGATGCAAGGCTCACATCGCGCTTTCCGATCCAGCTAGTCCTCACGCAAGTCGTGCTGCTGGCGGCGCTCCAGGTCGCCTTTGTCGCCTCCCGAGTGTTGGGACGGCAGAGTGAGCTACTCGGGGTCTGGCGAAGCCGCGGCTGGTCTTGGCGGCGGCTCTCATGCTTGCTGGCGACAGAGTCGGTGATCCTTGCCCTGCCGGCCGCGATCCTCGGGCTCGCTGCCGCGCTAGTCATCTCGCTGGTCTTGACACGGCTTTCATATGAGGTGGATCTCCGCGGGTTGCTTCCCGACGCCGCCATTAGAGGACTCGCCTGGAGCGCCGTTGCGGTCGCCACTTCCATGCTCATCATGGCGCCGTTCGCGGTGCAGGCGAGCCGGAGGAGGCTGGTCGAAGTCCGGCAGCGCGCGTCCCGGCCTTCACTCCGCGGCTGGTGGCAATGGCGCTTCGCCGACGTTGGCTTCGCGCTGCTGGCTGTACCGCTCTTGTTGGCGACGCGGATCCTGGGAGGAGCTCAGCTGCGATCGCAGGGCGGAGTGGGTGGCGACCCCCTGAGCTTGGTGCTCCCCGGGCTTGCCCTCCTTGGCGTCGCGCTGGTCCTCCTCCGGCTGCTGCCGCTGATCGCGCTGGCTGGCAGCGCCGGCCGTCTGGGCGTAACGCGGCTTATGGCCTCGATCGAGCTGGGCCGGCGACCCTTCCAACACGGCGCGGTGGCACTGCTCCTGATGCTCACGGTCGCCCTGGGCACGTTTGCCGGCATCTATGCCACCTCCGCCGTGGCAGGGGCGAAGGATGGCGCCGCCTACAATGTCGGCAGCGACTTGCGGGCGCACTTCCAGCATGGGCCGGTTGCACTCCCTGGCGCTGTCGGCGGCCTCAGTGGAGTTCAGGGCGCCAGCCTCGTCTACCGGGGCAGCGCGGAAGCCCAGACCAGCTCATTCCGTCCCACAGTGCTCGGGGTCGAGCCGGATAGCTTCCGCGGGGTCGTCTGGACTCGGCCCGATCTCGCCCAGCGGCCCCTCCCGGAGCTGATCCAGGAGCTTGCGGACCATGAGGGTGGCGGCTTTACCCTTCCGGGCCGCCCTGATCACCTCGGCATTTGGGCGTACAGCAGCGCCGACGTGCGCGCTCATCTGACGATCGACGTGGCTGACAGCTCGGGGCGTCTGGGTACCGCCGCACTCGGCAGCCTGGCATTCAACGGTTGGCGGTACCTTGAAGGGCCGCTGACGCACGGCGCTGGTCCCGCGCGCTATCCCCTCAGAGTTCGGGACTTGGCTGTGCAGGCGGATCCTGGCGGCACCGGTTCGGGCGGCTTTGTGGGCCTCAGCCAGCTGGACTCGGGCGGTGCCGACCGGGTCACACGAAGGGTGGTGGAGCCGTTCTCAGGCTGGGCGCACGATAGCCCCGGTTGGTGGCAGACGCCGGCGCCTCCGTACGGCGGTCCCCAGCTTGTCGCGCCGGCGGAGTTCCATCACGCTGGGAATCCCGCCGTCCGATTCCGAGTCGAACCAGGCTTGGAGCTGATGCTGATCCGTCCCCCGCCCAGCATCTTCCCGGTGCCGGCCTTGCTGCCGCAGGCTACGCTGGACCGCAACGGGCTGCAGGTCGGCCAGCAGTTCGATCTAACAGTTAGCTCGGTTCAGGTGCGGTTCGTAGTCATCGACGCGCTCAGCCACTTCCCGACGCTCTATCCCGAGGCGGAGGACTTCCTTGTCGCCGCACAAGCGCCGCTACTGGCCTGGATTGCTCGCTACGGTGCAGATCGAGTGTGGCCGACCGAGGCTTGGCTGCGGGTGAGCTCCACGAGCGAGGGTCTTGACGCTCAGGTGCTGCGCGGCCGCGCCGGGGTCGACAGCGTCGTGAGCCGGCAGGAAGCGGAGGCCGCGGCAGTGACGAATCCAGCCATGCGCGAGTTGCAGGCGGATTTGGCAGTCGCGGCCGCTGTTGCGCTCGGGCTAACGATCCTCGCCTCAGCGATACATTTCCTCCTCCTGATGCGACAGCGCCTGAGGGAGTATGCGATCCTCCGGGCGAACGGCCTCGGTCGCCGGGCGATCGGTCGCAGCTTCGCCCTCGAACAGGGGTTGGTGCTCGCCTTCGGGTTCCTGCTTGGATCCGGCCTGGGAGGCGGCTTGGCGTGGGCAGTGATCCCGGCGCTCCAGCTCAGCTCAAGTCTCACTAGCACTGTCCCCGGCATCACGGTCAGGGTGGATCCGCTACTGACCGGCCTCGCACTTGGGGGAGTCGTCTGCCTCGGGCTCTTCGCCAGCTGGCTCACGGCCCGTGGAGGCACGCCGGACCGCCTGATGGGCGAGCTGAGAACGTTGGAGGGATGAACTCGGTTGCGGCGGACCTGCTCGTCGAGTGCCGCGGCTTGGTGCACATCTACCGAAGCGCCGATCTCGAGGTCGTCGCCCTCCAGGGGCTGGATCTCGCGGTCGCTGTCGGCGAGATGATTGCGATAGTTGGCCGCAGCGGGAGCGGTAAGACGACGTTGCTGAACGTTCTGGCTGGGCTGGAGACGCCGAGTGCCGGTACTGCGCGTGTCGCCGGCTTTGACCTAGCGCAGATGGGCGATGCGCAGCGCGCCAGTTATCAGCGGGATGTCGTCGGCTACCTCTGGCAAAACGTGGCCGTCAATCTGGCGCCCGAGTTGAGCGTGCTCGAGAATGTCCAGCTCCCACAACTTAGTGGCGGCAAGTCGGGAAGGCGCAGGCTGGAGCGGGCAGAACTGTTGCTCGCCATGCTCGACCTCTCGACTCGCTACAGATCTTCGATTGCCGAACTGTCTGCTGGAGAGCAGCAGCGGCTCGGTTTGGCCGTGGCGCTGGCCAACGAGCCGCAACTCCTGTTGGCCGACGAGCCCACCGCCCAGCTGGACAGCATGGAGGCGAGTCGCCTGCTGGCGGACCTGCAACGTCTCCAGTCCGAATTCGGCATGACCGTAATCATCGTCACCCACGACCAGCAGGTGGATGAGCATGTGGAGCGAACTGTGCTTATCCGCGACGGCCGGACCAGCACGGAGACCCGGTGGTTCGCCAAAGATGGCACGCGCGTCGCCGAGGAACTGGTTCTCCTCGACCGAGCCAACCGCCTGCAGCTTCCGCCAGCCTACGTCGAGGAGGTGGGGCTGCGCGAACGGGTGCGCGTGCGCCTTGAGGAGGGCCGGGTGGTGATATTGCCGGCCAAGGAACCGGGGAGTGGCTGACGCAGTCGTCATGCAGGGAGTGTCGAAGCAGTTCCGCTCAGGTGGGCGGTGGCGCCCGGTCCTGCGTGGCGTCGACCTGGTGATGAGGCAGACAGAGCTGGTCGTGGTTAGCGGTCGGTCTGGCTCGGGAAAGACGACGTTGCTCAGCCTGATCGGTGGTCTGGATCGTCCCGACGAGGGAACAATTTCCGTAGCTGAACTGGATGTGGGGCGCCTGGGCGACGGGGAGTTGGAGCGCTTCCGGCTCGAGACAGTGTCGTGGGTATTCCAGACCGCGGGCCTGCACCCGCTGCTGACCGCGGTTGAGAATGTGGCTCTACCGCTCCGGATTCGCGGTACGGCGGCGGCGCCGGCCACGCGAATCGCGATGGCGGCGTTGGAGGAGGTGGGTTTGGAGGCTCGGTCCGCGCACCGTGCCCACGAGCTGTCCGGTGGGGAGCAGCAGCGGGTGGCTCTGGCCAGGGCCCTGGCAAAGCAGCCCCGCCTCCTGCTAGCGGACGAGCCCACCGCCCAGCTGGACTCTGGGACCGCCCAGGGAGTGATGACCCTGATCCGCTCCGCGTCGCACGTCGGGATTGCCGTGCTGATTGCAAGCCACGATCCCGCCCTGGTCGAGATGGCTGACCGATGCCTGTGGCTGGTGGACGGCCACCTCGTCTGAACCGTCGACCTTGCCCTGCCAAGTCGTCTGGATGGTCATGCGGTTGCTGACGACGCTGAAACGACGCTCGATCCAGGATCAGACGACATCCCCGAAATTCAGAACGACGACCCCAATCATGCCCACATGATCCCCCAACGGGGCACGGCGGACCGCCTTTGGCGGTAGCGAGATAAGCCCACATTCGTGGGCAAGCCAGGGCCGGTCACGGCGCGCGAGCTCGGGGACGCGACCCTCGGGCTAGCAGAGTTGCGGTAGTAGGCATAGCGGCCCTTGTGGACCTCGCCGGTCATTGACCAGTCCCGGTGGCCGCACCGCACCAGCCCCGAGGAGGCGAACTTGAGCCGGCGACCGCTTGGGCCGTCGGGCGCCGCGCCCGTCAAGGCCGTCCTGGATCCGCTCGAAGAGGCCAGGTTCGCCGCCTCTCGTAGCGCCCGGCGTTTGTCGCGATGCTCCGGGCAGGCTCCACATCCGGCGGCGACTGCCAAAGGAGCCCCCGGTCCAACTCAGGCCTCGGGTCGTCAGATGCTCCGACCGAAGGGCCGCGCCGCTAACCTTTCCCAAATGGAAGATCGGTCCCGCCGGCCCTCTGTGCATCATGGGCGGCTGGAGCTGACCTGGACCAATAAGGATCAGGCGCTGCTCTGGGGTGAGGATGGCAGCTACCGCTGGTTGCCGCCGTCGGACTACCGGGTCGCGGAGGTCCGCCTGCTGCACGATGCCGGCGAGGTCGGCGTCGTCGGTCCGGCATCGCGCCGGGCGGCCGACAACCTCCTGATTCGCGGCGATGCACTCAACGCGCTGACGAGCCTTTCCCGGATCCCCGAATTCCAGCGCGAGTACCTCGGCAAGATTAAGCTCGCTTACCTCGACCCGCCGTTCAACACACAGCAGGCGTTCGAGCACTACGACGATGCCCTGGAGCACTCGGTCTGGCTGACGATGATGCGCGACCGGCTACTCCAGATCAAACGCTTGTTGCGGGAAGACGGCTCGGTCTGGGTCCATTGCGACGACAGTGAACAGGGCTATCTACGCGTCGCTATGGACGAGGTGTTCGGGCGTGATGCATTCGTTGCCACCGTCGTCTGGCAGAACCGCTATTCCCGCTCGAACGACGCCGGGTTGTCCGTATCTCACAACTACCTCCTCGTGTACTCGCCGCACCCGCCCGTTTGGAACCGCGCTCGCAACCGCTTGGAACGCAGCCCCGACCAGGCGAAGCAGTACCGCAATCCGGATGGCGATCCCCGCGGGCCGTGGCGCGCGATTCCCTGGGACGCTCCCGGTGTCCGAGCCAATCTCGAGTACCCGATCAAGACTCCGGCGGGAACGGTGCGTCGCCCACCACCTGGCCGCCATTGGTCGCGAACCGAGGAGCAGTGGCTGGCAATCGTCGACGCCGGATTGGCCCACTTTGGAAAGGCGGGCGACGGGGCTCCTGCGTTCAAGCAGTACTTGGCGGAGTCGCCCTTGGTGGTGCCGAACACCTGGTGGCCGCACGAGGAATGCGGTCACTCGGACGAGGCGATGAAGCAGATCACGGCTCTCTTCCCTGGCCGGCCGCCCTTCGCAACGCCCAAGCCGGAGCGACTGCTGCAGCGGATAATTCATATTGGGTCGAATCCAGGCGACATCGTGCTCGACTGTTTCCTCGGGTCGGGCACAACGGCCGCCGTCGCGCACAAGATGGGCCGCCGCTGGATGGGCGTCGAGCGGAGCGCTGAGACGCTCTCCACCTTCGCGGTCCCAAGATTGGACAAGGTGGTCGCGGGCGCGGACCCCGGCGGCGTCACCCAAGCAATCGGCTGGCATGGTGGCGGTGGCTTCCGCATCCTCGACGTGGCGCCGTCCATGTTCGTCGAGTCGGGCGCGTACGTAGTCCTCGCCGACTGGGCGGTGAACGGCCATCTGAATCTCCTATGTCAAGCCGCTACTGCCGCCGGACGGGCGGAGCGGCTCATGTGATCTTGCCAAAGCCGACGGTAGACCTCGTCCGAGATCCGCCGGCGGAGTGATCTGAGAGCTTCGGTCTTGGTGGCCTGGGCGGCCATGCGCCCCTCCAAGTAGGCTCGGCCACGGCCTTTCAAACGAATCTGGGTGACCGCGATCCGATGCATCGCTGCGTTGAGCTGGCGGTTGCCGCCACGATTGAGGCGGAAGCGCTGTTGGTTGCCCGACCAGACCGGGATGGGTGCGGTGCCGTTGTTCATCGCATAGGCTGCTCGGGAGCGGAAGCGCGTGACGTCGGCCGTCTCCCCCAGGATCTTGGCCCCGGTCAGCCCGGCGCAACCCTCCAGTTCGAGCAGGCTGGGCGCCAGCTCAGCCACGAGTTGACAGATGCGCCGCTCGAGTTGGTTCACCCGGGTGGTGAGCAGCTGGATGTCAGTGACCAGCTCCGCCGCGATCTCAGCGACCACGCCCTGGTGCTGCTCCAACCGCTCCACCACCGACTCCAGAACCGCACGGCGGTCCAAGGCCCCGGCCGGGACCTCGTAGCCCGGCTCCAGCTCGTGTAGGTGCCAGCGCAGCCGGTTCTGCATTCGCGTCCGCTCCCCCACCAGGTCCTCTCGGTGGTCCAAGAGCAGCCTCACCTCGCGGCTTCGCCCTTCCAACTGCGCCACCGGCAGGCCGGGTTCACGCAGTGCCGCCCGGGCCACCGCCAAGGCATCGATGGGGTCCGACTTGCCTGCCTCCCGGCCCCCCTGGCGTGCACCTGCCATCAGCTTTGGCGAGACCCGCACCACCAGCTCCCCGGCCGCCAGCAGCTCTGCTTCCAAGCGCCGCGATAGATGTCGGCAGTCCTCTAGCGCCCACTGCCGCTGTGGCCACTGGCTCGCCCAGCGCAAAGCCTCCAGGTGGCCTGGACTGGTCGCCTGTACCGTCCGCTGGCCCATCCCGCGCCCATTGCCGTCCACCGCCACCAACGTGTGCGTGCGCTTGTGGCTGTCGCTCCCAAGTGTCACCATGAACCTGTCTCCTTTGTGGGGGATTGGGGTCCGGTCGGTGGACACGCCTGAGTGGGGGCGATGCCACGCTCCTATAAAGTCACGCCGGCCGGCCCTTATTCGTCCGGCAGGCGGCGATTCGGGTGCAAGCCACGCCAACGCGACGGGCAACGAGGCTATGAGCCAACCCGCCGGACGCTACATAGCCTGACACTCACGCCGAGGCTACGGCCGCCCAGCTCGGGTACGAGTTCCGTTACGACCCGCCTTTCTGTGGCGTCAAGGGGCGATCGCTGCTGGCCGTGGTGGACGGCCTGATCACGGTCGAGGTTGTGGACTTGATCGCGTCCCGCCTGGAGGAAACGGAGCGGGCCGTCATCTGCGGGACGGCGGTCGCGGAAGGTGCCGACGCGACGCTGAAGGCGCTGAATCCCGGTTCGCGCGTCCGTCGCATCCCGGCGTCGATCCTCGCCGACTACCGCCGCACGAACCGCCCGCTGCTCCGGTCCCGCGAAGCCCTGCCGCCTGTGATGGTGGAATCGGACGGTTCCGAGGCCGTTGCCGCGGAGAGAGCGCCAGCTTGAGCATCGCGACTCCGCTCATCGACGCCGACGCAATCTCGGCGATCGCCGCCCGGCTCGACCTCCGCGCCCCGAACCGCGAGGCGCTGGACTCGATCGCGAAGGCGGTCGCCCAGCACTACGACGTGGACGGGGACGAGCCGCCCTTTGAGTGTGTGGTCGACCTCGCCACCGCGGTCGGGAAGACGTACGTAATGGCGGCCGCGATCGAATACTTCGCCGGGCAGGGTGTCCGCAACTTCGCGGTCATCACTCCGGGCAAGACGATCCTGCGGAAGACGGTCGACAACTTCACGCCAGGGCATCCCAAGAGCCTGGTCGGCGGCATGGATGCGCAGCCCGAGGTCATCACCTCGGAGAACTTCGCCACTCCGGTGATGCGGGCGGTGATGGAGGACGAATCCGAGGTCAAGCTCTTCGTCTTCACGGTGCAGGCGCTCCTCAAGCCCGAGACTTCCGAGACTGGACGCCGGACGCACAAGTTCCAGGAGGGCCTGGGCAAGGCCTTTTACGATCACCTTCAAGAGCAGGAGGATCTGATCGTCTTCGCGGACGAGCACCACTGCTACTACGGGAAGGCGTTCTCATCCGCGATCCGCGAACTCGTGCCTAAGGTTCTCGTCGGCCTCACGGCGACGCCCGACAAGAAGACCCCGACGGAACACATCATCTATCGGTATCCGCTCGCTCGTGCGATTGCGGATCAGCTCGTCAAGACGCCCGTGCTTGTCGGTCGCAAGGACGACCTGTCCGATCACGTGACGAAGCTCCGGGACGGCGTCCGTCTGCTGGAGGCCAAGGCCAAGGCAGTCGAGGCGTATTGCCGGGTCAGCGGAGCGAAGGCGGTCCGGCCGATGATGCTGGTGGTCGCGCCCAAGATCGAGGACGCCGACCGGGTTGAGGAACTCCTGACCGATCCGGGTTTCGCCGGTGGCGCCTACGCCGAGACGATCCTCAACATCAACTCAAGCTCGCCCGAGGAAGCACTCGATTCACTCGACCAGGTCGAGACGCCTGCGAGCAAGGTCAGGATCATTGTGTCGGTCGGAATGCTGAAGGAAGGCTGGGACGTCAAGTCCGTATACGTCATTGCCTCCCTGCGGCCGTCAATCTCCGAGATCCTCACCGAGCAAACCCTCGGGCGCGGGCTGCGGTTGCCCTTCGGCGCCTACACCGGCATTGAGATGCTCGACACGCTTGAGGTGCTCGCCCACGAGCGGTACCAGGAGCTGCTGAAGAAGGCGAACGTGATCAACGAGGCCTTCATCGACTATCGAGTCTGGATGGCGACCACGCGCCGAGCCGATGGCCGAGAGGTCGCGGTCATCGAGCGAAGCGAGGCGATCTCGCCCGTCGCCGGCGAGGATGGCAGCGAGCCGCCGGTGGGGCCAGAACCTGACTCGGCGGTTGCCACCGTCACGAGTGTGGAGGCTCGCACAGAGCATGTCGAGGCAGAGGTAGTTCAGCTCTCCGCACAGATGATCCCCCGGGACGACGTCAGGCTCCGGGTACCGAAGCTAGTGATGCTGGGCGTCCAGAGCAAGTTCACGCTCTCGGACATCACGGACCGAGACCCCTTCAAGAGGTTGGGCGAGCGGCTCGCGGCGGACGCTAATGGTGAGCTGCGGCGCGTGAAGGTGAGCGCTAGGACCGTGACCGGCCGGGACGGACTCACGACGACCCACATGGTGACGAGCGACGCGGTCGACAAGGTGTCGTCGCAGGCGCCGCTGCTCGCACTCGAAGAGGCTCGTCGCCAGCTCGCCGATCTCGTGCTCGGGTCCGACGCGGTGCCGGCCCGGGCCACCGAGCGCGCGCGATTGGCTCCGATTCTCGACGACCTGATCGCCGGCTTAGGCGCGAAGGCGGTACCAGTCCTGTCGACGAACCTCGATCGCGTGGCCGCCCGGGTGATCGACCTGATCCAAAGGGCTCAGAAGGAGTTCGCTCCGAAACCGACCTACGACGAGGTCGTAGACGTGGTTGAGTTCGCCAATGTTCGGCTGCAGCGCCCCACGGCCAGTGGCGACCGCTTTGGCAAGTTCGAGCGTCAAGCTGGATACGAAGGATGGGAGCGCGGAATGTACCCGCAGGCGTGGTTCGATTCGGGTACAGAGTTGACGGCCGCGAACATCTTCGACGCGGCGGCCGAGGTGGCTTTCTGGGTCCGGTTGGAGCGCAACGACTGCCCGATCCTCTGGAGCGGCATGAAGACCAGCTACAACCCCGACTTCATCGTGGTCGACAGGTCCTGGACGCATTACATGACCGAGATCAAGATGGAAAAGGAGGGGTCGACCCCAGCGGTTCTCGGCAAGGCTGAGGCAGCGCTCCGGTGGGTCAACCACGTCAACGCCGACCCCAAGACCGGCGTAGCCTGGGCCTACCTTCTCGTTTTGGAGAGCGACGTCGAAGCAGCGAAAGGCTCGTGGCCTGCCCTGAAGGCGCTCAACCGGACCTGACTCCCGCTCGCTCACGGGCGGCGAATTACTTCTTCGGAGGGGTCCCTTCTACCGTCAGCGTCCGACCGCGAGGCGGGTCGCCCAAATCAATTCGATTCGCGAGCTTGTTGGTCGGAGTGTTGCCGGGCTGGCCGGTTCTTGGCGTCGGGGTTGCGCCACGCTCCAGCACGTTCGCCAGGTGCGTTGCGGCGGCGAGGGGCGGATTCGGAGGAGGCACCGACTGCGACGGTTGGGCCACAGCAACGGGTTGTGCAGGCGCTTGCTGTGGAGGCGGGGCTGCCGGTGTTAGAGCGGAATCGTCAGCCATTAGTGAGGCCCTCCCTGTATAAGCGATGTTGCTACGACGATGCAACTGGCGGTTGCGGCGAAGGCGACCACAATGAGGCCAACTTTGATGCTGCGTGATTTGCGCGCGGCGACCTTCTTCGTGTCGTCAAAGCTACTCGCGACTTGATTCGATATTTCAAGCAGGACGTTCTCCTCGCGATCGTTGAAATGATGCTCGCGGAGGCCCCTGGGGTGCGGCGGAGCATCCACGGGACGCGGCCACCACGCATCGCCAACGAAGAAGAGCGCGACCAGGTAGAAGGCGAAGGCCGCGACCATCACGTCTTGGAGATGCGGATCGGTCGGTGGCTTGGTCGCGACGCCAGCGATGAACCCTGCGATCATCACGAACAGGCCAGCCGCGAGGTATGAAGCCTTGGCGTCCAGTGAATTCAACTGGTCGAGGAGGCGATCCATCGAGGCTAAGCTTTCGCGAACGACGACCTGAGCCGAGGGGTGCGCCGGCTCTTTCCACGCAGCGCTCGTGGGAAGTGCCGACACCTCGGCCGGTTCCTTCGACTCTGGAGTCTTCGGATCGCGATCCATCGGGAGCATTTTACTAGGTTTTCGGGGGGTCGGCGAACAGGTGTTCCGCCACTTGGGCTGCTCCGGCGATCGTATTGTGAGCGAGGAGCAACCGATCGAAACGAACATCGACTGGGTAACGGGGCTAGGCAAGGTCAGCGCGTGGATCGAAGCTCATGCGGGCATGTGGCCGGCCTTCGCCTTCAGGATTCTCGCTGTTACGGACGGAGCTGACGTGCCGCCGAAGCTCCAGACGCTCGCAGTCCACTTTCAGGCTTCCCCGACTCCACAAGCAACGCGTAGTCGTACACGCCTTCAGGCTCCATTCGTGATCGAGGGGACCATCACCCACCACGAGTTCCTCGCCCTTGTTGAGAGGTGGAAGCAAGGGGCGTCCGGTCAGATCGACTACTGGGCAGTTCCACCTCCCGAGGGGATCACCAATTTCTGGTGGCAGCAGGATGTGCCCGTCTCGGGGGATCACTTTCCTCTAGTCGAGGATCTCCCGGCCTTTCCAAGCAAGTACCGCGAGGCCCGGCTGAGCGGGGGTGGCGCTACCCTCGAGCAGGAGACGCGCACCTGGCTTCAGGATCGGCTGTTTGACGTCAATCCGAATTCGCGTGGGCAGGCGGCCGTTTTCTCTCGCGATTACCTGGCGACGCCGTGGGGGATGGACTCCCCGTACCTGCTGATCCACATGCCTTTGGCGGTCGCGATGGACGCCCATTACGATCCCGACGGGCAGCAGGCACGAATCGAGGTCCACCATCGCCCGCCGCTGGTGCCTGGAGACTTTGAGGTTCGCGTGGGAACGGGCCTATACGACTCTTCGCTGGACGTTCATGTGCCCGTGGCTGCAGGCCGAGACGCCAATGGTTGGGACCTAGCGAGAGCCGATCTCAATACTCCTCCCGGCGGCCTGCTGAAAGTCTGGCTGAGCAAGCGAGGAATGGTCGCTGATTTTGGGTGGGAACTGTCCGTCGATCTCGGACGCGCGCGCTCGCCGGAGCTGCTGCGAGAGCGCTTTGTAGCCGACTGGTATCGCTTCGGCCGCCAAGACTTGAGCCAGGAGGTTGCCGTGCGGATGCCGGGCATGGGTAAGGGTGACCGGCCACCGGACGCCTTCGAGTTGGCGCTCGCTAATGCGTTCGGCGCCCTCGGCTACTCAGTCCTGTTCGCCGGTCACCTGCTGCAGTCGGCCGGCGTCGATCTGATCGCCTTCGACGACCGGTTGCATCGGGCTTACGTCATCAGCGCGACGACCGGCAACGATTTGGCCGCCAAGCTTCGAACTTGGCTCGGGATGCTGCCGCATGTGGCACCTGCGCTGGAACCCGAGTGGACGTTGAGGCCGGTGATCATCACGACCCAGCCTGCCAGCTCTCTCGTAGCGTCCGAGCTTGCGGATTGCCAGCGCCACGACGTACTCGTGCTCGCGGCAGAGCAACTCACGCCGCTGGCCGAAGTGCCGCCCGACCTCCAGACTTTCGCGACACTCATTGGTCGCGACGTTCCGGCGCCTGACCCACCGGCACGGGGCCGGTTTGGGCGCTACTGAGTCCAGAGGAGAAGGCGATGACCGGAAACACCACGACCCAGGCGGCGGATGCCGCGGACAATGCGGCCGTCAACGCGGCCTACAACCACTTACACAACCTGCTGCCGATCGCCACCGGGCTGTACTTCGACTGCGACGCCCATCCGGCGGAGGGCTCCGAACTGGCTGAGGCACGAGAGGATGCCGACCGATTCGTCGCCCACTCTCTCGCCGGCGTTCTGTTTCAGGCCTCGGAGGACCATCACCTTCTCGCACTTGGAACTTTCCTGGCGATGCCGATTCCGCGTTATGCCCTCTACACCGCAATTCGCGGCGCCATCGAGGCGGCGGCATAGAGCTAATAGTTCAGGAGCCGACGATCACGACTGAGCAGCGCATAGCCCGGGCCCTGACCGAGCGCGGCCGCCGCCGGAGTCGCGTCCGAGACAGCGAGGAGTTCCGCCTGCAGGCCTGGCGCCGGGAGCGCCTCTACCGCCTTGAGCTGGGCCCGGACGCCCTCGACCGCGACCATGGCGCGCAGCTGCTGGTGGTCGCGATGGCCCAGGAGCAGCTCTATCGCGAGCTGGTGCGCGCTGGCTGACCGGACCTGGACGCGTAGCCAGCAACCCGATGCTCAAGCGGTGGCGGCGTCGGCGGCTGATGATCGAGGACAACCGGCGGGTTCTTGAGCACCTGGCCCAGTCCGACATCAGGGACAACCAGCGGCTGGCCGCCAGCTACGGCGAGTATCCGTTGCGGCTGGTCGCCGTCGTCGTCGCCGACGCCTTCATGGACACCGACATCGACCATCTCTCCAAGACCCTTGTGAAGCGGCTGGCGCCGGACACGCAGGGTCGGCAGGATCGCGAGCGGGTTCGCAACCTCTTGCGCCGAGCGCAGTCGAAGGCCGGTGGCGGGGAGGCTCTTGGGGCCATCCACTTCTGGCGGCCTGGTGAGGCGAAGAAGTACCCCGGGGGTGGTCATGAGCTCGCGATGCCGTCGGGCGTCGACCGCCTCGGCTTGGTGCTCTACCAGTTCGCTCCGGGGATGGTGATGGCCGCGACTGTGATCGCGGCGCCGGCCGACACGGCAGCTGCGGTTTTTGGAGCCAGCCACGCCTCGCCGGTCCGGCAGCTGCGCAACTACGGCCTGCAGATCCAGCCTGTGGAGACCGCCAAGACGCGGGACCTGGAGCAGCGCCTGCGCGCGCTAGCGGGCCTTGGTCTGCTGCCAGAGAGCCACGGGCTGCTCGCGGAGAGGCGCTTTCCCGCGGGCACGATGGTGGTCTGGTCGGCCGAGCAGTTCCCGTCACAGGACGCTCTGGCCTGGCAGCCCGATGTCAGCCGCGTGCTCGGCATCGAGGCCTGGCACTGGTGGGAGGGGGCGGGCCGCCGGCTCTACTCGGGCGTCCCCGTCGCAGATCCAGATCGTGGCGAGCGCGGGGGCTACTCCATGATCGTCACTCAACTCCCATCCGAAGCGGACCAGCAGGAATTTCGATCACCGGAGGCCGCGCACCGCTACTACCTCGAGCACGAGGTGGACGACGTCCTCCCCCTGCTCTTGCTCCACGAGGGGTCGCTGGTGCTCGGCGAGGAGGCCGGACGCCTGCGCGAGAAGCTCGCGAAGCGAGCGAACGCCCGCTTCCGCTGGCTCCGTCTGCTGACGCTCGGCGCCTTGGTCGGCCGCCTCTCGGACCTTCAGTACCGCCTGGAGCGGGTCAGGCAGGCGGCGGGCGTCGACGGCGGCCGCCGCGGCTTTCAGCAGTTCCCGATGCTGGTGCCGCGTCCTGAGCAGCCTGCCGCCGCAGCTCCCAAGCTGGGCAGGGGAGCCCGTGTGGGCCAGTGGCTTCGCGAGGCCAGCACGAAGCCGAAGCCCGGAGCCCTGCCCTTCAACCTCCGCCAGGCAGCAATGGACGGTCTGGATCGGCTGACCAAGGAGGGCCTGCACGAGGTCCGGCTGACCCTCGACCGTGCCCGCCTGCTTTCGGACATTCGCTCAACCAACGCACTACTGGTGTTGACTTACGTGCTGGCGGTCCTGACAGCGATCTTGGTCGTGCGCGCACTTCACTGAGGTGTGGCGCCCTGCGGAGAAGGTCGTGGGCGCGAGTCTTGAAGGTGTTGAAGAACTGAGCAGGTCGGCCAATGCGCCGCAGGCCCCAGACGCTCCGGCGGCGCTCGCTATCGCGGAGCCGGAGACATCGCGGAAAACCACGTCGGCCCGTGGCAGGGCGAAGGCCAAGCGGCGACCGCCAAAGACTTGACTGTTCCGCCCTACCCGGCGTTGAAGCACCTCGATCACCGACGCTCCGGAAAGCACCCGTTAGAAGTACTGATCCTGTCTGCGCCGTGACAGCTCGCTTTCAGGATGGGCGAGGCCCAAGCGCCGACGATCAGTTCTCCAGGCTCTCCGACCTCGCCGCGTCGACCACCGAAAGAGAAGTCAAGCTGGTAATCGACAGCTTCGCGGCGACGTATGACCGCTGTGAGAAGGCCACGGCTGCCGAGGGTCGCGGCGACCACGAGGAGGCTATTCGGTTTTGGCGAATCGTATTCGGCGATGAGTCTCCGGCTTACCGGTGAGTAGCCGCACGATCGACGATTTAGGGTCGCATCGCTCCGGCGAACATATCAGCGAAAGCCGGCGCGCGGAGCTCGGACAGCTCGGTAATGACGGCGATCGGAAGAGTCAACCTGACCGATCCGTCTACCCCGACACCGGCCGCCGCGACAGCCCGCTTCGGAAGTTCCCAGACCAAGGTTCCAGCCGGCGGCTTGCTTTTTTGAGGAAGCATCGGGATCGTGACATATTCCGCCGCCCGATCCTGAAAGGCCACCAGATGGATCGTCAGGAGGCGCTCATACTCGTCGTCCTTCACGGGCGCGGTTATCGCGTGATGTAGCAATCCTCCGGCAACCATGCGCAGAACCCGATCCAGCCCGTCGGCCGGCCAACCCCGCTGATCGAGGGAGTGGCCAACATGCTGCAGAGCGACAAATACGAATCCGTAGAAGAACTCAGCGGCGGCCGCCTCCCGCGCCGCACCCGGTCTCGGGCTGATCAGCTGGGCGAGCCGATCACCGGATCGCGACGCGAGGGTTCCCCAAATGCTCGCAACATGTCCGAAGGGGTGATGCCGGTTTGGGGATCAGTAGGCGGCATGGGAGGCGCGAGAATTATCAGGCGAAGTCCATGCTATAGGCGGTCTGGCCGCAAAGGTCGGTCTGGAAGATTCGAGTAGAGTTCGAACTATCCACGAAGCCGCGCTCTCCTCGGCGAGGCGAACTCGCGCACCAAGGGGCAAACCTCTTGCCCAAGGAGTCGGCCGGCCGTCGCTTGCCGCCGGCCAGCTCGAGACCGAGATCGCCATCGGTCAGTTGGAGCCATACCTCTTCCAGACTTTGCGCAGCAGAGCGTAATAGCGGTCGAGCGTGCGCGGCGCTCCCTTCAGGGTGTAGAACCCTGGGCCAGGTAGCAGCGTCCCGTTCTGCACGACCACGCAAGAGAGCAGTATCCCCTCGTCCTTGTTGATGTCCGCGAGCAGGTTGCCGATCACCTTCCCCATGTGAGTGCCTGTCTTGGGAAGCTCCGGGTGAGCTTCGGCAGCTTCCGGATAGGTGATCACAGCTCGGCGTCGGGCTGTCGCCCGAACGAGGTCACGTAACGCAACTTTCGCTTCGGCAGATGGCTTGCCGCTCATCGTGGGTTCCTCCTTAGAGGGTCTATCTAACGGGCTGTAGATGATCTTGATTATAGCGCTGACTTCGACCCTGTGGTGGCACTGCGCAATCCTAGACAACCACCTCCGACTCATGTCGGATTGGCGGCGCGGGTGGGTCAGCAAGGTCGCTCGGAGCTGCTCTCGCGGTATGGGCAGCGCGCAGGGCTACTGCGCCTGTCCATGTTCGTGTCCAGAGATGTATGATGTGGCAGCTGGCGTCAGTGACGCCGAGTGACGCTTATAGAGAGGTTAAGGATGAATATCCGGTTGCAAGGCATCGACGACTGGGAGCGGGTACTGGATGCAACGGGAGAGCGAGTGACTATCCGCACGCCACACATCTATAAGCAGCAGATGGAGGTCAGGGCTCGCACCGCCGGGAGATCCATCAACGAGGAGTACGGGCGGGCTGTGGAGGCATGGTGCGCCGGCGGAGAGGGCTGGACGCGTCTTCTGCTTCCAGTCGATGCTATCCACGAGTGGGTAACCAAGGAAGTGGTGCTCGAACAGCAGCTCGCCGCGGTCCTCGTTGAGTGTCTCGAGATGGATGGGAAGGTCATCGGTCTGAGCGTCGCCGGCTATGCGATAACCCTCAATCGAGAGTGGTTCGTCGGTGAGGACGCCTTCGACAGGGTGCGCTCACCGCTGGCGGCGCAGCTCCCGCTTCTGGCCGAGAGCGGTGGCGGCTGGGGCCCCGGGCCGCATCAGTCGACTGTCTTCACTTACGGCAGGATCGGCGACTCTTGCCGGAAGAGCGGGTGTAAGGCTGGGGCGACTGAACTCGTCACCCTGACTCACACTGACCCTCGGGGCAAGGCCGTGACGATCGACGTTCCGCTGTGCAAGACACATGCCCTCGAAACAAGGGCCACCATCGCGAGCGGTGAAGCGCCGAAGTTCATGCTTGGATAGCCGCTTGTCTTGGGCCGGCTCCGCAGGCCTGGTCTGACCGCGAGTCAGCAAGCAGAGTTCGAAAAGTGTCTACGATGCTCCGCCAGTTCTCAGAAACCACCCCATCGTCCACCGTGAAGGGCTCGGTCTGGGCCAGCTCGGCAGCCTCGATGGCCGTTTCTGAGATCAAATCGAAGGGTTTGCGGTAGCTGGCGGTGAGCCGGCCTTCTCTCCAGGAGGAGTTCGAAAGTACGAAATTGAGGAGCTTTCGTTTTTCGGCCGGTTCCTGACTTTGGAACAGCTCGCGGGCACGTGAAGCCAGCTCGAGCAGGTCGACGCCTTCTTTGAAGTAGGCGCTCTCCGCCCGCTGGTGGCCGCTGATGAGGGACATCAGGCGCTCGCGCTCAGCTTCCCACTCGGCCGACTTGCGTTCGTAGAAGGGCAGGTTGATCTTGCCGTCGAGCTTGTCCAGGTAGATCCCCTCGAGTCGGGTGTCGAGCTTGCTGAGCTCGGCCTGGATGCGGCGGATCGACTGCTCGTGGAAGCGCTTTTCGTCCCGATGGCTCTGGCGCAGCGCAGTGGTGACCCAACTTAGAATCTGGGGCTCGAAGCGGCAAGATCCTGCGCAAGCGGATCTACACCGGCGACTTCGACTATGGCGGCCGGACCTACAAGGGCAAATACCAACCGCTTATCTCTCGCGAACTCTGGCAGCGGGTGCAGGAGGTCTTGGACAACCGCTTTGCCAAGAGGCCCAAGAAGCGCCGCCATGAGTTCGCCTTCTCTGGCCTGGTCAGCTGCGGTCGCTGGTCGGCGGCGCCAAGTAACCACGAATCCATCGTCGATATTGGCCAAGATCACAGCCAACGATAGCCCTCGCAAACGGCATCCTATCCCTAGTCATGGCGCCTCGATTGCAGCCATTGCGGCAGCATCCATTCAGGATGCCAAACAAGGGAGATGACGCCGGCACATATGATGACAAAACCAATTATGAGGAAGACTTGCCGAGCGACTCCGAATGAGATCTCCGAGAGGCCTATGGCCATGATCGCAAGCGACACAGGTATTGAGGCAGGCACCACCCCAGGCAGGCGACGGAAGAGTGGTTCGAATGCGAAGTGATGAGCCGAAGTCGGGCCACGATAAATGTAAGCCGCCGTGCCCAATAAGGCGAGCGCGAAGACTGCATGGAGGGCCACGCCTATTAAATTTGTCACGGGAACGTTTGGTCGGTGATGAATCCGTAAGTCACGCCGGCAAAGGCTCCCAGGGTAGCGCCCACGAAGAATCCCTCCATTGCCCCGCCAATACATGTAACACCCGCGCCAACTATGGCACCGATAATGCAGCCGACCACAATTCCCGCTGCCGCACCAATGATCGCGCCCGGCCAGAGCCAGGACATGCCTGCTCCCAATCTGTCGTAGTCGTAGGATGCCTGCGTGCCTAACGGGTCCAAATAATCGGTCGGATCGTCACCAGCATATGTGTACCGATTCATCGCTCCTGCGCTACCGATCGACCCGGCGATCGGATCCCGTTGCGTCCAGCGGCCCACGATGGGGTCGTAGTACCTGGTTCCGAACTTGATCAGCCCAGTGGAGTCTAGATAGCCGCCGGCAAATTGCCAAGGGTTGCTGACCGTCTCCGACTTGTAGACAGTCTTGCCATAGGGCCCGTAGCTGTAGCGGTTGGCCACGGTCGAGCCCGAGTCGTTGATCAGTGCCGCGGTCGAGCCTAGGCCGTCCTTCAGGTAGTAGTAGCGGTTGGCGCCGATGCGCTCGCCGATCAGGTTGCCCTGATTGTCGCGGACGTAGTAGGTCGAGCTGCCACCCGACTTGGCGACCTGGGCGCCCAGCGGGCTGGAGGCATAGCTGCTGCTGCCGGCCTGGGTCCGCTCGGTCTGGTCGACATCGGCATAGGCGAGCGAGGAGAGCGTGCTGCCGCTGTTAGTGATCGAGGTCGACTGATTCTGGTCGTTGTAGCTGATGCTCGCCCCGCTCGAGTTGCCGGTCAGGTTCCCGGCCCCATCGTAGGACCAGCTTGAAACTCCGGGTGCGGCGGTCAGCTGGTCGGCGGCGTTGTAGCTGTAGGAGCCGTTGGTGTCTGAGGTCCGGTTGCCGGCGGCATCATATGCGAAGTTGATATTGCCGATCTTGGTGTTGAGGGCCGAAGTCAGCCGGTTGAAGGCATCGTAGACATAGGTGCTGGTGCCGCTGAAGACGGCGTCGGACTCGGTCACTGTCTTGCGCAGCGCGGTGTCCTTGGTGCCGACGTTGTAGGTCTAGCTGAAGCTGGTCAGCACCGCCGAGCTGGAGCTCTTGCCGACTACCGAGGTCTCGTTGCCGGCGTTGTCGTAGCCGATGTTCAGCGTGGCGCCGCCGGGGAAGGTGCTCTTGGTGCGCTGGCCGTTGTTGTTGTACTGGAAGCTGGAGCAGGGGTTGCTCCCGCAGGCGCTGCCACTGATGCTGCCGCCCGGCTCGGCGAGTGCGGTCAGGCTGTTGCCGGCGTCATAGCCGCGGATTGAGAGATCCTGGCCATGGATGACCAGGTTGCCGTTGGCGAGGTTGACCTGGAGGTCAGAGCGGTCGCTGAGCTTGTGGCTCTCGAAAGCAGCCAAACCGGACGATAGAGGGCTAGCGTTGACACAGTTGCGGCTCTCCTTCCTCCGCAGGCGTGAACAAATTCGGACGGATGCTCACCGGGCTGGCGGGCTCCGATCAAGAGTCGTGGCGGCGCCATAAAATGCGATCGGGAGCGCGCCGTTAAGCGCCGCGAAGCCGAGACGGATCTTGAGCGACCCAGCTCGCGGCCAGTTAACCACGCAGGAAGCGAAGGTAGTACAGCACTCCGTATACGATAAAGTACCCCACCAGTGCAGTCGCCGCTGTCACAGCAGCAACACGTGGCAGGAAGCCGGCTACGCTACCGGCGATTAAGCAAGCACACCCCACGACAACAACAGCGGCCAAGACGAGGGCGAGACGCGCGGGACTCATATGTTGGCCGACCATGATCAGCACACCTCAGTGGATTGACCGATTAGGGCCCCATAGCGGGCGCGCCGATGCCAGCCGCCGGCGGGTGGTCGCCTTGCTGGCATCGTTCTGCCGATGACGTGCCTCTTTTCGAGGCGGTAAAGGGTTACCATGCCCAGGCCGATGACCCCTTTTCTCGCCATTCCGCCAATGCGGCTTCAGACCCCGGCTGGGATTCTCGGCAGCTCCTCAATGGCGGCGTCGATCCGCGACTGCGACAGCTCCACGTCCTCCAGCTTGCCGGCGAAGTAGGCGTCGTAGGCCGACATGTCGAAATGGCCATGGCCGGAGAAGCCGAAGAGTATCGTCCGCGGCTCACCCGCCTCCCGCGCGGCAGCGGCCTCTTGCGCCACCGCCCGCAGCGCGTGCGCGGCCTCAGGCGCCGGCAGGAAGCCCTCGGAGCGCGCGAAACGCACGGCCTCGGCGAAGCATTCGTTCTGCTTGTAGGCGCGGCCCTCGACGATGCCCTGATCGACCAGCGTGCACAGGGAGGGCGCGTCGCCGTGGTAGCGGAGGCCGCCGGAGTGGATGCGATCGGGCACGAAGCTGTGGCCGAGGGTGAACATCTTGACGACCGGGCCCAGGCCCACCGCGTCTCCGAAGTCGTAGGCGTAGGCGCCCCGCGTCAGGGTGGGGCAGGCGGCGGGCTCGGCGGCGATGAAACGCGTCTTCGACCGCTCGCCCTTGAGGCGGTCACCGATGAACGGGTAGGTCAGGCCTGCGAAGTTGGACCCGCCGCCGACGCACGCGATGACCACGTCGGGGTACTCCCCCGCCATCTCCATCTGCTTCTTGGCCTCCAGGCCGATGACCGTCTGGTGGAGCAGGACGTGATTGACCACCGAACCCAGCGAGTACTTGGCATCGTCATGGGTGGCGGCGTCCTCGACCGCCTCGGAGATCGCGATGCCTAGGCTGCCAGGGGAGTCCGGATCCTGCTCGAGGATGCCGCGCCCGGCATTGGTGAGGTCCGTGGGCGACGCATGCACCGTTGCACCCCAGGCCTCCATCATGGCTCGTCGGTAGGGTTTCTGCTCGTACGAGACCTTGACCATGTAAACGGTCACCTCGAGGTTGAAGAGCGCACCCGCAAAGGCCAGCGCCGAGCCCCACTGCCCGGCGCCCGTCTCGGTGGTCAGGCGCTTCACGCCCTCCTGCGCGTTGTAGTAGGCCTGCGGAACGGCGGTGTTTGGCTTGTGGGAGCCGGCCGGCGAGACGCCCTCGTACTTGAAGTAGATCCGAGCGGGCGTGTCCAGCGCCTTCTCCAGGCGTTCGGCGCGGTAGACGGGGCTCGGGCGCCAGATCCGGTAGACGTCACGGACCTGGTCGGGGATCTCGATCCAGGGCTCGGCCGAAACCTCCTGGGCGACGATCGCCTGCGGGAAGATCGGCGCCAGGTCGGCGGGGCCCATCGGCTGCAGTGTCCCCGGGTGCAGATACGGTGCGGGGGGGCCCGGAAGGTCGGGCAGGATGTTGTACCAGCGCTCCGGGATGTCGCTCTCGGCTAGCAGGATCTTCTTGACCATGGCTCCGCCTCCTGACTATCGGTTGGACAACAGCTGAAGACTAGCGGTCTGGCGGGGTGGATCGGAATCGAACCCACTAAGGCGACTACTTCCTTTGGGCAGATTTCTATCAGCGGCGTGCCGTTCTCTGCGAAGTCAGGGTCGGCCATCACTTGCCCGAGTGCCAAGTCAATCATCCGCGACCTTCGCTATCGCAACCCCGGTGAATACGACACTACGCCCACCTCGAAGAGGGCCGAGTGACCAGTTTCCAGTACCCATCCCACTGGGAGCGAGGGCAGGACCGCCGGCGGTGTGGCTCCTCAGTTCGGTCTCCTGCCACCGTCGAGCCCGCGACCTTTCTCCGGCCGCCGCCTGCATTTCAACGCTGCCCACATCTCAGTCTTGCCCCAGGTGCGTGACCGCCCGAACGCGCTTGGCCCCCGACCAATTACTAACCTGGGAGCTTCCCGCTCCTGATCAAGGACGGACTATGACCTGTCGGCTGCTCGGCGGAAGGCCCAAGCCCCTGCAGCGTCGATCTCAAGTCGCCGCTGGCGATCCCAGACGAGTTCGAAGAGTGTCAACGATGCCCCGCCACTGTCATGTCTCAGGACATCGTTGACACTTGTCGCAAGACATTGTGCACAGGCCAGCGGCCTTCGAGTGGCTGATAGTTCCGATTCGGGTCGAGGGTGAGTCGACGAAGCAGGGCGCCATCGGTCGTTACGACCCGGACCTCGGGGCCGGCGACCAGGAGGAGGACTTTACGGTTGCGGTGGGCGGCGCCGACCGCAATGTGGCGCAGCTTGCCGAGGTAGCGCAGAGTGACCTTGCCCTTGGCATCGATGCGATCCTGACGGACCCTGTAGTGAGTGGGTGCTTCGGGCTGAGGGGGCCTGGCCTTGAGGCGTGCGTTGAAGGCGACCAGCGGGGTCCGCCTGCCCAGCGCCCCGGTGAGGTGGGTGGTGGTCGCAAGGTTGACACGGAAATCGTGTAAGTCTATACTTACGGTGCGTGCAGACTTACGAAGGTTCCGGCTGGACCGCTCTTGGCGATCACACGCGACGAGCAATCTTCGAACGGCTCGCCGATCGCCCCTGCGCCGTGGCGGAGCTCGCGAGTCGGCTCCCGGTCAGCCGACCTGCCGTCTCGCAGCACCTCAAGGTCCTCAAGGACGCCGGGCTGGTCGTCGACCAATCCGCTGGCAACCGCCGCATCTACCGGATCAACCCCGACGGTCTGGCCGAGCTCCGCGCCGACCTCGACCGGTACTGGCGCAGCGCCCTTGGAGCCTACAAAGCCGCCGTGGAACAACCCCAAAAGGAGAGCTCATGACCACACCAGCAGAAGCCACGTCCATCCGCCATGAGGTCGTCGTCGAGGTGCCGATCGAGCGCGCGTTCTCGGTGTTCACCGAGCGCTTCGGCACCTTCAAGCCGCGCGAGCACAACCTACTCAGCGTCGAGATTGCCGAGACGGTCTTCGAACCGCGCAAGGGCGGGCATGTCTATGACCGTGGTACGGACGGCAGCGAATGCCGCTGGGCGCGCGTCCTCGCCTATGAGCCTCCGGATCGGGTCGTCCTCAGCTGGGACATCGACCCCAACTGGCAAATCGAAACCGACCTTGACAAAACCAGCGAGGTTGAGGTGCGATTCATCGCCGAGGCGCCAGACCGCACGCGCGTCGAGCTGGAGCATCGCAACCTCGATCGACACGGCGCGGGCTGGCAGGCAGTGCGCGGAGGAGTCGACTCCGAGGGCGGCTGGCCGCTCTATCTGCGGCGATTTGCGGACATCCTGGGCGCGTGAGTCCCGTCAAAGGACACCGACCAACGACAACCCTGGGACAAAGGTGATGGCACCGATCGTGTCGAGCATCGATATCGCCCGTCCGCAGGACGAAGTATTCGCCTACGTGACCGACCCCGCCAGGTTCGCCGAATGGCAGACGGGCGTGGTCGGGGGAAGCATGGAAGCCGACAAGACCCCGAGTGTGGGCTCAAAGTGTCTAACGACGCGTCGCATCGGCGGTGCCGAGCGGGAAGTGACGTCGGAGATTACGACGCTCGACCCGTCAACGAGGTGGGCCATTCATGGCATCGACGGACCGATCAGGGCGACAGTCAACGTCACCGTCCGGCCCCACAACGGGACCGCACAGTCGCGCGTCATGATCGAGGTCGACTTCGAGGGACACGGCATCGGCAAGCTACTCGTGCCCCTCGTCATCCGCAGGCAAGCCCGTAAGGAGATGCCATCGAATTGCCTCAGACTCAAGCAACGTCTCGAAGCGAGACCCGGCCGCTGACTACCTAAGAGCCACAGCTGGTCATCTCAGTCGCCCCGTGGGTGTATCGGTGACCGGGGTGCAGCCAGCCACGCTGGCCGCAAGCCGGGCTATCGTCAACACGTGTCTAGGGGCCTCTCCGTCCCGCCGATCCATGCTTGCCACTGAGGGAACCCGCCATGGTCCGGCGCCCGGTTGGCGCGTACCATCGCCCGAGGAACACCTTCGCAGGCGTGGGCAAGGACGAGAGATTCCGCGGTCTTCTGCGTCAGGACGACCATCGACAATTTCGCCGCCCCCATGCGCAGGACGTCACCTACACCGCTGGTGTAGCGGCGGCTGACGCATCCGAGGACCGGCGGCGGCTGATCCTCGTGCCCGCCGCACGTCCCACGCCGGTGGACCTGCCATCGCCGGCCTGCTGGTCTTGCGAAGCGACGGGGAATTGGCGAGAGGGCTAAAGGGGTAGGAAGACGGCGTGGACCCTCACTGGTGGATTAGGAGGCGGCAGGGCGGAAAGACCCCGCAGAGCGGGATCACCGGTCCGGCCGACATCCCCGAGCCCGAGCCCGAGAACCAGCCTCAGGACCTTCGCAGCCGCCTGCAGAGCGCCCGCGGGGCGGCAGCCGGCACCCTGGCGTCGCTGCCGCGCGTCCTGCGGCTCGTCTGGCAGGCAAGCCCCGCGCTGACCATCGGGCTCGCCATCGCCACTGTGTTCAGCGGCTTCATCCCTCTGGCCACCGCTTACACGGCAAGGCTGCTCATCAACGCCGTGGTGGAGGGCATCAAGGTGCGGGCTCTGCACGCACCCGACCAGGCGAGCCTGAGCCTGGGTTTGATCCAGCTGCCTGTCACCACCACGCTCATGGTCATCGTTGAACTCGCCGTCCTGCAGTTCCTCATCTATGCAGTGAGCTCGGTCCTCAGCACCCTTCGCAACATCACCCAGCAGCTGCTGCAGGAGAAGGTTTCGCTGACGATCCAGTCGATGGTCATGGACCACGCCGGCCAGCTGGACCTGCAGTTCTTCGAGGATTCCGCCTCCTATGACCTGCTCCGGCAGGCGCAGCAGGAGGCCGCGATGCGGCCGGTGGTGATGATCTCGACAGCGTTCGGACTCATTCAGACCGCCATCACCTTCACAACGATGGTCGTGGCACTGGTGAAACTGAGCCCGCTCCTGGCTCTCGTCGCCCTCATCTCCCCGATCCCGCAATTCATCTCCGATACCCGCTACGGCTGGCGGGGGTACAACGTCGCCCGGTGGGCCTCGCCGATCCGGCGGCGAATGGTCTACCTGACCAGCCTGGTAACGACCGACACCTTCGCCAAGGAAGTGAAGCTGTTCGGTCTGAGCGGCTACTTCCTGCAGCGCTTTCGGCTCCTGGCCAACAGCTACTACGCCAGACAGCGCAGGCTGGTGACCACCCGCTACCTGGTGGGCAGTCTCTGGGGCCTGATCTCCATCCTGGCCGGCTCGGCCACCTATCTCTACGTCGCCGTCCAGGCGATCGCGGGACGTCTGACTCTGGGCGACCTGACGTTTTTCACTCAGGCGGCCTCGTCGGTCCAGACCTCCATCCAGGGTCTGATGAGCGGCTTCTCCTCGATGTATGAGAACAACCTCTACCTGAACAACCTCTACAAGCTGCTAGAAACGCCGACTAGCATCCAGCGACCCTCTGAGCCCCGGCAGCTGCCGCGTCCCGTAAGAGGCGAGATCGTGTTCGAGCACGTCTCCTTCGCCTACCCCGGCTCCGGCGCCCAGGCCCTGACCGACCTGAGCTTCCGAATAGCGCCGGGCGAGACAGTGGCCGTCGTCGGTCGCAACGGCGCCGGCAAGTCCACCCTGATCAAGCTGCTCTGCCGCCTCTACGATCCCAGCGGGGGCAGGATCCTGCTGGACGGCATCGACATCCGCGAGCTCGACCCTGACGAGCTCCGACAGACCATCGGCGCCATGTTCCAGGACTACGTGACCTATCAGGCGACAGCCGGTGAGAACATTGGCCTCGGCGACCTCCCGGGCCTCGAGGACAGGCTGAAGATCCAGGAGTCCGCCCGGAAGGCGGGCGCCGCCAAGCTGCTGGAGGAGCTGCCTGACGGTTACGACACGCCTCTCGGCAAGTGGTTCGACGATGGCGCCAACCTCTCCGGCGGGGAATGGCAGAAGGTCGCGCTGGGCCGCGCCTTCATGCGCGAGGTGCCCATCCTGGTCCTGGACGAGCCCACGTCAGCCCTCGACGCCCAGGCTGAGTACGAGCTCTTCGCGCGTCTTCGCCGCCTCAGCGAAGGCCGGAGCGCGCTCTACATCTCCCACCGCTTCTCAACCGTGCGCCAGGCGGATCGCATCCTCTTCTTGGAGCACGGCCGGCTGGTCGAGGAGGGCCCCCACACGGAGCTGATGAGGCTCAACGGCCGCTACGCCAAACTGTTCAACATGCAGGCTTCGGCCTACACCGACGACGTGCCGGCGTTGGATCCCGAGGAGGCGCTGTCCTGAGGGGGGCTGCGGCGACTGTCTACGAACAGGCTGGCGGCGAGCGCACCTTCACCCTGATCGTCGAAAGGTTCTACTCAGCCGTCGCCAAGGACCCGGTCCTGCGCCCACTCTATGGCTCCGACGAGGAGGAGCTCTGGCGCGCGGCCGAGCACCTGCGCCTGTTCCTGATCCAGTACTGGGGCGGTCCTACCTGGTACAGCGATCAACGCGGCCATCCTCGGCTCCGCATGCGCCACGCACCATTTCCGATCGGTCACGCCGAGCGCGAGGCCTGGCTCCGGCACATGACGGCGGCGGTTGAGTCCGTCGACCTCCAGCCCCAGATCCGGGAGGCATTCCTGGACTACTTCGAGAGCGCCGCCCTGGCCATGATGAACCGGGCCGACCCCTCCGCCGCACGCTCCTGACGGGCCCGCTCAATCTCTAGAATGGCGGCGTAGTGGCCTACATCATCACCCAACCCTGCATCTCGATCAAGGACGCCTCCTGCGTCGAGGTCTGTCCTGTCGATTGCATCCACACCGACGACGACTCGGACATGTACTTCATCGACCCTGATGAGTGCATCGACTGCGGCGCTTGCGTCGACCCCTGCCCTGTCGATGCGATCTTTCCCGAGGACGAGGTGCCGTCAGAGTGGGTTTCCTTCATCAAGATCAACGCCGACTACTTCAACAAGTAGGGGAGCTCCATTGGCGCGCCATTCGGTAACTCTCATCCCTGGCGACGGCGTCGGGCCCGAGATCTGCGAGGCCAGCACCCGAGTTCTGGAGGCGACAGGGGTCCAGTTTGACTGGGACGTTCAGCAGGCTGGTGAGAACGTCATGGCAGAGCACGGCACACCGCTGCCCAAGCACGTGCTCGATTCCATCCGGCGCACAGGCGTCGCTCTCAAAGGTCCCATCACCACTCCTGTTGGAACCGGGTTTCGGAGTGTCAACGTAGCCCTGCGACAGGAACTGGAGCTCTACGCCTGCGTCAGACCCATCAAGGCCTATGAGGGCGCCCGCAACCTGCGCGACGACCTGGACTTCGTAATCATTCGGGAAAATTCCGAGGACATCTATGCGGGTATCGAGTTCGAACGGGGGACGCCCGACTGTGACCGGCTGCTGAGTGAGATCTCGCAGCTGAGCGGCAAGCGAATCCAGCCCGACAGCGGGCTCTCCATCAAGCCCATCTCCGTTTCCGGGAGCGAACGAATAGTTCAGTACGCGTTCGATTACGCGCGGCAGTACCACCGTCGGAAGGTGACGCTGGTCCACAAGGCCAACATCATGAAGCACACCGACGGCCTTTTTCTGGCTGTCGGCCGTGAGGTCGCGCAGCGGAATCCGGACCTCGAGTTCGAAGATCGCATAGTCGACAACATGTGCATGCAGTTGGTGCTGCGTCCGACTGAATATGACGTGCTCTGCTGCCCCAATCTGTACGGGGACATCATCTCGGATTTGGGCGCCGGGATGATAGGTGGTCTGGGGCTGGCGCCCGGCGCCAACATCGGCGTCAATGGCGCCGTCTTCGAGGCGACGCACGGCAGTGCGCCCAAGTACACCGGACAGAACAAGGTCAACCCGATGGCTGTCATGCTCTCCGGCGTCCTGCTCCTGCGCCATCTGCAGGAGGTGGAGGCCGGCGACGCACTGGAATCGGCCATCGCGGGCGTGATAGCAGAAGGGCGATCCTTGACCTACGATCTGAAGCCCGATCGCAACGATCCGACAGCTGTCGGCACCAGCCAGGTGGCGGACGCCATCATCGAGAGGCTGGACGCGGCGGCCTGAGCGCCGCTGTCAGAAGGCGGCTCAGGCGGCTCGGGCCGCGCGCGACTCGTCCGCTTGGCGGGCTCGACTACAATCCAGCCACCACGTCAGCGCCTGAACCCTTCTCGACCCCCAGCCCAGGCAGTCGTCACAACCGGGGGAGGCGTCGCTTCCGCCGTGATCTGACGCTGCTCAGCGTTCTGGTGCTGGCAGTTGTTGTGGCCACCAGCTTCATGCTCGTGCGCGAGTTTCGAGCCAGCCCGACTCTGACCGGGCGCCCAGTGGCCGGCGCCCTACCTCTCCTCGGTGCCAGCCCGGCCGTCCCCAACTCGCCGCTGGCGCATCCAAGCGTGGTGCCGAACGCGCCGGCGGACCTCGATCTCTCCAGCAACTGGGCAGATCAGCATCCTGACGTGAAGATCGACTTCCACGGTCTAGCCGGGATTCTGGTGGACGTTGACGCGCGCGAGATCCTCTGGCTTCGCGACGCCCAGACCCAGCGTGCGCCTGCCAGCCTGGCCAAGCTTGTCACCGGCATGGTCGCCTACGAGCGGGCCGGGTCGCTGGACAAGACGGTGACCGTCACTCCGCAAACCGACATGGACGCGGAGAAGGCGATCGAGCCGGAAGCCACGTTGATGGGCATCAAGGCAGGCCAGGTGCTGACAGTGCGCGAGCTGCTCACAGGCCTTTTCGTCGTCTCTGGCAACGACGCTGCCGATACGCTGGCCTCGGGGCTCGGACCGCGTGACGACTTCATCGCCGCGATGAACGCCAAGGCGGCCAAGCTCGGCATGAAGAACAGCCACTTCACGACTCCTGTGGGCCTGGATGCACCAGGCATGCGAAGCAGCGCCTACGATCTGGCGCTGGCGGCCATGGCGATCGAAAACCACTACCAGGAGCTGGTCCAGATGGCCAGCATTCCGGAGATGCACCTGGCGGCGAATGCAGGCCATCCCGCCTTTGACGCCAACAACTGGCTGCATCGCTTTCTCACCACCTACCCGGGAGCCAACGGGATCAAGACCGGCAACACAGATGAAGCAGGCCCCTGCATAGCGGCCACGGCGGCCAGGGGCAACCGTCATCTGCTGGCGGTGGTCATGCACTCGAACGTGATGGTCGACGACGCCGAGCGGCTGCTGGACTACGGGTTCTCAGTGCAGCCGAGCCAGCGATCTCCCTGAACAGCCACCAGCCGGCGATTCCGCCGGCTACGCGTAGTGCCAGGACACTAAACTTCTGGCCGTATGGTGCCCATTGAAGGACTGAGCGCGCTCGAGATCCTCGACTCCCGCGGCAATCCAACCATCAGCGTCACCGTGCACACACAGTTTGGCGACGGCACGGCCGGCGTGCCGTCGGGCGCCTCCACCGGGGCGCACGAGGCAGTTGAGCTTCGCGACGCGGACCCCGAGCGCTTCAGCGGAAAGGGGGTTCTGACCGCCATAGCCAACGTCGAAGGGGAGATCGCGACGGCGATCGAAGGCCTCGACGTGATGCAGCAGTCCGCGCTCGACCGGCGCCTGTTGGAGCTGGACGGCAGTCCCAACAAAGGCCGGTTGGGAGCCAACGCCATCCTGGGCGTCTCCCTCGCCGCAGCTCACGCCGCGGCTCAGGTCGCCGAGCTGCCGCTCTATCGGTACCTGGGCGGCACCCAGGCGTGCCTGCTGCCGCTGCCACTTGCCAATGTGCTCAACGGCGGCGCTCACGCGGACAACAACGTGGACTTCCAGGAGTTCATGATCTGCCCCGTCGGCGCTTCCACCTTCGCTGAGGCGCTGCGGGCGGTGGCGGAGGTGTACCACTCACTGAAGAAAGTGCTCGGAGCGCGTCACCTCACCACGGCTGTCGGAGATGAAGGTGGCTTTGCCCCCCAGCTGGAATCAAATGAGGAGGCGCTCAAGATTCTGGTCCGCGCGATCGGCGAAGCCGGCTATGAGCCGGGCGCAGACGTCGCCATCGCCATCGATGCTGCGGCCACCGAGCTGTACGAGGAAGGCGCCTACCGGCTGCGAGGCGAGAACCGTCAGCTGGGTGCCAAGGAGCTGGCGGCCCTCTACGAGGGATGGCTGGAGCGCTATCCGATAGTGTCCCTCGAAGACGGTATGGCCGAGGATGACTGGGCAGGTTGGGAGCTTCTCAGCCAGCGCCTCGGCGGCCGGGTCCAGCTCGTCGGTGACGATCTCTTCGTCACCAATCCCGAGCGCCTGGCGCGCGGCATCGAAGCGGGCGTGGCAAACTCGATCCTGGTCAAGGTCAATCAGATCGGCACCCTCAGCGAGACGCTGGGCGCTATCGAGATGGCCAGATCGGCCGGCTACAGTGCTGTCATCTCGCACCGCTCTGGCGAGACCGAGGACACGACCATCGCGGACCTTGCAGTGGCCACCGGGGTGGGCATGATCAAGACGGGCGCTCCAGCGCGCTCCGAAAGGGTCGCCAAATACAACCGGCTTCTCCAGATCGAGGCGGAGTTGGGAGCATCGGCTCGCTATGCGGGCCGGAGCCGCCTTCGCACAGTCGGCTGAGCGTCTGCGCGGAGGGGAAGGCCGGCCTGCCCCTCCAGACTCCCATCCCGGCGAGCTGCGACAGCTGGCTCTGCCAGGCGCAGCCGCACACTGATCTGCGTCGCCCGAAGCCGAAGCTGCACGCATCCGCGAACGCAATGCGCCCGACGGCATGAAGGCGACCGATCGGAACGATGAAGGCCACCTGCGGCCGGAGACCCGCGTGGTTCACGCGGGCTGGCGCCCGGCGGCAGGCGAGTCGCTGGCGCCGCCACTGGTCCAGGCCTCGGCCCAGGTCTTCGACAGCCTTGACGACTACGACGATGTGGCCGCTGGGCGCCGGCCGGGTCATCTCTACGGCCGGAACTCCAACGAAAACGTGGCCAGCCTCGAGGCGGCCGTCGCGGACTTGGAGGGCGCGACTGCGGCAGTGGCTACTGCGTCGGGGATGGCCGCAATCCTCTGCACTGTGCTGGCGCTTGCCTCAAGGCCGCGTCCACTCGTCGTCGATCGCGACGCCTACGGCGTCAGTCTGGCGCTTCTTCGCTCCGACCTGGAGCCGCTGGGCTATGAGATCCGAGAGGTCGACCTCGCCGACGAAGATGCGCTGAAGGCAGCGCTGCCTGGCGCGGCTGTTGTCATCTGCGAGACAGTCACCAACCCGCTGGCTCGCGTGAACGATGTGCAACGCATCTCCGCGCTGGCGAGCACAGAGGGGAGCGCGGTGGTGGTGGACAACACCTATGCCACACCGCTGCTCTGCCGCCCGCTTGCCTGGGGGGCGACAGCCGTAGTCCACAGCGTGACCAAATACCTGGCGGGCCATTCGGACCTCATCGCGGGCGTCGTCTGCGCTGAGCAGCAGCTGATCGAGGCCGTGCGCCAACGCGTCATCCGCACAGGCGGCTCGCTAGGGCCCTTCGAGGCCTGGCTGGCGCTGCGCGGCCTGCGCACACTGGCCCTGCGGGTGCCTCGACAGAGCGCCAATGCCTTGCGTTTGGCCGAGGGGCTCGCGAAGCTGCCCCAAGTGGAGCGAGTCTGGCACCCTTCACTCTCAACCCCGCCTGGCCAGGCGCTCAGCGCGCGACTGCTGCCCGATGGCACTGGCGGCATGTTCGCCTTCGACCTGGCCGGTGGAAGGCCTGCCGTGCAGGCGATGCTGGATCGCCTCAGGCTGGTGCGTTTCGCAGCCAGCTTCGGTGGCGTCGAGACCACCATCTCCTATCCGGCGCTGGCCTCCCACCGTTCCCTTTCGCTCGCGGAACAGATGAGCCGCGGCATCGGGCCGGGCACTGTTCGCGTTTCGGCAGGCATCGAGGCTGCCGAAGACCTGCTGAGCGATTTCCGGCAGGCGTTGGGCAGCGGCTGAACCTGTCACCGGCGCTCCTGTGAACGTCTACACGGTCGTCCAGATGCTGGAGGTGTTGCTGTTCAGCCTCGTGCTGATCACTGGCCTGGTTCTGCACAGCCCCAGCCTGGTGCTGCTGGGAGCCGGCCTCCTGGCCGGCAAAGCCCTGCTCAACATCCTTGCCGTTGAAGGAGGCACTGTGCTGCGCCGGTCAGTCGTCGGCTACGCCGCCGGCGGTCTGCTCGCCCTGGCCGGGGAACTGGTCATCCGGCTCGTCCGGGTTTAGGCCCGAGCCACGCTGAGACCGCAGGCCGAAGGAACAGAGCGGGATTCCGCCGGGTTTCGACATCTGAAACAATTCATGCCAGTCAGGGCTCCCGACAAGCACACGTTGACCGAATTGGTGGGTGACACCCCGCTGCTCCAACTGCGGCTGTTCCAAGAACACCGACCGGGAGTCGAGGTATACGGGAAGGCGGAATGGTTCAATCCCGCCGGTTCGGTCAAGGACCGGGCCGCTCTGGCCATGCTAGAAGCCGGCGAGAGCAGCGGCGAGCTCACGCCCGATAAAACAGTCATCGATTCCACGTCCGGCAACACCGGCATCGCCTATGCGCTCTACGGGGCTGCCAAGGGCTACCGGGTCCTGCTGGTCATGCCGGCCAACGCCAGCGAGGAGCGGAAGCTGCTGGTTCAGGCCTACGGCGCCCAGATCGTCTTCTCCGACAGCATGGAGGGTTCGGATGGGGCAATCCGCCTCTGTCGGGAGCTGATTGCAGCTCATCCCGACCGCTACTTCTACCCCGACCAGTACAACAATCCGGCCAACGCCCTGGCGCACTACAACGGAACGGCGCTCGAGATCCTGGCCCAGACGGAGTCTCGCGTAACGCATTTCGTGGCCGGTCTGGGCACCACTGGCACATTCACCGGCACCGCCCGGCGGCTGAAGGAACACAACGCCAAGATCGTCACAGTGGCAGTCCAGCCCGAGGATGCGTTTCACGGCCTCGAAGGGTTGAAGCACCTGCCCAGCTCCATAGTGCCCGCCATCTGGGATGCGAGCGTCGCGGATCATGTCTGGGGCGCCCCCACGGAACGCTCCTACGAGCTGGCGCGCCGGCTGGCGCGCAACGAGGGCATCCTGGTCGGCCACTCCTGCGGGGCGGCGCTCTGGGCCGTCGAGCGGTTGCTCGAGCAGCTGGAGACCGGCGTCGTCGTGACAGTCCTCCCCGACTCGGGCGACCGTTACCTCTCGACCGGCCTCTACCGCCTGTGAAAATCGACCGGATGGCGCTGGACGAGATCCGGCGCCACGCTGAAGCGGGCTATCCGAACGAGATCTGCGGGCTGCTGGTCGCCGCCAAGGGCGACTCGGTCGTCGCTGAGACGCGGCCCATCCGGAACACTGTTGTCGACAGGGCCCGCGATCGCTACGAGCTTGACCCGATCGAGTACATCCGGGCTCAGAAGGAATGCGACGAGCGCG
Source organism: Candidatus Dormiibacter spiritus (assembly GCA_003244185.1). GTDB lineage: Bacteria > Chloroflexota > Dormibacteria > Dormibacterales > Dormibacteraceae > Dormiibacter > Dormiibacter spiritus. Next base: position 41,786 of record QHBT01000018.1, on the reverse strand, counting down.
GTCTGGACGTGCTGGGCTACTACCACAGCCATCCTGATCACCCGGCACAGGCATCCAGCACTGATGCTGAGCGCTCCTGGGCCGGCGCCTCCTACCTCATTGTCAGTTGCGTGCAGGGGCGCTGTGTGGACCAGAACTCTTTCCGCGCCGAGCGTGACGGCGGCCCGCTGCGCCAAGAGGAGCTGGTAGTCGCCTAGCAGGTTCCGCCGCCGACGACGCCAACAGAGTAGGGGTTGTGTCGTCAACCCAGGTCTTTCGTCACATTCGCGCCCCACGCTCAGCGGTGTATCGCGGAGTTCTCGATCACCTCAGGAGAGGAGGGCCGCCTCCGCACGGCAGTGCATCCGGCAGTGGTCACTCTCTAGGAAGTTTGCCCTACCAAGCCGCCAGGGCAGGCCGCGGCTCAGCTCCTGCCACCGACTCGAGCAGTCGACGGCTGTGCTCATATTCGGGAATCGAAGCCATCGGCGGTCGCTCGTGATCGGCAATCTCCACCACCTCTAGGAAGAAGGGACCGTTGGCGTAGTGGATCAGCTTCATTGAGCGGTTCACCTCTTCGACCAGGTGCATGCGGTGCCGATCACCCAGCCGCTTCAGCGCCACCTGCATGATCGCAAAGGCCATTTTGGAAAGGTTCAAGAGCTCCTGGTTGCGATGGATGCGCACGCCCAGATCCGTCTGCGCGATGGTGTTCAGGCCGAAGTTCTCCAGCAGGTCGATCAGGTGGCCGACCTCTACTCCATAGCCTGTGAAGAAGGGCAGCCGCTCCAGGACCTCGCGCCTGCCGGCGTACTCGCCCGACAGCGGTTGGACCAGGCCTGAGAGCTCGGGATAGAAGAGGTTCAGCAGAGGCCTGGCCGCCAGCTCGGTGACTCGGCCGCCACCGGCGGTGCGCAGCTCCCCCCCGAACTGGAGGGGTCGGCGGTAGAAGCCCTTGACGTAGCCGATCCGGGGATCGGTCAGCAGCGGCCCCACTGTGCCATAGACGAACTGGGGGTGAATGTTCGAGATGTCCGTGTCGCACCACGCGACGATGTCGCCCCTCACCTGGTGGAGACTCTTCCACAAAGCCTCCCCCTTGCCCCGAAAGGCACCCAGCTCGGAGAGAATCTGGGGATGCGGATAAACCGGCACGCCCAGGGAACGGACGATGTCTATGGTGCCGTCGTCGGACCCTGAATCGACCACCACTATCTCGTCCAGCAGCGGGTGGCGCTGCATCAGCGATGTCTTCATCACTGTGACCACCTCACGGATCGTGCCGGCTTCATTCAGCGTGGGCAGGGCCAGGCTGATCGTGAGCCCCTGCCGGCGCTTCAACTCCACCAGCCGCCCCACATCTCGAAACTCACGCGAGTGGAAGGTGTTCTCCGCGAACCAGCGATCGACGACAGCTGAGATGTCCTGGGGGCGGCGAAGCGTGAGCGGGGTGGGGGCCTCGCTGTCGCTGATCGCCGGCAGCGCTTGGGGGCTCTTGGCCAGGATCACATAGCCGTGCAGCGCGTCGACCGCCCGCGCCAGGCGAGACCCCACCACCACATGGGTCCGGCTGACCTCGGCATAGGCGCCAAGGACGACAGCGCCGTACTTCTGGCCTTCGGCGATGATGGCCTCGCTGGGGCTCCGGGAATCGACTTCGACCACCTGGCAGTCGTGACCCGACTCGCTGACCAGTTGGCGAAACTGGTCCGACTCGCGCTCCCGGCGATCAGGCGAGTGCCTGCCGTCACGCACGTGCAGCACGGTCAGTGACTGCTGCCAGGCTGTAGCTATGGCGGCGGCCACACGAAGCGCGAGCTGGGCGCTGGGACCACCCCTGACCGGCACCAGCACCCCAAGTGCGGCAGCGCGGTCCGGCTGGGCCGCCCTCACGAGCACCAGATCGCTGGGTGGGCTCTCCAACAGATCTTCGATGCTGGCCCTCATTGTCACGTCGGCGTCCGGCCAGTCCATGACTATGAGGTCGGTCGAGTTCTCGTAGGCTGCCTCGCGAACGCCCTGAGCGACAGTGTTGGCCACTCTGACCTGCGCCCCCAGACTGCGGTGGCGCCGGCCCTGCAGCGCGCTGATCCGGCGCAGCAGCGCTCGGTAGCGCCGTGCCACCGTCACGTTCTCAGCCACCGGCCTACCGAAGGGATGGGCGACCACGCCAAGCATCTGGCCGCTTCCGTTCTCCCCTCTGAGCACCGCCTCAGCAATCCCCAGCAGCTCTCCGGCTGAGCTTTCCCGAATGATGGGAATCAGCAGGCGCGGCCGCCTATCCGCCAAGCACCTGCTCCATGACCTGCTCGGTGGCTCGCAACACCCTGGGCCAGGCGAAGGTGCGCAGGACGTTCCGGCGCAGGTCGGCGGCAGGGCTGCTCAACGCTTGAGCCAACGTCTCGGCGACGACCTCAGCTGAGGCGAAAGGGGGGAAGGTGAAGTTGCCGGCTCCCGGTTCCCGCAGCACAGGCAGGTCAGCGCAGACCAGCGGTGCGCGGACCAGAGCCGCTTCCAAGACCGGTAGGCCAAAACCCTCTGACTCACTCGGCAGCAGGATCATGTCAGCCAGCCGGTAGAGCTCGAAGACGTCCTGCTGGCTGATGGGATGCGGCGCCTCAAGCGGGGTCTGCTCATGCAGGAAGGAAACTACAGCCTCTAGCCCGAGCTGCGAGCGAAGCCTCTCCAGTTCCCGCCAATAGGCAAGGTTGTCGCCGGAGTGCGGGCCCAGTGGTCCAGTCACCACCAGCCGGAGGGCGGGCTCACGCCGGCGAAGGATAGCCGCTGCCGCCAAGGCCAGCTCCAGGCGTTTGCGGCGAGTGATGCGAACCGGGACCAGGATCAGGGGATCCGCGTCGTTGAAGCCGGCCGCGGCCGCCAACTGCAGCACGTGGCTGCCGAGCGAGAAGACCTGGGCCGGATCGATGCCGTTGGGCACGATGGGCACCTGATCAACCGGGAGGCCGAGCACCGAGCAGATCTCCCCCCGGCGGACCTCGGAGATGGCCACGTAGGTGGTCCGCTCCTGAGGAAGCCGCAGCAGCGAGGTCGGCCAGCTCCGGCGCTGGTAAGCCGCATGGCGAGGATCCACCCAGGCTAGATCGTGCGTCCAGGCCACCTTGGGCAGTCCCAAATCAGCCAGGGCCGCGGCGGCGGGCAGGTTGAACGGCATGGTCATCACGTTGTGGACCAGCACCAGCTCGCGATCTGAGAGCCTGTCCGAGAGAACGGTCCGCAGTCGGCTCTGGAGCTGACCGAACTTTTCGCCGGCGTCATCGCCGGCGGCCAGGGCCCGGGTCACCAATTCCACCTCCGGGTGGCGTGAGTCCAGCTCCGGGATCAGTTCGGCGTCGCCGCGCCCGGCCAGCACTCTCACATCGTGCCCCGCGCCTCGGAGGAGATCGGCCTGAGCGGCCAGGATGGCTTCCACGCCGCCGGTGACGGGCGGTGCCGTGTAATGCAGCAGCGCTATCCGGCGGGACGTCCGGCGGGTCAGGCGGGTAGCCCCAGCCGCAGGCCCACCGGCTGCCGATCCACCTGGACCCGGACCTGCCCGTCAGACTGGCGAACTGTGAAGTCCAGTTCCCCGTCCGCTACGCGCATGCCCTCCACGCGCAGCAGTTTGTAGAGCGACGAGGGCAGGGGGTCGATCTTGAGCTGCGCGGTCAGTGCACTCACCTGCACGCCGGCCAGAGTCTGCAGGAAATGGAACAGGGCTCCGGCCCCCCAAGCTTGCGGGCTGCAGCTGACCAGGTACTCGCCGGGCCCTGTGCCGAAGCGACCGTCTCGCGCAAAGCCACAGAAGAGTTCCGGCACTCGCTTGTCGGAGAACCGCATGCACGCATCCATCATTGAGTGCGCAACCAGCTCAGTCGCATCACGGCGGCCGTAGCGACTCATGCCCGCGGCGATGATCGAGTTGTCGTGCGGCCAGATGGAGCCGTTGTGGTAGCTCATGGGGTTGTAGCTGGGCTCTTGAGCCGAGAGGGTGCGGACGCCCCAGCCGCTGAAGAGGTCGGGCGCGAGCAGCCGATCGACCACCTGGTTCGCGCGCTCCGCTGTCGCAATCCGCGACCAGAGGCAGTGGCCGGGGTTGCTGGTGATCGACCGGACCTGCCGCTTCTCACCGTCCAGCGCCTGAGCGTAGAAGCTCTCATCAGGCATCCAGAAAGCTTCGTTGAAGCGCCTGAACAGCTCCTCCGCCTGCGCTTGCAGCTTGTCCGCCTCCTGACGGCGGCCCAGATGGCGCAGGATTCGAGCCAACCCCGCCTTGGCGTGGTAAACGTAGCCCTGGACTTCAACCAGCGCCGCCGGCAGGGACGCCAGCCGGTCGCCGTCCATGAGCGAATTCGTGGAGTCCTTCCAGCCCTGGTTCCGGACTCCCGCGCTGCCGTGCTGGGAGTACTCGACGAAACCGTCCCCGTCGTGGTCCCCATAGCTGTCGATCCACTCCAACGCTGCAGTCACGTTGGCACGCAGCTCGTCAAAGAGGTCGGTGTCGCCTGTCCAGTCGACGAGCTCGACAAGCAGGACCAGGAAGAGCGGGGTGGCGTCGACAGTCCCGTAGTAGGGCGTGTGGGGGACCTGCTTCAGGTTGGCCAGCTCCCCGAACCGCATCTCGTGCAGGATCTTTCCGGGCTCCTCCTCGCGGAAGTGGTTGACCTCGGTGCCCTGCCGCCGAGCCAGATAGCGCAGGCTGCCACGGGCCAAATCTGGGTTGAAAGCAAGGGTCTGAAAGGAGGTGATCAGCGCGTCGCGCCCGAAGGGGACTGCGTACCAGGGCAGCCCCGCGGTGGGGAAGAGGCCTGTCGAGCGATCGTCGCAGAGGACGCGGAGGTCCTCCCGGTTCCGCCAGATCAGCTCTGAATCGAGCACCTCGTTGTCGGTGCCGTAATGAGTGCAGGTCGCATTCCAGCCGGCATACGTGTGTTCGAGCGACTCTAGCGCCCCGTCGAAGTGGAAGCCGTCAGGCTCGGCCTCAACGCCCAGCCGGGGCAGGATGTCCACAAGCAGAACGAAGCGCTCCTGAGCTGCCAGTTCGAGCTGAAAGGTGGCAGCCTCACCGATCTGACTGGGCATGGGGTCAAAACAGATCTCCGTGCGGCGCTGGACCTGATCCAGTCCCAGATACGAATAACGCATGCCCTCAGCCGTGCGAGCGACAGGCTCACGCCGGCCCATCTCCAGGGGGCGGTGGTAGCCGCGGACTTCGAAGATGTCGAGGAAGTCGGCAGCGAAGTTGAGCTGCAGCTCCACCTGGACGGGATGCGTGTTCCAGTTCTGCAGACCAATTCTCTCGTGCATCCCGTTGTGGACGAAACGCGTGCGCCTGATGCTGAGCGTCTGCTTCGGGATGTAGCCAGCTTGATCCGGTTCGCCGAGCGCCGGATTGACCAGTTGGAACGTGGCGACGTAGGCCCTGTCCACGCTGCTGGAGAGCAGGATCGGCCGGACGTCGTTGATTCGCAGCTCGTAGCTGGAGAGGAACCGGGTGTCGGACCTGTAGAGACCCATGCCGTCCTCGTTGTCGGCGGGGATGTCACCGTCCAGCTCGGAGGCGGCGAAGAGGTCGTTCTGCTTCAGGATGATCCGGTCTTCGAGCAAGGCCACGAATTGTAAGAATGCTTTGGCATGGCGCGTCCACTGATAGCTCTTGTCGGCCGCCCCAACACAGGCAAGTCCACTCTCTTCAACCGCCTCGTCGGCTGGCGAAAGGCGATAGTGGACAGCGTTCCGGGACTGACCCGCGACAGGCTCTACGGCGTCACGGAGTGGCGAGGCCGAGAGCTCTCAGTGGTTGACACCGCCGGCTTGGGACTGGATCAGAACGACGCGCAGGGGCAGACCCGGGTAGCCATCGAGGAGGCTCAGGTACTCGTCTTCTTGCTCGACGTGCGGCAGGGATTGACGGCGATCGACAGGGATCTGGCCGAGCTGCTGCGCAGGTCCGGTCGGCCGGTGCTCGTCGCCGCCAACAAGGCGGATGATCCTCGCCGCGAATACCTCCGCAACGAGGTCCTGGAGCTCGGCTTTCCGGAACCTGTGATGCTCTCCGGTCAGCACGGCATAGGCGTTGACGACCTGCTGGACAGGGTGCTGGACCTGCTGCCGCCCTTCCAGGCCGAGCCGGAGGGGGAAGAGGCGGCTGCTCGCCTGGCCATCATGGGCAGGCCGAACGTCGGCAAGTCGTCGCTCTTGAACCATCTGCTGGGTGATGAGCGCTCGCTGGTCTCGGAACAGCCCGGCACCACGCGGGACCCGGTAGACACCGAGATCCGCTTCGACGGCTTACCGGTGGTGCTCGTCGACACCGCTGGCATCCGGCGGCGGGCGGCGGCCCGCGATCGGCTCGAGCACTTCAGCCTGCTGCGGGGCATCAAGGCCATGGAGCGCGCGGATGCTGTGCTGCTGGTGCTGGATGCAACCACCGGCGTGTTGAGCCAGGATCAGCACGTGGCGAGCTACGCGCTGGAGGCGGGCAAGGGCCTGATTCTCGTCGTCAACAAGATCGACCTGCTGGAGAAAGGGGAGCGGAACCAGGCGGTTTGGCAAAAACAGATGCTGCACGAGTTCAAGTTCGTCTCCCATGCTCCAGTGATCACCCTATCGGCCAAGACCGGCCAGGGTGTGGGCAAGCTGCTGCCGACTGCGCTGGAGGTGGTTGGCCAGCGCCGCATCAGGATCCCTACCAACGAGTTGAACCGGCTCCTGCGGGAGGCATTCGCAGAACGGCCGCCGCCGTCCTACCGCGGTCGCCGCCTGAGCCTCAAGTATGCGACGCAGGCGAACTCGGAGACCCCGACGGTGGTGCTTTTCGTGAATGACTCAGGGCTTGTCCACTTCTCCTATCGGCGCTACCTGGAGAACCGGCTGCGCCAGCGCTACAGCTTCGCTGGAAATCCTGTTCGCCTTGTCTTTCGGGCAGGGTCAGGTCGCGATTGAAGTCAGCCTTTACAAAGAGTTCACGCCTGTCACACGCTTTGAATGCGGATTGCGGTGCCTCTGGCCCGATGATTGATGGGCATGTCCACTCCTCCGGTGGCTAAACAGAAGGTGCTCATCGTCGATGACGAGGATCACATCCTCGAGTTGGCGCGTCTCTATCTGGCTCGCGAGGGCTACCAGATCGAGGCTGTGCGGGACGGAGCCGATGCGCTGCGCCGGTTCGGTCAGGTTAAGCCTGACCTCGTTGTGCTCGACCTCATGCTGCCCAATGTCGACGGGTTGACCATCTGCAAGGAGATCAGGCGCCAGAGCCAGATCCCGATCATCATGCTCACCGCCAGGGACGACATCACCGAGAAGGTGGTCGGCTTGGAGGTCGGGGCGGATGACTACCTGACCAAGCCGTTCCACCCCCAGGAACTGGTGGCGCGGGCGAAAGCACTGGTGCGTCGGGCACGGCTGGAGCCCGACCAGATCAAGGTGATCCGCGCCGGCGGCTTGGAGGTGGATCTGGAGCGGCACGAGGTCCGCTGCGGGACCGCGCGCCTTCAGCTGCGCCCGAAGGAGTTCGATCTGCTCGCGCTCCTGGCTCGCCATCCCGGTCGTGTCTTTCCCCGCAATGAACTGCTGGAGAGGGTGTGGGGATATGACTTTCCCGGCTATACCCGCACAGTCGACGTCCACGTCCAGCAGGTGAGGGAGAAGCTGACGGCCGCCGGCATCCGGGAGCCGGCCATCCAGACGGTGTGGGGCGTCGGTTACAAGCTAGACGGGGTGAACCGGCCCTGAGCTTCCGACTTCGCCTGCTGCTGGCCGCGGTGGGCATAGTGGCGGTGAGTCTGATCCTGAGCGGTGGACTCACCTGGGCGTTCGTCAGCCGGCTGGAGGAGCAGACGGCCAGAGACCAGCTGGCGAAGAATGCGCTCCTCATCAAGCCCCAGATAGTCGGCCTCGACTGCGTCAGCCGGGTCAGCAACAGGTGCACCGAGACAGTCGGGAGCGAGGATGAGTTCGCCGCCGTCGTGAACGCCAGGGTCGCCTCGCTCAACCTGGACGGCGCCCGGCTGGTGCTGCTGGACCAGGTTCGGAATGGGGCGCGGCGGCCGGTGGGCGAGCCGTTCGTGATCTATGACAGCCAGTCTCAGCTGGGCGTCGGAGAGAAGATCCCACTCGGCGCGGAAACCGTTGTTGCCGGCCAGCGCGTGCGAGAAGGAACTGTCAAGATCTCTGATCGCAGCTACCTGGTGGTGGCGGCCCAGACGACGCAGAACCGCTTCGCCACCTGGATCCTGTTGGTCAGGCCGACCCAGGACATCACCGCCCAGACCACGCAGCAGCTCCTGCCCCGGCTGCTGCTGGCCGGCGCCGTCGGGCTGCTGGTGGCCCTGCTGGCGACAGTGCTGCTGGGGCGCATGTTCACCCGGCCATTGCGCGAGCTGCAGGCCGGAGCGGAGGCGATAACTGCCGGTGACTACGGGCGCCGGGTGGATGTCTCAGGTCGAGACGAGATAGGCCTGGTCGGCCGCTCCTTCAACCGGATGGCGGAGGCGGTGGAGCGATCGCGTGCTCTGCAGCGAGACTTTTTGGCCAACGTGTCGCACGAGCTGAAGACGCCGCTGACGAGCCTGATCGGCTTCAGTCAGGCCCTCACCGACGGCAGCCTTTCGAGCGAAAGCGACAAGCAGCGCGCCGCCGCCATCCTGCACGAGGAGGCGGAGCGGGTCCTGCGCCTCTCCCAGGAGCTGCTGGATCTAGCGCGGGCCGAGTCCGGGCAGATGTCGCTGCAGACGACGGCTGTCGACCTGACCAGCCAGCTGCAGCAGGAGATCGAGCTGCTCCGACAGCGCGCCGACGAGCGTCAGCTGAAGCTGGAGCTGAGAGCGCCGGAAGACCTGCCGCCGGCGCTGGCAGACCCCGAGCGTCTGCATCAGATCCTTGACAACCTGCTCGACAACGCAGTGAAGTACGCGCCTGCCAAGACGGCTGTAAGCGTGACGGCCGGCTGGTCCAGCGGGGTGGTGACAGTTGCCGTGAACAACCGCGTCGGACCTCACAGGCCTGACCCAACTCGCATGTTCGATCGCTTCTACCGGGCAGATCCCTCCCGTTCTTCAGCGGCCGGCGGCGTCGGCCTGGGCCTGGCCATCTCGCGTGAGCTGGCCCGCGCCCAAGGGGGCGACCTCCGCAGTGAACTGGCCGATGATGGGCAGCTCACCCTCACCCTGACCTTGCCGTCGCGGGCCCCGGCTGCTGTGCCTCGCGCCGTCGAGCCCCGGCCGGCGCCTCTGGTCAAGCAGCCGATCAAGCCACCTTCAGGCTGACGGCCTCAGGCAGTGGCTACTTTCAGCAGCCACTCGAGCGCGCCCCGCAGATAGGGCCGCTCTAGAACCTGCAGCTGGATGCGGAGTTCGTCGGCGCCAGCGCCGGCGCCGGCCCAGCGCCACTTGCGCCGATCGGGGTGGAGCCAGTAAAGCCAGCCGCGCAGCGACCAGCGATCGACCACGCAGTCGCGCAGCAGCTCATCGTCCACACACTGCTGGAGGAACCATTCAGGCAGCTCGGCCGGCCATTCGCTCAGAGCGGGCCATTCACCACTGGAATGACGCACGACCGGCTCCAGCACCTCGCGCACCCTCGCCAGCGTCGCCCCAGCTCGGCCCGGTACCGGGGCTGCCAGCTCGTCCAGTTGGGGCTCCCCAGGCCGCAGGCCACCGGAAAGTAGTCTCTCCAGTTCCTCGGCAGGGGTCACGAGGGCCCGTCACAAGCGGGCCGGCACGCGGGGCCAGTGCTGCAGTCGCTGTCAGGCGCCAGGGCTCTACTCTTCCGGCGGCAGAACGAGACTGATCGGGTTCTCGAGCAGGCGCTTCAGCTCCGCCATGAACTGGGCGGCGGTGGCGCCGTAGAAGACCCGATGGTCGACCGACAGCGTCATGCGCATCACCTTGCCGACAACCAGCTGCCCATTTCGAACCAGAGCGACATCCTTGATCGCGCCCACCGCCAGGATCGCTGACTCGGGCGGGTTGATGATGGCAGAGAACTCATCCACGCCATACATGCCGAGGTTGGAGATGCTGAAGCTGCCTCCCTCCAAGTCGCCCGCGCCAGGCTTGCCCGAGCGCGCCCGCTCGATCACCTGCCGCGTCTCGATCGAGATCTGGACCAGATCCTTCCGATCGACGTCGTGCACCACAGGTACCAGCAGGCCCAGGCCCTCACTGGGCGGCACCGCGAGCCCGATGCTGACTCCGTGTTTGCGTTCGAACCTGCCCTCGACCCAGGAGCTGTTCACCTCAGGAAAGCGGGTCAGGACTATCGCGCAGGCGCGGGTGAGGAGATCGGTCATCGTGACCTTCTCGGCGCCCGGATAAGAGCTCTTCAGCTGCTCCCGAAGGCGAACAGCTTCATCGACCTCCGCTTCGACGGTTACGTAGAAGTGGGGAACCGTCGTCTTCGACTGCGCCATGCGCTTGGCGATGGTCGCCTGCATGCGGTTGGGCTCCACAGTTTCGCTGCCTGAGGCGGGACGGCGGGAAGCACCTGCGGCCCGTGCTGGCGCGGCGGCGGCCGGTCGGGCCTGGGACGTGCCGCCCTGCTCCGCGGCAGCCACAACATCTTCCTTGACTACCCGGCCCTCCGGACCGCTGCCCTGGACTGAGCCGAGATCAACGCCCATCTCAGAGGCGAGCCGGCGGGCGAGAGGGGAGGCCTTCGTTCCGGCCGCGCCTGCGGCCTCGGGGCGCTGCGCCGCTGCGGCCTGCGCCTGGCTCGGCTCTGCCGAAGCCGCCTCAGGCTGGCTGCCGGCTTCAGGTTTGGGTGCTTTCTCGGGCTCTTCGGCTGGGGCCTCGGCCTGATCCGGGCCGGGCTCCTGCTCACCTGCCGCAACCTCATGCTCGGTGCCGTCCGCGCTGCTGCCCTGCCCGTCGCCACCACCTTGCGAGGCGGCCGCCTGAACCGCTTTCTCCTCCGGCTCCGCTGAGGCGGCTGCCGGCTCGCCGCCGATGCTAGCGATCCTCTCACCAACCGGGACGGCCTGACCTTTCTGGACGGCTATGTGGAGAACGCCGTCCGCCTCGGCTTCGATCTCGAAGCTGGCTTTGTCCGACTCGATCTCGGCCAGCACCTCGCCCTTCTTCACCTCGGCGCCGTCCTGCTGCTTCCACTCCAGCACCGTGCCCTCCTCCATCGTGTCGGAGAGCTTGGGCATGTTGACTTCTGACATGGTTTCCTCCCGCTGACTAGACCGCGGCGGACTGCTTGCCGACAGTGACCAGGGCGTGGCGCACTATGTCATCGACAGCGGGGATGGAGGCTTTTTCCAAGCCCTTGTTGTAGGGCATGGGAACCTCGGCGCCGCCCAACCGGCGGACGGGAGCGTCGAGGTGGTCGAAGCAGCGTTCCTGGATGCCGGCGGCAATCTCCGCCCCGACCCCATAGGTGGGCCAGCCCTCCTCGACCACCAAGCAGCGAGATGTTCGGTCGACAGACTCGGTGATCGTCTCCCAGTCGATCGGCCGGATGCTGCGGAGGTCGATCACCTCAGCGTCCAGATCCTCCTCCTCCAGCTTCTGTCCGGCCAGCGTCGCCAGCACCGACTGACGGGACACGCCGATGATCGTGAGATCCGAGCCTCGTCGGCGAACCGCCGCCTTGCCCAGAGGGGTCGTGTAGTCACCATCGGGCACCTCGCCCCGAAGGTTGTAAAGGCTCATGCTTTCCAGGAACATGACCGGGTTGTTGGTCCTGATGGCCGACTTGAGCAAGCCCTTGCCGTCCTCGGGGCTGGTCGGCGCCGCCACTATCAGACCCGGGATCAAGCCATAGAGAACCTCGAAGCTGTGCGAGTGCTGGGACGAAAGCTGATGACCGGCGCCGCCCGGAAGGCGGATGACCAGCGGCACGCTGACCTTGCCGCCGAACATGTAGCGCACCTTGGCCGCGTTGTTGACTATCTGGTCGTAGGCCAGGAGTGAGAAGTTGATGGTCATCATCTCCACCACGGGCCTCAACCCACTCATCGCGGCGCCGATCGCGCAGCCGGCGATCACCTCTTCCGAGATGGGTGCGTCGACCACCCGGCGGGCGCCGTACTTGTCGATCAGGCCCTCGGTGACGCGGTAGGCGCCGCCGAAGACGCCTATGTCCTCGCCGATGAGGAAGATATCGTCGTCGCGCGCCATCTCCTCATCCAGGGCTTCCCTCAGCGCGTTGCGGAAAAGCTTCTCAGGCATTGGTTCTCACTGTCTCGAATTCGTCGGCGTAGAGGTAACGGAAGAGCTCTTCCACCGGCGGGTTCGGGCTTTCGTCCGCAAACTTGACAGCGGCGTCGACCTGCTCCTGCACCTCCTCGCGAACCTGGTTCAAGTCTTCCTCGGCGGCGATCTTGGCAGAGGTCAAACGGTGTTCAAAAAGGCCTATCGGGTCGTTCTTGTTCCAGCGCGCCTTCTCCTCCGCATCGCGGTACTTATCAGGATCGACCACCGAGTGGCCCTTGAAGCGGTAGTTGACCGCCTCGATGAAGCGCGGCTCCATGTCCTGGCGCGTCTTCTCGACCACTTCGGAAGTTTTGCGCAGCACTTCCAGCACGTCGTTGCCGTCAATCCGAATCGACTCCATGTCGTAGGCGCAGGCTTTGCGGTAGATCTCGGACAGGGCTGATGCCCGGTCGACGGCGGTACCCATGCCGTACTGGTTGTTGATGCAGAACCAGACGACCGGCAGCTTGAACACCTTCGAAAAGTTGAGCGACTCGTGAAAGGCGCCGATGTTGGTAGCCCCATCGCCGAACATGCAGAAAGTGACCTCGGACGATTCGGCGTAGCGGCTGGCGAAGGCGGCGCCCACCGCCAGCGGAAGGTGGCCGCCCACTATGCCGTAGCCGCCCATGAAGCGAGCGTCGTAGTCGAAGATGTGCATGGAGCCGCCCCGGCCGTGGGCGACTCCGCCCTCCCGACCGAAGAGCTCGGCCATCACCGCCTTCGGGTCCAAGCCGCGCGCGATCGCGTGGCCGTGCTCGCGGTAGCTCGTGTAGATGTAATCCTCGGGCCTGAGCGCCAAGATGCCGCCCACGACCGTCGCCTCCTCGCCCAGATTGAGGTGGCAGTAGCCGCCAATCTTGGCCCTCGTGTACTCCACCTGGGCCCGTTCTTCAAAGCGGCGGATCAGGTACATCAGCCGGTAGAGCTTCAGCAGCTCAGCCTTGTTCTGCTTCTTGAGCTCAAGTTTGGACTGGTCCACGTTGTGCCCAGGGGCGGCTCCGTTGCTGGCGCCGGCTGCATTCGTCTCGGTCTTCACAGTGCTGGACACCGGCTTTTCCTCCGTGCTGGCGCCGCCGGCGGCCGGAGCCGGGCGGCGGCGATTGGGGATTTCGATGGCGCGCCCGTCGGCCGCCAGCGCTGCCTGGAGCAGCGACTCGGCCAGGGTGGGATGGGCGTGCATGGTGAGGTCGAGCTCGTGCAGCTTGAGCCGCTGCTGGACGGCCAGTGTGGCTTCTGCCACCACGTCGGTCACTCGCGGGCCCACCATGTGCACGCCCAAGACCGTTTCGTCCTTGGCGTCGAGAATCACCTTGATGGCGCCCTCGGTCTGGCCCAGCGTCATGGCGCGGCCGGAAGCCGCAAACGGGAACTTGCCTACCTTGACCTGATAGCCCTGTTCGCCGGCTTCCTTCTCGCCCAGACCGACGTGGGCGATCTCAGGATCGGTGTAGATGCAGTTTGGCGCCGCGTGGTAATCGGGTGCGCGACCGGCGCCGGCGACGATGTTCTCGACTGCGCACACGCCCTCGTAGGAGGCGACGTGCGCCAGCATGATGCCGCCTATCACGTCGCCGATCGCCCAGACGCCGTCGGCGGAGGTGCGCAGCTGCTCATCGACCTTGACGCGGCCTCGCTCGGTCTCCACGCCGGCTGCCTCCAGGCTCAGCCCCTCGGTGTAGGGAACCCGGCCGGTGGCGCGCAGCACCACCTCTGAGTCGATCTGCTGCTTCTCGCCGCCGACGGTGAAGCTGACCGTCAGCCCGCCGCGGGTCTGCTTGACAGCCTCGACCTTGGCCCCGGTGTGGATGGTTCCGCCCAGGCCCTCGAAGTGCTTGCGATAGAGCCCAATCAGGTCGCTCTCGACAGTGGGCAGGATCTGCGGCAGCATCTCGATCACAGTCACCTTCGTGCCCAGCGCGGCATAGAGGGCGCCCCACTCCATGCCGACCACGCCGCCGCCGATCACCGTCATGCTGTCAGGCACCTGGCGAAGCTCAAGCATGCCGTCGGAGTCGATAGTCCCCTCGCCGCCTGGGACCGGCAGGCGGCTGGCCGCTGAGCCAGTGGCGATGATCGTGTTGCGGGCCATGTAGGCGGCGCCGCCGACCTGGAACTTGCCGCCTCTGGCCAGCGAGGCGCCTCCTTTGAGGACTGTCACGCCGTTCGCTTTGAGCAGACTGCCAACCCCGTTGACAAGTCCATCGACCACCTTTTCCCGTCGCGCCTGGGCGGCCGGTAGATCGAACCGGACGGTTTCGGCGATCACGCCGAATTCGGCGCCCTGCTTGCTCACCGTGTGGTACAGCTCGGACGACTGCAGCAGCGCCTTGGTCGGGATGCAGCCTTTGACCAGGCAGGTGCCGCCGAGCCGCTCCTTCTCGACCAGGGCCACCTGGGCCCCGAGCTGAGCGGCGCGGATCGCCGCGACGTAACCTCCGGGGCCGCCGCCGATCACGGCGACGTCAAAGCTTTCGGGCACAGATATTCCTCTTTCCCAAGGGTGCGATAGAACCTAATTATGCCTGGGGGTCGGCTCCCGCCCGCCGTTCGGTAGGTAGCGGTTGGTGATCGGCATCCGCCGATCTCGGCCGAAGGCCCGGGGAGTGATCTTGATGCCGGGAGCCGCCTGCCGCCTCTTGTACTCGCTGGCGTCCACCAGAGCGATCGCCCGGCGAACCGTTTCCGGCGAGTGGCCCTGGGCGACCAGCTCCTCAAAGCTGCGATCGTCCTCCACGTAGGCCTGCAGAATCGGATCCAGCTCCCCGTACGGAGGCAGGCTGTCCGAATCCTTTTGGTCCTGGCGGAGCTCGGCCGAGGGCGGCTTGTCAAGTATCCGCCGCGGGATCACCTCAGGGCCGGCTGAGTTGCGGTACTCGCACAGCTCGTACACGAGCGTCTTGGGAATGTCCTTCAAGACTGCGAAGCCGCCCGCCATGTCCCCGTAGAGGGTGCAGTAGCCGGTCGCCATCTCCGACTTGTTGCCGGTGGTGAGCACCATCCAGCCGAACTTGTTGGACAGGGCCATCAGCAGGTTGCCCCGGACGCGAGCCTGGATGTTCTCCTCCGCCAGACCTGGCTTGAGCCCCTGGAAGGCGTCGGCCAGCGCTGCCTCATACGCGCGGCGGAGCTCATCGATCGGCAGGCAGTAGAACTTGAGGTCCAGACTGCGCGCCAGCATCTCGGCGTCCTCCACGCTCTCGGGCGACGTGTAAGCGGAGGGCATCAGGACGCCTGTGACATTCTCCGCGCCCAGGGCGTCCGCGGCCACAGCGGCTGTGAGTGCGGAATCGACGCCACCGGAGAGACCAAGCAGCACCCTCTCAAAGGCCCCTGTCTTGCGCACATAGTCGCGAGTGCCGCAGACCAGAGCCGCATAGACTTCGGCCGGCCCGCTCAGAGGCTCAGCCAGGCGGGCGGTCAGCCGAGGTTCACTCCGCTCAGCCGGCGCCTCCGACACGACGATCTCCGCCACGGCGAGATCGATGTGAGCCGGTTGCGACGCTTCCTTGCGCAGACGGCTGTCGTGCAGGCGGCCACCGAATACGCTGCCGAGTTCAAGATCGGTAATCAGCAGCTCCTCCTCGAAGCTGGCGGCGCGAGCCACTGTCCCGCCATCGGGAGCGAAGATGACGCTGTTGCCGTCGAAGACGAGCTCATCCTGGCCGCCGACCAGGTTGTTCCAGGCAAGGAAGGCACCTGAGTCCATCGCTCGCGTCCTGATCATCGTCTCGCGCGCCTCCCGCTTGCCGTGGTGGTAGGGAGAGCCGTTGATGTTCACGAGCAGTTCCGCGCCGTGGGTTGCCTGGAGCGAGATGGGTCCCGTCGGGTACCAGGCGTCCTCGCAGATGGAGACGCCGATCCGAACGCCGCAGTATTCGAAAATCGGGCAGCGCCGGCCGCGCTGGAAGTAGCGCTCCTCGTCGAAGACGCCGTAGTTGGGCAGGTAGACCTTGTGGTAGACGCCCCGCAGCTCGCCCTCGGCTGCGAAGAAGGCGGCGTTGTGGAGGTCCAGTTCGCGATCGACGAAGCCGCCGATCGCGGCGATGCCCCTGGTAGCGGCCACCACCCGGTCGCGCTGAGCCAGGTTGTCGCGGATGAATGTAGGCTTCAACAGCAGATCTTCGGGTGGGTAACCGGTGAGGCAGAGCTCGGGAAAGACTAGGAGATCGCAGCTCTGGCCTTTGGCTCGTTCGATCCACTCGATCATGCGCCTGGCGTTTTCCGCCAGGTCGCCCACAGTCGGGTTGATCTGGGCCAGGGCCACGCGCAGAGGGCGCGCCAGCTCAACTTTCATACGAACCTAATTGTGCCCCGCTTCCCGAGCGCCACGCGAACCAGCGGACCCTTGCCGCGGCGTGAGGCCCAGGTTGAGCACCGCGCGGCAGCGCGCACCCAATGGCGGATCGGGGATCGCGCCTGACTACGATGAAGTGGCGATGCGGGATGTTTGAGACTGACGTGAAGCAGTGAAGGCGACGACAGGCGAGCTGGTCGCCCAGCTCAGCCGATCAGGCGACGCTCGGCTGCTGATGGTGGGCGCAACGCAGAGCATGAGCGGCCCGCCGGCCGCCGACACCGAGAACCATGCCGGCTGAACCTGGCTTCTTCGAGCGACTGCGACGAGCCGCCGCCAGCCGTCACTCCCTCCTCTGTGTTGGACTCGATCCGGACCCCGTTCGCTTGCGGGGCGGCGCGGCCGGCGCCCTTGCTCACTGCACGGAGGTGGTGCGGGCAACTCAGGAGCACGTCTGCTGCTACAAGCCCAACGCGGCGTTCTGGGAGCAGTACGGCGCCGACGGCCTGAAGGCTCTGGGCGAGCTGAGGCGGCGCATCCCGGAGGACATCCCCGTGCTCTATGACGCGAAGCGGGGCGACATCGATCACACCATGCGGGCCTATGCCAGCGGGATCTTCGAAGCCCTCGAGATGGACGCCGTGACCGCCCAACCCTATCTCGGGGGGGACTCCCTGCGGGAGCTGACCCAGCACCGCGCCCGGGGCGTCTACGTGGTCTGTCGCACCTCCAACGCGGGTGCGGCGGATCTGCAGGAACAGGATTCCGGCGGAGAGCCGCTCTATCTCCGAGTCGCCCGTCTGGCGCAGAGCCTGAACGAGTTCGAGAACGTGGGACTGGTGGTTGGCGCGACCGCGCCGGCGGAGATCGCACGTGTGCGTCAGACCACGCCCCTGCCGTTTCTCATCCCCGGGATTGGGGCCCAGGACGGGGAGTTGGAGGCATCGGTGCGGGCTGCCTGGAACGGTGACGATGCGTCGTGCCTGATCAGCAGCAGCCGATCGGTGCTCTACGCCGACGATCCGGGCGGAGCGGCAAGGCGGTTGAAAGATCAGATCAACGCAGTGCTGACAGCGCTGTGAGCGAACGCGCTTCGACTCTGCTGCGGTTGGAGGGCCACATCATCGACTCGATGATGCTGCCGCAGCTCATGGACATGGTCATGGACCTGGGCGGCTCGTTCGAGGTCCGGGAGCTGAAGGTCGGGCAGCGGAACGACGATCCCTCGCTCTGCCGGATCGAGGTCTTTGCCGATCAGCCCCAGGTGCTGGACGAGATAGTCCGCCGGGCTCGCGACCTGGGCGCGCGAGCCGAGCACGACGAGCCTGTCGAGACCGCTCGAGTGGAGCAGGAGGGTGTCTACCCGGAGGGCTTCTACTCCACCAGCAACATGCCCACGTCAGTGCTCCTGGACGGCGGCTGGGTGCGGGTGGCAAAACAGGAGATGGACTGTGCATTGGCGGTGGACCGTCAGCTGCGCAAGGCCTGGTGCATCCCCTTCTACGACGCCAGGCCGGGAGTCGAGGTGGTCGTCGGCCACAGAGGCGTTCGGATCACTCCCCGTGAGCGCTCGCGCGACACGGAGATCTTCGGCTTCATGTCCAGCGAGGTCTCCTCGGAAAAGCCGAAAAACGTCCTGATCGGCCAGATCGCGGCTGAGATGAAGGCGGTGCGGGACGCGGGAGGTCGCATCCTGGTGGTGGGTGGACCGGGCGTCGTGCACACGGGCGCCGGCCACTACCTATCCCGGCTGATCGAGCTGGGCTACGTCCAGGTGCTCTTCGCCGGCAACGCCATAGCAGTGCACGATGTCGAAGCGGCGCTCTTCGGAACGGCGCTCGGGGTGAATCTGAAGAGTGGCCTGGCGATCGAGCACGGCCACGAGCACCACATGCGGGCCATCAACCGGGTTCGGGCGGCAGGCAGCCTCGAGGCCATGGTGGAGTCGGGCCAGCTGACCTCGGGCGTCATGAAGACAGCCATCGACAACGGCGTGGAGGTGGTCCTCGGGGGAAGTGTCCGAGACGACGGCCCGCTGCCGGATGTGATCACTGAGATGGGCGAGGCGCAGCGCCGGATGCGGGCCGCCATCTGGCAGGGTGGCGACGACTTCGAGCCTGGAGTCCGGCTGGCGCTGATGCTCTCGACCATGCTTCACTCCATCGCGACCGGCAACATGCTTCCGGCTGCCGTCCGCACGGTTTGTGTCGATATCAACCCGGCGGTGGTGACCAAGCTGGCCGATCGCGGCACCTGGCAGTCGATTGGACTGGTGACCGACGTGGAGTCGTTCCTGCGCGAGCTGGTTCGAGCCATCGAAGCTGACCCGGCCGGAGAGGAGGCCAGATAGCCAGGGTCTACGCTTTCATCGGCGTCATCGCCGGCCTGCTCAGTGGGCTGCTCGGCGTGGGTGGGGGCTTCCTGATGGTGCCGCTGCAGGTGATGCTGGCGCGGACCCGCCAGGTTGAGGCGACCGCCAACTCGCTCACGGCCATAGTGCCGATCTCCATCGCCGGCATCCTGATCTACTACTTCGGCGGTTTCCTCGGTGGGCGCGGGGCGCCCCAGGTGGACTTCCGCTTTGCGCTGCTGCTGGCCGCCGGTGGGGTTTTCGGGGCCTTCGTGGGCGCTCGGCTGACTTCCCGGGTGCCTGACATATGGCTGGCGCGGGGGGTGGCGGTGGTCCTTGGCGTGGTGGGCGTGAAGCAGGTGCTCTTTCCTTGAGCGATGTGCTGGCGGTGACCAGCGGTTTTCTCGTCGGCGTCGTCAGCGGGCTGATAGGCATAGGTGGGGGAGTCCTGCTGGTGCCGATCATGGTGATCGGCTTCAAGTTCGAGCAGCACCTGGCCCAGGGCACGTCGCTGGCCGCGATCCTGCCGACCTCGATAGTGGGCGCGCTGACTCACTCCCGCAGCGGCAATGTCGCGCTGAAGCAAGCCCTCATCATGGGCGTGGCGGGAGCTCTGGTCGTGATCTTTGGGGCCACCCTCGCTCTCTGGCTGCACGGTGAGGTGCTGGCGCGCGTGTTCGGCGCCTTCCTCCTCTTTTCCGCCTATCGCCTGTGGCCGCGCCGCAAGAGAGTGCCCCAGACGCCGGTCGACGAGACCGGCGCTCAGACCTGAGTCGGCCTTCCCGCGTCCCGGCGGTCGGCGACCAGGGGAGGCAGTTAGACTTGAGCAGTACTAGTACGTACCAGTACTTCTCCTGGCAGGACCGAACGAGGGTTTGCATGATCTCCTTTCAACTGACGGAAGAGCAGCGCGAGATGCGCGACTGGGTGCACCAGTTCGCCGAGAAGGAGATCCGGCCGGTGGCGCCTCACTACGACGAGACTGAGGAATTCCCGTGGGACGTGGTGCGCAAGGCGGCCGATCTGGGCATCTACTCGCCGGAATTCATCTTCCAGGGCTTCCAGGATGAGACAGGGATCCTGCCGGCGATCGTGGCGGAGGAGCTGTGCTGGGGCTGCGCGGGCATTGCCCTGGCCATCCAGGGCACCGGGCTGCCGGTGGCCGCGATCTTCGCTCAGGGCACACCTGAGCAGATCGCAACCTGGATTCCCGCCTGTTACGGCAGCGCCCGCGAGCCTGCCCTGGGTGCATTCTGCGCAACCGAGGCGGACGCCGGCTCAGACGTCGGCGCCTACAAGTCGCGAGCTGTGAAGCAGAACGGCGACTGGGTGCTGAACGGGCAGAAGGTGTTCATCACCAACGGTGGCATAGCCGACGTCCACGTTGTGGTCGCCAGCGTGGACCCGGCACTCGGCAGCCGCGGTCACGCCTCCTTCGTCGTCCCCAAGGCCACGCCAGGTCTGCGCCAGGGCAAGAAGGAAAAGAAGATGGGGATCCGCGCCTCGCATACAGCAGAGGTCCTGCTCGATGACGTCCGCGTCCCGACCGACTGCCTGCTGGGCGGCGAAGATCGCTTGGAGGCGCGGCTGCGGCGCGCTCGGGAGGGCGTCTCCTCTCGCTCCAACGTGGCCATGAAGACCTTCGAGACCACCCGGCCGATAGTGGGCGCCCAGGCCCTCGGCGTGGCTCGGGCGGCATTCGAATTTGCACTGCGATACGCGAAGGAGCGCAGGCAGTTCGGCCGCCCGCTGATCGACAACCAGGCCATCGCCTTCAAACTCGCTGACATGGCGCTGGAGATCGAGGCAGCCCGGGGACTCATCTGGCGCGCTCTCTGGGAAGGCAAGAACGAAGCTCGCTTTGAGCACGCCGAAGGCTCGATGGCCAAGCTCAAGGCGAGTGAAGTCGCCGTCAAGGTGACCGACGAGGCGATCCAGATCTGCGGCGGCTACGGCTACATCCGCGACTTTCCGGTTGAGAAATGGCACCGTGACGCCAAGATCTACACCATCTTCGAGGGGACTTCCGAGATTCAACGGGTGGTCATCAGCCGGACGCTGGCAGGGATTTGAGATAGTGCTCAGCGGCCGTGCCCCGGCCGCCCCGCGCCTCTCCCAGCGGCGCCAGGACCGTCACCAGCGCCTGCTGGCAGCGGCCCTGGCGCTCTTTGCCGGCCAGGGCTTCCATGAGACGTCTGTGGACCAGGTGGTGGCCGCCGCCCGAACGTCGAAGAGCGCCTTCTACGCCAGCTTCGGCTCCAAAGAGCACTGCTTTCGCGTTCTCTTGGAGCAGGAGGGCGGCCAGCTCCTGGCGGCCGCCCAGGAAGCTGCACTGCGGAGTGGGGGGGACCATCGGGCCAAGATCGCGGCGGGCATTCACGGCTTCGTGGCCGCCTGCTTCCGACGGGCGGCGGTCGCGCGCCTGCTCCTGGTCGAGTCGGTAGGTCTCGCGGCGGAGATCGAGACTGTAAGAGCAACGCTGCATGCCGCCTTCGCCGCATTGGTCGAAGAAGAGGTGCGGCGCGGCCGCGCCGCGGGTGACTTCCAAGCGGTCGACGCCACCGTTTGGTCCCGAGCCGTGGTGGGAGCCGTCAACGAGGTCGTGGGAGCCGCGCTGAGAGAGGGAGGAAGCGTCGACCCGGCCCGCCTGGCGGAGCAGCTGGGTCTGGTCTTCGGCAGCGGTGGTCGGAAGCCTGGAGAACGCCGATTCGGGTCTTGACAGCGAACGCATGTTCGTCTAGGCTGGAAGCATGCACACGCTGATGACCCAGCTCCGTCTGCAGCGACTGCTCCGGCTCCACGGCGAGCTGGCAGAGCGCTTGGCCGCGCCGGGCACCGATCCGCGGCTGGCGTCGGCAGCGGTTCGCAAACTGCTGAAGGCAGTCGCCGATGTGCAGGAGTCCTGGCGGGCCGAAGTGGCGCGCGCCGGCACTGATCTCGGACCGCTGCGCAGCCGAGTGACGCGATCGATCAGCGAGCTGGCTGGGCCTTGCGTCAGCTTGGAGCAGCCGGCTGCGGACCCGCTGCTGCTCGACGCGGACTTCCGGGAGTCTTGCGTATCGCTGCTGCTGCTGCTCCGAGGCCTCGAGAGCACACAGCCGGATACAATGCGGGCCTGGTTGAAAGTGGCAGAGACGCCTCTCAGGCGACCGGCCTGACAGCTGGGGGTGCTGCTGGCGGTGCCAAACCCGGTTCCGGCGCTGGCTGACGGGTCGAGGCCGGCCAACGACGTTGCCCGACTGATCCTTGAAGACAACGGCGCCGAATCCACTCCGGCCGGCGCGCCGCCTCGGCCGGATGCACCGGAACTGCCCGGCTGGGCCAGAAAGATCCCCGCGCTTCGCTGGCTTTCCGGTGCCCACCGCCACTGATCGGCCACTCCAGGCTTGGCTTCCGCCCAGTCCCGAGCACGCTTGGCCTCGCTCTACTGCTACGGTAAACGGTCATTATCGTTAGCAACCTGTGTCTCCGATTCGTGCTTGCTTCCGGTTCCGTTCCCCACCGCAATCTCGCTTTGCCGCCCGGCCGGCAGTGGTGCAGTGGGAACAGGTTCGGCGGCCCGGAGCCGCCGAAACGCAAGGCTCCGGCGAGAAAGCAAGTCCTGACTTAAGTGCTTTCGATTCCTGCCGGGGCGTTGGCAGCTGTGTGCCCTCTGTACCGGAGCAGAAGGGAGCCGGCACGTGCCGCCCAAAGGCCGAGGCTGAGGAATAGGAAGTCGGCGGACAGGTCGTAGAGGAACCCATGCGGGCCCGAGTAGCCGGTGGCGCTGTACGGGTTGCTGCCGTAGCCACCGCTGAAGGCGTTGCCGGTCAGCAGAGCCCGGGCGCCGAAGCGAAGAGCGATAGTGCCCAGCAGGATCAGGGCGAAGAGAACGCCTCCCTGCATCCAGAGGGCGCCGGTGCCGGGGTCGGTCCAAAACTTCATGGTCCTGACCAGATACCAGCCGACGGCCCCGCCAATGACCAAAAACACAGGAGCCAGGAGCAGCGCCCAGGTATCAGAGAGGATCCGGGAGCCGGTGAAGGCAAGGCTGCTGCCCAGCAGCAGAACGATGATGAGGCCCGAAACAGCTATCCGACCGGGCCTGACCGGCTGGGGCCGCATCCGCCGGCGTAGCCCGATGCCCATGAAGAAGACCATCATCAGCAGGCCGATGATCTGGCTCTGCGCGGCACCGCTCACAGGCCGAGTCTAACCACTGCCCACCGGGCCGCCAGCCACCCGAAGGCCGAAGGGCGCCCCTTCAGCGGTTCCGCGACAGTGCGCCACGAACGTCCAGAAGTGCGTCGGCGGAGGGGCCGCGGCGTCTTCTCCTCCCCCACTCTCGGGCGGTCCTCTCCTCTCAGCGGGCGACGAGGACCGGTCGGGAGGCGTGTCGGACGACTCGCTCCGAGACGGAGCCCATCAGGAATCGCTGGGCTCGGGAGACGCCCCGATGGCCGATGACTATCAGGTCGAAGCCTCCCTCGTCCGCCATGTCCAGGATCTCTTCGGCGGGCCGCCCCGCTCGCATCACAGTCTGACCTGTCACGCCCGCTTCCCTGAGCAGCGCAGTGGCTTCGTCCAGCTGAGTCTGGCGGACTGAGGAGTCCCCGGCGGGATCCTCGGCGTCGCGGATCCGGGGCGAGAGCTCCAATGCAGTTGCGACGCCGATCACCGTGACTGAGCCGTCAGCATCTCCCGCGGCAATTCGCGAGGCCCATTCCACTGCCCGCCTGGATTCGACCGAGCCGTCATAACCTACCAAGATCTTCATGGCTGCATCCCCTTCGGTGCGCCAGTCGTTCGGACAGGCGCGGTATTCGCTGCGAACTTCAACTTTGCTTCGGCTCTCGCCCTCCATAAGCGCTGGGATGGGCGCTCGGTCGAGATGGATGACACGCTGCATCCCCTCGTGTACCATATTCGCACAGAGCAGGGGGCGGAAGGCGTCTTGGTCATTAGCCACAACAATGGCAGCGTGATCTTCCTGTCTTAGCCAGTGATTGTGGTGGCTGCGTAGCTGCAAGCTCGTGCAAGGTTTTTGGAGGGAGATCACATGACCGTCACCTCTCAGCCCAGCGAGGCTCGGCCCGAGACGCAGCGGCGGATGCGCCGCGAAATCGGTCCTATCGGCATTCTCTTCACCTCGGTCGGCATAGTCATCGGCTCCGGCTGGCTCTTCGGTGCGCTGAAGGGCGCCGAGATCGCGGGACCGGCCGCGCTTCTCTCCTGGCTGATCGGAGCGATTGCGATCCTGATTCTGGGCCTCAACTTGGCCGAGTTGGGCGGCATGTACGCGGTGGCCGGCGGCCTGGTTCGCTTCCCGCACTTTGCCTTCGGCAGCATGGTCGGCTTCGCCAGCGGCTGGTTTTTCTTCCTGGCCACCGTCACCGTGGCGCCGATCGAAACCGAGGCCGCCCTCACCTATGCGTCGAACTACATCCCCGGTCTGCTCCAGCCAGGCAGCAGCGGGAACCTGACGCTGCTCGGCCTGGGTGTGGCCGCGATAGTCATGTTCCTCTTCACGATCCTGAACGTGGCAGGCGTGCGCTGGATGTCGGAGGTCAATAAATACGCCGTCTGGTGGAAGATAGCCATCCCGCTGCTGACGGTGATAGTGCTCGTGGTGGTCTCCTTTCACCCCGGGAACTTCACAGCCGGAGGCGGTTTCATCCCCCTGGGAGTCCAAGGCATCTTCATAGCAGTGTCGACCGGCGGGATAGTTTTCGCCTATACAGGCTTTGAGGGCGCTGTGTCCTTCGGTGCCGAGAGCCGGAATCCCGGCCGCGACATCCCTCTAGCGGTGATCGGCTCAATGGCTATCGGTTTCATCATCTACATCGGGCTCCAGATTGCCTTCATCGCCGCTCTGCAGCCCTCCGCACTCAGCAAGGGGTGGTCGGCGCTGCAATTCAAGGGCAGCACTCTGGGGCCCTTCGCTGCACTCGCCGAAACGCTGGGATTGAGCTGGCTGGCGATTCTGCTTTACATCGACGCTGTGGTTTCGCCAGGCGGAACTGGTCTGCTGAGTCTGGCAGCCGCCGCCCGCACAATCTTCGCCCTGGCTCGAAACCGCTACATCCCAGACTTCTTCGCAGGGCTCACCACCCGCGGCGTCCCACTGACAGCGATAGTGCTTTCGTTTGTGCTGGGCCTCTTTGTCTTCCTGCCCTTCCCCGGCTGGGGAGGACTGGTCGGCTTCATCTCCTCGGCTGCCGTCATCACCTATGCACTGGTTCCTCTTTCGGTGGGAGCGCTGCGCCTGCAGGAACCAGACAGGCCCCGGCCGTTTCGCCTGCCGGCCGCGTCGGTGCTGGCGCCACTGGGCTTCATAGTTGCCAACGAGCTCATCCTGTTCGCGAGCTTCGCGGTGGTTTGGAAGCTCATAGTCGCGATCCTCATCGGATTCGCCCTGTTGGCGATCTCCCTGGCCACGACGCCTCGCGACCGGCGTCCATCGCTGGACTGGGACGGTGCCCGCTGGCTCTGGCCCTGGCTGATCGGGCTGCTCGTGATTTCCTTTCTCAGCTCGTTTGATTTGAAGAAGGCCGAAGTGCTCTTCGGCGTCAAGGTCCCCTTGGGCTGGTTGGGCTTCGGGGTCGATATGGCGGTGATGGCCATCTTCGCTGCCGTGATCTACTACCTGGCGATGAGGGTGCGCCTGGCTCCCGAGCGGGCGACGACGTACGTCCGAGAGCTGACGGCTGAGGAGGCGGAGCTGCCTGAGACGCCTGCTGCCTGATACCGGCGAACTGCTCAGCGACAACTGACTGGCGGCGGGGCTGATCAGGCCAGCCGGGTTCCCGTCAGCGCCGGTCCTGGTCGCGGCGGTCACGCATGATCTGGAGAATGCCCCGGACCAGCAGGAACAGTCCCAACGCCAGAGCAAGCCAGACGATCCAGCCAGCCGCCTCCGCCAGGGGAGCGCCGAGCCGCGGCATCAAGGTCTTGACAACGACTGCAAAGCCGATCATAGCCAGACCACCGAGGCTGGCACCCATGGCGTCGACCTCAGCCTTCCCCTCCCCCTCCTGGCGCTCCACCATTGTCAGCGCTGCGGGCAGGATGGCCGGAAAGGCCAGAAAGAGGCCGCCGAAACGCTGACCGACCAGGTCACCGGCGAGGCTGGCCACAATGGCGATGCCGGCCCCGAAGGCGAAGCGAAGCAGCAGCTGCTGCCAGGTCTGTTGCTTCAGCTTGGACCAGTTGACCGAAACCTTCTCGAAGCGCTCCTCAGCAATCTCCTGCCTGACGCTCATCGGGGCACCAGCAAATAGAGCAGGCCGGCAACGAGGCCCCAGACGGCCCAAGCACCGCCGCAGGCCCCCAGCGCCCCCAACCTCGGCAGAAGAACCGCAGCGGTCACGGTTGAGCCGACGAGGCCGACCGCACCCAGGATCATGCCCCCGGCTTCGGTTGCCGCTTTTGGCGGCTGGTTCAGGCCGCTCAGCAGCAGGCCAACTGTCGCGACGCTTGGTGCTCCCGCAAAAAGGCCGGCGAAGAACTTGGGCCGAAACATGGTGCTGAGTACGCTGATCACCACTACGAAGAGACCTGCCGCAACCGACTTGACAAGTACTTCGCTCCAGGGAATGCTGTGCATCTCAAACCCTTCTTTGATAGCAAGACTGTATGATTTGCTCCAGAACTTAGGGAGCATATTACCTGAGCTTAACCATGGACGACGCCTCCCAGCAACCGCCTGATTCGCTTTCGGGATTGCCCCTCAAGCCACGGCTGGCCCTGCTGCACTACAGCGCTCCCCCGGTAACCGGCGGCGTTGAATCAGTGCTTGGGGAGCAGGCAGGCCGCCTTGCTGCCGCCGGCTACGACGTCCGAATGATCGCTGGCCGGGGAGACGGCGAGCTACTCCCGGAGTTGGATACCGCTCATCCCAGGGTCCGGCGCCTCTTCCGGGAGCTCCTGGCCGGTCGGGGCTCGGAGACCGAGTTCCGCGAGTTGAGCTCAACCATCGCCGGCAGCCTCCAGCCGCTGCTGGCCGATCGGGACTGTGTGATAGTCCACAACGTGCTTTCGATGCCCTTCAACCTGCCGTTCACTGCCGCTCTCCTAGCCTCACGCCGGCGGCTTGTTGCGTGGGTCCACGACGTGGTGATCCGAGACGACGACGGCTCCCCGGTCGAGAGCGTCAACTATCCTTTCAGTCTCATCAACCAGCGGCAACCGGGCGTGAGTTATGTAGCGATCTCGGAGACCCGCCGGGAGGATCTGCGCCGGCTCTGGCGGGAGCCCGAAGCCAAGGCGGAGGTCGTCCCCAACGGCATTGATAGCCAGCGGTTTGCGGGGCTTTCGAGGAAGCTGATGGGGCTACTCTCCCCGATCCCGGTGGACCGGGCTTGGCCACTTATTCTCATCCCACAGCGCGTGACCGAGAACAAGCGCATCGAGCTGGCTCTGGCGGCCGCGGCGCAACTGCGTCAGCGCTTGCCGAGGCTGACGGTGCTGGTCACCGGGCCGAGTGACCCGCATTCCCACCAGGGCGAGTTGCTCTCGCAGCTACTCCGTCGCCGGCAGGAGCTGGGCCTGAACGGAACAGTTTATTTTCTTGCCGAGCAGGCAGTTGCCGGGCGAGCCCACCCGATCAACGCCGACGATATCGCGATGCTGTACCGCTTGAGCGACGTGGTCCTGCTGACAGGCAGAGCAGAAGGATTCGGCCTGCCTTTGCTCGAGGCGGCTCTGTCCCGGGTGCCCGTCGTCTGTGCAGCGCTTCCCGTCTTCCAAGAGATCAGCGGTGGCGAGATCTACCCCTTCCCGGTTTCCGGGGACCCCGCGTCAATCGCTGAGGCGCTGCTCAAAGCACTGGACACAGTGGTCGCCCGCGGCCGCCGCCATGCGCTCCAGCGTTACTCCTGGCCGGTTGTCATGGAGCAGCTGGAAGCTGTGATCGCCGGCGCAGTAGCCGCCCGAGGCGTCGCCGCCGCTCCTTAGCCGGCTCGCCGTTTGCCGCTTTTTCGGCCACTCAGCTGCCCGGCCGCCGCGGTTGGGCGTTGTGGCTGCCGTAGCGCCGCTCCATCTCCTCTATAAGCCGCCGGCTGGCCGACTCCAAGTCGGGCGGCTCGGCTCCCTCCGCCTCGGTTGAGCTGCTCATCCCGATCGGCCCTTGGCTCTCGCCCCGGTGAGGGTCAGCCTCCTCACCGAGAAAGGGCTGCCGGGGAGTCCCGGCCGGTGAGGCGGGGTCCGGGACCGAACTGGTGGCGATGCCGGTCGGTTGAACGCCGGCGCCAGAGTCTATGGGTGTGCCACCTGCCTCTTCGGGGCCGGCCGGTTGAGCAGTCCCGAGCGGAGACATGTGGCCGGCCGTCGTGGTGTTCACCACTGTGCTGCGCGCGGGCGCGGGCGCGGTCCTGGTGGCGGTCGGAGGGGCAGCCGTGGCGATCGCCTGCGGTTCGGGCGGGGAAGCCTGCGCCGCGGATTGCCGTCGGGCACCAACCCACCGAGAGCCCAGCCAGCCAGCCGGAATTCCAATCGCCAGCCCACCGAGCAGGCCCAGCAGCAGCCACGTCAAAGCCATGCCGTCCAGGATAGATCGGGCTCAGCCGCGCGCCAGAAGTGTGCGCAGCGAGGCTTCTGTCAGGCGTCCCTCCCCCACCACCCGACCATCGATGAGCAGCACCGGCACCCGGAAGTCATACAGCCTGAACAGCTCAGGGTCGGCGGCGACGTCGAGCTCTTCCAACGCGGTGCCAAGGGACCGCAGTGCGGCAGCAGCCTCGCCGCATAGGTGACAGTCCTTCCGACCGACCAGCTGTACTCGCATCGAGAAGAGCCTAAGGCAAGGGAGTTGGGCGTCCCTCGATGGCAGGCTCAGCTGGTGGGCAGCTTCAGCCGCTGACCTGGGTGCAGCTCAGGCCCGAAAAGAGAGTTGTCGCGCTCGATCTCATCCACCTTGACCCGGGTGTCGCTCTGGGGATAGTGCTCAGCGGCAATGCTCCAAACGGTGTCCCCCGGCTGGACGGTGACCGTCTCATAGGCGCCTGGCGCGCCGCCGAAGGCTGAGCGGGCCAAAACAAAGGTGAGCAGGCAGAGGAGCGCGAGACCGATGGCCAAGCGGTGAACCTGACTCGTGTGGCTCGGGCGTGGTCGCTTCAGTGCGTAGTCGCAAGCTGGCGCGTACATATGTTCGTCTCAGTATAGCGAACACCCGTTCGATGTCAAGCACGGGGCCTGCCGAACAAAGGTTTGCTTTCAGAGCCGAAAGCTGCTAGGATGGCTCCAGCCGGGAAGACCGGCGGCGCTAGATCAACTCAACGAGGTAGCCAGCGTGAACGAATCACCAGTCAGTGAGCGGCAGGAAAAGATCCTGACCTACATCAGGCAGGTAACCCGCGCTCGGAACTATCCCCCCAGCGTCCGGGAGATCGGCGAGGCCGTTGGCCTCTCCTCCAGCTCCACAGTGCACAACCACTTGAACCAGCTCGAGCGGCGCGGCCTCATCCGCCGCGATGCGAGCAAGTCGAGAACCGTGCAGCTCGTCGCGGAGGCCCCGCAAGAGGAGCAGCGGCGCAACGCCATAGCTCTGCCGATAGTGGGCAGCGTGGCTGCCGGCGTGCCCATCCTGGCCGAACAGAACATCGAAGACCATGTTCTGCTCTCGCCCGGGCTGGCCCAGGAGGGCTGGTTCGCCCTGCGCGTCAGGGGCGATTCCATGATCAACGCAGGCATCCTGCCCGAGGATCTGGTGATCGTGAAGCCGCAGAAGGATGCCCCTGACGGAACGATCATCGTGGCTCTGGTCGAGGACGAAGCCACGGTCAAGCGCTTGGATCGGTCGCGGGGTCGAGTTCGGCTGCTCGCCGAGAACGACGCTTACGCGCCCATCGAACCCGGCCACGTGGAGATGGTCGGAGCGGTCAAGGGGCTGGTCCGAACCTACTGAGCGGCAGCGGCGAGGGTTCTCCGGCAGTTCAGGTCGCGAGCCCGTGCTCGCGGAGCGCCTCGTTGAGGGACACCTTCTCGTCGGTCCTGGCGCTGCGCCAGCCGATGATCAGCCCGGTCGCCACCTGGTAGTCGCCAGCAGGAAACCGCTTGACCCGACTTCCAGGTATGACTATCGCGCGCGGTGGGACCTCGCCCCTGTGCTCGATGGGCTCACGGCCGGTGACGTCGACGATGGGCGTGGTCGCCGTCAGGACCACGTGCGCGCCCAGCACCGCGCCCTCTCGGACCAATACGCCTTCGGTGACTATCGAGCGAGAGCCTATGAAGCAGTTGTCCTCGACGATCACCGGCCTGGCTTGGAGTGGCTCCAGCACCCCACCGATGCCAACCCCCCCGGCGAGATGAACGCTGGCTCCGACCTGAGCGCACGAACCGACGGTGGCCCAGGTGTCGACCATGGTGCCGGTGCCGACATGGGCACCGATGTTGACGTAGCTGGGCATCAGAATCACGCCCTCCGCCAGATGGCTGCCGTAGCGGGCCACCGCCGGAGGCACCACGCGCACGCCAGCCTCCACCAAGCCGGCTTTCAGAGGGATCTTGTCGCGGTAGTGAAAGGGGCCCACGTCGATGGTCTCCATCTGGCGCAGCCGGAAGTAGAGCAGAATCGCCTTCTTCACCCACTCGTTGACCTGCCAGCCTCCGGCTGTGGGTTCCGCGCTGCGGACCCGGCCGCTGTCCAGCTCGGCAATCGTCAGCTCGACGGCTTCGGCGTCCATCTCCCCTGACTCGAAGGCGGAGTCGACCCGCTGCCGGAGGACCTCGGTAGGCAGTTTCTCCTCGCCCGACCCTGCCATTCAGAGCACCTCGGCTAGGATCTCGACAGCGCGCTGGCACTCAAGCATGGTGGGCACCAACGCCACGCGGAAGTAGCCCTCACCTGAGGCGCCGAAGAACGAACCGGGCGCCACCACCACACCCTGCTCCAAGAGACGCGCCGCCAACGCCTCGGACGTCTGCTCGCCGGGCACGCGGCACCAGAGGTAGAAGGTGGCCTCCTTGCCGACGACCTCCACCCCGTGGTCGCTGAAGAGCTCCAAGAACAGGTCCCGCTTGGCCGCGTAGGCGGCCCGCATGCGAGCGACATGTCCTTCTTGGGCCAGGGCTCGGATCGCGGCTCGCTGGATGAACTCGGGTACCGCCACGCCGGCCAGCGGCCGCCAGAGGTTGTAGCCCTGGACCAGCTCCGACGGGGCGGCCAGCCAGCCGCTGCGATAGCCAGTCATCGATGAGCGCTTGCTTTGAGTATTGAACACGCAGACGCGGGAGCGGTCCTGCGTCTGGAGCGCCGAAACAGGCGGGGCGCCGAAGTAGATCTCGCTGTAGGCCTCGTCCGACGCGATCAGGAAGTCGTGCTCGGCCGCCAGCCGTGTGAGGTCCTGATAGAAATCGAGCGGCGCCAGAGCAGCTGTTGGGTTGTTCGGATAGTTGACCCACACGATGCCAACCCTTTCCCACTCGGCATCAGGCAGCTCGCTGAGATCGGGCAGGAAGCGGTTCTCCTCCCGCAGAGGCAGCTTCAGCACCCGGGCTCCGGCCAGCAGGGCCGCCCGTTCGTAGATCGGATAGCAGGGCTCACAGATGACCACCGTGTCCTTGCCGCTGCTCCTGTCCAGCGCGATGAAGGGCAGGCTGAACACCGCCTCCTTGCTGCCCAGGGTGGGCATGATCTCGCGGCTGGGCTCCAGCTGGACGCCGTAGCGGCGAGCCAGCCAGGCCGCTATCGCCTCCTTCAGCTCGGGCAGCCCTGTCGCCTTGGGATACGTCGAACGTTCTTCGACGGCGTCGATCAGGGCCTGGCGAATGGCCACATCCGTGGGTTCGTGCGGGTCGCCGACGCTGAAGTCAATCAAGTCCAGGCCGCGGTCCAGTGCCCGCTGCCGAGCGTGGTCCAGCGCCAGGAAGGGATAGGGCCGCATGCCTGTGAGGACTGGGTTCAGCCGCATATGTACTCGCGGAGGATCGAGAGGCTGGTGCCGAGCGCCTCGATGCTAACCCTCTCATCCCGCCGGTGCGCGAAGTCCGGGTCGCCGGGGCCGAAGTTGATGGCATCCACGCCCTGGGCGGCGAACTCCGCTACGGGCGTCCAGGCCTGCTTGGGTTCTAGGGCGAGACCGCGGGTGTCGCGCAGGCGCTGGAGCAAAGGATTGGCCAGGTTGACAGGTGCGCCGGGCGCGTTGCTGCTTATAGTCAGCTCTCCGGCGGGGCCGACCAGCTCGCGCAGCCGTGCCTCGGCTTCAGCCGGAGTCCGGTCGCCCGCAAAGCGGAAATTCAAGCCCGCGACGCAGCTGTCCGGCACCACGTTGCCGGCCACGCCGCCGCGGATCTCCGTCACGCTGACGACCTCGCGGAATTCGAGACCGTCCAGAACGACTTCATGCGGTTCGAGCTCGGCCAGCCTCCGTAGCCCCCGCACGGCCTCATGGATGGCATTGCGGCCGAGCCAGGGCCGGGCTGAATGCGCGGCCACTCCGGCGAAGGTCAGCTCAGCCATTATGTTGCCCAGGCAGCCCGCCTGGAGCTGATTCGCAGTCGGTTCCATGACCAGAGCCAGCTGGGCGGCGAGAATTGCCGGGCAGCTGCGAAAGAGACCTGACAGCACGCTCTCCGCCAGCGCCACCTCTTCGCGGCCGAAGATCACGAAGAGCGGGTTGAGCCGGCGCTCAGTGCCCGCGGCCAGCTCGGCCGCCAGCGCCAGCATCACTGCGAGGGCGCCCTTCATATCAGCCGCGCCCAGTCCAAGAACCTCGCCGGCCTCAATCCTGCCCGGAAGGTTGCCCTGCTCCGGCACTGTGTCCGAATGGCCGGCCAGCACCACGTCTGGCCGGCCGCCGAGGCCGAAGACTATGGCGTCTGC
This sequence comes from Candidatus Dormiibacter spiritus, assembly GCA_003244185.1. GTDB lineage: Bacteria > Chloroflexota > Dormibacteria > Dormibacterales > Dormibacteraceae > Dormiibacter > Dormiibacter spiritus. The sequence continues at coordinate 9,159 of QHBT01000018.1, read as the reverse complement.
CTGTCTGTGCACCACTTGGAGACCGTCCTTGGCGGCGACCTGCTGCGCTATCCACCCGGTCACCTCCTGCTCCTCACGGCTGACCGAGGGAATGTTGATCAGCGAGAGCAGAAGTTCAGCGAGCTGCCTGGGCGGCGTCAAACCAGCAGGTAGCTCTGGAAGCGATGAAGCGCAGCGCGCGGCGCGCGGCCCAGCGCACGGGTCCCAGTCGGCGTGTACTCGGTTCGCTCCACGCCGCCGACGGCGCGGAGCTCGCGCAGCACGCTCTCGCTGCCGTAGGGCACCAGCAGCTGGAGAGGGACCATGTCGCCCTCGGCCAGCGTGTGGAGAGCAGCGCCCAGCTGCTGGAGCCCGCGCTGCTGGAGCGCCGAGATCGGCACCACGTTCGCGTAGCGATCGCTGAACCACTGCCTGACCCGGCGCAGGCCGGCTGGGCCCAGCAGATCGACCTTGTTCAGAGCCACCACCCGCGGCTTGGCCGCCGCGCCGAGCTCGACCAGAACTTCGTCGACAGCCTCTGCCTGCTGCTGGGCGGCCGGGCTCGATCCGTCCACCACCTGCAGCACTGCGTCGGCGTAGGTCACCTCCTCCAAAGTGGCGCGGAAAGCGGCAACCAGATCGGTGGGCAGCTTCTGGATAAAGCCGACGGTGTCAGTGACCAACACCTCGCGCCCGCCCGGCAGCGCCAAGCGCCGGGTGGTCGGGTCGAGTGTCGCGAAGAGCTGGTTTTCCGCCCGCACCTTGGCACCTGTGAGGGCGTTGAGCAGGGTCGACTTGCCGGAGTTCGTGTAGCCCACTATCGCTATCGTGTCGATTTCAGAACGGTGCCGGCTGGCGCGCTGCTGCTGCCGCTGACCACGCACTTGCTCCAGCTCGCTGTCCAGGTCCTTGAGCCGCTTGCGAATGCGCCGGCGCTCGACCTCGATCTGCTGCTCACCGGGACCGCCGCGAGTGCCGATGCCGCCTCCCTGGCGGTGGTAGTCCCAGGCGCCGATCAGGCGCGGCAGCAGGTGATGAAGCTGTGCCGACTCCACCTGCAGGCGTCCCTCGCGGGTGCGGGCGTGCTGAGCGAAGATGTCGAGGATGAGCTCGGTTCTGTCGACAACGCGAGTCTCCAGCTCCCGCTCCAGGTTGCGCTGCTGGCGCGGGCTCAGGTCCTCGTTGCAGATGACCAGGTCGTAGCCCAACTCGGCTCTGCGCTCCTTGATCTCAGCCACCTTGCCGCTGCCGACAAAGAGCGCCGGTTCCACCTGCTGCCGCCTCTGCACGTCAGTCGCGATGACTTCGCCGCCAGCTGTGCGGGTGAGCTCCTCCAGCTCCAGCATCTGCTCCTGGGTTCGTTCCAGCCGCTCGCCGGGCAGGACGACCCCGAGCAGGTAGGCCCGTTCCGGGCCGGCTTGAGTCTCGATCAAATCAGCGTTTCTCTTAAGTAGGCCAGAATACCTGGCACAGGGTCGGACTCGGCCAGGAACCAGCGGATGCGGGTATCCCTGCGCAGCCAGCGCAGCTGGCGGCGAGCGTAGCGCCGGTTGGCCAGGTTCATTGCCGGCTCCAATTCGGCCTCAGGCAGCTCGCCCTGTAGGTGCGCGACCGCCTGGGCGTAACCGATGCCGGTCAGTACTGGCGCCTGCGGTGGCACCCCCGCCTCCAGCGCCGCCCGCGTCTCCTCGACCAAGCCGCGCCTCAGCTGCCGGCGCGAGCGCTCTGCGAGCCGGGCATCGATGGTCGCCAAGGACGCTGTGAGGCCGAGGCGGAGCGGGCGCCAGACCGGTGGCGTGCGGGTCCGGGTGCGGGCCAGCGGCGGCCCCACCGCTTCGAGGACCTCGATCGCTCGGATGAGACGGACGGGATTGCGGCGGTCGACAGTCGCCTCCGGGTCAAGGCGGCGCAGCAACGCGTCCAGCTTCTCGAGCGGCATCCCCTCCAGCCGGCGGCGGAGCGCCGGATCGGGTGGCACGCCCGAGAGCGAAAAGCCGTCCGTCAGCGCGTCGGCCCAGAGCATGCTGCCGCCCTCGACAATGGGCACCCGACCGCGGCCGGCCACCTCCGCGATCCTGGCTCCGGCCAGCTCCACGAAGTCCTTGACCGAAAAGACCTCGCGCGGATCAGCCACCCCGACGAGATGGTGGGGCACGCGGCGCAGGTTGTCGGGGCTCGGCTTGTTGGTGGCGATGTCCAGCCGGTCGTACACCTGGCGCGAGTCGCAGACGACGATCTCAGCCCCCAGCTCGCGCGCGATCCTGAAGGCTGCCTCGCTCTTGCCTACGCCTGTGGGGCCGAGCAGCACGGGGACTGTCAGCTGGCTCAAGGGCTGGGAACGGTGAGCTGCGCCTAGCACGGGGCTACGACAGCCGGGGTGGCGTTGATCGACAGGTCACAACTCCACTGGCTCGTCGGTCGCCTCAGTAATTGCGCCGGAAGTGCCGCTTCAGCTGCGACCAGTCGAGCAGGAGCCGCGTCGGGCGCCCGTGCGGGCAGGTGATCGACTCTTCGGCTTGCTCCAGCTCTTCCAGGAGCCGGCGCTGCTCGACAGGCTCCAGGCGGTCGCCAAAGCGAACGGCGGAGTGGCAGGCGAGCGAGGCTGCCGCATTCGCCAGGGCAGCCTGAGGCAGCGAATGAGCCAGTGTTTGGAGGAGTTCTGAAAGCGCCTCGCGGGCCCGCGCCGCGGGAGTCGCCAGGGGCGCGGCCCGCAGCTTCACCGTCTGGGGCCCGAACTCCTCCAGTTCGAAGCCGAGCGCGGCCAGCCAATCGCGATGGTCGCTGGCTGCCGCCGTCTGGGCGGGCTCCAGCTCCACGGTTTCCGGCAGCAGCAGGGCCTGACTGGCCCCGGCGCCGGCCCGAAGCTGGGCCAGGAAGCGGTTGTAGAGCACCCGCTCATGCGCGGCATGCTGATCCACCAGCACTATCCCTTCCCCACTCTCGGCCACCAGGTAGGCGTCCTGCACCTGGCCCAGCGGCCGGAGCGGACCCTCGGCCCCCGGCGCGGCCGGGAAGGCCTCCGCCACGACTGATTCGAGACCGGCAAAGGCGGGTGCGCTGTGCACCTGCGGCGTCCGCCACGCAGAGCCTGCACTCGAGAGCGCCTCAGCCATCCGGTAAGGCTGGCTGCCGTTGAGCGCAGCTCTGATCGCTCGCTGCAGCCGGCCGAAGACGACGCGCTCGTCTCGAAAGCGCACCTCGCGTTTGGCCGGATGGACGTTGACGTCGAGCTCGCCGGGCGGCACTGTCAGCTCCAACACGGCGATCGGGTAGCGGCCGCGCTCCAGCTGGCCCAGGTAGCACTCCTCCACCGCGTAGCCGAGAGCCCGGGAGGCTATCGGCCGCCGGTTCACGGCCAGCAGGAGGCTGTCACGGCTGCCCCTGTGCAGCCGTGGCTGCGAGGTCAGGCCGCGGATACCTTCTCCTTCCACGGGCAGCAGCTCCGCCGCCACTGCGGTGCCCAGCACGGCAGCGGCGGCGGCCGTCGCGTCACCGCGGCCAAGGGTCCTCAAGCCCACGCGGCCTTCGTTGGTGTACTCAAAGCGCACCTCCGGGTAGAGCAGCGAATACGCCTGCACCACCTTCAGACAGGCTGCCAATTCGGTCGCGTCGCTCTTCAGGAATCGCAGCCGGGCCGGCGTGTTGGCGAAGAGGTCGCGGACTTCGAGAACGGTTCCCGGCACTGGCACCGCTGCCGCACTCTCCACCACTTCGCCGGCCAGCAGCCGGATACGCCGGCCTCGGCTGCGGCACTCTACATCGGCAACGGCGGCCAGGCTGGCCAGCGCCTCGCCGCGGAAGCCCAGGCTGGAGATGGCCTCCAGGTCAGCCAGGCTTCTCACCTTGCTTGTGGCGTGCCGCTGGAAGGCAAGCTCCAACTCTTCGGCGGGGATTCCGGCCCCGTCATCCACCACCCGGATCAGCGTGCGGCCGGCACCTCGCACCTCGATGCCGAGCCGGCCCGACCCGGCATCGAGCGCGTTCTCGATCAGCTCCTTCAGGGCTGACGCCGGGCGCTCCACCACCTCACCGGCTGCGATGGCGTCGGCGACCTGCTGGGGCAGGCGGCGGATGGTCATGTCAGGCCGCGCAGCTCGTACAGCTTGCGCAGAGCCTCCAAGGGGCTGAGCTGATCCAGCTCGATCGCCGCCAGCTCCCGGCGCAGCTCGGCCTCCCCCGGCTGCAGGTCAAGCCCCAGCTGCTGGGCGGCGGGCTCCAGTGGTCGGTGGCTCTCCAGCTCAGCCAGGATCTGCCGGGCCCTGGCGATCAGGTGTGACGGCAGGCCTGCCAGCGCCGCTACATGAATGCCGTACGAACGGTCGGCGCCGCCGGGGACCACCTTATGCAGGAAGCTGACCTGGTTCCCTTCTTCCGCAACCTCCACCCGCTCGTTGCGCACTCTCGGCAGCCGCTCGGCCAGCGTTGTGAGCTCGTGATAGTGGGTCGCGAAGAGAGTCCGGCAGCTGAGCCGGGGGTTGTCATGCAGGTACTCGACCACAGCCTGGGCGATGGAGAGCCCATCGTAGGTGGAGGTGCCCCTCCCCACCTCGTCCAGCACCACGAGGGATGCGGGCGTGGCGTGGTTCAGGATATTCGCCGTTTCGGTCATCTCGACCATGAAGGTCGACATGCCGCCCGCCAGGTCGTCGTGTGCGCCGACCCTGGTGAAGATGCGATCGACCAGGCCGATTCGGGCCGAGCGAGCCGGGACGAAGCTGCCGCACTGGGCCAGCAGGACGATCAGCGCCACCTGGCGCAGGTAGGTTGACTTGCCTGCCATATTGGGGCCTGTCAGCACCACCATGTTGCCTCTCTCCGGCTCCAGTTGGGTGTCATTGGCGACAAAGTTGCCGGTGCCCACGGAGCGCTCGACCAGCGGGTGCCGCCCTCCGCTGATGTTCAGCTCCCGGCCGCTGGAGATCAGCGGTCGCACCCACTCACAGTCGGCGGCGGTCGCCGCGAGGCTGGCCAGAGCATCGAGTTGGCCGATCGCTGCAGCGGTGCTCAGCAGCTCCCTGCCTACAGCGGCGACTCTCCGGCCGAGTTCGGCGAGAATCTCCTGCTCCCGGGCCGCGCGATCCTGGTCGGCGTTCAGCACCACTGCTTCGCGCTCCTTCAGCTCGGGCGTTATGTAGCGCTCGCCGCCGGTCAGGGTCTGCTTGCGGATGTAATGCTCGGGCACGCCCGCGGCCTGGCTGTGGCTGACCTCCAGGTAATAGCCGAAGACACGGTTGTAGCCGACCTTGAGCGACTTGATGCCAGTGCGCTCGCGCTCGGCCGCTTCGAGACCGGCGAGCCACTCCCGCGCCGAGGCCGAGGCCGAGGCGATGGCGTCCAGCTGGGCGTCGTAGCCGGGCCGGATGGCGCCCGCCGCGCTCACCTGAGCCGGTGGGTCGTCGACCAGCGCGCGGCTCAGCAAGGCCACGAGCTCCGGCTGTTCAGTCAGGTCCGCGGCCAGCTGGCGGAGCAGAAGCGCGCTGCCGGCCCCTGCGCAAACCTTCGCCGCCGGCAGGGTCGCCAAGGCGCGGCAGAGCTGCGCGAGCTCGCGCGGCGTGGCCAGCCCGCTCGCCGCCCGACTCGCCAGCCGCTCCAGGTCGCCCAACCCACGCAGGGCGGCTGCCAGCTCCAGGCGTTCGGCATCGGTCAGCTCGGCCACTGCGCTCAGCCGAAGCTCGATCGCCTCGGGGTCGCGCAGCGGCGACCAGAGCCAGCGGCGCAGGCACCGGGCGCCGACAGGGGTGACGCAGCGGCAGCAGAGCTCGAACAGCGCACCCACCTCTAGGTTGCGCAGGGTGGCCGCGTCCAGCTGCATGCTGGACTCGATCGAGCGCGTGCTGATGCGCAGGCTGCGCGGATCGAGGGGCACCCGGTTGTGCTCCAGATACTCCAGCACGACGCCTGCCGCGCCCACTGCCAGCGGGGCGCCCTCGGCCCCGATCGAGGCCAGGAAGTGGATGCCCAACAGCGTCCGCAGTCGGTGGCGGCCGCGCGCCGGATCGAATCGATAGCGCTCCACGTCCGGTGGGCTGAGCAGCTCGGCCGCCTGAAGCCGGTCCAGCTCAGCTGTCAGACCTGTGGTGGGCAGCTGGCAGAGCTGCATTTCCCCAGTCGACACGTCGCAGGCGGCCAGGCCTGACTCATCGCCGCTGCTCCAGGCGGCGACCAGCCAGTTCGACTTTGAGGGATCGAGGTAGACGTCGTCCAGCACCGTGCCGGGCGTAAGAACGCGCGTCACCTCGCGCGCCACCAGCTTGCCGCTCATCGGTGGCTCAGTCTGGTCGCAGATCGCCACCTTCCTACCTGCTTTGAGAAGCCGGCCCACGTAGCTCTGCCAGGCGTGATGCGGCACGCCGCACATGGGCAGGCGGCCGTCTTTGGCCGGGCGCGACGTCAGCGTGATGCCCAGCAGCGGCGCCGCCTCCTTGGCGTCATCGAAGAAGATCTCGTAGAAGTCACCCATGCGGAAGAGCAAGATGGCGTCGGGGTGGGCCGCTTTGGCCGACCAGTACTGACGCATGGCCGGCGTTTCACCGCCTGGCCGGTTCAGGTCAGCAGGCCCGTGGGCCGGCCAGATGACCGGGCGTAGCTTCGGTGACGCTGACGGTGACCAGTTCCCCAGGCTGTACCCGGGAGCGCAGAACCGTCACGCGCTTGCCCTGGCGGTTGCGCCCGTAGGGCCGGCCAAGCTGGTCAGAGCCCTCGATCAGAACCTCGGCTGTGCGACCTAGCCAACGCGCACTGCGGCGGGCAGCGATCTCTCGCTGAAGCTGCAGCAGGTCGTTGATCCGGCGCCGCTTCTCCTCGGCAGGCACGTCGTCGAGCCACTTCTCGCCGGCGTGGGTGCCGGGTCGGGGCGAGTACTGGGCAAGGTGAACGACGTCGAACTCGACTTCCTGTAGGAGCCGCCGCGTGTTGAGAAACGCCTCCTCGCTTTCGCCTGGAAAGCCGACGATGACGTCTGTATAGAGACCCAAGTCGGGCATCAGGCCACGCGCCTCGTTCACGATCGCGAGATAATGCCGCATCTGGTAGCCACGCGCCATCCGGCGCAGGATCAAGTCGTCACCTGACTGCACAGGCAGCTGAAGCTCGTGGGCGACCTTCGGGTTGGCGGCCATCACACGCAGCAGCTCGGGCTCCAGGTCCTGCGGATGCGAGGTCATGAAACGCACGCGCAGCAGTGCCTCGATCTCGCTCACCGCGCTGACCAGTGCCGCCAGCCCGGCGCCGGTCGCCGGGTCGTGATAGTCGTCGACGTTCTGGCCCAGCAGGATGACCTCTCGAGCGCCCTCCTGCACGGCCTGGCGGCATTCCTTCACCACCTGGGCCATCGGTCGGTGCACCTCACGGCCGCGCACCTTGGGCACTATGCAGAACGTGCAGTTGTGATCGCAGCCCTGGATCACATTGATGTAGTGGCTGACCAGGGTGCGTCCCGCCGCCGGCAGCGGCTCGCCCTGCGCCCAGTCGTAACGCGCCTCCAGATCGCGCAGGAAAGGATCGTAATCGCCGATCGGCACCACCGCATCCAGGTGCGGAAAGCGCGATAGGAGGGTGTTTCCTTCCTTCCCCACCAGGCAGCCCGTGAGAGCGATGGTGCGCTCGGGGCTCTTCCAGCTGCGGAGCTCGTGGAGCTTCGAGTACACCTTCTCCTCGCTCGCCTGACGCACCACGCAGGTGTTGAGCACGGCTATGTCGGCCCGCTCCAGGTCGGGGGCTTCACTGTAGCCTGCCGCCAGCAGACGGCGCGCGAGACTCTCGGAATCCGCCAGGTTCATCTGGCAGCCGATGGTCCAGACGTGGAAGCTGCGGGCGCCGGCATTGGCCGGCCCGGCCGCCTGCCGGGACAGATCTCGCGGCTCGCCGATAACGGGCAGGGGGATCTGGGCCGTGGGCTAACGCACCTCCACCAAGAGGCGGATACCGGTTCGCTCCTCGCCGTCGATCGAGATGTCGATGAAGGAGGGGATGCAGACTATCTCGATTCCACCGGGGGCCACGTACCCGCGCGAGATGGCTATGGCCTTGACCGCCTGGTTGATGGCCCCGGCGCCGATGGCCTGGACCTCAACCTTGCCCTGGCTGCGGATTACGCCCGCTATCGCGCCGGCGACGGCGACCGGCTTGGAGCCGGCCGAGACTTTGAGCACCTCGATCTCTGCCCGGCCCTGACCTGTCATTGCTGCAACGCTCCCTAACAAAGGTGTTCTCGATCGATTCGCTGGATGGACACGGCGCGGCCCGTGAGCCTGCTAATGGTAACCAGTACTGAATTGAAAGTCACAACTCCATCCGCCGCCTCGAACCGGTGCGGCAGGCCGGTGAGGAAGCGGCGGAGAGCGGATTCCTTGTCGGCTCCGATCACTGAGTCGCGGGGTCCGACCATGCCGACGTCAGTCACGTAGGCGGTGCCGCCGGGCAGAACGCGATGGTCAGCGGTCGGCACATGAGTGTGAGTGCCGACGACAGCGCTCACCCGGCCGTCCAGGTGCCAGCCGAAAGCCTGCTTCTCCGAGGTTGCCTCGGCGTGGAAGTCGCAGAAGATGGCATCCACGTCGGGATGGGCTGCCAAGATCTCGTCAGCGGCGCGGAAGGGATCGTCCAGTGGCGGCATGAAGATCCGGCCCTGCAGGTTCATGACCAGCACCTTCAGGCCGGCTGCCTCGATCACCAGGCAGCCGATCCCCGGCGCCCCGGGTGGATAGTTGTAGGGCCGCAGCAGGTTGGGCTCGTCCTCTATTTCGGCCAAGAAAGTCTTCTGATCCCAGACGTGATTGCCTGTCGTGAGCACATCGGCGCCGGCCTGGCGGAGTTCTTGGGCGAGTTTGCCAGTGAGGCCGTGGCCAGCCGCAGCGTTCTCGCCGTTGACCACTGTCAGGTCCGGCTTGAATTCGGCCTTCACCTGTGGCAGCAGATCGGCCAGTGTCTCGCGGCCGGCACGGCCGTAGACGTCGGCCACAAAGAGCAGCCGGAAATGGGCTTCGGGCACGACTGTCCAGTATCACTCCGCAACCGCCGCCACTACTGACGGGTCCGGCGAGGCGCTGATGACTCGGGACGGCGGTGTCAGTCCGACTCATCGCGGGCGCGCCTGTAGCGCTCGTAGATCACGCGCGAGCCGAACGTCCTGGTCTCGACCAGGTCTAGCCGAACGTCGTCGGTGACCGGCGGCAGGAAGGG
>QHBT01000011.1 GCA_003244185.1 Candidatus Dormiibacter spiritus | reverse complement strand
CCTCTATGTGCTGAACTCGCACAGATTCCTGATCGCCTGCACCTCAGCGTCCGAAAGAGGGATGTAGTTGGGATAGCTGCGCATGAAGCTCAGCCAGCGGCGGTCGGCGACGACCTGGACGACGTCCCCGCTGAGCAGCGTGCCCGCCTTCTCCCCGCCGCGCCAGTGCAAGACAGTGCCCCCCGCGAAGTGACCGCCCAGTCTGAGCAGCTTCACGTCCGGGAGCAGTTCACACTCCTCACCGCTCCAGAAGTGAACACAGGGGTCCTGCCGCATCACCCAGCGGCTGTCCGCCTGGTGCAGATAGACCCGCGCGTCGAAGGTGCTGCCCCACTCGACCAGCGAGGCGTAGTAATGGGGATGGGAGATGGCGATGGCGGCGAGACCGCCTCGACTGCGCACGAAGCTCACCATCTCCTCCGCCAGGAGTGGAATGCAGTCCCAGAGCACGTTGCCGTCTGGCGTCTCCAGCAGCAACGCCCGCTGGCCGATCGCGAAACTCGGTTTCATGCCGATGCCGGTCAGTCCCGGTTCCTCCTCCCGGATGTCCGCCTGATGCTGCTGCCGGAGCTCGTCGGGGGTGGTCCAGAGCTGGCCGTCGGTGCCGACGTACTGGCGCTCGTCCAGGCAGACAGGACACTCCTCAGGTGGCTCGGCGGATTCCGCGAACTGAACACCGCAGGTTCGGCAGATGTAACCGGCGAAGGTCAAGGACTTTAGCGCGGGCCCAATTCGTCGGGCGGTTGGATGCGCTTCATCAGCTCTTCCAGCAGCTGCCGCGTTTCGGGATCGGACATGACCTTCTCCTGCATGGCTTCCGCCGCCTGGCGCAGCTCGGGGTCGTTCAAGAGGCGCTCGGCCATGCCCTGGAAGCGGCTGGCCATGTCCTTCATGGCGGCCTCCTGAGCCACCTGGAGGAGCACTGGCTGGCTGGCGGCCGAGGCCACCGCCTCCGCCTGTGCCCGAAGCATCTCCACGCCCTTGCAGCCGAGGCATTCATCGCGGAAGCCGCAGTGACAGAGCTGCCGGCGAAGACCGTCGAGGGCGGCGTGCAGCGGCGAGAGATCGACAGGCTCGGGCATCAGTGGACTGTAACGCCCACCCCCTTCTCCGCGTACATGGCCTCGATCTCCTGCGCATAACGTTCCTGGACCACGCGGCGCTTCACCTTCAGGGTGGGCGTGAGCTCGCCGGCGGCCTCGCTGAAGTCGTCAGCCAGCAGCGTGAAGTACTTGATAGTTTCCCAGCGGCCGAGGTCACTGTTGAGCTCGTCGATACAGCGCTGTACCTCTGCCCGCGCCTGCTCATCTTGAACCAGTGATTCCGGCTCGCCGCTGAGCCCAGTCCGCCGGCGCAGCTCGGCCCAGTCAGGCACGATCAGCGCCACCACGTAGGGCCGCTCGTCACCTATCACCACCGCGCGGTCGATCACCGCGTTGGCGCAGAGACCGGTCTCCAGCGGCTGGGGCACCACAAACTTGCCGCCGGCGGTCTTGATCAGATCCTTCTTGCGGTCGGTGAGCTTGAGGAAGCCATCCTGGCTGAGCTCGCCGATGTCCCCCGTCTTGACCCAACCGTCCACCAGTGTCTCGGCGGTGGCGCCGGGATTGCGGTAGTAGCCGAGCATGTTGCCGGGCGCGTGGGCGAGGATCTCGCCGTCCTCGCCGAGCTGGAGTCTGACCGCCGGCAGCGCGTGCCCCACCGTCTCAAATCGGTGGCGGTCCTCGGTGTTGGAGACCACCCCGCTGGCGGTCTCCGACATACCCCAGCCGTTCAGGATCACTATGCCGATCGCCCAGAAAAACTCCTCGACATCGTGGCTGAGAGGCGCCCCTCCGCTGACGAAGAAGCGCAGCCGTCCACCTGTCAGCCGCGCCCTCAGCGGACGCAGCACCAAACGGTCGGCCAGGGGCAGCAGTGGAGCCGGCTCGCCGCGAAGCCGGCGCCGGCCCTGCTCCAGCGCCCAATGAAAGAGCTGCTGCCGGCGCGGGCTCGACTCAGCCACAGTCTGGAACACCCGCTGCTGCATCTTCTCATAGAGCCGAGGCACCGAGACCATCACCGTCGGCCTCGCCGTCTGAATGTCCTGGCTCAGGTGTTCCAGGCCGCGAGATAGCCAGAGCGTGCCCCCCGCTGTGAGGTTCACGTAGAAGTCGTTGATGCGACCGAACACATGGGCGTAGGGCAGAAAGCTGAGAGACTCGTCGTCCGCCCGGAGCCGGAAGCCACCTTCGGCCAGGTTGCAGCGGGACTGATCGACCACGCAGCGGTGAGCCAGCATCACGCCCTTGGGCTCTCCGGTGGTGCCGGACGTGTAGCAGATGGTGCAGAGAGCTTGGGGATCGAGCGCCTCCAAGCGCCGGGCTAGGGCCGACTCCTCCTGGATGCCGCCCTGCAGCCAGGTGCGGAAGTCAAGGTTGAACCTCACGGCCCGGCAGGGCGCGACCATGGCCGCCAGGTGGTCGTCGGCGACGAAAGCGAGCCGCGCCTCCGAATTGGCAATGATCTGGGCAGTCATCCTGGCTGGGCTGTTGGGATAGATCGGCACAGTCACCCCGCCGGCGGCCTGGATGCCCAAGTCGGCGATGAGCCAGTCAAGACAGTTGGGCGCCATGATGGCAATGCGGTCGCCGGGAGCAATGCCCTCTCGGATCAGCCGGTCCGCCAAGCGCAGAACCAGCTCGCGGCTCTCCGCCCAGCTGATCTCACGCCACTGACCGCCGTTGTGATAGTTGAAGAGGGTGCGGCTGCCCAGGCGTTCCGCCTGGCGGAGGAACACGCCGACGGTGGTGCGGTCAGCGACCCGCTGAGCGTTCACGCGGGAAGCATAATCGCCGCGGCTCTGGCTGCGGCCCGGGCTGTCAGCGTATCCGCGCTTCAGTTGACTGCGAGGATCCTCATCTCGAGTGTGCCGGCCGGAGCGGCGACCGAGACCCGGTCGCCCTTCTTCCTTCCCAAAAGGGCTCGCCCAAGGGGCGATTCCAACGAGATCCGGCCGGCGCCCGGATCTGCTTCGACAGCTCCCACCAGGTGATAGACCACCTTCTCGCCTTGGTCGTCCTCGAGTTCGATGGTGGAGCCCGCATCCACAGTGCTGGAGTGGCGCTCGCGGATGATCTGGGCCCGGCCGATCATCTCGTTCAGCTCGTAGATGCGATCGTCGATCCGCTGCACCTCTTCTTTGGCCTGCTCGTATTCAGGGTTGTCCTCGATGTCGCCGGGCTGGGCGGCCTCCTTCATGCGGTCGGCCGACTCGATCCGGCGCAGCCGCGCTTGCTCGAGCTCTTGCTTCAGTTTCTCCAACCCTTCGGCGGTCAGCAGCACAGGCTGTGTGAGGTCCATCAGGAGGCGAATAATACTCTCGATGTCGAATGCTCCACCTTCCTTCGACGCCCTCCTGATAGTGGATCCGCAGGTTGACTTCTGCCCGGGCGGCGCCCTCCCCGTGCCCGAGGCGGACCGCATTTTTCCCGCCTTGAACCACGCCAGCCGACAAGTGCCGCTCGTGGTGGCGAGCCGGGACTGGCACCCGCTAGACCACTGCTCCTTCTCCGAACGAGGCGGCATGTGGCCTGTCCACTGCCAGGCGGACACACCAGGAGCGGACTTTCATCCAGCGCTCGATATCAGTGCCATCGACCATGTGGTTTCGAAGGGCACCGAGCCGGAGGTCGAGGCTTACTCGGCGTTCGACGGAACCGGCTTGGCCGGCTGGCTGAGGGAGCGCCAGGTGCACAGGCTGCTGGTGGGCGGATTGGCCACCGACTACTGCGTCAGGGCGTCAGTCCTGGATGCTCGGCGCGAAGGCTTCCAGGTCGGGGTGCTGGAGGACGCGGTGGGCGCGGTCGACGTGAAGCCGGGAGACGGGGAGCGCGCGCTGGCGGAGCTGGTGGCAGCCGGCGCCCATTTGGTGAAGAGCGATGAGCTCGGCTGACGCCCGTTCCCCGGCCGAGCAGGTGAACCTTGCCTGCTTCCAGCTTTCGCGCCAGGTGGATGAGTTCAGCTGCTCGGTGGCGCAGGCGGCGCCGTTCGCCCGAACGCTGCTCAGGGTGGTGGGCAGAGTGGTCATCGACACCGCGGCTCCAAACGCGCAGCCTGAAGTGTGGGCGAGCACCGAGATCATGGCTCTGCAGTGGCTGAACGAGGCGCTGGGACCGCTGGGCTACGAGGTGCGGCCTCTGGCCGGCAGCGGCCGGCCGGAGGTGCCGGCCGCCAGCAGCGAATGGACGTAATTGGACATTGTGGCGAACCTGGTAGTAGGGAGAGGCTTCGAGGGCAATCTTGATCAGCTGGTCACCTCGTGTTGGCCGGGGGATAGCAGATACGCCCTGCCTTGACCCTCGCAAAGGGCGTCAGCGAATGGAGCCACGGCCGTCCCGCTCCGATGATCTGCAAGACGTCGACTCCTCTTGCGGTCAGCGCGTCGGCGATGAGTGAGCGGTGGCAGCCGCTCCAGTCCCGCTTCGAAAGCCTCTGTCTGCATGTAGTCGGCAAAGCTGCGAAAACTCGCGTTGCGCCAGCCGGTATTGATCGAGTCCCCATTGGCCCTCCGAAGCCCGCCTAGCTCGGGCAAGTGGACATATTGGACCCCTATCGGTGGCAGCTCAGCAGCCAGGGCAGCCTTGGCGAAATGTGGCAGCCGGCGAGATCCGGGCGCGGTGCGCACGTCGGCCAACAGCTCAACTCGATTTAGGTGCAGCAGACGGACGAACTCGTCCAGGGACCGTGTCGAGTGGCCGATTGTGAACAGCTTGATCGGCCCACGCTACCCTCGACTTCAGCGGAGCCTAAACTCGGCGGCAACGCGCCGGGGAGCCGTCCAGCCGCCGGCCAGCTCAGCTTTGCTGCTGGCGCTCTCGGAACCAGCGCGCAGTGGCCGACAGCCCCTCCTCCAGGGCGACGCGGGGCCGCCAACCCAGCTTTTCGCGAATCAGGCTCGAGTCGAGTGAGGCGGCGCGAAGGTCGCCGGAGCGGGCCGGCCCGTGCTTTGCCTGGGCGTCAACCTTCAGCTCGCTGACTAGCGCCTCGAATACCTCATTCACCGAGGCTTCCTGGCCGGTGCCCACATTAAAGTGGCCCACCACCTCGCTGTCCAGCGCCATCAGGTTCGCAGTCACCACATCGTCCACGTGAACGTAGTCGCGGTAGTACAGCCCGTCACCGTTGATCACCGCCTCTTGGCCGGCCAGCAGCTTGAGGCAGAAGATCGCTACCACGCCGGCCTCGCCGTGCGGATTCTGGCGGGGCCCGTAGACGTTGGCGTAGCGAAGCGCGGCAAAGCTGAGCTGGTGCTCCACCCGGTAGCAGTGCAGGTAATGCTCGAACGCCAGCTTGCTGACGCCATAGGGAGACACCGGCCAGGCGGGATAACTCTCCGGCGTGGGCCGGTTGCCCGTCTCCCCGTAGAGTGCGCCCCCGGTCGAGGCGAAGATGAAGCGCGCACCCACTTGCCGCGCTGCTTCCAGCAGGTTGAGCGAGCCCTTGACGTTCACGTCCTCATCGAAAAGCGGTTCCCGGACCGAACGGCTGACGCTCATCTGGGCGGCATGGTGGGAGATGGCGTCCGGCCGCCGTTGCCGGATCAGCTCTGCCACGTCCCCCGACCGGATGTCCAACTGCAGGAAGTCGGCCTTCGGGTTCAGGTATTCGCGGCCGGCGCCTGAGAGATCGTCGATGACCATCACTTCGTCACCGCGCTCGATCAGGGCGTCGCTGACATGGGAGCCTATGAAGCCGGCGCCGCCGGTAACGAGGACTCTCACAAGCCGGTGAGTCTATCGCCGGCCGCCGGCCCGGCCGGGGAAGCCGTCCGGCGACTCCGGAGCCCACCCGCGGCGCCCCGTTGCAGCCGCCGCTCCAACCGGCTCAGGCGCCGTTCCAGGCCGTGGCGGTGGAGACTGGCCGCGCCTTGCTGCAAGAGCGCCTGCACCACCACCTCGCGGGCCCCCTCCAAGCGGCGGAGCCGCCACTCCAGAAGCTGCGCTCGCACGATCGCAAGGGCTGGTTCGCAGGGCAGCTGCTCGCTGAGCCGGGCCAGCAGGCGTTCGGCGGCATCGGCTTCACCGCGCCTCGCCAACTTACGCGCCAGAAGCGCTCCAGCAACGGCTGAGGGAGGGCCTTGCGCCATCTCCGCCGCCCGGCGGAGCGCGCGCCAGCCATCAGCCCGGCGGCCAGCGCGGTTCAGGTGGCGGCCCAGCGCCAGCCAGTCGGCAGCCTCCATATGAGGATCGGCGCCGGCCAGCCGCCGCAGCAGCCGGCCGTGCAGGTGGTACAGGCTCAATACATCCAGGCGGTTATGCTCGAGCGCCGCTTCCAGACTCGGGCTGAAGCCATGGCGGAGGTACTCGAAGTACACCTCCGGCACCAGCGCACCGGGCAGGTCGTCCTCCCGCTCATAGCCGAGCCAGCGCTCCTCCACCGCACGCAGGGTGCAGCTCTCGAGCCGGGGCTTCAGCAGTGCGCGGGTGAGCGTGAGCAGGTCAAGGTGCTCGGGGTGCTCCAGTTCTCCCGGCAGGCGAGCCATCACCCAACGTGTGCGGACCAGGGGCAGATCAAAGCGGCTGCCGTTGTAGGTCGCGACAGCGACTGAGCGATGCAGCTCCTGCTGCAGGAGATGGAGAAAGGCCGCCTCGGCGGCGGGCTCTGAGAGGAACAGCTGGCACAGCTCCAAGCCGGCCGCCGTCGGCCGGCAGACGGCGGCGGCAAACACCTGCGTCCCGGTGCCACCGGCCAGGCCCGTCGTCTCCGTGTCCAGGTACGCGTGTGGCACTGGCGGCACAACTCCCACGAAGCGGCCCACCGGCAGCACGTCCAGGTACCGCCAGGCCACGCCGTACGGCGTATCCACCGGCTCGAAGCCGCGGGGCGACAGCCGCTGCACCGGCGGCCGCGCTCGCTCGGTCGCCGGCCGGACCGCTGCCGAGCGGCCGCCCGCCGGGCCTAGGAGACCAGCGAGACGTTCGCGGAGAGCAGTTGTAGGCACGCTTGCTTGGCGCCCTCCACCTGCCAGAGCGGCCCTATGCAGGAGGGACAGCCGTGCGGACAGGGGCATTCCCGGACCAGCTGCGCCGCGTCCGCCAGCAACTGCTCATGCAGCTCGAAGAGGCGCTTGGCATAGCCCACCCCGCCCGGATAGACCTCGTAGATGGTGACGGTTGGACGCAGCGTTGAGATCGCCTTGACCTCGGCCGTGGAGCCCAGGTCACGCGGATCGCACATGAGCCGGACGGCGGCCACAGTGCGCATGGCGTGGGCCATCCCCTGCAGCCCGGCCTCGAGCCGTTCTCGGCCGAGCCGAAGCCAGTGCTCAGGTTCGAGCGAGGTCCAATAGGCGGTGGTGTGCAGCGTTTGTTCAGGCAGGCGGATCGGACCTGAGCCGATGTTCTCGTGGGTGTGGAAACGGATCTTCTTGAAAAGCGTGGCCAGCGCTGTGAGCTTCACCTCCCCGTGACTGCGGTCCAGGGGCGCCAGCGAGTCGCTCTCGAAGCAATCCAGCACGTTGACGCTGACCGCCAGCAGGGCGTCGGTGTAGTAGTCCACCTCGACCGGCCGCAGATAGGCTTTCTTCTCATCCCAGTCGAGCCGGTCGACGTGGTACTGAGCGCCCTCCTGCAGGTAGATCGCCTCTTCGTGGAGCATGACCTGGGCGCTGAACTGGTCCATCTCGCCGATCACCTGCGGCCGGGCCTGCGAACAGTCGACGATCACCACGTTGTCCGCCGCCAGCCGGCGGAGCGAGATGCCCTCCGCCGGAAAGGCGCCAGCAGACCAGAACCAGCGGCCGCCGGATCGGCTGACCACACCGTCCTCCTGGAACAGATCGAGCATCTCTCCCACCTCGCCGCTGCCCAGCTTTTCCCCCTCTGAGAAGGGCAGTTCAAACAATCCCGCCTGGAGATGACCGGCCAGCACGAGCGGGTTGTCGGGGTCGATCAGCCCCTCCTCCGGAGCTGCTTCTAGGAAGTACTCCGGGTGACGCACCATGAACTGGTCAAGCGGCGCGCTGGAAGCCACGAAGACGGCGACCCCGCCAGTCCGGCGCCCGGCCCTGCCCAGCTGCTGCCAGGTGGAGGCGATGGTGCCCGGGTAGCCCACTATCACCGCCGCTTGCAGCGAGCCGATGTCGATCCCGAGCTCCAGCGCGTTGGTGCTGACCACTCCCCACACCTCACCCGACCGCAGCCCCGCCTCGATCTCCCGCCGGCGGAGCGGCAGATAGCCCGAGCGGTAGCCGCGGACGCGCCGCTTGGCATCGGTTCGCGGGAGCAGCGCCTCCTGCAGGTAGCTGGTCATGACCTCCACCTGCAGTCGCGAACGGCAGAAGACTATCGTCTGCACTTGCCGCCGGATCCAAGCGGCGGCGATCCGCCGCCCTTCCAGCAGAGAGCTCCGCCTGACGCCGAGCGCCCGGTTGGTGAGCGGCGGGTTGTAGAAGAGCAGGCGCCGCTCACCCTGGGGAGCGCCGCTCCGCGCCACCAGCGCCAGGTTCTCTTCCTCCAGCAGCCTTCCCGCCAGCTCGCCAGGGTTGGCGATGGTGGCGGAGGCGCAGACGAACTGGGGCGAGGCGCCGTAGAACCGGCAGATCCGCTTCAGCCGGCGGATCACGTTCGCGACCTGGCTGCCGAACAGCCCGCGGTAAGTGTGCAGCTCGTCGATGACGACGTACTCCAGGCTGGAAAAGAGCCGCCGCCAGCGCGTGTGGTGAGGCAGGATCCCGGTGTGAAGCATCTCCGGGTTGGTCAGAACTATGTGGCCGCCGTCGCGGATGGCTGTGCGCTGGCCGGCGGGGGTGTCGCCGTCGTAAACATCGACCTTGATCTCAATCGGTAGCCCTGCGGTGAGCTGACCCAGCTCCGCCAGCTGATCCTGAGCCAGCGCCTTGGTCGGGAAGAGGTAGAGCGCTCGCGCCGCCGGCAGCTCCAAGATGCGCTGCAGGACCGGCAGGTTGTAGCACAGCGTCTTACCGCTGGCCGTCGGCGTCACGACCACGAGGTGGCGGCCGGCTCGAACGTGTCGGTAAGCGTCTGCCTGGTGGGAGTACAGCTGCGCGATGCCGCGCCGCCCGAGGGCCTCGCGAAGACTGGAGTCTAGGTCAACCGGCAGAGGCGCAAATTCCGCGGCACGGGCAGGGATGCTGTGGTCGAGGGTGACCTCGCCAGAGAATGCGCTGGGGTCGAAAGCTGGGACGTTGGGCATGGCGGTGCTGCGAGAGTCATCCTAGCGAACATGTGTTCGCTGGTCAAGCTGACGCCCCCTTGGCCGGCTGTGTGATCGCGTGACACGACCTCGGGCTCGACAAGACGGCGGGGCTGGAGTGCTTACAGCCCGCTGGCTCAGTTCAGCCCGCCGCCAGCACGCCGCGGAGGATGCCCTCCGTGAGCGTCGGATCGCCGAATACGTGAGCCATTGCGTGCGAGATCAGGCCAGGCGTGAGGCTCCGCCGGCCGAGCAGGAAGATCAGGGAGACGATTCCGAACAGCACGGCCGAGGTGATCGCGTACTGCACCGAATAGGTGAAGCCGATGATGCCGTGGTAGAAGCCCATCACGAGGGCGCTGACGACGACCTGCAGCCAGGCTGGCACCCCACCCCGGCGAAGGTTCTCCATCAGGAAGCCGCGGACTGCGAGCTCCTCCCCAAACGCCAGCCAGATCCCGATCAGCGCCATCGCCGGGCGCTCCCAGCTCAGCGCCAGCGGGTTCCCACCACGGGCGTAGCTCAAGGCGACCCAGAGCAGCCCAAACACCGTGGCGACCGCGACCGCGACCCTCCTGGTGGGCTGGGCCCAGCCCAGATCTCGGATCGTCTCGCCGTGCGCCCGCTGCCACCAGGCGATGGCACCGACCACTATCGCGACCCCCACCGCGAAGCCGAGGTCGAGCAGAAAGGAGCCGAACAGCAGGTCGTGCCGGAAGTACTTGGCGATCAGCTGCGCCAGCCAGCCGAAACAGCCGAGACCGAGCACTCCCCCGAGTAGCAGGACAACCCCTATCGCGTTCCGCCAGGCGATGCGGGCGGGGAGCTTCCGGTCGCGGTAGGCGGCCGCAGGCTGAGACATCTGACGCCTCCTTGGCTGGTTACGAAATCGAGGACTGCCGCACGCCGAAATCCGCGAGTTGGAGGACGGCGAGTCTGCCTGCCTACAATACTCTGCACTGTAGAGTTTCGAGCCATCTAGAGTGGCCAGATGGCTGGTTCCGAACGAAGTCGGGCTGAACCGTCCCCTGCCGAGGCCGCGGGCCTGCTGGCCGAAGTCGGCCGGCTGCCCGCCCGAACCCGGCGCCTCGCCGCAACCAAGTTCACCCGGGTGTCCCTTGTCGCCTGGGGCGTCGCCTGGGTGTTCGGCTACGCGGCTGTACAGCTGCTACCGCAGCCGGTCGGTCTCGGCGCCTTCGCGGTGCTTGGGGTCGGCGCGGTGACGCTGACCCGCCTGGGCGCCCCGGGCGAGCTGCTAAGCGGCTGGGAGGCCCAGTTCCGTCGCGGTTGGTGGGTCTTGATCGGCGTCATGCCGCTGCTCGGCCTGATCGTCCAGCCGACCCCGCTGCCGACGCTACTGCTCCTCCTGGGCGCGCTCTGGGGCGTGGCGCTGCTCCTCTTCGCGGTCACGGTCTCCGATCGGGCGCTGGGCGCGGTGGGCTTGACGATCGTGGCCGGCGCCGCCGCCATTCACGTGCTTGCCGGTGGCT
>QHBT01000071.1 GCA_003244185.1 Candidatus Dormiibacter spiritus | reverse complement strand
CGCGTTATCTCGGAAGCTGTTCACTCTAGGTGGAGTAGAGCAGGTCCAGTTCTGCGTGTCCCGTAGCCCACTGAAGGCTGAAGTGCCAGCAGCTGGCGGTCGGTACCGGCACGCCATCCGGGTAGATCTCGCCCGGGCCCGAGTCGGCTGGACGCGATTCCTGCACGACGGGTTCAGAGCTACCGGAGGGGTGGGCCTGGATCTCCAACGGCGCATTGTTCCGCGGTGTGCTCACGACCCATAGAACCTTCACTGCGTCCGACCCCGCCTTGAGCGGGTAGCCGAAAAGGAAGCCGGCGGCAGCTGTCGGACCAGCGAGGACGTAGGGAATGCCACCCATCCCTGCGAGCCCTGCAGAGCTGTCACGAAGCCACGGCGGCAGCTCGCCCCTGTAAACCTGGGTTGAACCACACCCTCCAGGGAGGGTCGTGGCGTTCGCCGGAGTCAGTGCTGCGGACGCTGGGAGCGGTGTCGCTGAAGGGGCGCGTGGGGTCGCTGCCCTGGGTGACGTCGACCCCGGTGTGGAGCAGGCCAGCGCTGTCGCCAGAATGCCCACTGCTGCGAGGCACACCAGCCTGCCCGCTGTACTGCCCAGCCTGACACGGGTTCGGACTCCTACGTCGGCCGCGGTCACCCGATTCACACAACCATCTCGCGGTGTAGGCGGTTCAAGAGTACGTTCCATCCTCGCGGTTCACCACCCGCTAGAGCTAACCGGAGGGCGCAGCTCAAGCCGTGCGGCGCTGACTCAGAGTGGGGATGGCAGCCAGCAGAACCTGGGTGTAGGGCTGCGTTGGGGCAGCGAATACCCGGGGCGTCTCCCCCGCCTCCACCACCCTCCCCGACTGCATCACCAGCAGCCGCTGGCAGAGATGGCGCACGACGCCCAGGTCGTGGGAGACCAGCAGCAGCGTCAGGTCGAAGTCGCGCCGGAGATCGAGCAGCAGGTTCAACACCTGGGCGCGCACCGAGACGTCCAGCGCGCTGACTGGCTCGTCGGCCAGCAGCACCCGGGGTCGGGGCGCCAGCGCCCGGGCGATCGCGATCCGCTGCCGCTGACCGCCCGAGAACTCGTGCGGATAGCGCCCGGACGCGGCTCGGGGCAGGCCGACCGCCTGCAACAGTTCGTGCAGCCGCGACTCGCGCGGTTCGCGCAGGCCCATCACCCGAAGCGGCTCCAGGATGATGTCAGCCACGCTGAGGCGTGGGTCGAGAGCGCTGACAGGATCCTGGAAGACGACCTGCACCTCGCGCCGGAGCGACCGGCCGAGGTAGCGCAGCTCGCCCGCGTCCGGCTTCTCCAACCCCAGCAGCAGCTTGAGCAGAGTGGTCTTGCCCGACCCCGACTCACCGACTATGCCCAGGCTTTCACCGCGCAGCACCTCAAAGCTGACCCCCTCGACGGCTGCCACAAAGCGCCTCGGCAGCCAGGGCGCCTGGCGAGGCAGCGCAAAGCGTTTGCTCACCCCCCGGACGCGGAAGACAGTCTCCGGCTGCTCGGTCACGAAACTGGGTGCCAGCAGGCGGCGCGGTGGCCCTCGCCTTCCAGGACTGGCATGGTGGCGCAGATCTCGGTCGCCCGCGGACAGCGGTTGCGGAAGGGACAGCCGGAGGGGAACTGGCCCAGGCCCGGTACCGCGCCGGGAATGGCCTGGAAGCGACCGCCGGGCAGCTCCTGGTCCAGGCTGGGGATGGACTCCAGCAAGGCCAGGGTGTAGGGGTGGCGGGGGCTGTCGAACACCTCTCCCACCGCTCCCTCCTCGATCAGATGACCGCCGTACATGACGAGCACCCGGTCGCAGAGGCCGGCCACCACTGGCAAGTCGTGAGTGATGAGCAGCAGCGTGGCTCCCTCCTCATCGACCAGGCGATCGAGCAGCCGCAGCACTTCTGCCTGCACCGTCACATCCAGGGCGGTGGTCGGCTCGTCAGCTATCAACAGTTCGGGTGAGCAGCTGATCGCCATGGCGATCATGGCCCGCTGGCGCTGGCCCCCGGAGAGTTGGTGGGGATACTGGGCCAGCTTCTCCACCGCGCCGGGGATCTGCACCCGCTCCAGCAGCTCCCGGGCCCGGGCGAGCGATTCTCTGGCGCCCAGACCCCGGTGCAGGCGGAGCGGCTCGGCCACCTGCTCGCCGATCTTCTGGACTGGGTTGAGCGCGCTCAACGGTTCCTGGAAGATCATGCCGAGGCGGTCGCCGCGAAGCCGGCAGAGCTCCCCTTCCGAGAGAGCGAGCAGGTCCTGCTCGCGATAGACCGCCCGGCCCCGCGCGCTGAGACCGTCGGGCAGGAGGCCCATCACCGCCAGCGCCGTCAGCGTCTTGCCGGAGCCCGATTCGCCGATGAGCCCGGTGCGGCGGCCCGCCGCCAGCTCGAAGCCGACCGAGTGCACAGCTTCCACCGTGCCCACCCGAACGCTCAGGTCGGACACTCGCACCACCGCTTCGGTCGCAGCTGACACACCCATCACTGGGGCGGGATCCGCTGCACGAGCTTGGGGTCGAGCAGGTCTCTCAGGCCGTCGCCCAGAAGGTTGAAGCCCAGCACGCTCAGCGCTATCGAAAGGCCGGGCCAGAGCGCCAGTGTCGAGGATTGGGCCAGGTAGTTCTGGGAGTCGCTCAGCATCCTGCCCCAGGACGGCGTCGGCGGCGGCGTGCCGAGGCCGAGATAGCTGAGCGCCGCTTCGGCCAGGATGGCGATTGCGAAGGCGATTGTCGCCTGGACGATCATCACCGAAGCCACGTTGGGCAGTAGGTGGCGAAAGAAGATCCCCAAGGCGCTGCTGCCGAAGGTCCGCGCCGCAGTGACGTAGTCCTGCTCCATCACCTGCAGGCCGGCGCCGCGAACCACCCGGGCGAAGACGGGGACGAAGGCGATTCCTATCGCGCCCATCGCGGTGAGTGTGCTGGCGTGAAACACGGCAGCGAAGAGAAAGGCCAGGAGCAGCGCTGGGAAGGCCAGGACCAAATCGCTGAACCGCATCACCAGCTCCTCCGCCCAGCCGCGGTAGAGAGCGGCCACGCCGCCCAGGGGTACGCCGATTAGCAAGGCGATCGCGACAGTGACTATGCCCACCAGCAGGGTGTTGCGGGCACCCGCCATGATCTGGCTGGCCACGTCGCGGCCGAGAGCGTCGCTGCCGAGCAGGTGACCGCCCTGCCCCGGCGGTTGGAAGCGGTCCGAGACGACGACGTGCGTGGGGTCAAAAGGGGTCCAGACGTACGAGACAAGCGCTGCTAGGATGACTGCGCCGACGAGGATTCCACCGGCGAGGAGCGACGGATTGAGCCCCGACCGGCGCCGCCAAGCGGGTTCGAGACCCGGTTCGGTGAGCCCAATGACCTCGCTGCTCATTTCCCGGCTATCTTGACGCTCGGATCCGGGGGTCGAGCAGACGGTAGGAGAGATCGGTGGCGAAGTTGATCACCAGCACGGTGGCCGTCAGCAGCAGGATCAGGTCCTGGATCTCGATGAGGTCGCGGTTGCGGACGGCATCTAAGAGCATTCGGCCCAGACCGGGCAGGTAGAAGACGTTCTCGATCACCACTGCGCCCACGAGAAGCGACGTTAGCTGCAGCCCGAGGATTGTCACGACAGGGATCGCTGCGTTCTTCAGGCCGTGCCGGCGCAGCGCCTGGCCTCGCGTCAGTCCCTTGCTGCGCGCGGTCCGGATGTAGTCCTCGCGCTGCACCTCGATCACCGCTGAACGGATGTAGCGGGTCAGCACGGCGCCCTGGACCAGGCCCAAGGCGATCGACGGCAGCAGCAGGGAGCGCAACGCGCCCACCGGGCTCTCCTCCCAGGGCACGAAGCTGCCCGCCGGCAGCACGTGCAGCTGCACGGCGAAGATCGTGACCAGAAGCAAACCGGCCCAGAAGGCGGGGATGGCGATTCCGCCCAGGCTGAGGGCCGAGATCAGCGATCCGCTGAGCGAGCGGTAGCGCACACCCGCGACTATCCCCAGCGGGATGGAAACAGCCAGCGCCAGGAACATCGCGAACAGCGCCAGCGGCACGCTGACCAGCGCCCGCCCCTGGAGCTCCGGCAGGATCGGCTGTTTCGAGATGAGAGAGACGCCGAAGTCACCGCGGATCAGGCCGCCCAACCACTCCAGATAGCGCAGCCACGCCGGTCGGTCCAGACCCAGCTGGCGATGGAGGTCGGCGATCTGCTGTGGGCTGGCGCTGGTGCCCAGGATTACCGCGGCCGGATCGCCGGGCAGCACGTTCACCACCGCGAAGACCGCCATCGAGGCGACCATCAGGCTGAGCAGCAGGACCGCAAGCCGGCTCAGCACCTGCATGACCACGGCCGGCTGGGTTCCCTACGGCTGCTGGCGCGTTAGCTGAAGTAGGCCTTGGCCAGGTACAGCGACGTGGAGAGCCGTTTCTCCGGGTAGCCGCGCAGGTTGGCCCTGATCACGTCGATCTGTTTGGGTGACATGATGTAGCCGTTGGCGGCGTCGTCCGCCAGCTGCTTCTGCACCGTCGCGTACATGCTCTTGCGCTTCGCCTGGTCCTGCTCCGCGTCAGCCTGCAGGACCATCTGGGCGACCTGCGGATTGTCGTAGTGCCAGTAGTACTTGGGGTTGGCGTAGTTGCCGATGTCCCGGGGCTCGACGTGGTTGATGATTGTCAGGTCGTAGTCCTGGGGCGGCAGGAAGACCGTATGCAGCCAGTCGTTGAAGGTCATGGTGTCGATCTGCAGCGTGACGCCTACCGCCTTCAGCTCGCTGTTGAGGATGTCGCCACCGCGCACGGCGTAGGGAAAGTCGCTGACCTCGGCCAGGTGCAGAGTTAGCCCGCTGGCGTAGCCGGCGGCGGCCAGCTGCTTCTTCGCCTCGGTGGGGTCGTACTTGTTAACCTGGTTCTCGTCAACGTAGTAGGGCTCGGTGACGTTGGGCACAGCGTGGCTGCCGATGGGAACCGCATAGCCGGCGAAGACGCCGTCGATCCAGGCCTTCTTGTCGATCGCCATCGAGATCGCCTTGCGCACGCGCACGTCCTTGAGCGCGCCTTTGCTGTTGTTGTAGGCGACCATGAGCTTTCCCGCCGGCGCGCCCTCCAGGATCCGGAAGTTGTTGTCGCTCTTGAAGCTCGGCAGCTGCTCGGGACCACCCAGCTGAGCGATCGCGTCGATGTCACCTGCCTTGAGCGCATTGTTCATGGCGTTGGCGTCGGTGATGAAGCGGAAGGTGATCTGCTGCAGCCTGGGTTTGGGGCCCCACCAGGCGGCGTTCCTGACCAGGGTCAGGCTGGTGTTGGGCAGATAGGTGGAGAACTTGAATGGACCTGTCCCAACCGGCTGAGTGGCCAGGTTGGTCGCCACAGGATTCGTGGAGACTACGTGGGTCGACTTGGGGATGATGGCCGCCGAACCCTGCGCCATGCGGAAGAGGAAGTTGTCGCTGTACTGCTTCAAGGAGACCTTGACGGTGTGGTCGTCCACCACGTCGACCGAACTGACTGGCGCCCAGTAGTCGAGGTGCGGGTTGGCCGGCTTGTTCTGGGGATCTCGCGCTCGGTCCCAGGAGAATTTGACGTCCTGCGCCGTGAAGGGCGTGCCGTCCTGCCAGTTGGTGGAGCGGAGGTGGAAGGTGTAGGTCTTGCCATCGGGAGTGGTGTCCCAGCCGGTCGCCAGCTGGGGGATCAGAACGCCGGACGCATCTGTGCGCAGCAGACCCTCGTACAGGTTGTCGCGCAGCATCGTGGCGATGGAAGCCGTGGCGTCCGAGGTGATGTCAAGCGAGGTCGGCCCCTGAACGAAGCCGACCACTATCTTGTCCTTGCCTGTCGCTCCTGGGCTCGCGCCAGCGTTGCCGCCGCCGCTCTGACAGCCGGTCAAGGCCAGGATCAGCAGGATCGGCAGCGTCGCGGCTCTGAGCAGTCTCATCACCGCAATGATGCAGCTTTTCGGCCTGGTCTCAGGCCGCCGAGCTAGAGCGGGGGATCGAAGCGTCCGTCTACAGCCGTCCAGCCGCCGTCGACGAAAAGCTGAGAGCCGGTGACGAAGCTGGCGGCATCAGAGGCCAGAAAGAGGACAGCGCCCACCATCTCGGAGGGCTGCGCCCAGCGGCCGAGAGCGCTCTTCTCCGCGTAGGCCCGGTACCAGGCGGGATCGTTCTTGATCTGGGCGGTGAGCGGGGTCTCGACCACCCCCGGCGCGACAGCGTTCACCCGCACTCCCCGCGGCCCCAGCTCCGCGGCCAGCACCTTGACCAGCTGCACTAGGCCCGCCTTGGTCGCGGCGTAGACGCCCTGGCCGGGCTCAACCACCTGGGCCCGGATGCTGGAGAAGACGATGATGCTGCCGCTGCCACGCTCGGCGAAGGCGCGACCGAAGTCGCGCAGCAGGCGGAAATTCGCCTTCAGGTTCAGCTCCACCACTCGATCGAAGCCATCGTCATCGATCTCAACTATCGGCTTGCGGACGTTGATGGCGGGCGTCACGACCAGCACTTGAGGCACGCCGCTCTCGGCCATCAGTTGGCTGGCGGCTTGCGGCTGGAGAATGTCCAGCGCCAGCGGCTGGGCGCCGCCGCCCGCTTCGTTCACCGCCGCAGCGGTTGCTGCCGCCGCCGCCAGGTCCAGATCGGCGCAGGTGACTTCCGCACCCTGCGCCGCCAGTCCCTCGGCGCAGGCCCTGCCGATGCCACTGCCGGCGCCTATCACCGCCGCCCGGCGGCCGGCCAGGGAGAAGAGCCGGCCGTAGTCGATCATGTCTGACAGGCTAGTACCTGGCCACCTTCGTGGCGGTTTCAGTCGGTTGGATTTCGCGTTTATTGGGCTACTGCCCGGTCGAGTGTCTTCGAGTCAGACGTCCCTGGCGGCATGGCGGTCGACAGCATGGGCGGTGAGTAACATCTGGTTGGCATGGCGCTTCATCGATTGAATCCTGAGGGGCTCTTCCAGTCCCAGGCGTACAGCCAGGTGGTCTTGGCGACTGGTACCCGGCTTGTCTTCATTGCCGGCCAGGTCGCGGTGGATGGCAGCGGTCAGGTCGCGCCCGATGGCAACTTTGCCGACCAGGCCAAGCAGGCCTTTTTGAACGTTGGTCGGGCGCTGGCGGCTGCAGGTGCCAGACCGGCTGACGTCACGAAACTCACGATTTACGTAGCTGGCTATTCACCCGAGTACCTGCCGGCCATCGGGGAGGCGCGCCGGGCTGTCTTTGCAGACACCCTTCCAGCCAGTACTTTGGTCGGGGTGCAGTCACTGGCCCAGCCTGAATTCATGATTTGAGGTAGAGGCGACTGCGGTTCTGGACTAGCCGGTCCTCCGATTGACTGTCCGGGTACTCACAGCTCCCGGAGCACGGCCCCTAGGATCTCCAGCCCTGCACTGACCTCGGATTCGTTCAACACCAGCGGCGGGCAGAGCCGGATCGAGCGGCTGCCACAGGTGAGCAGGAGCAGGCCGCGCTGGAAGGCGCGCTGGATGACCTCGTTGGCGAGCGCCGGTGTGGCCATCTCCAGCGCCAGCATGAGCCCGATGTCTCGGGCATCGGTCACCTGCTGCGGATGCTGGACCTGCAGCTCGCGCAGACCGCTCAGGAGCCTGTCGCCCATCCGGGTGGCGTTCTCCATCAGCCCTTCGTCGAGCAGCTGCAGCGTGGCCAGGGCGGCGGCGCAGGCGACCGGATTGCCGCCGAAGGTGCTGCCGTGGGAGCCTGGCGCCCAGTTCATGTGCTCCGCCGAGGCGACGAACGCGCCCAGCGGCATCCCGGAAGCCAGCCCCTTGGCGAGGCACACGATGTCCGGCTGCACGCCCCAGTGCTCCATTGCCAGAAAACGACCCGTGCGTCCGATACCTGACTGCACCTCGTCAGCGACCAGGAGGATGCCGTGGCGGCTGGTCAGCTCGCGCAGCCGGGAGAGGAAGTCGTCAGGCGGCACCAGGTAGCCGCCCTCGCCCTGGATCGGCTCGACGAAGACTGCGGCCACGCTCTCTGCCGGCACCACAGTCGAGAGGAGGTCCTCCAGGCGGCGGATCGATTCTGCTGTGCTGACGCCGGTGGCCGGGCTGGGGAAAGGAGCGTGGAAGACTGCCGGGATGAGCGGCGCAAAGCGGCGTCGCTGGGTCGCCTTGCTGGCCGTCAGCGAGAGTGCGCCCAGCGTACGCCCATGGAACGCGCCCAGGAAGGCTATGTAGTTGGGCCGCTGCGTCACGTAGCGAGCCAGCTTCATGGCGCCCTCGATGGCCTCCGCCCCCGAGTTGGTGAAGAAGACGCGAGCCGACCTGCCCGGCAGGCACTTCTCGGTGAGTCTCTCGGCCAGCTCGATCTCGCGCTGGTAGTAGAAGTCGGTGCCCGACATGTGGAGGAAGCGAGCCGCCTGCTCGGTCACCGCCTGAACCACGCGGGGATGGCTGTGGCCCGTGGCGTTGACAGCTATGCCTGCCGTGTAGTCGAGGAACTCGTTCCCGTCCACGTCGATCGCCCAGCAGCCCTGACCGCGCTCCATCACAAAGGGATACGGCCGCGTGAAGCTGGGCGACAGGGCGTGGGCGTCGCGTTCGATGAGCGCCGCGGCCTTCGGCCCGGGCAGGACGCCTGTCAGCCGGGGTGAGCGCTGAGGAGAGGTGATCATGCCTGGTACTCCGAGCAACATACTGAGCCGCCGGCCGAAGCGGCGGCGGTCTGCCGGGCAGCGGCCGACCGGCGAAGCAGTTCGGGCCCCCGCTCGCCTCTGCCTCCGCGGCTACTCGTAGTACTGGCCCCGGTACTCGATCCAGCCCGGCGCGGGGCAGCCGCTTGAGGTCTTGGCGTGAGTGCAGTGGACGCCGATCTGGCTCGGGCTGTCTATGTAGAGCTGGCCGTGGACCACCACCGAGTCGCCGCCGTGCGCGGGAACCCAGGTCGCCAAGCCTGTGTTGTGGTCGACTTCGAGGCGCGTGCCGCCGGCGGCCCTCACCAGCAGGTGCTCGTGCGTGCCCGACTGGAAGGGGTCCTGGAGCAGCGTTCCGTCGACAGTCACCTCACTGCCCGACTGTCCCTGCCTGACAGCCTGCTGAAACCCGCTGTCGTCAGGTGCCGCGTGATTCTCGCCACAGCCAAGCAGGACGAGTGCCAGCGCGCCAGCCAGCAAGGCCGT
Organism: Candidatus Dormiibacter spiritus; assembly: GCA_003244185.1. Taxonomy (GTDB): domain Bacteria; phylum Chloroflexota; class Dormibacteria; order Dormibacterales; family Dormibacteraceae; genus Dormiibacter; species Dormiibacter spiritus. The sequence goes on along the minus strand of QHBT01000071.1, from coordinate 12,716 downwards.
CACAAGAGCGCGAGGCCGTCGAACAGGCTCACACGCCAGTTGAGCAGCCCTTTCCCGAGCGACACCCTTCGCCCGAGAAGCTGCCAGCGCGCGCCCGCAGTGGAGGGAGGGCGGCGCGGCTATTCGTCCTCACCCATGGTGCCGTTCTCGCTCGGGTCGTGGCGGCGCAGCGGCGGCCAGAGGATCTTGGCTGGACCCTTGCGGTAGAGCTCCGCAGGGCGGCCGCCCTGCGGGCCCTTGGGCGGGGCGATGCCGCCCACAGGGGTGACGAAGCCCTCCAGCCGCAGCACCTTGCGCCGGAAGTTGGAGGGATCCTGGGGCATCGCCCACACCTCCTCATAGATCGCGCGTAGATCGGAGAGCGTGAACGGCTCCTCCAGGAAGGCCGCCGCCAGCGGTGTGTACTCGATCTTCGCCCGAGCCCTATCGATGCCCTCGGCGATGATGCCGGCGTGGTCGAAGGCGAGGGCCGGCGCGTCGGGCCCGCTGAGCTCCCCCACCGGCCAGAAGCGGCTCAGCGCGGCGTCCGACCCGGCTCGGGGCGCGGGCAGATCGGGGAGGAAGGCCACGTAGGCGACCGAGACAACCCGCATCCGGGGATCACGGCCCGGCTCGCCGAACGTGCGCAGCTGTTCCAGGTGCATCTCGCCGGGCAGGTCTTCGATCCCGGTCTCCTCCTGCAGCTCCCGGATGGCCGCGTCGATCAGATCTTCCTGCTGGCCCACGAAGCCGCCGGGCAGCGCCCACTTTCCCTTCTCCGGGTGGTCGCCGCGCCGAACGAGCAACACGCTGAAGCGGCCATGCCTCACCGTGAGCAGCACTATGTCCACGGTCACCGCCACCGGCGGCAAGGCTCGAGGATCGTACTGGGCGAGAAAGTCCTGCTCGCTCTGCTGTTCCGTCTCTTTCATGGCGACTCCTCGCTGGGTCTGGCCAGGATTGCCGGCGGCCCGGCCTGGATGCTCAGCTGCTCGGGCCTGAGCCGGCACTTCGCCTGCTGGTGAAAGGCGCGGGCCTCCTCGACCGAGCGCCGGAGCAGGATGCGGCCCTCCCCCACCACCCGTTCCTGCAGCGGCAGCCCCGCCGGCGGCGATTCGGGCGCCGAGTCGCTGACCAGCAGGTCCTCGGCGGTGATGAACCGGGAAGCGTCGAATCGGCGGTAAGCCCACTTGCGGCCGCCCAGACTCAGCTTGCTCGCCGAGCGCTTGCTCACCCGGCGCAGCGGCTCCTCAGGGTCGTCGGAGTCAGCTATCGCCACCAGCTTGTAGACGAAGCCCGGGCTGGGATGCGCTATCAAGCGCTCGCCGGAGCCGAACCCGCCGGCGGCGCCCAGGCTCAGCTCGTCCATGGCGTACTCGTCAAGCCCGCCCGTCAGCACGATGCGTGCCTGTCGCGCGCCCAGGCTGTCCAGCAGCTGCCGGGCCTTGGGCAGCTCCGAGAGCAGGTCACCGGAATCTATGCGAACCCCGCCCAGCTCCGGGCCGGCCGCCGCCACGGCGTTTCTGATGCCCTGCTGCAGGTCGTAGGTGTCCACCAGCAGCGTGGTTTCCGGACCCTGGCTGGCGACCTGGGCGCGGAACGCGGTCAGCTCATCCCGGTGAGCCATGGTGAAGCAGTGGGCGGCCGTACCTGTGACCGGGATGCCATAGCGGTAACCGGCCTCCATATTCGAGGTGGCGCTGAAGCCGGCGATGTAGGCGGCGCGGGCGGCGTCGATCGCCGCCTCCTCATGCGTGCGGCGGGTCCCCATCTCGGTGATCGGCAGGCCGCGAGCGGCAGTCACCATGCGCGACGCCGACGATGCGATGCCCGAGTCCCAATTGCAGATGCTGAGGCAGATCGTCTCCAGCAGGACCGCTTCGGCAAAGGGAGCCACCACCGTCAGCAGCGGAGAGTTGGGAAAGTAGAGATCCCCCTCCTGGTAGGCCCAGACATCTCCGGTGAAGCGCTGGCCCTCCAACCGCCCGCGGGTGCCAGCATCCGCCACCTGGGTCTCGTTCAGCCAGCGCAGCTGCTCGGCTGTGAAGCGAAAGTTCTCCAACCGATCCAGCAACCTGCCCAAGCCGGCGAAGACTCCGTAGCGCCGGCCTTCAGGCAGCCGCCGAGCGAAGAGCTCGAAGACTGCCAGCCGGGAGGCAACCCCTGAGCGAAGCGCCCCCTGCAGGTTGCCCAGCTCGTACTGGTCGGTGTGAAGCGCCGGCGAATCCGACGCCAGAACGAGATTCCCCCGCCGCATGTTTAGGTGTATTAGACCATAACAGGAGCCACGCACCTGCCTGTCAAGCTTCGAGTGTGAGGCCGGAATCGGGTGGTAGGCTAGCGGCAAATCGACAATGAATGAGCAGACAGTTACGCGCGACGAGCGCGCCGGCGAAGAAGCCGCTGATCCCAACCGGCTGCTGCCGGACGAGGACCCGAGCAGTCACGACCCCGACGACGCCCGGCACTGGCTCGAGGTCTACGACGAACTGCTCGACTTCAAGCGCAAGATGCTCACGATCGCCGAGGAGGCGCTCGAAGGTATGCGCGACAAACCAGCTCGCCGGGAGGTGGTCGACACGGACAGGCGAGTGCTCCGAGCGGAGTGTGATCGCTTCGAGAAGCGCCTGGCCTTCTGGCGCAACCGCCTGGCTGCGGCACGGGACGGCAAAGGGCCCTAACCGGGCCGGCCTGGCGCAGCGGGTGCTTCGCTCAGCCGCCCAGGTACGCCTTGCGCACAGCCGGGTCCCGGCGCAGAGCTTCCCCAGTCCCGGTGAGTAAAATTCGGCCGGTCTCCACCACATAGGCCCGCCCGGCCACCTCGAGCGCGCGCAGCGCGTTCTGCTCCACGAGCAGGATGGTAGTCCCCGCGGCATGGATCTGCTGGATCACTCCGAACACCAGATCGACAGTCTGGGGGGCAAGGCCCAGGGACGGCTCGTCCAGAAGCAGCAGCCGCGGTTTGCCCAGCAAACCCCGGGCGATGGCCAGGATCTGCTGCTCGCCGCCCGACAGCTGGCCGGCCGCCAGATTGCGCCGCTTTTTGAGGATCTCGAAGCGTTCCATCAGCTCCTCGATCTCGCTCGCCACGGCCCGACCGTCGCGCCGGCTCCAGGCGCCGAGTGCCAGGTTCTCGCGCACCGTCTGCCGGGCCAGCACCTCGCGTCCCTCGGGGACCTGGATCAGCCCGTGGGAGACGATCCTGTGCGTCGGCGCCGTGCCGAGGTCCAAGCCGTCGAAGACGGCTGAGCCGCCGTGCGGCCTGAGCACCCCCGACAGCGCATTCAGGATCGTGGACTTCCCGGCGCCGTTGGCGCCGATCAACGCCACCACCTCGCCCTTGTCAACGCTGAAGGTGACGCCCTTGACAGCTTCGACGGCGCCATACCCCACCCGCAGCTCGCGCACCTCCAGCATGGCTGCCGGGGCGTCAGGCGGGCGCACCGACTCATTTGGATCGGCGACTCGAAGAGCGGCGCCGACGGGCGCTTCCAGCTCCGGCCCAGCCGCGCCGGGAGCGGCAGTCGCCCCCTCTTCCCCAGCCTGGGTGCCCAGATAGGCGGTGACGACCGCCGGGTCTGCCGAAACCTCGGCCGGCGTGCCCAGGGCGATCCTGCGCCCGAAGTTGAGCACCGCCAGCTGATGGCAGACTCCCATCACGAGGCGCATGTCGTGATCGATGAGCAGAATGGTGAGTCCGTCCGCGTTGAGGCCCTCGATGAGCTCACGGATCCTGTCCTTCTCGGCCGGGTTCATGCCGGCGGCGGGCTCATCCAGCAGCAGCAGGCGAGGCCCGAGCGCGAGCGCCCGGGCGATCTCCAACCGACGCTGGTCCCCGTAGGAGAGCGTCATCGCCCGCCGATTTTGGAACCGGTCAGGCTCCAGGCCGACGCGGCTCAGGAGCTGGCGCGCTTCAGCCACCCGCTGCAGCTGGCCCCGCCGGAAAACCGGCAGCAGGCCGATCTGCTGGAGCGTGTCATGATTGCGCCGCGAGTGCATTCCGACCAGGACGTTCGCAAGCGCTGTCAGATGCTTGTAGAGGCGGATCGTCTGGAAGGTTCTGGCCACGCCCAGGGTGGCGATCTGGTGCGGGGCGCGGCCACCGATCGGCCTGCCCTCCAGCTCGATGCGGCCCGACTGCAGGGGGACGTAGCCCGTGATGAGGTTGACCAGCGTGGTCTTGCCCGCGCCGTTGGGGCCGATCAGACCGAAGATGGTGCCGGCTTCGATCTCCAACGAGACCTGATCGACCGCCTGCACCCCACCGAAGTGGCGGGTGACGCCGCTAAGCGTCAGCAGGTGTGCGGGCACGCGTCAGCGTCCATTGGCGGGGCCACCAGCGCGGCCGGATCAGAGCCAGGCCTCCGCCGCCGAGCACCCCCTGGGGACGGAAGACGATGATCAGGATCAAGATCACGCCGTTGATCACGTCTCGGTAGTCAGCCGCTTGTCTGACCACCTCCGGCAGCGAGGTCAGAATCGTGGCGCCCAGGATCGGCCCCAGTACGTTGCTGATGCCGCCCACGACAGCGAAGGTGAGCACCTGGATGGCCCGGGTGGTGCCGTACTCCGTCGGATCGACGAAGAAGTTGATGTGCGACTCGAGGCCGCCGGCCAGGCCCGCGATGAGAGCGCCGACCACGAAGGCCGCCATCTTGTAGAGCGGCACGTTGATGCCCTGGCTGGAGGCCGCCAGCTCGTCCTCGCGGATGGCCGCCCAGGCCTGGCCGAGCTTGCTGCCCGCCAGCCGCCAGACCAGGTAGGCGACGAGGGCGAGCGCCACCAGGATCGGCACGACACCGCCGAGCGGATCGGCGTCGGGGTTCTTCAAGCCCTGGCCCTGGCCGGTGATGGGCAGGTTCAGGATGACGCCGAAGCGAAGCGCCTCGCCGAAGCCCAGCGTGGCGATGGCGAGGAACACTCCGCGGAGGCGAAGCACAGGGAGGCCGACGACCACCCCGAGCGCTCCCGCCAGCAGAGCGCCGAGGGCGATGTTGAAGGCCAGCGGCGTGCTGGCGTGCAGGCTCAGGATCACTGTGGTGTAGGCGCCCACCGCCATGAAGCCCACGTTGGCCAGCGTCAGCTGACCTGAGAAGAGGGTGACGAAGATCGAGATGGCGAGCAGCGAGTTGATACCTATCTGGGCGATGAGCAGCTCATGCGACTGGTAGAAGCCGACAGGATCGCTGAAGAGCTGGATGAAGAAGTCCAAGCCTTACAACCGTTCGCGGAGGCGAGCTCCGAAGAGACCCTGGGGCCTGACCACGAGCATCAGAAACAGCGCCAGGAAGGCCACTCCGGCCTCGACGTTGCTGCCGAATCGGATGAAGGCGATGGCTTCGATCAGGCCCAGAGCGTAGCCACCGAGCACGGCACCGGGGATGCTGCCCATGCCACCCAGAACAATCACCGCCAGGCCTTTCAGCTCCACCTGGTCGCGCCCTATGTAGGGCGAGACGTCGGAAAGGGCGACGCCGAACAGGATGCCGGCCAGCCCGCCCAGGGCCGAGGATAGCGCCAGCGTGAGAGCGAAGATGCGATCGACCTGGATCCCGAGCAGCCGGGCGGCGCGAGGGTTCTCCGCCACTGCCCTCAGGGCGCGACCCACCTGGGTGTAGCGCATCACGTAGCCGAGCGAGAGCATGAGCAGGATGGAGATGACAAGAATCGCCACCTTGCTTGACTCCAGGGTCAGGCCCGCCACGTGATAGGTGGCGTTGGGCACCCGGTCCGCTGGAAACCGCACCGAGTTGGCGCCGTCTCGCCAGAGCCAGGCAAAGGGAGAGCCCGGCTTGGACTGCTCCACGATGGAGACGAAGATCAGCGCCAAGCCGATGGTCGAGATCAGGGCTGAGATCTGGGGCGCCTGCCGCCGGCGCAGCGGCCGCAGGGCAGCGTACTCCACGACCAGGCCCAGCACCGCCGAAGCCAGGATGCCGCCGGCCGCCGCCACGAAGAAGGGTTGGGCGTGGATCACAACCAGCGAATAGGTGATGACAGCTCCCAGCATGAACACAGCACTGTGGGCCAGGTTCAGCACGTCGAGGATGCCGAAGACCAGCGTGTAACCCACGGCGAAGAGCGCGTAGATGGAGCCTATGAAGATTGCGTTGAGGAGCTGCTGCGCCAAGTCGCCTCCAGTATGAGAAGGAAGCCTCCGCCCGGCGGGCGGAGGCCTACTGCTGAGTCGCTCTTACTCGCCCAGATGCGCGAGCAAGCGGCAGTCCACTAGCCGGCGATCTTCTGCACCAGCTTGAAGCCGCCTGTTCCATCCATCTGGATGATCCAGATCGTCTGCTTCACGTCATGGTTCTTGGTGAACTGGAAGGGACCGAGCGGGGAGTCGATCTTGACGCTCTCCAGGGCGTTTCGCAGGTTGTCGCGATCCTGGCTGACGTTGCTGAAGCTGAGCTTGGCCCGCTTGGCGGCGTCGGCCATGATCAGAACGCCCGTGTAGCCCTGAGCGGCGAACTGGTCGGGAGCTTGTCCGAACTTCGTCTTGTAGGCCGTGACGAATTCCTTGTTCGACTTGAAGTCGTTGGCGGTGAACCAGGCGCTCGCGCTCTGAGCGCCCCTACCCGCGTCCCCTGCCTGCTTGGAGACGACTGCGGTGTTGAAGCCGTTGCCGCCCAGGAACTGGCCTGTGAAGCCCTGCTTGCGGGCCTCGATCATGATCTTGGCCGGGATGCCACCCAGCGAGGTGATGAAGATGACGTCTGGCTTGAGCTGGACGGCCTTGGTCACCGGCAGGCTCAGATCGGCGTCTGCCTTGGAGAATTCGATCGAGCCCAGCAGCTGGATGCCGTTGGCGGGAGCCGCCTTCTTCACTATCTCGCCACCGTCAGCGGAGAACTTGTCGTCCTTGGCGACCAGCAGCGCCCCGGTCTTCGGATGCGTCTTGTCGGCGAGAGCCTTGATGTTGGCGGGGATCGCCGCCTCCTCCCCCAGTGAGTCACGGAAGACGTACTTGCAGGGATCGGTCTTGGGATAGTTGCAGTCGGGCACTATGTGGATGCCTGTGGTGGAGACTGCCACGATCGGCGTCCTCAGGTTCTCGGCCAGGGGATGCACAGCCACAGCTGAGTTGGAAAGCGTGGGCCCGAGCAGACCGACAACCTGACCCTGCTGGATGAGCTTCTGCGCTGCCTGGGCCGCCTGGGCCTTGTCCGAGGCGTCGTCCTGGGTGTCGAGGGTGATCGTCGCGCCGTTGACACCGCCTGACTTATTGATCTGCTCCACCGCCAGATCCGCGCCGTTCTTGGAGCTCGGGCCGTATACAGCTCCCGCCCCGGTCAGGGAGAGGATGGCGCCGAGCTTCAGCTCCTTGCCCTTGTAGCTGCTGCCGCTGTCGGCCTGGCCACCGCCGCTGCTGCCGCTGCTGCCGCCGCAGGCGGCCAGCAGGAAGATCGCCCCCACCACCAACGCTCGAATGCCTGAGCGCATCGCTATCTCGTTCTCCTAATGACTGAGTTTGCCGGCTCTCGCCGAAGTCAGCCACATGGTACCGCCAGGCGCCAAATGTGCAAGTTCGCACGACAGTCGGCCCGCCGGCAGTCGATTCTCGATGAGGAATCGGAATTTGGTGGGGCCGAGCCGCTCAGTGAGTGAAGGTGCGCTTAGTGCCGAGCGAGTTTGGTTGAGTGCACCAGCAGTCGGTCAGGCCGGTAGGTGTTGGGCTTGGGCTTGGCCGCGTCTTCAGCCTCGAAGGCGTAATCTTGTAATTGTATGAAATTGGGCCTTCAGATACCGGACTTCACGTGGCCTGACGGAACCGCCCGACTCGGCTCCACTCCACGACCGCGGACAGCGCAGGCTTCGATTCGATCGGGGTGATGGACCACTTCTTCCAGATCGGCCACATCGGGCCGCCAGAGCACGAGATGCTGGAGGCGTACACGACACTCGGTTTCCTCGCCGCCCACACCAGCCGGGCAAGGCTCATGACTGTCGTGACCGGGGTCCACTATCGCCATCCCGGCCTGCTGGCCAAGACCGTGACCACCCTTGACGTGCTCTCGGGCGGTCGAGCCTGGCTCGGCATCGGGGCGGGTTGGAACGAGGAAGAAAGCCGCGGGCTCGGCGTGCCCTTCCCGCCTCTCGGCCGGCGATTTGAGCAGCTGAAGGAGACGCTCGAGATCTGCCTCCAGATGTGGCGGGGCGATGAGAGTCCGTACCAGGGACAGCAGTACAAGCTGGACCGGCCTCTCAACTCGCCCCAGAGCATCAGCCGGCCGCATCCCGGAATCATGATCGGAGGCAGCGGCGAGAAGAAGACGCTTCCCCTTGTCGCCCGCTTCGCCGACGCCTGCAACTTGTTCCCCACGCCCGATCTGCCCCACAAGCTGGAAGTGCTGCGCGGTCACTGCGAGGCGGTGGGCCGCAACTATGACGAGATCGAGAAGACCGCGATCTTCCAGTTCGATGTGGGAGAACGGGGGGAGAAGGTCGATGAACTCATCGGCCGGCTGCACTGGCTAGCCGGGATGGGCATTGAAACCGTGATCGGGTCGGTGAAGGACGTGTGGCGCATCGAACCGCTGGAGATCGTCGGCGAGCGGGTGATCCCCGCTGTTGCCGAGTTGGGGGCGAGAGCCACAACCGGTCGATAACGGGCCCGCCAAGGCGTCCCCAGGTGTCCAGCCCTTCTGCCTCGTGGCAGGGGAGGCGCTCCGCGAACTGAGGGCTACGCCTTTCAGCGGTGGTCGGCACACCGATTGCGTCCTCAGCGACCGACCACGGCGGGCCAGCAGAGAAGCGCCCCAAGTCCGCGCAGGACGAGCGTTCCGCGCGGCATACGGACGCTTCGTTGTCTTCCTGGGCTCTTGCCGTCCCCGCCGAGGTAAACCCTGCTAACGTACGAAGCATTATGCAAACCAGACTCAATCCTTATCTGAGCTTCAAGAACAACGCGCGCGACGCCATGGAATTTTACAAATCGGTCTTTGGCGGCAAGCTAACCGTGAGTACGTTCAAGGATTTCAATGCGTCCCAGGACCCGAGCGAAGACAACCAGGTCATGCATTCCATGCTGGAAGCCGAAAATGGCATCACATTTATGGCGGCCGATACGCCAACCCGCCTGGAGTACAAACCCGGCACCAACTTCAGCATGTCGATCAGCGGCGATAATGAGGCAGAACTTCGCGGTTACTTCGACCGACTGGCCGCAGGCGGCAGCGTCTCAATGCCGCTCGAAAAGGCCCCATGGGGGGATATGTTCGGTATGTTCACCGACAAATTCGGCGTCTCTTGGTTGGTGAACGTCTCAGGCCAAACCACCTCGCCCACGCCGTGACCTTGGAGGATTGAGATTTCGGTGTTGAAGGTTATCCTGTTAGTACATAGCCTCTGATGGGCTGGGCGCCGGTGGCGACTCTCGGAGCCGGTGAAGTCGCCCGCCTGCCGATAGCCCCGAGAGCGGCATGACTCGGAAGACGAGCAGTCTTCTGGCGTCGCAGTATGGCGCGTTGGATGCGAAGGGCCGGGTGATCGCGCAGGGCCGCCCTTCGCTCTGAGATTGCCCGGCTCACCGACCGTACGGTGAGTTGGTGCTACGGAGGCCTCGATCGAGGAGATTGGAGGTGAAACTTTCCGGGTCGGTACAGGCATCTCTTCGGGACAAGGGCTCAGCCGTCGTGAAATGAGAGCCGCTGAACCAAGAGTCAGCGTTTGCGGCTGGGCTGCCGAGTTGACGACTAGTAGGAGGAGATAACCATGCTGGGATTGCCGATGATCCGGGATCGCTTTCGAGATGCGGTGATACTGCCCTGGCACGCTCAGCCGACCCCCCCACCCAGCCCCCCAGCGAGCCCCTGGCCGCTGGTGGGCATGTTCGGCATGGGGCTCGGACTCGGGATTGCTCTGGGCAGTGTCCTGTTGTCCTTCGATCCCGCGCGCCAGCAGCTGCAGCGGCTGAGTGAGCGGCTCACCACCACCGCCGGCGGCTTGGTGACGCCCATTCGGGAAAGGACGGGCCTGAGTCGGTCAGTACAGCCAGAAGCAGGACCCGCTTTGGACCAGTCGTTGTGAAGGCGGCTGGCGGCGCCGCGGGCCTGTTGCTGCTCTTGAACGGGCCTCTTCAGGTTCTGCCACTGCCGGGGCGCTGACGGCGGTGGCTGCCGCGGCAGGCGTCTGGCCTGAAGGCAGCTGATTGGTGCTCAGCAGAAACCGCGGCAGCCGGAACGTTGAAACCGATCAGCCGCTTCTCGCATCTATCTACGCGTTGAGGCTCGTCACTTGAAGGAGTCGCTCGAACTCTAGTGGAGGAGACGGAGATGTCCAGACGCTATGCAGGCGAGGATCGGCCGGTCGCACCGGAGGGTGCGCCAGGTGCAGAGTCAGTTGAGCTCAAACGGAGGGAGCGTGGGAACAGGCTCCGCGACCGTTATGGAGGTTTCGACTGGGTCGCAACCTTCCTCGGGTTCGCAGTGGCGATCTTCTTCCTGACAGTTCTGCTCGGCATCGTCGCGGCCATAGTCGGCTCGGTCGGCTACCAGCTCGGAGCGCAGGTGCCAAAGGTAGGCGGTTCGGTCTCCAGCGCGACCCAACAACTTGGAATCGGGGCGCTGGTCGGTTCCATCCTCACGCTGGTCTTGGCCTACTTCATCGGCGGCTACACCGCGGGTCGCCTGGCCCGATACGACGGTATGAAGAACGGGCTGGGTGTAGTGGTCTGGACGGTCCTGATCGTCATCATTTTCGGAATCCTCGGCGCCGTCCTCGGAAGCCAGTTCAACGTGGCAAGTCAACTTCATCTCAACGTCAATCTGAGTGCGCTGACGACGGCGGGTGTGCTTTCGCTGGTGGCGACCTTACTGGTGATGCTGATCGCGTCCGGGCTTGGCGGCAGGCTGGGCGGCCACTACCACAAGAGGATCGACCGAGATGCTCGCTTCGGCGCTTGATGGTTGCCGGCGAGCGAAAGGAAACCACGCTCCCGAGGCAGCGAGGTCGGGCCCGACGGGCAGCGCACGAGTGTCTCCCGGCTTCTTGAAGTCAGTGAGGAGGAAACAACCTTGACCGAGGAATCTACAGGCGGAGCCCCGCAGAAGGCAGTCCAAGAGAAAGCGCAGCAAGCAAAGGAGCAGGCCCTGCAGGTGACGAGCTCGGCCAAGGAACAGCTTCAGCTGGCCACCGGCTCGGCGCAAGAGAAGATGCGCGAGCAGGTCAACATTCGCTCCACGCAGGCCGGCAACCAGGTCGACTCGATCGGCCAGGCGATGCGGAAAGCGAGCGACCACTTGAGCGGCCAGGGCAACCAGTTGCCGGCCAAGGCGGCTGAGCAGCTGGCTCAGCGGGTAGAGCAGCTTGGCGGCTATCTGCGCCAGTCGGACGCTGACCGGATTCTCGGCGACCTCGAGAACTACGCCCGCCAGCAGCCCCTGATATTGGCGACCGCTGGTTTGGTGGTGGGCGTTGCGGCAGCCCGTTTTCTGAAGACTTCCAGCCAGCGGCGCTACCAGCAAGGCAAGCCCTCACCCGAACCTGGCGGTTCCGACGATCTGGCCGCCGGGGCCGCGCTCAACGAGCCAGCGGCCGGCTTTGCGGCCATTCCCCCGACTCGAACCTGAGCGATGGCGCAAATCCCCAGGGACCCTGATCTTCGCCAGGCACCGCTTGGCGACCTGGTGAAGCAGCTCGCCGAAGAGACCAGCACACTGGTCCGGCAGGAGCTCGAGCTGGCCAAGGCGGAGATGACCCAGAAAGGCAAGAAGGCGGGGCTCGGTCTCGGCCAGTTGGGAGGCGCCGGCATCGGCGCGCTTTACGCCCTGGGCGCGCTCACCGCCTGCTTCATTGCCGCTCTAGCGCTGGCGATGCCGGTATGGCTCGCAGCCCTCATCCTGGCCGTCGTCTACGGGATGATCGCTGGCGTGCTGGCCCTGATGGGTCGTCGGCAGCTGAAGGAAAGCATGCCGCCGACCTTGGAAAGGACTCAACAGACCATCAAGGAGGACATCGAATGGGCAAAGACCCAGAAGCAATAGAGCGTGAGATCGAGGAGACGCGTGCTCGCATGGGCGAGCGGGTGGACGCTCTCACTTACAAGGCCGACGTCAAGTCGAGGCTCGGCGACACGATTGCGGAGAAGAAGGACAAAGTGAAGGGCAAGGTCAAGAATCTGGTTTCGAGGGGCAGTGAGCAGGTGCCAAGCGGGGAGGACGTTAAGCAGCAGGCACAGCAGGCGACGGGCAAAGTGAAAGGCCTGGTCTCACGCGGCACCGAGCAGGTGCCAGGCCCGGAGGACCTGAAGCGGCATGCCCAGCGGGCGAAGGGGATGGCCCAGGAGAACCCATTGGGCCTGGCCCTCGGCGCCAGTGCCGCCGGGTTTCTGGTCGGGCTGCTGCTCCCGTCCACCAGAATGGAGGACGAAAAGCTCGGTCAGGCCGCCGACACCGTCAAGGCCAAAGCCAAAGAGACTGCCCAGGAAGCTCTGAGCCGCGGCCAGCAGGTGGCCCAAGAGGTGGCCCAAAGCGCCAAGCAGACTGCTCAGGAGAGCGGCGGCCAGCATGTCAGCGAACTCACCGATACCGCGAAGAGCAAGGCGAGCGAAGCGGCCGAGAGTACCAAGTCCAGCCTTCAGCAGTAGGGTCGGAAGCGTCGCGCGCCGAAAGCGAAGCGCAAGGCCGACCGACCCGACCGATGTGCGGCCGGCCTTGCACTCAAACTGTTGTCTTGACCCCGTTTCTCCAGGTCAACAAGTACACCTTGCTAAGATGAACGGCTCACAAGATCAGGCG
>QHBT01000023.1 GCA_003244185.1 Candidatus Dormiibacter spiritus | reverse complement strand
TTCTTCCGCGCCAGCTCCGTCAGGTCCCTGCCGAACTGATCCAGCAGGGGCGTCTTCGACGGCTTCTTGGGCTGCGGCTCGGAGTCCTCCCGGCGCGCATCCCCCTCCAACCGCTCGATCTCAGCCCTCACCCGATCCAGGCTGGCGCCCAGATCCTCCAGCACGTGGGCGGCGATGCCCTCGCCTTCGATCAGCAGGCCCAGCAGAAGGTGTTCGGTGCCGACATAGGTCTTGCCCATGCGGCGGGCTTCCTCGAAGGAGATCTCGATCACGCGCTTGACGCGGGAGGTGGGGATGATCTGCTGGATCACTATCCGCTCGCTTCGGCCCAGCACAGACTCGATCGTCTGCCTGACCTTGCCGATCTCCACCCCGAGGTTGTTGAGCACCTTCGCCGCCAAGCCCTCGCCTTCGCGGAGCAGGCCCAGCAGCAGGTGTTCGGTGCCTATGTAGCTGTGATGCGAGCGCTCGGCCTCTTCCTGCGCGAGCGTGAGCACTTTCTTGGCTCGCTCGGTGAAGCGCTCGTACGGATACCCGGCCAATTCAGTTGCTCCGAAGGGGTTTTCTGGCTGCTTTCTATCTCGGAACTATACGCAGCACCCCCTCTCGCCAGCCCCTTTGAAGCGGCCTGGCGGCCGCTTCCGTGCCGCCTCTCAGGTCACCCGCCGTGCTCCTTGGCCCAGGCTTCGATCAGCGGCCTGGCGAGCGTCGGGGGCATCGGCTCATAGTGAGAGAAGGTCGCCTCGAAGGAGCCCCTGCCCTGGGTCAGGGAGCGCAGATCCAGAGTGAATCGCTGCAGCTCGCCCTGCGGCACTGTCGCCGTGAGCAGCTGCCAGCCGCCGTCGGAATCGGTGCCGGCGATATGGCCCCGCTTGGCGTTGAGGTCGGACATGAGCTCGCCCAGGTAGCGCTCAGGGACGCGCACCTGCACCTGCATGACGGGCTCCAGGAGGACTGGACCGGCTTCGGCGGCAGCTTTCCTCAGCGCCAGCGAGCCGGCGATCTGGAAGGCCATGTCGGAGGAGTCCACCGTGTGGAACTTCCCGTCCACCAGCCTGACCCGCACATCTACCATGGGATAGCCCGCGACGGCGCCCCGAGCCATCGTGTCCTCGATGCCCTTGCGGACAGAGGGTCTGTAGTTGATGGGGATCGAGCCGCCGAAGATCTTGTCCTCCCACTCAAAGCCGGCGCCGCGCTCGGCTGGGGCAGCCTCGATCACGCAGATGGCGTACTGGCCGTGACCGCCTGACTGCTTGACGTGGCGGCCTTCAGCGCGAACCACACGGCTGATCGTTTCCCGGTAGCCGATTCGAGGTGGCGCTGTCACCGCCTCCGCCTGGTAGCGCCGCTTCAGCTTCGCCAGAGCGACCTCGATGTGGACGTCACCCAGCCCCGCGATCAGCATCTGCTGGGTCTCCTCGTCCCGCACCAGCTGCAGGCTGGGGTCCTCCTCCGCCAGGCGAGCCAAGCCGTTGGAGATCTTGTCCTCGTCGCCGCGGCTCCGGGGCTCAATCGCGAGCCGAAACCGCGGCACAGGGAATTGCAAACTGGGCGCCGACTCCACCACGTTGCCCAGCAGATCTCCAGTCCGAGTGTGGGTTAGCTTCGTGGCTCCGGCAATGTCTCCCGCACATGCCTCTGGGGTTCCGACGTGCTCCTTGCCCCGGGGAAAGAACAGCTGGGCCACGCGCTCGGTTGCTCCCTGGCCGCGGTTCTCGATGGTCTGCTCCGACTTGAGGCAGCCGGCCAAGATCTTGAAGAAGCTGACTCGACCGAACGGGTCCGAGTGAGTGCTGAAGACTAGCGCCGAAGCGGGGCCGTCCAGCGAGGCGTCGGGCGCTGGCAGCAGGTCGCAGACGGCTCGAAGGAGCGTCCGCACCCCCAGCAGCTTGGTTGCGCTGCAGCAAACCACCGGCGCCACGCGGCCTGTCCGAATGCCTGAGCGGAGGCCCTGCTCCACCTCCGCGTCACTGAGCGTGCCCTCCTCCAGGTATTTCTCGAGCAGCACATCGTCGCCCTCTGCAGCCGCCTCGATGAGCTGCTCGTGACGCTGCTCGAATACCTGGCGCATATCGGCCGGGATGGGCCCTTCCCCGCCCTGCCCATCGGGCTGAGCCAGGAAGGCCTTCTGGTGCATGAGGTCGATCACTCCGCGGAAAGAGCCTTCAGCGCCAATCGGCAGGTGCAGCGCGACAGGTTTGGGCGTGAGCTCCGCGCGCATCGCGTCCAAGGCGCCGAAGAAGTGGGCGTTCTCCTTGTCCATCTTGTTCACGACCACGAGCCGGGGCAGCGCCCGCTCGGTCAGGGTGGTCCAGGCCAGCTCAGTGCCGACGCTGAGCTGACCTGTGGCCGAGGTGACCAAGAGGGCCGCCTCGGCGACGGCCAGGGCGCTGACCGCCTGACCTGCGAAGTCCACGAACCCCGGGCTGTCGAGCAGATTGACCTTGTACCCATCCAGCTCCACGCTGGCTAGGCCGAGGTCGATCGAGATCTTCCTGCGCTGCTCCTCCGGCTCGTAGTCAAGCGCGGCAGTGCCGGCGTCGGTCGAGCCCATCCGTGGCAGGGCGCCGGTGGCGTGCAGCATCGCCTCTGCCAGCGTGGTCTTGCCCTCGTGGGAATGACCAAGGATGGCGACGTTTCGGATTCGGTCAGGCCCGAATTTGGGCACGGAGCGGAGTCTACTCTGAGCCGCCCACGGATCTCAGGCGACACCGCGCCCGCGACCGAAGCCCCTACCGGACAAGCATCGGGGGAGGGAGCCTCCTCGGCAGGTGGCTCCGTCGCCTGAAGTCGGCGTGGCTCCGGTCGGGGCCTTAGTTCGGTGGGAAGTTTGACTGACCTTCTAGAGGGCGGTTGGTGCGGGTAGCGAGTCGGGGGCTTCGCGCTCGCCGGGGGTGACGTTGAAGGTGA